>JAZLBO010000015.1:0-2895 GCA_045613765.1 Clostridia bacterium | reverse complement strand
CAGTGCCCATTTTCTGGAGATTCGTGAATTGTCAGTTGCGCAAACAAAATGCGAACATGCTTATTGAGAAGCACCCCTTCCTCATGTGTTTCCCCTCATTTGCTCACGCAAAGCCTTACGGCAGGGGACACACTCGGCGCGCGCACATTAAGCGCCGTTCTCTCATTATGTCACTTGCCACTTGGATGGGAAAAACAGGATCCCCAAGTGGCTGTCGTACTTTCGTCTGGTGCTTGGCACTCGCCTTCTCGCCACCCTGTGGCTCGCGTTCCGTCCTTAAACGAGTGAGTGCTTGTATAAGCACCCCACGAACTTGCCGTAGTGCACAAAAAAACTGCGCTATTTAGATGAAGAACGAGGAAAAGAAAATCCCACGGACAGGCGCGTACTTGTCGTACGTAAATTCTCTTTGCAGTGAATATAAAAAAACGCAATATTGAGATGTATAATGCGAAAAGCCCCTTGTTGACCGACCGCAGTGTACTTGGCGTACATAAGGGTGGGATACAAGGGGCTTGACAAAATTAGACGCTCAATAGTGCGTTTTTTACTTACCAGTCTTCTCTCCTACCTACCTTCACATCATCATAATAGTCAAAGTAGTCGCGTTTGAACTTTTGGGTGCGCTCTCTTTCCTTTTTCAGTTGTTCCCTTGCATACTTCTCTGCCTCGTTTTTGGGCGGGGCTTTGGGCTCGTTGATAGGATTGAGTTTTGCTTTGTCTTCGCTTCTCATTAGAATTCGATATGTTTGACGTTGTCACGCGTGCTGCGCTTGTAAAGGACAATTCTGCCACCAATTGCTTGGATGGGTTCTGATCCTGTGGCTGCTGCAAGGCCGTCAATAATTTCCTTTGCAGAAAACTCGCAAGCACGAAGGACGTCAATCTTGATGAGTTCGTGTGCATCAAGTGCTGTGATGATGTCATTGACCATATTATCGTTTATACCACCTTTGCCGATATGGAAGATGGGCTTCAATGTTTGTGCCATACCACGAAGGGTTGCTCTTTGTTTGCTTGTCATAATCTATTCTTCTCCGTCTAAATGTAATAAAGTTTCTTCAATGAGCTCCACTGCCAAGCCTACGAGTTGTTGGCAAGCAGGTTTTTGAGAGTTGTGAGTATCTCCGTGTGGATGTCGTTCAATGAGATCACGGCAGATATAACTGCCTGCTCTATCCTTGAACTTTTCTGCAAACTCTCTTTCCAAGGCGTATAGTCTGCTCTTTTCTTCGGGGACAAGGGTGTCAAGACCTGTCAACATAGAGATGACCATCACTCCACCACTGACTGCGCCACAAACTTCACGGAGTCTGCCAACACCACCACCGAGAGGTGCAGAGAGTTGAGATAACACACCTTCGTCCACTTCCATCACGTCGGCATAGGCAAGGACAACGGCTTGCGCACAGTTGTATCCAAAGTGGAAAAGATCTTCTGCTTTTTGACGTCTGTCCATATATCCCTCAAATGCTGTAATCTACGAGTATTATATATACAAATACAACAAAAAGCAAGTTTACAGATATTGGAATTTGAAAATAGTGAATATCTCCCACAAAACCTCACACAATAAGAATACGCCGTACGGCTTGACCTACGGACGATATAAAGGAGGTAAATTATGAATCACATCATTAAAACTGGTGAAAAGCCCGGCAGTGGAACTTATATCTGCACCAACTGTTCACAACACGTGACCGTTGATGAGTATGACAAAATTCCCCCTTGCCCCCGTTGTACAAACAACGAATTTGTGAAAGAATAATATCTCCACAAAAAATGCGTGTCATCTTTACGATTACAGATTGTTCTCAACAGATGAGTAAATCGCAACAAAAAAAGTGCCTTGCAATGCAAAGCACTTTTTCCTTTTTCTTTAATTAATTACAAGACAAATATCAATGTGACAATCAAGATTGCAAGAACAACTGTTGACACTGGCACAACGGTGGATATAAGGCCCATTTTTTTGTCAAGATTTTTTTGTTTGTTCATATCTTTTGCCATGGCAATACCTTCTGCCGTGGAAGGATCAATCGATCTCTCTGCAAATGCGTCGCCATAAACGCCACTTCTGCTTCTATAGTGGGCTGCGTCTGAAACAAATGAACTAAAGAATATACCCAATCCTGCAAGCACAAATCCTATTACTGCTATCATCATTGGCACGCGCAGATCGTTTGAATTTTTCATCATAATACAACCGACCGTGAGAACAACCAATCCAACCACACAAGCAGCAATTGTGCTTATAAACACTGCAAGTCTGCCCTTATCGCTCATACGATTGTACAATTTTCTAAAAATCATTCTCTTGATTATTTCATCACTTGATCTATAACCCATAAAATCTCCTCCTATACATCACCAACCACGATTGATGAATTCATATTATTATTTTAGCACATACTTTGGGCAAAACTCAACTGTTTTCAACACAATCTTTTGTTCACCACACAAAAAAGGCACGTTAAGTGCCTTTTTGATATTGTATTAGAGATTGATGTTTGGCATTGTGTCAAAGCCTTTTTGGATTTCTGCATCAGTGGGAACGTAGTCCTTCATTTCGCCGTCGTTGAAAGCCTTGTATGCTGTCATATCAAAGTATCCTGTGCCTGTAAGGCCAAAGAGAATAACTTTCTTTTCGCCAGTTTCTTTGCACTTCATTGCCTCGGCAATGGCAACCTTGATTGCGTGTGATGACTCGGGTGCAGGAAGTATGCCTTCCACTCTTGCAAAGGTTTCCGCCGCCTTAAACACTTCTGTTTGTTTGACCGATCTTGCACCCATATAACCCTTGTCGTACAGTTCAGAGAGAGTGCTTGTCATGCCGTGGTATCTAAGTCCACCTGCGTGGCTTGATGCGGGCATATATACACTGCCCAACGTGTA
>JAZLBO010000014.1:0-73582 GCA_045613765.1 Clostridia bacterium | reverse complement strand
TTGAGTGTTGAACGACCGAGTTTGAAGTATTGACAGAGGTTTTCAACCTTCAAAAGAACGTCATCATTTGCAACTGCATCAGTGGCATTGTCTGCCACTGCTTCGGTTGCCACTGCATCTTCTTGGAGAAGAACTTCTTTTTCGTTTAACATATTTTCACTCATAATTAGTTTTCTCCTTTGTCAGTATTTGCGTTCAATGCCTTCATTCTTTCAATACGCTTTGCGATTGCTTCGGGCATATCCACTTTGGGTGCATTGGGGTGCAAGAGCCATGTTGCTGCAGAGTGTGTTTCACTGATTTCAAACATGGGAGGTTGTTCCTCAAAGTCTATCTTCATTGCATATTTGTTTCTTGCTGCAAATGCATCACCCTTGGGAGGATAAATCATGTTGGGAGGTGTTCCGGGGATTGCTTCCAACTTTTCATTTGTATCAAGGTCAGGCATTGAAGAAAGAAGTGCCCAAGTATAGGGGTGTGCAGGTGAGTAGAAAATATCTTCTGCAGTGCCCATTTCAACAATCTTGCCTGCGTACATAACTGCGATTCTGTCAGCCATGTTTGCAACGACACCAAGGTCGTGAGTGATGAAGATGATTGAGAGATTTCTTTCCTTCTTGATCTTGTTGATAAGTTCAAGGATTTGTGCTTGGATTGTAACGTCAAGTGCAGTTGTAGGTTCGTCGCAGATAAGAATATCGGGGTTTGCAGCAAGTGCAATTGCGATAACTATACGTTGACGCATACCGCCTGAGAATTGGAAGGGATATTGACGATATCTCTTTTTAGGTTCAGGGATACCAACTTCTTCCATAAGTTTCAAAGCCTTGCTCTTTGCAATTTGCTTTGTAACGTGATATGCAACTGCTTGTGCTTTTGCCTTGAGGAAGTCGATAAGTGCAACTGCTTCAACATCTGCATCAAAGTTGTCCCTGTTGTCAACTGCGTTCTTGAAGGATTCTGCAAGTTTCTCGATAACGTGTGAGATGTTTTCTTTTGTCACTTCGATATCAACAATCTTTGCAGGGATAACTGCATAGTCGGGTGTCTTGCCCTTTGCAACGATCTTATCCCATTTTGCCTTTTCTTTTGCATAGCGCTTTTCTTCCTTTGCATTGGCAGGGCCTGCTGCAAAATACTTTTTGATTGCGCTCATAAGGCTTGACTTGAATGTGTATGCTGTTGAGTTTTTGACAAGTGCGAGCTTATTGATTGATGTATTGACTGAATCGATTATGCTCTTTGCAGCATCTTCGCATTCTTTTTTGTCAAGCACCTCTTTTTCAAACACAGGGCGCAACTCTGCAATAAGATTGAGTGTTGCTTCTGCATTGTCGAGAGCACGGTTTCTTGAGAAAACCATTGCCTTCTTTGCATCTTCGATGAAAGCAAGCATAAAGTTGTCATCAAGATATTTACGAAGGAACTTGTTGAGTTCTTCTGTGGGCAATTGAGGGAGTTCCTCTGTTCCAAACGTAAGGAAGTATGCCAACGTGAAGTAGTTGGGTGCAAGTTTTTCAACGCCTTCCTTGAGTTCAACAAGAATCTTGTTCAAAAGTTCAACAACACTTGCATCGTAGATTGTTTCTTTGGTTGCCTTTGCAAACTCGTCTGCAAGAACAGCGATTTCAGGATTACAAACGTATTCGTGGACTGATTTCTTGACAAATGCGACGATGTCTTTCTTTTCATTGTTGAAATCACTTACTGCATTCTTTTCAATGTGGAAAAGGAGATCATCAATATGTTCTACTGCAAGGGTTGCATTTGATTGTGCATCATTATACTCTGATTCAAGTTTGAGATGGAGGATTTCAAACGTATTGAAATCTGTTGTCTTTTGCTTGTTTGCCTTGCCTTGTTCACTGTTTGCATCAACGCCCATTGCCTCGTTCATTGCGTCGCAAAGAATTGTCATGGTGCCGTTGAATGCCTTTCTTGATTCACGGCGATTTGCTCTATCTTTCAAAAGCATTGCTTCTGTAAGTTGTGAGCCGATACGAACGATAGGATCAAGTGCTGACAAGGGATCTTGGAAGATCATTGCAATCTTGTCGCCGCGAAGTTTGTGGAAATCTTCTTCACTGATTTGGACAAGGTCCATACCATCATAAAGAATTTCACCACTTTCAATGATTGCATTTGTTGCAGAAATACCAATGATTGCCTTGTTGGTGACTGACTTACCAGAGCCAGATTCACCAACGATTGCAAGGGTTTCACCTTTGTAAAGGTCGAAGTCTATTCCACGGACGGCTTGGACTTTGCCTGCGTCGGTACGGAACGATATTCTCAGATTGTTAACTTCTAATTTCTTTTCCATAGTTTAGTCCTCCGATCCTCTAAGTGATGGGTTGAAAGCATCTCTCAAGCCGTTGCCAAACAAGTTGAATGCGATCATCAGCAAGCCTAATATCAGTGCCGGGAACAAGACAATATGCGGGAATCTATCAATACCTGCTGTTTGCCCGTTGGCGAGCATTGTACCAATTGACGTCATATCTGTACCGTTGAAGTTGATGATACCAAGATATGAATAGAAGGTTTCTGAGCCAATGACACCGGGGATAACGAATGCCCAACCGGTGATCAACGTGCCTATTGCGTTGGGGAAGATGTGCTTGAAGATAAGTCTGAAGTCACTTGCACCCAACGTACGTGCTGCGAGAACGTATTCTTGATGCTTGAAGCGGTAGAATTGCATACGTACTGCTGATGCATCGGCAGTCCAACCAAGTGCAGCGAACGCAAGTATGAGAGCAGTAAGTTGTGAGATCTTGCCTGTATCAACAAAGTGCATCTTGAACAATGTGACCAGAATAATTGTAGGAACACCACCCAAGATTTGTGTGATGTACAACATAATCATATCAACTTTGCCACCATAGTAGCCTTGGATTGAACCATAAACGATACCGACTGCAAGGTTGAGGATTACGACAATGATTGACAAGACAAATGACAATCTTGCGCCGTAAGCAAGTCTTACGAAGATATCGTAACCTTGTGCATCTGCACCAAACAAGAATATGGGTTCTTTGTCGTTGAGATATTGATAGTAGTTGTAGTACAATACACGGACTGTCAAGTTCTTGCCACCTGCGCCTGTTCTTCTGTACATCATCATTTCAAGGTTATATTTGGGCATAAGTTCGACTATTTCTTCATCAGAGAGTCCAACTATGCGCACATATTCGCCATTACTGTACATGTGTGTTCCGGGTGCAGGGTTCTTTCTGTCTGTATTCCATTCAAGGTTGTAATACTTGACGAGTGATGCCTTTTGTGCATCGCTAAGGGTTGATGCGAGAATGTAAGCGTTGCTGTTCTTTACATAGTCGCCGTCTGCAGAGAGCGTGTAATCTGCCTTGTACTTTTCAGTGATCTTGTTCCACTCTGCACTTGCGCTCATACCAAGGCCTGATGCTGCTTGGTATTCAAAGAAGTCCATATATTTTCCATTGTAGAAAACATACTTACCGTCTTTGCTGTTTGTTGTCAAAGTGAACGTGCTTGCATATCTAGGATATGCTGTCTTGAGTTGATCTGCTGTAAGATCTGCAACCTTTTTGTATTGATCTCCGTCAAATACATATTCTCCGTCTGTTCCACTGGTTGCAACAAAGTTGAGTTTGTATCTGTCAGTGTTGGTTGCTTGTTCTTCTTCTGTAAGTGTTGATGCAAGAACATAGTCGCCGTCTTTAAATGCATATTCGCCCTTGCTATCTTTCTTGTATTGACTGACCAATCTTGCTGCTGAAACTATTTCTTCTGTTGAAAGACCCGTGATGTCATAATAGTTTGTGCCATCGCAGACGTATTGTCCATCTTCTGTTTCAACGTATCCGTAACGATAGTTGGCAACAAGACCATTTTCTTTGATTTGTTCAAGAGTCAAAATATTGCCGTCTTTGTCGATAGGATTATTGTTTGAATCGTGCCAGTACCAATAGTTGTCTTGATAGACTTCGTTCAAGTTGGATTGGTTGAATGCATTTGCATTAGTTGTGTCAACAAGGGGATAAAGGACTTTTAGTCCTGTTTCCTTTTCCCAAGCGAGAATATTGTTGTATTCTTCTTCTGTAAGGCCTTCTACTCTTATAAAACCAACTTCATGGTATGAGTCAATGCGATATTCATATCTATCTTCAACCACTTGTTCGCCATGCATTGTCAGCGTTTGTTTATATTGCTTGAGGACCTTTTTGATAGGGTTGTATTTACTGCTTTCAACTTCATTCCAATCACAGATGCTATCACTGCCATCATACATTGAACCGATGGCAATACCCACATAGTTGATATAATCTTGGAAGGGTTGATCCTTTACGTAAGTTCCATCCCACAAACCTGTGCCAGTGTTATCCATAAATGATACTTTTGGTCTTGCGTGTTTGTAATAACCACTTGCCTCGTCCATTTCATAGTTGGAGCAGAAAGGAGCGATGATTGCAAACAAAACCATGATCAAAATGATAATTGATGCCACAACTGCGCCCTTATTCTTTTTGAATCTACGCCATGCATCTGTCAAATAACCAACAGGTTTCGTGTCAAACTTTTGGTCTGTCAAAACCTTGTCTTTGTTGACAGGAGTAAACATGTCTGCCGGAATAGAAGCATACTTATTGTCAAATCTATCTGTCTTCATAATTACTTTCCTCCTCCGACTCTAACACGTGGATCAAGGAATCCATAAGAAAGGTCAATGAGAATACCTGCTGCAAGGCCCAAGAATGTGTAGAATGCTGTGACGTAAATGAATACGTCATAGTCTCTCAAAGATATTGCCTTGACGTAAAGATTGCCGACGCCGGGCACTGCAAAAACTCTTTCAATTGCAACTGAGCCCAACAAAACTGCAATAAATCCACCAATGATGCCGGGCAAAATGGGAACCATTGCATTCTTGAGTGCGTGACGAACGATTGCTTGACCCTTTGTCAAACCTTTTGTTCTTGCAAGCAACATATAGTCACTTGTCAATGCCTCAGTAAGTTCTGCACGAACGTTTCTTGTATAGCCTGCAATTGTACCAAGTGCCAATGACAATACAGGCAAAGCCAATGACTTGGTCATTGTCCAGCTGAAATAACTTCCGCCTGCATCAGCAAGTGATGATGCGACGGGTGGGAACCAACCAAGTTTAAAGCCCAATACATATTGAATCAAAAATGCATATACAAATGAGGGGACTGATATAAGAATCATAACGCCCGTCGAAATGACTTGATCTTGCCATTTATTTTTTTTGAGTGCTGCAATGATACCAAAGAATATACCAATGGGAATTGCGATGAGCATTTCATAGAGATTGATAAGAACAGAAGGGATAAGTCTATCGCCTACGACATCTGTGACGTCTGCCATATAGTCAATTTTCCATGATACACCCCAGTCCCACTTTGTGATGACGTTTTTAGCGTATATCCAAAGCTGCTCCATGATTGGCTTGTTGTAACCAAGCGCATCACGACGAGCGGCTTCAACGAGTGCGGCTTGTCCTTGTGCCTCTGATTTAAAGGGCAACATTCTTATCAAGATAAAACAAATCACCATAATGATAAGAAATGACACTATCATCAAGCCGAATCTTTTTAATATATATTTCAATGTTGACATAATTTTTTCCTCTTTATGTCGTATTTGCCTTATTTTTAAGGGTAAAACATAACCCCTTTAATAGTGGATAAAGTGCACCATAGGTGCACTCTTCAAAATTGTCTCACTTTAGGGGGCGCATTGCGCGCCCCCATAAATGATATGTGTTTGTGTTTAACTCTTTGTACAGACTTAACTCTTAGTAGTTGAGGCTGTTTCCATTGTATGCAACCCATGCTGCCCATTGTGCATCGCTGTAGTTGAATTGCAAGAGACGGAGACCACCATAACCATACATAATATTGTAGTTTTGTGTATAGTAGCTGACCTTTTGTGACAAGAGGAAGCATGCTGTTTCTGTTGCAAAGGGGATACATTGATATGAGCCGATGACTGCGCCTTCGAGTTTTGCGAAGATGAACATCATTGTATCTGCATCTGTGAATGCAACTTGTTCGCCAACGTTTGTGCCGTTGATGAGTTTTGCCCAGTTTTGGAGTGTGTAGGTCAATTCTTCTTCTGAACCATCACCATCAAAGTCGTATGTGAGAGTGAGTGTTTCAATGGCGGGGTTCCAACCACATGATTCGTGGATTTTTGTAAGGCCACCCATGTAATCAGGTTCTGTGTAGCAACGGATTGTTGAGAAGGGATAGAATGCTGCACCGCCCCATGCGCCACGGATCATTTCTTGTGCACCGTTTGCAACATCGCCGTAACGATCTGCTGCGCCTGATTTGAAGATGAATGTAATCTTGCCTTCGAGGTCTGTGCCCTTTGTTGCTGCTGCGACGAACTCGTTGAGGAGTCTTTCTTGTGCCTTGTCATCTTCTGTAAGTGCATCTGCTGCGCTTGCCATACATTGAATTTCAATTGCTTGGCCCAAGGTGTAGTTGCCATCTGCGATTGCTTGTTCGCAAACTGCTTGGAAGAGTTCTTTTGCTTGTGCAAGGTCGAAACCTGTGACTGCTTCGTATGCTTCGTCGATTGTTGCGTATGCTTCACCGGGACCATACTTGATGCCATAGAGGTCAAGGACTACTTGCTTTGCAATATCTGTATTACGGTATTGTGAGTTAGGATCGTTTTCAACATCGTAGTAGTACAAGTTGCTGAAGAGTGCGTATGCAGGCTTGTAACCACCTGTGCCTTGTGCACAAAGTTCTGCTCTGTTGATTGCGAGTGAGAGTGCCTTTCTGAAATCGTCGTATGACAAGATCTTGAGGTTCTTGCCGTTTGCACGTTTTTCTTCAAGAGCTGTGAGTTTTGCAAGGTCTGTTGCAAAGATATAACGGAATGTGTATGTTTGGTCTACCTTGTACAAATACTTGCTGTTACGATATTCTGCAAGTTGTGTTGCGTTCAAGTTGAGTGAATCGATCTTGCCAGAGAGGAACATATTTTCAAGTGTTGCTGCGTCTGAGATGATTTCAAGATTGATGCGATCTGGCATAAATTGACCAACGTGCTTGCCATCTGTGTAGCCGTACCATTCTTCGTTACGAACCATCTTGATTTGCTTGTCTTTTTCGTATGATGCAAGTCTGTAAGGGCCGTATGACATATATGTGTCAACGCTTGTGCCGTAGTCTGTTGAAACAAGGTCACCAACTTGTGTTTTGCCTGCTTCGTAAAGTTCTTCATAGACGATCCAGTTTGATGTCATGCCTGAGAGGAAGTAGAACATTGTTTCTGTTCCTTCGAGGATGTAGTCAAATGTGTAATCGTCAACTTTTACGATACCAACGTTTGCAAAATCATAAGGATCTGTGAATTTGCCTGTGTTGTAGTATCCGAAAACAAGGTACACGACTTCGTCTGCAGGGAGATTGTCCTCGCCGTACCAACCATCGAGTGCTGCGGGGCCACCAAATGCTTCCAAGAATGCTGCAATTGCAGTCTTGATGACGGGCATTGTTTCTTCATTGATTTCGATATAGCCGTATGCGTTTGCGAGAGGTGCAAGATATGCAAGTGCTGCTTCATCGCCATAGCCATAGTCTGCAAACACACCATTCAAATTGTATTCGCGTCCGCCAAAGTATGAATAGTCTGCCTTGTCAAGGTGAATGTACACTGCGCCATTAAAATCTTCGGGTGCATTACCAAAGAGGTCGTAGATGGGTGATTCTGATGCAAAGTATGTTCCTGCATTCTTCAATGCTGCTGAACCACTGTAGTATGTGTTTGCACGGTAGTTTTGCATCTTAGGATTGAGCAATTGTTGCATTGAGTAGATGTATGTATCTGCATTGATAGGTGTGCCATCTTCCCATGTTGCCAATTCGTTGAGGCTGATACGATAGACTTTGTTTTCAGTGATGATTTCTGCCGTTTCGCCTTCGCCAACGGTGAGACCCCATTTTTCAACGAGTGCTGCATCTTGTGCATATTCTGCTGTGACGTCAACGATGCTTGTTGCCATTTCGTAAACCCATGTGTAGTTGATGCCATCTTCTGCGATTGAAACGTCAACAAGGCCCATTTCTGCACCATAACCAGCGATTTGGTTATCTGCATTTGTTTCCCATGCGTGAGGGTTCCAGTTTGTGGGACCTGCTTCCAAATAGTCATTGAATGTGTATGTGGCATTGGGATCATTTGTCAAAACAAATGTACCACATTTATCGCAAAGATAATTGACATCTGCGTCAACGCATGCCACTGAAACTGTTCTTGTTTCTTTACAAGTGTTGCAGGCTGAATCGCAATCACTTGAATATGAGTGGACGTGAGGTGCAGGATCGACTGTCACATCTGCTCCACAATTGTCGCACTTGCCGTCTGCATCTGCGTCGATGTGGTTGCCATCACACTTGTTACATGCAACGAGTGCTGTGACACACATAACGAGAACAAGGACCATTGCCAACAAAGCGATGAATCTTCTTTGTTTCATTGTTGTTACCTCCATTATATAAAAAATTGTTTTTGGTTTTTGGATCAAATTTAGCACTTCTGTAAAAGGGTATATAATACCCCTTTTCTTGAAGATTATTTACATTGTACACCCGATCTGGCGATATGGCAAATGTTTTTTTTCAAAAAAATAAAATTTTATTGATTTTTCTTGCATAATTAATACATTTTTTCTGCCAACTTTACCACGCGTACGTGCGTTCCTACTATTAATAATGCCATAATATGCCTGTTTTTGCCATTTTGATGCCAATTTTTGATTTATTACTTTAATTTGGTAGAGTGCATAACTGCATAAATATGCGTATATTCACAAAAGATACGAATATATGGGTGTATATTGCCCGTAACATACACAAAATTGCCCGTTTATTCATCAAAAAATGTATTTTTTATACCAATCGCTTTAGCGCGCTACATTGATTTTTTTGCTTTTTTGAGGTTCTTTTATCTCATTTTTTACGGCAAAAACCTGCAAAAAACCTTACAAAAATCGTATTCGCACCCTATTTTGATTGCCATTTTTGTGATGTTTTTTCTATAAAAACTTTTTACACTTTTTTGGTTATGTCTAAAAATTTTTTTTGAAATTTTTTCAAATTTTTGTTTTTTTGATCAAAAATTTTACGTTTTTCATATAAAATTCTCGGCGTTCAACCCTGCTTTGTCCAAAACTTTTGCCAAAAATCAACCACCACAAAGATCCTTTTCTGCCTCAACACCACCCTCTTTTCCCTTTCACAATCATTAATTCATGCACACATACGCCTACGCGCGCGAGTGCATACACATATATGCGCGTTTCTATATAATATAGGGGCGCTTGATTGTTGATGTGGTGCATTTTCTTGTAGTGGGTAATTTTGTTGGGCACATATTTCTCAAATCACTGCCCATCATAACCACTGACAATCACTGACGATCATAACCACTGCCCTTTCGTCATTAGGCAACAAAAAAACTCCAACCGAAGTTGGAGTTTTTGACCAAAATTGTAAAACGGTTAACGTTTTGAGAATTGAGGTGCTTTACGTGCTTTGTGGAGACCGTATTTCTTACGTTCTTTTGCACGAGGATCACGTGTGAGGTAACCTGCTTTCTTGAGTGCGCTTCTGTATGCTTCTGTATCTGCAACACAGAGTGCTCTTGCGATACCGTGACGGATTGCGCCTGCTTGACCTGTCATGCCACCACCGTAAACGTTTACGATGACGTCAAATTTGTCTTTTGTTGCTGTGAGAACAAGGGGTTGTTCAACGATCATTCTCATTGTGTCAACGGGGAAGTAATCTTCAAATGTTCTCTTGTTGATTGTGATATTGCCTTCGCCGGGGATAAGACGCACTCTTGCGATTGCCTTCTTACGTCTGCCTGTGCCAAGATATTGAACTTTCTTTGCTGATGCTTTCTTAGTTGCCATAGTTCACCTCATTACTTGAGTTCAAGCACTGTAGGGCATTGTGCTTGATGATTGTGTTCACTGCCTGTATAGACACGGAGTTTCTTGAGCATTGCTGCGCCGAGTGTGTTCTTGGGAAGCATGCCTTTGACTGCCTTGTAAACAGCAAATTCAGGTTTTTCGCTCATGAGCTTCTTGTATTGGATTTCCTTAAGTCCTCCAATGTAACCTGTGTGATAACGATAATATTTGTCTTCGAGTTTCTTGCCTGTCAAGACAACGTTTTCGCAATTGATGATGATGACGTGATCGCCACAGTCAACGTGGGGTGTGTATTCGGGCTTGTTTTTGCCTTTGAGGATTGATGCAACTTGTGATGCAAGACGACCAAGTACCATGCCTGATGCGTCAACGATGTACCACTTGCTTTCAACTTCGCCGGGTTTAGCCATGTATGTTTTGTTATTGGCCATAATGGACCTCCGATGTTATTTTTTATTGTGATTTATATCTGGACTGCGATTCAAGGGGCTAGTTCTCCTCGCAAAATATCTTCCAAAATACGCTTGTATATAATATATAATCTAAATAAAGATGTCAAGCAAATTTCGGCACTTTTTTCACTTGTGTTTTAATCTTCACGGAAGAAGACTTGTTTTTGACCGTTTTTGAGAGTGATTTTTTGTCTTTCCTTGCCCATAAAATCAACGGTGTATTCTGCCTTGACGGGCGCATATTCATCATCAATTTTAAGGGTATATCCACCCTCGGTTTTTTCAAGAGAAAAGTCAGTATATCCACCCTCGTCAAACATACGATATTTGTTCACGCCGGGCACGACTTTTATCTCTATTTCGTCAAAGTTTACACTGTTGCCATTGCGCTCTTTTATCATAGGTATGATTGCACCTTCTTTGGCAAAAACTGGTATTCTATCCAATGGAATTTGCAATAATCTTGTGCAACCACCATCATATATTCTGCCTGTAAAGAAGTCCGTCCATCTGCCCTTGGGGAAATAGACTTTCACGTAAGCATAGCCGTCATTTTTGCACTTTTCAACCACGGGTGCAACCATCAATTCACTGCCAAAATAATACTGATTTTTTGCCTTGTATCCGTCTTCTGTTTTGTCCAAATAATACATGGGCATAACAAGGGGTTCACCATCTCTTGCAGTGCGAATATTGGCAGTATAAAGATATGGCAACAATCTATGGCGCAATCTCAAAAATTCTGTTGTGATTTTTTCTGCTTTTTCGCCATAGAGCCAAGGCTCTTTGCTCAATGACGTATTGTTTGAGTGCAATCTATTGATGGGAGAAAATACGCCATATTGCACCCATCTTGTATAAAGTTCGCTATCCCCGTTCCCAAAGATATGACCACCAATATCGTGTGACCACCAAGTGTAGCCAACGTTTGATGCCGTGGATGTAAAGTATGGCTGCAATTTCAGGCTTGCCCACTTGACAAATGTGTCCCCAGAAAAGCCCAAAGGATATCTGTGTGAGCCTACGCCTGCATATCTTGAAAGGATGAGAGGCTTTCTTCCGTCCCTTCCTGCATCCAAAGTGTGATAGTGATTGAGCGCCCAAAGGGGATCAAATCCTTTCAACTTGGATTTTTTGCCTTGTTGCCAGTCAATCCACCAAAAATCTACGCCGTCTTCTTCGTATGGGTGGTGTAAAACGTCAAAATATGACCCTACAAACTGCATATCCGTAAAGTCAAATTCCACCGTCTGTTTTGTAGTGGGGTCAATGCCGTTTGCCTTTGCCATTTCTTCGTATTGTTCTTCAAAGAAACGGATGCCATCTTTGGGGTGCAAATTCATTGTTACTGCAAGCCCCATACCCTTCAAATCTTTGAAAAATTGTTTGTAGTCAGGAAAGAGTTTTTTGTTGAAAGTATACCCCGTCCAACCCGGGCCTTGAAAACAGTGTGGCAACTTGTGTGCTTCTTTTGGCACGTCTTTTACAAGATGCCAATCCATATCAATGGTTGCAACGGTGAGTGGTATATTTTTCTCACGGAATTTGCCCATCAAATCAAGATATTCTTCTTGTGTGTAAGCGTGGTATCTTGACCACCAGTTTCCCAATGCATACTTGGGCAAAACAGGGGTTGCGCCAGTGAGAGAATAAAACTCTTTCAGTCCACCGAGATAGTCGTCGTCAAATGCAAAAACATACTTGTCAACCACCCCGTCTTTTCTCATTTCGACACTGCCGTCTTCAAGCAAAATGAAGGACTTGCTATCATCAAATTCTGCAACGCCCACTGTTGAAAACAAGCCCTTGCCCATATCAACACGGATTGACGGCAACTGCCATTTGCCCCAAGAAAAGTCAAGGGTTCTTGCAGTGCCTTTCAGGTTTCTTCCGTCCTTTTCTCTCACCCATTTTTCGCCACGCTTTACACGTACTTCAAGGGTGTTCGTATCCACAGAAAAAACCTTTGACCCCGTCAAAACAAGCACTTTATCATCTTTTTTGTCAATAGTAAACTTGGTGTTTGTAAAATTACGATCCAAAACCGTTTGTGTTGGTCTGTCTTCAAACACGCCGTCAGCACTGCTTTCAACACGCAGTATTCTGTCCGTAATTACACTGATACGGACATTGCCAAACGTGGCAGTTTTGTCACTTGTAATATTGTTAGAAGAACAAATCCCAAAACGTTTCATTGCCTTTTTCCTCCACGTTTCCAAGGACGTGCTTGCCAAGGATTTCGTATGTTGTAGGGCCAACTGTCAATACTTTTGTATGAAACTCAAGATCAGTGCCTTTGTATGCTTCACGAAGGGCTGCCATCTTGTAGTAGCCGTAGCCATAACTTGAATATACTGCAGGGTTTTGCACCATATAATTGTACACGTTTTCAACTGCAATAGTTGAGTATGCAGGTTCTTCTTGCAGTTGCTCCAAAGTCTTGCCAAAATAGTTGATTTCAATATCCACTATTGTGTAGAGATATACTGTTGCCTTATCGTACAAACACTCCATTTTGTATGCAAGTTTTTCGGTGTCTGTGCCTTCAAAATATTTGGCGCTATAATATTGAGCATAGGTTGCCCAACCTTCTGCATAGCCAGTGTATCCAAGGACTGTGCGCAACGTATTTGCCCCCGTTGACTTATAGTAGGCGTGTTGGAGCATGTGTCCGGGGATACCTTCGTGTGAGATAATGTCAAAGCCCAAATATCCCCCTGCATTTGCTTCGTTTACGTATATGGTTTCTGGGGCAGAAAGACTGTCAACTGCAGACTTGAAATAACTTGCAGGATTATAAAAATCTGCCATTGCATCAGGCACTTTGTGGAAGGTTGCATCAGGGGTGTTTACGTTGAGTGCAGGGAAATCTTCTGTGTATCTTTCCTTGATAATATTGTAATATCCTTGCAAGGCTTCCATCGTCATATTTTGTTCAAGACTGAAACCTTCAGGCAGTTGTGATTGAATTGCTTGTGCTTCTGCAAGTGCTTCGTTGAATGCTGCACGGAGATTGTTGTATGCCATTTCAACGCTATCGCTTGAAGATGAGTTATCTTTGAACAAAAGTTCGTAGTATTTCTTGCCTTCTTCGTACATTGCAAGGGGTTTTTCTGTTGCAGGAGCAGTCATTGCACAGATTTTCATCTCGTTTGCCAAGTTTTGATATGCGCCCTTCATCACTGCGATTGCAGAGCGTGCACTTGCTTTGTATTCTGCCTTCTTTTCTTCTGTCAAAAAAGGCACTGCATTTATCTTTTCTTCAAATATGCCGTAAAGGAAATGAGTGCCGTCTTCTTCATCAACAAGCATACCTTCACATTGTGTTGCGATTTCGTTGTATGTGGTTGCACTGCGTGCATATCCTGCCATTATAAGCACTTCTCTTTCAAACTTTGCATATTGTTTGAAGGCTTCCTCAGTTTGTTCAAGGAGTGAAATCCAATTTTTCACGTCATTTTCTGTCTTGAAAGCCAATTTGTCAAGATAAAGGGGCAAAATTACGTTCCAACCATCATTTGCGCCAATATAGTCACGGTTTGAAAGGTAGTAATAGTCGCTATACTGACTGTAAGTTGTAAAGTAGTTTATGATTGTATCTCTATCACACTTGCCAACAAGGGACAAACTGTTGTAATTGACATATTCAAACAATGAGGCAATTTGTGACAGTTGTTCCATGCCACTTTCATAGTTTTCCTTGTCAAAATCAGGCAATGGCAAGGTGGCAGGTTGGTCTTTAAGCCCCAAAGCCTCGGGATTTTCAAGCAAAATATTGATTGAAATTCCGTCCCCCGTGAACATGCTAACCGTCAATTCCTTCATATATTGGAGCATATCGCTCTCATCAAGACGGAAGAACAAATTGCAGCCACAAAGAGTTGTTGTCAACACGACAACCAACAAAAGCACTGCAACTATGGTCAATTTCTTTGAGTTTTTCATACTTATATTTCCTTTTCAAACTTGCCAAAACGAGCAAATTCAGTTCAAAATCTTATTGATGATATTATTTTACACCAAATACACCAAAAATACAAGTTCAAAATGCGCGTGGGCGTGGGTTTAATGTGCGTATGGGCGTATGCGCGCAAAACTTTTTCGCTTTTGTTGATTTTGCCGTCAGTTTTTGTTATAATGGAAAAAAGGAGTTAATTATGGCATACAATGGCGAAGGTGTTGCAGCACTTGTCAGCATCACTGATGAACTTCAAACAGTAAATCTTATCCTTGCCGACAAAAAGGTCAAGGAACTTTTGAAATGTCTTGCTTTCTACCCCGAGTTTAGACGTGTTCTGGGCATAGTCAACCAAAATTTTGACTACCAAGCAGAAAAGCGCAAGGCACTTCAAAGAGTTGGAGAATTCAACGTTCTCCGTCTTCCAAAAGGGGAAAAACAACTTGTTGCATTGGTCAGCAATATGCTTGTGGAAATGGATGCAGGCACAATGGATCTGCTTTCATTTTCTCGCAACTACTACCCTGCAACCACAGGTGCAGAAAGCCTTGAACAATTTGTGACGGCAGTCATTGAACCTTTCAAGTTTGCCCTTGTAAATATGGTTGTCAACGGCATAAAGGAAGAACAAGTCCTTGTTGAAAGAACAATAGATTTTGCACCATCTGGCATGGGCGAAGAAGTCAAGAATATCCTTGTTGCCATCGTGAAAGCAGTCAACGAAACACAAGCCAATCATGCCGTTAGAAATGAACTTCTTTTGATGCTCGAAGGCTTTGCAGCATCTCTTGACAACCGTGACGTCCTTATGATAAAAGCCATCTGGACAGGACTCAAAAAATATCTTGCAACAGCAAAAATCTGCGCAAGAGAAATTGAAAAAACAGACGAGCTTCTTGCCCTCTACCTTGCCACAAAGTAAACTCTTATTGGAAATTTTTTATGAATAAACGCAAAAAAATAGCAATTATTGTACCTATTTGTCTTTTGTTTGTAATCGGCTTAACCTTCCTTATTGGTTTCATTCCAAGTTTCAACCTTAAAACAGAAAACATGATTTTGTTGAGTGGAAAATGGGTAAATGTATATTATGAAACTGAAGAAGCCGCAGCAAAAGATGTTTTTAATTATCTTGAACAAGAAACCGAAAGCTTAACAAAAAAACTTGGTTTCACAGAAAAACAAGATATATATGTTTACATTTATGACAACCAATATACCATGCAAACTAAAAAGTATGGTTATTTTGGTCCTATGTTCGATTTGGGGTGGTATATAGGAGATAACATCGGCACAAATGTTATTCTCACATCTCCAGCAAACCCCGGGCCAGAACATGACTATGACAACAATAAATATGCTTCATTGCACGAAGTCGTGCATGCTCTCGTTAGTGTCAAAAATAAAAACATAGATTTGTGGCTAACAGAAGGCGTTGCACTCTATCTTTCCAACGGACAAAATTTCTACAAAGAACTGCTCGACTATGGTGTCCCTTCATATGCAAACACTTGCTCAAATAGTCCCATTACTTTTTCAAACAGTTTGGGTTATGCCTACGCAAATATATACATCGAATATTTGGATATTACATATGGCTGGGATAAGGTCTTGGAACTTATAGAAACCGAAGATTACCAACAATGTTTTGGCAAGTCAAAACGAGCCATCTATGATGAGTGGATAAACTACTTATATAACTATCCAGAACAACAAAATTAAATTCCAATTAAATATGGCAAAATGACAAAACCGACACTTAAATGTCGGTTTTTTGTTTTGTAAAGTGTTGATTGTGTGATTATTTGTGTTTTTGTGATATTCTATAACATTATCAATCAAGGCTTGCAAGTTTGTCACTGAGTTCTGCCCACTCGGTCATATACTCGCCTTGCTTTAATGTGATCTCATCGATTTGACCTTGCAACTCAATGACCATCAAATAGTTTGAAAACACTTCTTCGCTATTTATCTTTTCGCCAAGGACTGCAAGTTCTGTTTCAGTTTCTTCAATGAGTTTTTCAAGTTTTTCAAGGCGTCTTTCAATCTTGCCTCTTTCCTTCAAAGGAGTGGTAAAGTTCTTGCCACTTGCTTTCATTTTGGGTTTGTCTTCTATTTCAATTTCCTTGGGCTTTCTTGCTTCTTCGTACTCTTGATACGTGCCAACAAAAAATTCCACTTTGTCTTCATCAAATACGAGAAGTCTGTCTGCGATTTTGTTGACAAAATATCTATCGTGAGATACAAACACGATTGTGCCCTGATAGTCACAAAGCATATTTTCAAGGGTTTCCTTTCCCACAATATCAAGGTGGTTTGTGGGTTCGTCAAGGACAAGGACATTGGGCTTGCTATACAAGATTTTGCACAGTGTCAAACGCACCTTTTCGCCACCTGACAATGCTTGCAAACTTTTGAAGACGTCATCCCCTGTGAATTGGAAACTGCCAAGGGCTCTACGGACTTCGGTGTCACTCATAAATGGATATTGGTTTGAAAAGGAATCAAACACCGTTGTGTCCCCTGTGATTTGTGCAAGTTGTTGGTCAAAGTAGGCAACGTCCGTGTTGTATCCAAATTGGTATGTGCCGTCAAGCGCCTTAACTTTGCCCATAATTGTCTTGACAAGGGTGGATTTTCCAACGCCGTTACCACCAATGATGCCAAGTTTTTGCCCTTTTTCAAGATTAAAGGACACTGTGGCAAGGGGTTCTGTGTAGCCAATGACCAAATTGCTTACGTTGAGCACTTGGCGAGAACTTTCAATTCTCGGCTCGGTGTTGGCACGGAAAGTCCTTGTATCATACCTGTCGGGCGCATCAACGATCTGCATCTTTTCAATGAGTTTTATCTTTGATTGCACCATACTCGCCTTTGATGCCTTATATCTAAATCTCTCAATAAGACGTGTAAGACGTTGGATTTCTGCCCTTTGCAAATCGTGATCCTTTTGTTGTTTGATATGTCTTTCACGCTTTTGCTTTTCAAAGGCAGTGTAATCTCCTTTATAACACCTTGTTTCGCCCCACTCGATTTCATAGACCTTATCTACGATTTTGTTCAAGAACATACGATCGTGTGATACGATAACAAGGGCAGATTTATACCCTTTGAGATATTCTTCAAGCCACTCAATAGTTTCAATATCAAGGTGGTTTGTAGGCTCGTCAAGAAGAAGAATATCCGGCTTTGAAAGAAGCATTTTGATGAAAGAAATTTTTGTCCTTTGCCCACCCGAAAATTCACTGACAGGCTTCAATTCATCTTCTTCTGTAAACTTGAATTTTCGTATCATTGTTTGATACTCTTTCTTATATGTAAGTCCACCAAGAGATATAAATCTATCGTTCAAATTGCTGTACTCTGCCACCAATTTTTCATCACTGCTGACTTGCATTTCATCAACAAGTCTTTGGAGTTTTTCTTCCATTGCAATAAGTCCACTGAAAACTTTACGGACTTCATCAATCATCTTTTCATTTTCGTTTTCAAAAGGTGTTTGACGGAGATATGCAATCTCAGGTCTGCCAACTTTGATGACGGCAAGAGCATTATCCCCCGTGCCTTCTTCAAGTTCAACCTCTCCCATTATGGCCTTTAAAAGCGTGGTTTTACCCGAACCGTTTCTGCCAATGATGGCAATCTTCTCACGGTCATTTATTTCAATATCCACGTTTTCAAGCACCATGTTTCCATCATAGGAAACTGCGCCATTTAGTATTTTATATTGCATTTTCGTGTCCTTAAAGTTCTTTTTCGTGCAACATTGTGTTTTTTCAACAATTTTACACTTTGCTATTTTGTGGATTTAATTGCATTTGCTTATGCAAACGCCTTATTCCCATTCAATTGTTGCAGGGGGTTTGCCGGTGATGTCATAGACAACTCTGCCCACACCCTTCACTTCGCCGACTATTCTTGATGATATTCTATCAAGAAGGTCATAGGGGATTTGTGCGTACTCGCAAGTCATAAAGTCTGTTGTGTGGATTGCACGGAGTGCAAGGACGTAATTGTACGTACGTCCGTCACCCTTGACACCAACAGAGCGCATATCTGTGAGCACTGCAAAGTATTGATCGTATTCTTCCCCTGCCTTTTCCACTTCTTCAGTGAAAACTGCATCTGCTTCACGGAGTATGTCAAGTTTTTCCTTGGTTATTTCCCCTACGCAACGTATTGCAAGACCGGGGCCGGGGAAAGGTTGACGATTGACAAATTCTTCACTTAGTCCAAGAAGAACACCGAGCCCACGGATTTCGTCTTTGAAAAGGTTGCGAAGTGGCTCTATAATGCCTGCAAACTTATGGTTTTTGGGAAGCCCACCAACGTTGTGGTGTGTCTTGATCATTGCGCCACCTGCGTGTCCACTTTCAACAACGTCAAGATAGGTTGTGCCTTGAGCAAAGAAACAGCCATCATAGTCCTTGGCAACGTCTTCAAATACACGAACAAACTCTCTGCCAATGATTTTGCGCTTTTCTTCGGGATCACTGACGCCTTTCAAGGCGTTCAAAAATCTTTCTTCGGCATCAACGTGGACGTAAGTGAGATTTCTTTCTTGGTATGCTCTACGGATTTCATCTCCTTCGCCCTTTCTCATCATACCGTGATCCACAAACACACACACTGCTTGGTCGGGTATTGCCCTTTCAAGTATGCCTGCAGTCACTGCACTGTCAACGCCACCACTTATGCCAAGGATAACCTTTCTATCCCCAACAGTTTCTTTGATTGTACGGATTTCCTTTTCAATAAAGTCGCCAATAGAATAATCTCCCATTGCGCCACAAATGTCAAAAAGGAAGTTGCGTATGATTTCGTGACCACGCTCTGTGAGTTCTGCCTCGGGATGATATTGCACTGCATACAACTTTCTTTCTTCGTTTTCCATTGATGCAATTTTGCAATCTTTTGTACTGCCTGTGACAGAAAATCCGTCAGGCACTGCACACACCCCATCAGTGTGGTTCATCAACGTATATGTGACATCATGGATGCCCCTATACAACTTTGATTTGGTGTTTATGCTTGTCTTGATCTTGCCGTACTCACTGACTTGGCAAGGTGCAACCTCTCCACCAAGTGTGTATGCCATAAGTTGCATGCCATAGCAAATGCCAAGGACGGGCACTCCAAGGTTGAACAACTCTTTGTCTGCGTGCAAAGAGTCTTCCTTGTATACACTGTGTGGCCCACCCGTAAGGATAATGCCAATGGGGTTTTCTGCCTTGATTTTTTCAACAGAAGTATCCCCAGACATAATGATGCTGAGTACGTTGCAAGCACGGACTTTTCTTGCGATAAGTTCCTTATACTGTCCACCGAAATCGAGAACAATTATTTTTTGAGTTTCTTGATTCATAAAATCCACTCCTAAAACGATTATCTCTATTATATTGCCTAAAAGGCAAAAAGTCAACTTGATGATTTCAAGCGACAGCCCAAAGCACAAAGTGCTTTCAATCAAATAAAACAGTAAAAATGTGTAAAAAAAAGACACCCAAAGGGTGTCCTACTAAAATTCTAATCCGTCTATTAGTTCATCAAATGAAATTCCCAAAACCTTAATTATTGCCACTATATTGTACAACGTGGGTTCAACCTTGCCACACTCCCACTCACTAACACGCTGTTGAGTAGTTCCAATTTTTTCAGCAAAGTCCTTTTGACTGAAACCAGCCATTCTACGCTCTTTTTTCAAATTCTCTCCAAAAGTTTTCATATATATAATTTACACTATATTCAATGTATTTATATCAAAATACACTCTTTTTAGTGTTGACATACACTATACTTAGTGTTATATTATAAGTACTACAAAAGTTTAGGAGGTAATTATGAATTGTAGTTTACACAACAATGTCCCTGCTGTTAACACCTGCTCAGCATGTGGTGACGGAATGTGTGGGAGTTGTATGAAGCAAACCCAAAGTTATGGAAAACTTTGTGTCCCATGTGCCATTGATGCATTACACGAAGACATAACCGAAACAAAGGCGACACGCATCAAACTTATAATAAAAACCGTTATCATGGCAATAGGCTGGGTCATCGGTGTGATTATTATTTGTTTTGGTATCTACGCTATGAAGTCGGACATGCAGACAAGTGGCGACCCCAGTGCAGGAATTGTTTTTATTGCAGTTGGAGCACTGTTTGCAGGTCTAACCGTAGGTATTGCCAGTTGGAAAAATGCAAAACAAGCACAACGTGAATATGAAGCAGAACACGGAGCATCGTATACGGTAACCGACTATGGTGTATATAAAGACAATCACACTTTGTTCAAAATCTTTTTCTTTGTATTGGGGCTCATATTCGGCGTTGTCTGGAATCCTATTCAAATTATTGTCAACAGTATCAAAGCAGACAAAATGAAAAAACTTATTCCTCAATACGAAGCCCTTTTGACACAACTGAATGATTACATGGCAAAAACAAGTAATTAATTGTACTTAAATTTCACAAAAACAAAAAAGACGGCAAAACCGTCTTTTTTGTTTAATATGGTGTTTTATTAATGATTTTTGCGTTGATAAAGTGTTGATTGTGTTGTTCGATATATTTATTATTGTTTAATTTTTACGTTGTTTTCATCCGTTATTTGCCTTCATCAAGAGTGTCTGCAACGGCTCTTTCTTCGCTATCATTGATAGGCGCATCGCATTCAATGACAACCATATTGAGATCGTTTTCATCGGCGATGTTTTCTGCTTCGCTTGCTTGTATTTCATCTTCTACAAGGGTATCATTTCCTGTTTTGTCTGCTTTTATTGCCTTTTTCTTGCGAGCGTTTTCTCTTTGAATTTTTGCCTCTGCCATTTCAAGTTTGTCGCACTCAATGGCTTCGGGTGTTGATGTAAACATTTCAACAAGGCACATGAGAATAAGCACCACAAGAAGATATGCGCCCGGGATAAACGTGCCTGTGTCCATCATTGAATAACCCTCAAAACCAATGAATACAACTATGACAAAAAGGTTGAATGTGTTGCGCAAGTTCTTGCAAAGGACAATGCCTTTGATGACATAACTATATCCATAAGCAAGGATGCCAATGATACCCATACAAGCAAGAACTTGGAACAATGTTGAGTGGAACCAGTACATCTTGACCACGTCGCCAAAGTTGCCGTAATAACCTTCAAATCCCAGACCGTTGCCTTGGAAGGGGTGTTGTTTGAAAAGTTCCCAGGCCTCTGCATAGAGATCATCTCTGCCACTGAGTCCTGTGCCACGAGAGAGCAAACTCTTGATTGCATCATTGACGTCGTTCATCATAATGAGATACCCAATGAGCATGACACCAAGGACACTGCCAAGGAAGATCAGTTGATTTTTTCTGTTTTTGGCTTTGAGTATGACAAATACAACACCAAATACAAGGGCGATAAATCCAAAGAGTATGCCACCCCTTGAGAAAGTAAGCACCAAGCAAGCATATTGCAATGCGCTCAACAAGAGATACACCACACCATAGCGATATTTTGTTGACAAATACAAGCACATGGGTGCAGTGAAAAGAAGGTATGTTGAGATGTTGTTGCGATTGCCCCAACCAACGTGCCAAACAACCTTTGCCCATCTTGCAGGTTCAACGTCGGATTTTGCCATAACCACAATGAGTTCAAGGGCAATGATGACACCGATATATGCCAAGAATTTGGCAAAATATGTGGGTCTATCCACTGTTTTGTCTTCGCTTATGAAATTGCGACCAATGACATACACTGCAAATCCTGCAATGCCAAGACCCAAAGCGTTGCCCAATGCTCCAAGATACACTTCCCCACTGACTACGCCAACACCACCAAGAAGAAGTGCCACTGACACTGCAAGTTGAGGGAAGAACATTTTGCCAAACTTGAATTTTTCGTGATTTTTGACTTTGAAGATAATGTTGCGCACAAAGAAGAAAATCAGTGCAAGTCCAAGGGGGATGAGGATTGGCCAAAGAGGTAAAAGCACATCCATATCCTTGGTGTACAACATAAGAGCAGCGCCAAACAAACTGCCCATCAAAGGCAAAATATCACGGGCGAATATAAGCATAAATGAGAGCAAAAGCCCCAATGTGATAAAGCCGAAGGGGGCGCACTCTGTCACCCAAGTGATGAAGACGATCAAAAGAAGTCCAAGGATAAAATAGTCGGTGTAAATTGCCTTGTTGACAAAGTTCTCAACAAGATTGAACCCCTTTTTCATCTTTTCTATGGTAGTATTTTTTTGCATGGTTTTTTCTGTTTCCATATTCTTTCCACCTATAATGATTGTATATATTATAATACCGATTATACATATTGTCAAATACAGTTATCACGGCACAATCTCACATATTTCAACAAGATTTTCAAGACAAATCATACCAATGCAATCAGTGATTTTTGCAGATTGCAACAGTGCGATTTTCTAAACAAAAAACCGTCAAATTGACGGTTTTTGGGTTTTATTGTTATATTTTTGCAATATAAAGTAGTTTTTCAGTTATTTTGTGCCGGTTGATCCAAATCCACCTTCGCCACGAATCGTGTCATCAAGATCTCCCTCAACAAAGGTTGCTGTAACGTAAGGCGTGATGACAATTTGCGCCACTCTCTCACCACTTTCAACTGTTTGACTGACGTCGGTGTGGTTGTGAAGTGCAACCATAATTTCCCCACGATAATCACTGTCAATGACACCCACTTTGTTGGCAGGTGCAAGACCACGTTTTGTGGCAAGACCACTTCTTGCATAAACCAATCCAACAAGTCCAACAGGTATTTCAAGAGCAATGCCCGTGTGTATAATCACCGTCTTGCCTGGACCAATGACAATCGTGTCCCCTGCATTGACAAGATCTGCACCTGCAGAAAACTCCGTGCCGCACTTGGGAAGGACTGCATTTTCAACCAATTTCTTAACTTTGACAATAGTGTTCATATTCCACCACCTTTTTGTTGAAACTATTATAACATACAATTTGTATTTGCGCCACAGATTATTTCAATAATGGCAATTATATGTTTTTTCCAAAAATAAAAACGGCACAAGGCGTGCCGTCTTTTTTGATGTTCCTATTATTTTTGTCCAGTGAGTTCTTTGTATTTCTTCACGTCAATCTTGCCTGTTGCAATCATCTTTTCTGTCCAGAGTTGCAATGTTTCAACTGTGATTGAAATACGTTCAAGTTCCTTTTGGATTTGGATGAAATCTGCAAGTTCTTCATTGTCGATAACGCCGTCGGCAGTGATTTCAATGAGTCTTTCTTGGCTCTTTTTCATTGTGTTCAATGATGCAAGCATTTCAAGAACAACTTGTGACAAGTCCTTGATGTTGACTTCGGGCACATACTTCATACCGATAGGACACTCGTTGGCACAATAATGATTGAAAAGGCAAGGTGCTTTGTATGCCTCTGCCAATGCGCAAATATCCCAAGGGTCTGGACTGATTTTTTCATTTTCAATTCTTTCAATACGGAAAGGCTCGATATTGGTCAATTCTGCCACTTTTTCACGGCTGTAACCAAACTCTTCTCTTTTCATTTGGTAGATTGTCTTGTTTTCTTTTTTGGAAATACGTCCCATAGTCTTCTCCTTGCGTTTTTGAACACTTTGAAAATTTTGTAGTATTATGATATATTTTTTTCTTTATTATGTCAAGTCAATTTGACCCATACACGCCCCAACAAGCACTCTATTATGATTTTCAATCAGCCCCACTTTGAAGACCATATCAAATCCACATGGTTAGAACCCTTATTTTGCCTGCTCATAAGCCACCCAATATTAAGATTGTCCACTTTTCGATTAAGCCTGTCACAATTTCAAAAAATTTTCTGGCATTCTAACCAATCAAACCACCTTTTTGGGTGGAATACGGCAAAATTGAGTGTTGACATATATTTGATTCTTCTTTATAATTATTGCAAGCATATATAATATGCTCAAAAAAATATGGGTAACCCCCAAAAAAAAATAGGAGAATTGAAAATGAAAAAAGCACTCGCACTCGTTTTGATGCTCGCAGTGGTTCTCACAGCCACACTCGTTTGTTTCGTCGCATGTAACTTTGAAGCAGACACATACGAAATCGCAGTTGTCACAGACGTTGGCCAACTTATGGACAAGGGCTTCAACCAAGGTACATGGGAAGGCGCAAAGGCATACGCTGAAGCAAATGGCAAGACAGTCAAGTACTATCAACCTGCAAATGGCAACAACGCAACCAATGCAGACCGTGTTGCAGCAATGAACGCAGCAATCACCAACGGCGCAAAAATTATCGTTGCTCCCGGCTTCCTTCAAGCAGAAGCAATGAGAGAAGTTGCTCTTGCACACCCTGAAGTCAAATTCATCTTCGTTGATGGCTGGAACATCACAGATAAAGTTAACGAAAAAGGCCAAGACATCGGCACAGCACTTCCCAACGTAACAGCAGTTGTCTACAAGGAACAAGAATCAGGCTTCCTCGCAGGTTATGCAGCAGTCATGGACGGCTACAGAAAACTCGGCTTCACCGGCGGTGGCGGTGGCACAAACCCTGCATGTAACCGTTTCGGCTATGGCTTCGTCCAAGGCGCAGAAGCAGCAGCAGCAGCACTCGGCCTCGAAGCAGGTGCAGTTGAAGTTAAATTCAGCTTCAAGTACGGCTCAACATTCAGCGCATCAAACGACCTCCAAACACAAATCGGTGGCTGGTATGAAAACGGCACAGAAGTCGTCTTCGCATGCGGTGGCTCAATGTTTGAATCAGTCAAGGCAGCAGCAGCACTCCACACCAATGCAAAGATCATCGGTGTTGACGTCGACCAATCAGGCGCATCAGACAGAGTTATCACAAGCGCAGTGAAGGGCCTCAAGGAATCAGTCCAAATCGTTCTTGGCCAATTCTTCGAAGGCAAATGGGATGCAGAACTTGGTGCAAAAGCACAAAACCTTGGTGCAGCAGAAAATGCAACAGGTCTTCCTATCGCAACATCAAGATTTACAACCTTCACAGCAAATGATTACAATGCACTCTTTGCAAAGATCAAATCAGGCGAAATCACACCCGATGCAAACACACCTGCAGATGCAAACAATGCAGATTGGCTCAATGCAGCAGTCGAACTCGTCACAATCATCTTCGAAGCATAATCTCAACTTTACTCAATGAAATATCAATTGAAGTAACTTAACAAACGCTCACGGCGCTTCCCTTCGGGGAAGTTCCGTGAGCAATTCTTTATCTTGGCACTTCTCTCTTTTTCTTGACTCCGCAAATCGTTGAGTCAAGAAAAAGGTAGAAATAATATTACATTACATAAGGAGCATTTCTATGCGCAAAAACAAGCGAAATGAAGACGTCATTGAAATTGCAGAAAACACTGCAATGGAAGACGCCTTGACTTCAACTGAAAACGTGGAAGATGCATCAGCTGAGGAATATCCTTACATTATTGAAATGTGCAATATCACAAAGGAATTTCCCGGCATTATTGCAAATGATGACGTCACTCTCCAATTGAAAAAGGGTGAAATCCATGCCCTTCTTGGCGAAAACGGTGCAGGCAAATCAACACTTATGAGTGTTCTCTTTGGCTTGTATCAACCTGAAAAAGGCGAAATCAAAAAGAACGGCAAAGTTGTCAAAATCAATGACCCCAACGATGCAAACAAACTTGGCATCGGCATGGTGCACCAACACTTCAAGTTGGTTGACGTGTTTACAGTCCTTGACAACATTATTCTTGGTGTCGAGCCAAACACTGCAGGTTTCCTCAAGAAGAAAGATGCCAAAAAGAAAGTCATTGAACTCTCCGAAAGATATGGCCTCAACATTGACCCAAACAAACTTGTTGAAGACATAACTGTGGGCATGCAACAACGTACTGAAATCCTCAAGATGCTCTATCGTGACAACGAAATCCTCATCTTTGACGAACCAACTGCCGTCCTTACACCTCAAGAAATTGACGAACTTATGGCAGTTATGAAGGGTCTTGCAAAGGAAGGAAAATCAATCCTTTTCATAACCCACAAGCTCAACGAAATTATGGCAGTTGCAGACAGATGCTCTGTCCTTCGCAAAGGCAAATATATTGGCACAGTCAACATTGCAGACACCACCAAGGAAGAGCTTTCAAACATGATGGTTGGCAGAGACGTCAAGTTTGCAGTCGACAAAGAACCTGCAAATCCCGGTGAAGTTATCCTTTCAATTGAAGGCCTTTCAGTCAAAGGGGACAAGGGTGGCAAAAAGGATGCAGTCCACAATGTTTCACTTGATGTCCGTGCAGGCGAAATCGTCTGTATCGCAGGTATTGACGGCAATGGCCAAACAGAATTTGTCCATGCTCTTTCAGGTCTTATTAAGGCAAAATCCGGCACAATTAAACTTCTTACAAAACAAACGGTTGAACCTTCAAAAGAAGATGCTCAACCCAGTGATAATGAACAAAATCAAGACATTATCGACACAAATGAAGATGTAAAATGCCAAAATGAAGAAAAATGGGTGCTTGAGGACATCACAAACAAGTCAATAAGATATCGCAACACCCACGGTATGAGCCATATCCCCGAAGATAGACATAAACACGGTCTTGTCCTTGACTACTCTCTTGAACAAAATATCGTGCTCCAAAGATATTTTGAGCCCGAATTCCAAAAAGGTGGATTCATCCGTTTCAAGCAAATCCGTGATTATGCAGACGGTCTTATTGAAAAGTTTGACGTAAGATCAGGTCAAGGCGCAATCACTACTGCCCGTTCAATGTCCGGTGGAAACCAACAAAAAGCAATCGTTGCACGTGAACTTGACAGAGAACACAATCTTCTTATTGCAGTGCAACCCACCCGTGGTCTTGACGTTGGTGCAATCGAATTCATCCACAATCAAATTGTCGCCTCAAGAGATAATGGCGCAGGCGTCCTTCTCGTATCCCTTGAACTTGACGAAGTTATGAGTTTGTCAGACAGAATCCTTGTTATGTACGAAGGCGAAATCGTGGGCGAACTTGACCCCAAGACAACAGACGTACAAGAACTCGGACTTTATATGGCAGGCGCAAAACGTCAAACTGCAGATGGCGAAATCGCAGTTGAAGATGATGGCAACAATATTGACGAATACAACGAACAACCCAAGTGGACGGACAAGATTATTGACTTTATAAAAGGCATCCCTGAAAAAGTGAAAAACCTTTGCAAGAAGAAAGCAGACAATGTCGAACAACCCGAAGACGTCCAAGAAGAACAAACTGAAAAGGAGGCAACAAATGAAGAAGAATAAGAAAATGATTCAAGATGAAGAAATTCAAGTTGTTGACACTCCATCAGTTGATGAACTTCAAACAACTGAAAATGCTGTTGCTGTTGAAAAGGTCAGTGCAGGCGAAAAAATAAAACAATTCTTCCGCTCACTCTTCGTTTCTGAAAACGGCAACGAGGCAAAATTCCTCACTTTCTACAAAAAGGAAGGCACAAAATCAGTTCTTTCATCTCTTATCTGCATTATTGCAGGTGTGTTTATTGGCTGGCTTGTCCTTCTCATCATTGCTCTGTCATCAAAAGACGTGCCCGACTCACACGCATTTCGTGCATTAGGCATTATCTTGGCAGGTCCATTTGCAAGTGGTAGTGGCAACACTGCAACAATGGTTGGTCAAATGTTGTTTGAATCAACACCAATCATTATGACAGGTCTTTCCGTTGCAATCGCATTTAAGACAGGTCTTTTCAACATTGGTGCTCCCGGTCAATACCTTATGGGTATAACAGGCTCAATTATCGTTGCCCTTTCAATCCCCACAACAAGTCCCACAGGCGCATTTTTCGTGTGGTTGCTTGCACTCATAGTTGGTATGCTCTTCGGTATGATTTGGGGTCTTATCCCCGGAATCTTCAAGGCTTTCCTTGGCGTCAACGAAGTTATCGTCTGCATTATGACCAACTGGATTGCAGCCAACGTTGTCAGCTGGATCTTTGCAGGAAGTGAATTCATTAATACAGCAGGTGGCAAGAGCGCATTTTTGCTCACAACCCTTTCAAACGGCGTTGCAACACCCACATGGGGTCTTGAAAAACTTTTCCCCGGCTCATACGTTGACATCGGCATCTTCATTGCTGTTGCAATCGCAATCGTTATGTATGTTGTATTGAACAAAACAACCTTTGGCTACGAACTCAAAGCATGTGGACATAACAAGCATGCAGCAAAATACGCCGGCATGAACGAAAAGCGTAATATCATGCTTTCAATGGCAATCGCAGGTGGTCTTGCAGCAATCGGTTCATCACTCTACTATCTCAACGGCCACACCGAATTTGCTTGGGAAACATACCTTTCACTTCCCGACAACGGATTCAACGGCATCCCCGTTGCACTTCTTGCAAGCAACAATCCCATTGGCGTCATCTTCAGTGGCATCTTCCTTAGATATATCGATAAAGGTGGTTTCAACCTTGGTGTCTTTACGTCATTTAACGAATACGTTTCAGACCTTATCGTTGCACTGATCATCTACTTTGCAGGTTTTGCAAAATTCATCAAAGATTTGCTTGCAAGAAAGCGCAAGGCAAAGAAAGTGGCAGAGCCAAAGGTTGTGGATGCAACGGTTGAAACTCCTGCCGAAGAAACATTGGCAGATGAAACCAATACTAACGAAACTCCCGTCATTGAAACAGCCGAAACTCCTGCCGAAGACAAAAAGGACAATAAGTTCGTTGCTTTCTTCAAGGAATTAGGCGAAAAAATCAAGACTCTCTTTGCAAAGAAAGAAAAGGTGGACACCGACGAAAACCACCAAGAACAATCTGAAGAAAAGGAGGAAGAAATCAAATGACATATCTCCTTCAACAAACGTTATTTTATGCAATTCCCCTTATGATCGTTGCCCTTGCAGGCGTCTTTGCAGAAAGAAGTGGTATCATCAATATCGCTCTTGATGGTATTATGATCTTTGGCTCATTTGTGGGCGCATTGACCGTGTACTTTATTCAAGAGGCAGGTGGACTTGCCGATCAACCCCAATCCATGTTTGTCATAGCAATGCTTGTTGCTTCAGCATCGGGCGCAATCTTCTCATTGCTCCTCTCCTTCTCTGCAATCAACTTGAAGGCTGACCAAACAATCGGTGGTACTGCACTCAATATGCTCGCCCCTGCAATCACCCTCCTCATTGTCAAACTCCTCACAGGACAAGATAGATTGACAATGAACAAGGATCTTAACTTTGCAATTATCGGCACAGACGGCAAAGCAGAATTCATCCCTTATATCTCAACATACATTGTCATTGGTCTGTTTATCATCCTTGCAATCTTCCTTTACTTCACAAAGCAAGGTCTTAGACTCCGTGCTTGTGGCGAACATCCCCAAGCAGCAGACAGCGTGGGTATCAACGTCCACAAGATGAGATATCTCGGCACAACCATTTCAGGCGCACTTGCAGGTCTTGGTGGATATATCTACATAGCAACCATCTCTGCAGGCACATCAGAAGGTACAGTTGCTGGCATGGGATTCCTTGCTCTCGCAATTATGATCTTCGGCAACTGGAAACCTATTGGCATCGCCCTTGGCTCACTCCTGTTCGGTCTTCTCAAATCCATCGGCCCTACCTATGCCTTCTTGGATATCAATGGCGACGGCGTTGCAGCACTCAAGGATCTTCCCTTGCCTTCATATTTCTACAATATGCTCCCCTTCGTTATCGTTCTGGTTGTCCTTGCGTTCACATCAAAGAAATCTCGCGCTCCCAAAGCCGAAGGTATCCCCTACGACAAGGGCCAACGCTAACCCCCAATCAACCCAAAAACAAAAGGACTGCACTCGCAGTCCTTTTTTATTGCCTCTTTTATTTTTTAAGTTTCCACCGACAATACCACTATCCTTCCAAACCAACCAAATGCGTTTAAGCAGCCACGCATTTAATGTCAGGCATCTTTCCAATATTTACCCCTGTGCGCCACGCAATGCCCTTACATGCTTTTATACAACGATATCCTCGCACCAGTTTTATCATCAAACGTATTTGCAGTCAAACATATCTCCACAACATTTATTTCAGCCACAACTCTGTTGTAGAACTATACAAGCAATCTAATTTACATACCAAAAATAAAAAACTCCGAACTACTCGTTTGGAGTTTCTCTTGGCGTCCCATTTGCTTCTCCTGTGTGTCAAATTCCTAAAATTCTCAATCACACGCATATTCTTGATGAATCAGTAATATACTTAACTCAGTTCTTTGTCAAGTCAAATGCCACCCATTGGGCCTTGCACCCCACCACACAACGTGCAAAGCTCATCTCTGAGTCAACTTAGACAAGAAAAAGCACCTCCTTGGGTGCTTTTTCTTATTAGTATGCCTATGTATTTCTGCTTTTGTGAGATTGTGGTGAATTTTACGCAATAATGATGTCGATTGACTTATCTTTTATTACCACTGACTCTGAGGATACTTGCACGTCCACGTGGTCGCCCACTGTGCCATCATATGCAGCCACAACCTTTTGTCCTTCAACGTCTATGGTTGCATAGCGAACGAATCCATAGTCACGGATTTCTTCCACATTGCCTGTGAGAACGCCAACTGCACCGTCTTCATGAGGAACAACTGTCACTGCACTTGCATCAAAGATATATTGAAGAGGTGTGCGGAAGATTTTGCTTCCCTTACATGCAAACACCTTTTCGCAGGCAGATTCAGTGGGTTCAAGTTTTGCACTGCCAATGTTCATAAAGAATTTATAGCACTTGTTGGCCTTATCTTTTTCCTTTGTAAACTCACCATCAAGAGTGTTGGTCAGATTAATGGGCAATATATTCAATTCCTCAATGCCGACCTTTGTGAAGTCGATATCAAATGACACTGTGTCACCAACGTTGAATCGTACCTCTCCCTCTTCAAGTGAGAACATAGTAAGATCGCCAACCTTCAAGAAATAGAGATTTTTTCCTTCAACGTTTTCAATCCATTGCACTGTTGCCTTTGCATCTCCATTTCCGAGTGTAATTGCACTGATAGGAATGACCACTTCTACCTTTTCTGCGTCTTGGCATTTGACTGCAGTGGGCATTTCGAATGATTGACCTTCTATTACGAGATTTCCGTCTACGACGTCTGCACGAACGTATGATGCCTCAGGAATACGCTTTCTTATGCTCCTTTCTGTTTCCTTGTCAAACAAGTGAAAATTGCGTCTTGAAATTTCAATATCTATGACATCGCCACGACGCACAATTGTATCGGGGCTTGTTTTGATTATGATTGCTCCCTCTTCTGCATCTGGTGTTTCAAGATTGAGATTTGCATAGATAAGTGTTTCACCACCAAGCACTTCAACAACACTTACAACTGCTTTTGCCGAAGCCCATGAGCCGTCGTCGTAGTTTTTATCGTTTTTGACACGGACGTCATCAGGACGAATACCAAACACCACTTTGTGGTTGCCATCCATATATTTGACAGGCACTTTGTCTGCTTGGATATATTTCATGTCAACAGATGCCCCACAATCAAAGTTGAAAACAACGTCTTCACCTGTTTTGAGCACCGTTCCATCAAAGAAGTTCATTTGAGGTGTTCCAATAAATCCTGCAACGAACACGTTGTCGGGATATTTGTAAAGGTTGACGGGGGTATCAATTTGTTGCACAAAGCCATCTCTCATGACAACGATGCGTGTGCCCATTGTCATTGCTTCCACTTGGTCGTGAGTGACGTAGATGAAGGTTGTGCCAAGTCTTTCGTGAAGTCTTGATATCTCTGAACGCATTGCGGCACGCAATTTGGCATCAAGGTTTGAAAGTGGCTCGTCAAGAAGGAATACTTTGGGGTTTCTCACGATTGCTCTGCCAAGAGCAACTCTTTGTCTTTGACCGCCCGAAAGAGCTTTGGGCTTTCTCTCAAGATATTCTGTTATGCCCAAAATTGATGCAGCCCACATTACCTTTTCGTGTATGACTTCTTTGGGAAGATGTGCAATACGCAATGCAAATGCCATATTTTCATACACTGTCATATGAGGATAAAGTGCATAGTTTTGGAAAACCATTGCAATGTTTCTATCCTTGGGCTCGTAGTCGTTGACAATTTCGTCATCAATGCGAAGTTCACCTGCGGTGATTTCTTCAAGTCCCGCAATCATACGCAGAGTTGTTGACTTTCCACAACCAGATGGGCCAACGAACACGATAAACTCTTTGTCTTCTATGTCCATACAAAAGTCGTTGACCGCCTTAACCTTGCCGTCATAAACCTTGAAAATGTGTTTCAGTGATAAACTTGCCATAATGTTTTCTCCTTATATAAAGATTGCTATGGACTGAGGGGGCATGACCAAATTTCCATTTCCGTCATAGGTGCATTGTCCGCCTGAGGCATAAAGATTGCCAACCATTTGACTGCAACCAAATTTTGCAAGGTCAAGGGTGACGTTCTGCTCAAAGGTGTCCATATTGAAAACTATTGTTATCTTCTCATCAAGATATTCTTTAGTGATGATACAGATATAGTTGTTGTTGGGTGTAGGGTGATATTCAACCTTACCTCTTGCGATTGATGGGAAGCGGTTTCGCAATTCCATTGCAGTTTTGTAATAGTTGAGAATGCTGTCTTCGTCTGCTTGTTGCTCTTCTACTGAGGGATAGTAATAATAATCAGGTCCCCACGCTGTATTTTCGGGAGGCAGATAGCAACAGCCTTCATAAATGTTTTTTGCCTTCCACTTCATGGCAATACGCTTTGCAGGGTCAGAGTTTTGTCCGCCCTTTGATATCATGCCGATTTCCTCGCCATAATAAACATACGTGCCACCACTCATCATAGACAATACGCCCGCCGCCATTTTAAGGTTTTCTTCGCCCGGCATAAAACTGCCAGGACGCATTGTGTCGTGATTGCCAAGGAATGGAGCAAGGATTGTGTCTTCACCATATGTCTTTTGCAGTTGCTCAAACCAAAGCCCTAACCTATTGCCATCACTTTGCTTTACGAGGCTTGCAATTGAGCCTGTCGCTTGTGCCCCTGTAAAAAGGAAAAAGCTGTCTACACCACTTTCATAATATCTGTCAATGGTATAGTCATCGGACACCCATGCTTCGCCAACAATATATGCGTCATTCTTTATCTTCTTTGCTTCTGTATTAAGCCAGCTGAGGAAGCTTACATTCTTTTGAATATTTCCAGTATAATAGCTTGTGACTGCATCAAGGCGGAATCCGTCAACATTGTAATCTTCAAGCCAATATTCCATTATGTTGACAATTTCTGCACGAACCTTTTGGCTGTCAAGATTAAGGTCAGGCATTCCACTCCAAAATTGACTTTCGTATGAATACTGCGTTCCGACTACGCTTGAATACTTTGTATTGTCTGTAATGCGGAAGTTATAAAAATCTCCATACTCACCACCGGGCGTTCCATTTGATCTGATATAATCGCATGCCTGTTTAAACCAAGGGTGCTGATCGCTTGAATGGTTGACAACAAGGTCCATAATAACGTTGATGCCACGCTTGTGTGCCTCTTCTATGAGCACCTTAAAGTCATCAAGTGTTCCGTAATCTGGATCTATTGCATAGTAGTCCTTTACATCATATTTGTGATATGTCGGTGATGGGTGAATTGGCATGAGCCAAATGCCATTAAATCCCATTTCCTTGACGTAATCAAGCTTTGCAGTTACACCATTGATATCACCTATGCCATCGTTGTCTGTATCATAGAAACTATGGACAAAGATTTCATACCAGTTTCTGTAATTGTCATCAATGATATTCAGCCGGACTTGCTCACCATCATTTCCTTCGTCGTCAACTGGATTGCAAGCCAAAAGACCCATGATTGAAACGGTCATCAAGGTCAATGTGAGAAATAGTAACAAAAACTTTTTCATAGCTTCTCCTATCCCTTGACCGCTCCGCCAGTGACACCCTGCACATAGTATTTTTGCAAGAACATGAACAATGCGGTGATTGGCGTTGCAACAATAACTGCCGCTGCACAGAAGGTGGTAAAGTATTGCTGTATCATTTCTCTTTCAAGCCACTTGTACATACCCAGTGACACCGTATACATTCCAACATCAGGCACGCCCGCCATAATGTATGATACGAAAATGTAATCACACCATGGAGCAATGAATGCCAAAAGGATTGTGTAAATAATGATAGATTTGCTGAGGGGCAAAATAACCTTGAAGAACGTTCTGCAACGAGATGCACCATCAATGAGAGCTGCTTCATCAAGTGATTTTGGCACTGTGTCAAAAAATCCTTTTGCCACATAGTAGCTCATTGCAGCACCTGCCGAATACACGATAATCAAGCTGAGGTGTGATTGATAGTTGTCAGGAAGCAGTATTTTCAACAAGAAATAAACTGCTGTCATGCTCATAAATCCCGGGAACATACCGAGAATGAGCATAATGTTCATAATTGGCTTTCTTGCCTTAAATTTGATCCGGCTAAATGCATAAGCAACTGCAAGAACAAACAATGTTGTGATGATGCAACTACACACTGCAATAAGCAACGTATTTCCATACCATCTGGGGAATTCTGTTTCAGTAAAAAGGCGTTTGTAGTTGTCAAGAGTCCATTCCTGAGGGAAAAATGTGGGCGACCATGCACCAGGCTCTTTTCTGAAAGATTGAACTATAAGATAGAACAATGGAACAACCCATAATATAGACAATACTGTCAAAATAATTTGCCCAACGGTATTGCCGAAAATACGTCTAAACTTCATTCCAACGTGACGTTTTTTCTTGCGTCCAACAGAGTTTCTTTCCTTCTGACGATCAAGCTTTTTGCGACGCTTTTCCTCTTCAATTGCTTTTTCCATTGCGTCAAACTTTTCCCAATCAGTCAAAGGTGCCGACGACACTTCAATGGTTGTTTTCATTTCCTCAGTTGCTACGTCTTGTAATTGAATTGCTTCTTGTTCTGATTGATTTAATATGGGAGTTTCAAATTCAACTTGTTCTGCAATGATATTCTTGTTTTCGCTCATTGGAAATTGTCCTCCCCTTTTACTGCTGATGACCTATTGTAAACAATAAGACTGAATACTGCCGATATGACAAAGACCAAAATACCTATGACTGATGCCAGCTTATAGTTTCTGTCTGTGCCCAGTGACAACTTATATAGCCAAGTGACAAGAAGGTCTGTTCCCTTTGCTCCGTCTGTGTAGAGCATCAGATCACCAGGGCCACCACCACTAAGCAAGAAAATGACGTTGAAGTTGTTGATATTGCCGATAAACTGTGTGATCAAGTAAGGACCTGTGACAAACAACATATATGGCAATGTAATTTTGAAGAAGCATCTTGCCGGTGATGCACCATCAATGCGAGCGGACTCGTAAATATCCTGGGGAATATTCATCAATATACCCGAGCACATCAACATGCTATACGGAATGCCAATCCACATATTGACAATGACAATACAAATACGTGTTGTTGTGATGTCGATGCCAAACTTCAAGTGATAGCCAAACAACTGTTCAATGAGCTGTGTGATAATGCCACCGCCACTGCCCATCATACCACCGCCTGTGTCCAACATCTTTGACATAATGAGCAATGATACAAACTGTGGCACTGCTATGGTTGTGACAAACAACGTTCTGTAAAGCTTCTTTAATTTTATACCCTTCTTGTTGATAAGCATTGCTAAAAGCATGCCGAAGAAATAGCTGGTGAACGTTGCAAGCACTGCCCAAAGAAGTGTCCAACCAAGGACTCGCCAAAAGGTTTCACCCAGCCTTGAGCCAGATGAAAACAAATCCTTGAAATTGTCAAAACCCACCCACTGGAATAGATGCTCAGGCACTTCATGGCTAGCATCGTAGTTGGTGAATGCAATGAGAATCATGGTGATAAGAGGGATCACCGTAAACATCAACAAACCAAGCATGGGTGCAGACAAAAGAGTCATGTGGAACTTTCCATCGAGGAATTCCCCTGCCTCTTTTTTGAATCCTGCTGGCTTTTTGCCGATGATTTTATATTGTTCCAGCTCATAGCTTTCTTTCACCGATTTAAAGTAGAGATAAACCATGAAAGCAAGAATGAGTGCTGATAATATTCCATACAAAATTATTAGGAATGAGTTGTCGCCTGCCACCTTGACAAACTCGCCAAGCTCTTCATTCCACACGTCTTCGACAGTTGTTTCAACTCTGCCAACATTTCCGCCTGTGAACATATTTTCAAGGCACATGACAAAGTAGTTTCCGCCAAAGAAAACCATATACAAAATAAATCCGACTTCAAGAAGTAGGTAGAATATGCCTCTGACAATTTGCCCACGGAAAATATGCCCTATTCCCATAAACAAATATGATGATTTTGTGAGTATATCACCCTTCCAGAAGTTTATGCCAAAGTTTTTGATTCCTTCCCAAAGTTTGACAAATAACCCTTTCACGTTCTTTGCAAAATTGACGCATGAGCCCTTCAAATCCTTGCCTAAATTAACAAAGAACCCTTTGAGGCTTGCACCAAGCTTCACAAAGAAAGATTTCATGCTCTTGCCTGCTTTGATGAAGAATCTTTTCAGCTTAAATTTTATTTTTTGGGGTAAGGTCAGTTTGAAAGATTCAATATCCATCTTACATCTCCTTTTTTTTGTTGATAGGGGGACTGCCCCATCAAGATAGAACAGTCCCCATTTTACAAATTATGCACTAACGCCTGTGATTTGAGCAACAAGTGCATCAAGATATTCTTGAAGTGTTTCGTCAGAAACTGAAAGCAATGTGCCTGCTTCCTTTTCTGCGATGAAAGGTGTAATGAGTGAGCCCATGGGTGTCCAGTAGTTTCCGGGAACGCCTTTTTGTGCACGATTGAATTGTGCTTGTTCCATAACCACTGAAATGACGGGATCATTGAGCACTGCTTCTGATGCTGCTACAACTTTGTTTGTAGGGCCAAATCCGCGGATTTCAAATCTCTTCTTTTGGTTTTGTTCATTGGTGAGCCATTGTGCAAGCTTGTGTGCTTCGCCTTTGTTTTGGCTGTAACCGTTGACACCGACAAGTTTGAATCCCATATAGCCTGAAAGTTGAACTTGTTGTCCGCCAATATTTGCGGTGGGCAGTTTGATGACGCCCATGTTTTCGCCAAGAAGTTGCTTGATGGTTGCTGCATTCCATGTGCCTGAAATTGCTGCTGCCACTTCCACTTTGCCGTTTGCATCAGGTGTAAATCCTGCAATAATCTTGCTGTCATCTGTTTGAATGACAAGTGCGTTATGGTTGACGTATGAGCGGAGTGATTGCATAACTTTGAGGCCATCTGCATTGTTGTAATTGCAGGTGACTGCTGTTTGCACCATGTTTTCATCGTATGTCACTTCGTATCCGAGATTGGGGTTTGCAAAGAAGAAACTTGACAAATACCAACCGTCGTCATTGAGCTTGAAGTGGACTTTCTTTCCTGCTGCATCTGCAACGTCGAGCATGCTGTCAAGGGTTGCAAGTTGGCTAGGATCTGAATAGACTCTCTTGTCATAGTAGACAAAGTAGCAGTTGTCACCGGTCATAGGATATGCGTAGAGTTGATCTTGTCCGTTGACTGTGATTGTTGCTGCATCAATTGAGCCTGCGCTGTTGATTTCCTTCAAATTGGTTTCAATTGCGCCACCGATACGTGCAAGTGCACCACCTGCATAGAGCTTATTGATTTGGTCGCTTGCAAATGAATATACATCAGGTCCTGATGTAACGTCATTGAGCACCTTATCTGCTGCATCTGCTTCACTTTGAACGCCAAAGAGGAATTTATATTCGTTTTGTGGATTTGCTTCTGCGTATGCTGCACACATTGCTTTGAGCATTTCTTGGTCTTCTTGTGAGCCCCAGACTGTCAAAGTGTATTTGGTTTTTGTGCCATCACCATCGCCATCACCGGTTGAAGGGTTACAAGCAACAATAAGTGCACCGAGCATCAAAACCACCAAAACAAGTGCTATAATTTTGATTTTCTTCATAATTATCTCCTTACGGGGTTTAATTTGATTGTTTTTTTTGCTTGCTTATGTTTTTCGCCAAAAGGCGAGGAGAGTTGCCCCTCCTCGCTTTTGTGGGTTTAATGATTATACTGCAACGATTGAAACTGCGTGTGTTTCTGTGTCAAATGTGACGGTCCATGAGCCTGCTGCAACATAGTAGTTGTCGCCACCGTTTGCATCGTCACCGTACCATTCTGCAACACCGAGTTCGCTGCCGTAGACGACCTTGAATGCGAAGACACCGGGCTTGCCTTGGTCTGCGATCCAGCTGAAGTCACCGAGTGATGTGACGTCTGTTGCATCGAGTGTGCATGTTGCTGTTGTGCCTTCAACTGTGAGTTGAGGTGTGACACCTGCCTTGACTGCGAAGTTGACGGGTGCGCCTTCGCCATCAACAAATGTTCCTACGAGATAGTAGTTGCATTCTGCATATTCAACCACGTCGCCTTCGACTGTGTACTTGAATGCATATGTGCCTGCCTTGAGGAAGATGTTGTTTCCATCAGGGCTGAAGTAACCGCCATTGATTGTGTTGTAAAGCTTGACTGCTGCACATTTTTCACCGAAGGGGTTTGCGGGATCTGTTGCTGTCCAGTCTGCATACATTTCTTCTGTGACGACGAGAATGCCTGTCCATGTTGCTTTGTCTGTTGATTCTGTGAGAGCAAGTTCACCATCTTCATATGTGGTGCCCCATTCATTGAGTGTGCCGATGAAGCGCATATCGTGTGTGACTGTCATAGGCTCGATTGCTTCAACAAGTTCAAATGTGATCTTGTTGTCTGCCATGTGTGTAGGATATGTTGTGTATGTGACCTTGTAGATGCCATCATGTCCTTCTGCGAGCTTGATGTTCCATGTTTCAAAGCCCTTGTTGTATTCGTCTGAACCGATAAAGACAACATCATCACCGATCTTGACTTGTGCAACCTTCTTGTCTGCTGCTGTGTAGGTGTTGTTGTCATAGAAGTTGACACCATCACAGTATTCTGCACCTTCAACATAACCGATACCGACTTGGCCGTCCCAGCTTCCGCCGTAGCAGATTTGGAACATATCGCCTGCATACATTTTGAGAGTGATTTCATAGACGTTTGCGTTGGCGACGTCAGTCTTTGTCATTGTAAGGTTTGCTGCTGCATTTGTGTGATCCCAGTTTGCTTTGCCCATGTCACCTGCACCTGCACCGATGAGATAGTATGAGTTTTCATCTGCCTCAAATTCTGTGCTTGTGAACTTTGCAAAGATGTCTGTGTCTTCATTGAGAACCTTGTCAAAGTCAAAGGGTTCTGTGAGTGATGCTTCTGCAAACCAGCCTGTAAACTCTTTGTTTTCAGGTGCTTCTGGTGTCCAGTTTGTTGCCTTTGAGCCTTTTGCGACTTTTTCCGTCTTCAATTCCTTTCCACCTTGATACCAAGTGATCGTAATTTGATCGCCTTCGGGAGTTTCAGGATCTTCGGTAGGATTACATGCCACAAGAGCTGTTGCTGCCAGTGTAAGTACGAGGACAAACACTACTACTGCGAAAAATTTCTTCATAATTTTCTCTCCTTTTTATAGGTTTTTTGTTGTTGTTTATTGTTATTTATTCTTCAAAACCGATTTTATACCTGCTTATTCTCGGCCTTGTCAAATACATTATATCACCATGTGATATTGGTATCAATATTCATCTTTGACACCTGTATACCACTTCAAAATCGACTATGCAAGATAATTGACAAGCACCACTGCACTATATGCGGGGATTGTAATTTCGCCTGTTGTTTCTCTGGGGGATTCAACCATAACCACACTGCCGTCTGCAAGCATATACCAAGTGCCTGTAAGCGTATATGTGATTGCTTCCCCTGTGGGGTTGGCAAGGATTGTTGCTTTGCCACCGACATGGTTGTCAAAGGTGATTGCCACTTCTCCTTGCTTCTTGCCGATTTCATTTGAGTACATTGCCGTATTGGTGGTTGTAAATATTGAATAAGTCTTTCTCATTGCAATAAGACCTTTATAGTAATTCATCATGTCATATTGCATACTATCTGTCTTCAACACCGACCAGTCAATGTTGTTGATTGCATCGCTTGACTTATAACTATTTTCATCGCCATCCTTCGTGCGCAACATTTCTTCCCCCGCTTGGAAGAATACCATGCCCTTTGAAGTGAGAAGCATTGTTGCACCAAGTCTGTTCATTGCAAGACGCTTTTCAACAGAATCGCTTCCATTTGACAATTCAAGCTTGTCCCAAAGAGTATTATTGTCGTGTGCGGACATATAATTGACAACCATTGAATTCTTCACTGTCCAACCCGGTCCTACGCCTGTGCCACCACGCATACCAAATAGAACGTTGTTGAGAGTTCCTGCACCCGCACCACTGATATAGCCCTTGCTTGTGTTGGTGAATACACTGCCCTTCAATCCATCACGGATTGCATCGTTGAACACTGCGATTGTGCCAATTGCGTTGTTTGTCGCGGTGATTTTTGAAATTTGTGTTTGGTTTGCTTGGGCAGATCCGTTGATTGTTGAGCCCATTGTCCAGCCTTCACCGTAAATGAGTGCTTGGGGATCAATATTGTGCACTGCACTTTCAACTGCTTGCATAGTTGCAAGATCGTGGAGTCCCATAAGATCAAAGCGGAATCCGTCAAGGTCATATTCATCCATCCAGTATGTGACTGAATCAACCATAAACTTGCCAAACATATATCTTTCTGATGCCGTATCATTGCCACAGCCTGATGCAGATGAGTTTGCACCTGTTGCGGTGTAGCGATAGTAATAATAGGGCACGATTTTGTTGAATGAGCTGTTTGCATCATAGGTGTGGTTGTAGACAACGTCCATGATGACACCAATGCCTGCCTCGTGAAGAGCTTGAACCATTTGCTTATATTCAAGGATTCTCACTGCACCATCAAAGGGATTTGTTGAATAACTGCCTTCTGGGACATTGTAGTTTTTAGGGTCATACCCCCAATTGAAGCCACTGTCAGGATTTGCCTCGTCAACTGTTGCGTAGTCATAGACGGGAAGCAAATGCACATGTGTAATGCCCAATTCCACAAGATAATCGATGCCAACAGGTTGACCGAACTCGTTGACAAGACCTCGTTCTGTAAACGCAAGATATTTGCCTTTGTATTGTGATGATTGGATTTTGTTTGAGAAATCTCTCACATGGACTTCCCACACGATTGCATCGCTGTAACTATCAATGCCTGTTGAGAAGTTGTCCTGCTTCCATGCGGTGGGATTTGTCTTTGAAAGATCAACAACCATACCACGATTGCCATTGACACCTGTTGCTTTTGCATAAGGGTCAACTGCTTCTTGTGTGCCGACTGATGTAGTGACAGTATATGTGTAGTATGTTCCGTGTCCACATTTTTCTGTGTATGACCAGACGCCCTTCTCACCCTTGACCATGTCGACCGTCTTGTATGCATCAACGCCATTGCCTGCTTCAAAAAGATTGAGCATAACCTTTGATGCAGTAGGAGCCCAGACCTTGAAGGTTGTGTTGTCGCCATTTATCACTGCACCAAGATCGTTTCCATCGTAAGTGTAGTTTTCAACGAAATATTCGCTGTCGAAAATTTTGGTGGGTACAACGGGTTTTTCACCATATCCCTCAATGACAACACGATAATTTTTGGAAATGTCCAAGGTTTCTTCAACTTCGATGATTGCTGTTTGCACTGCATTGCCAAAATTGGTTACGTCAAGGATTGTAAGTTCCTTTTCACCTTCATAAACCTTCACTTGCTTATAGCTTGTGAGTGCCACTTTGGGTGAAACGTTATATTGAATCTTGTGGAAGTCAATCATTCCAGCAAGGGTGAATTTTCTGATTTGTGTCAATGTTTGACCTCCGTCGTTGCTTGTATACTGATTAGGGTCGCCACTTTTGAGCCAAATGAATGTTTCTTCACCCTCAATGGCGGCAAATCTATCTTCGCTTGTGCCATCTTTTGTTGCTTCGCCCCAAGATGAACCGCCAGGGTCTGAACAGCCTGTTCTGACAATAAACCCTACTTCTGTGATGTTTTTTGGCACATTAACCACCACTTTTGCACCATAATCACAAAGATGCATTTCGTAGCCACTGCCCTCCTTGCCATCCCACCACATCCAAATATCACAGTTTTCAATGACACCAGGATGTGACCAATAGAAGGTGAGTTGATTGTGTCCATCTTCCTTGGCTATGGTATACTCGCCCTCAGGCACTTGCCATCCGCCATTGCCACTGCCATTTCCACCATCGTCTGCGGGAGGCGTGTCGGGATTCTCTGTGGGATTGCACGCAACAAAGGTAACGCACATAACCAGTGCAAGTATAATCAACAATGTTAAGGTTATTTTATTTCTTTTCATAATTTCACCTCTTTTTATTTGGCACGCTTAGTGCGGATTGCGAGATCTCTCACTTTCTTCACCAAAGTGGCTGTGTTATATCTAGAACTAAGACGATAGTTCCAGTTGCCGTCCGCCACTGACGGTGTGTTCATTCTGCCCTCTTCATTGGTGAGTTCAAGATAGTCTTGAATGGGCACAACTGCTAGATTTGCATCGCTTGACAATGCAAGCTCAATCATATCGTAAACTCGTGATTGACCTTTTTTGCGAGGACATTCCATTTTGAAGCGTTTTTTTGTTGTGGGATCAAGACCCTTCACCCAGGTTTTTGTGCAATCTGCATCATGAGAGCCCGTGTAAACCACACAGTTGTTTGTGGCATAACAACGAGGCAAATACTCGCTGTTGTCATCAAAGAATGCAAACTGCAATATCTTCATTCCGGGGAATTCTGTGTGAGCAAGCAATTCTCTTACGTCCTCTGTGATAAAGCCCAAGTCCTCTGCAATTATTTTTGCTTTGGGAAATGCGGTGTTGACTGCATCAAACAGCTCAATGCCGGGTGCACTCTCCCACCAACCATTTCTTGCGGTGCTTTCACCATAAGGTATAGTATAGTATCCTGCAAAACCTCTAAAATGATCTATACGAAGAACGTCATACAGCTGGAAACTTGCCTTGACACGATTTTTCCACCATTTGAATCCGTCTTCTTTCATCAACTTCCAGTTGTAGATAGGATTGCCCCAAAGTTGACCATCGGGTGAAAATCCATCAGGAGGACATCCGGCAACAACCGTAGGATTATAGTTTTCATCAAGAAGGAATTGATCCGGTGCTTGCCATACGTCCATACTATCGTGTGCAACGTAAATTGGCATATCTCCAATGATCACAAGACCCTTTTTGTGGCAGTATTCACGCAATGCTTGCCATTGTGCATTGAACTCAAATTGCACCCACTTCCAAAAACCGCATTGATCGGCAAATTCATTTGCATGCTTGCGTGCCTTCTTAACGTCTTTATGTTCGTCTGCCCAACATGTCCACGCACAATAACCATAATGGTTTTTGAGGGACATAAACAATGAGTAATCTTCAAGCCAGCTTTTATTTTTGCGGAGAAATGCTTTATACTCCTCTTGCGTTTCACCACCCTTCTTCAAAAATCTTGAATATGCCTTGCCAAGAACATCGTATCTATGACAAAACAACCAACCATAATCAATACGTTTGGTGTCATGCTTGTTTTCATTAAGTTCTTTGCGTGTGAGAAGACCTTTCCCCTGCAAAATTTCAAGGTCAATAAAATAGGGATTTCCTGCAACAGACGCAGGTGATTGATAAGGGCTGTCGCCATATGACGTCGGATTCAAAGGAAGCACTTGCCAACACTTCGTTTTCGTGTCAACAAGGAAATCAGCAAAGTCAAAAGCAGCTTTTCCAAATGATCCAATTCCAAACCTGCTTGGAAGTGCACTAATAGGCAGCAATATACCGCTTTTGTGAGTGAAGCCAAAGTTTTTTGTATGATAGTTCATATCCGCTCCGCGTCATCATTTTGTCATATTTATTTTTAGCAAAGATATTTTAGCAGAATTGGCATATTTGTGTCAATATCAAAATTTACAAATTTAATAAAAATAATTTTTTGCCCAGAAAAACAAGTAATCTAATTGGGTATTTTCCAAAATATTTTTTCTTTCGTCAAAGTTTTACAATTTTTCAACACTTGCTCTTTTGTGTTGATTTGGCAAAATTTAACACCGTTAGAATAGCGGTTAAAAAATTGTTGCAAATTTCGCATTTTTTCTTAATTTTATTCGCATTTTTTGCAATATTCATTATTCTATCTGCACCTTTCCTGTTTTTCCAATTTTTCACAATATTTTGCACTGATTTCACCAAAATTCAGCAATAAAAACTCATCAACTGTTTGGGCACACTCAGACACCAAAACAACCACAAAAACTTGCACATTTAATGACTCAACCCAATAATTCCCTTAAATTGAATATTCCAATTTTGCTTAACAAAATAATTTAAACCAAAACCCTTCACAGTCTATTTAGTGCTTTTAATTTAATTTTATGGTACAGTATAATTAATTTGTTTGTCAGCTATGCGAGGGAGCTTAATCCAATTAGACGAGCGTGCAGCCTGATCAATGTCAGGGAAACACAACTTTGTTGTGAGGTTGCATATCAATGCAACCTATTCAAAGCCTTGTCACGGCGTAAAAAAACTCCAAACGAGTTCGTTTGGAGTCTTTCATGGCGTCTTGCACTACAAGTGCTTTGATGTCTGCGCTACGTGTTTTTCAAGCAGTTACATTCTGTGCCCCCTATTCCTACTTTCCGTCCTCTGCTTGCACCACTCCTCTTGCCATATGCATAAGGGATTCGTCATCAGCGAGGCGTGTGGGCTTGCACACGTTAGACGAGCGTGCAGCCTGACCAAGGTCAGGGAAACACAACAGAGTTGTGTGTTGCATATCAATGCAACTGTTCGAATCTTTCTACGGCATAATATAAAAAAACTCCAAACTGCTCGTTTGGAGTTTCTCTTGGCGTAAGATTCGAAGCGCTAAACGATTCAACTTTAATATACATAGTATATTACTTTATCGACCAGCGCTATATTTTGCAAAATCTTCTATTCTCTTAAACTAATCAATCATGGTTATTAATGAAATTAATTAGATTAAACAACAGCAAGTATAACTTTATGCAGTCCTTTTTACGCACTCTTTTGCTGGTCATTCCATGATCTAAATAATTACGGTTTACCAAAGGACACTCTTTTGTAAAGTTAGATGTGTCATCAAATAAAACGAACATGCACTTAAATAAATTAATCTTGTTAAGCGACGTGAACAACTTTTTAGTTAAATCGTGCGATTCCTCAAAATCTTGCTTATACAAAAGAATTGCGCCAAATCCAGTTTTAAGATGTGTTGATTTTCCCTGTTTTCTTATCAAGATGGAATCTATCAACGAGAACAGAATCATAGCGGATGCTTTATAATGTTTGTTCTTGTAACACGCAATAGCTTCTTCTAAGTCGTTCTTTCTTTTGCACCTTTGCAATATCATTCCAAACAAATCATCCATAGCTTTGGTGTCGCAATATTGCAATGCAATTTTGTCAGCTTCCTGTAGGTTTTGAGGAGTTGCGTCAAACATACAATCATCAGCAAACGGGTTTATTGTCCAGCCATATTCGCCCCATTTCTTATAACTGCGTTCCAATTCCCTTTTCCTTTCTTCCGAAATGGTAGGGATATGTATTGATTTTACTATGTCGGATAAATAATTTGAAACCGAGAACAGACTATCTGTAATATTCTTTAGTAACGCACTATAATCAAAGCCACTTAACACTTCTTTAATACTGGACAACATCGCTTTGCCTAACCGAGATATCGCGGACAAGGAATCATCTATAAACTGTCGTTTTGGCTTGTTTGCGACTTCTCCCAATTCGGATAATCTCATACTCAAGCTCGCCACCAACGAAGGCTCTATTGCACACCAAAATCTTTCATAATTATCAGCCATGAAACTTTCGTTATATTTTTCTCTCAAAAAATCGTTCTCAGCTATAAATGATTCGATATACTTTTGAAATTCAATATCATCAATTGCGGACAGTTCTTCTACGCTTGGGACAAAATCATCATCACTACTACCATTATCTATGAGCCATCGTAAGAATTTCTCTTTGTAGGTTAAGTCTGGTATATCTTCTATAAATCGATAGCTATCATAAATACCGACAAATAAGATATGCGGCAATTTATATGTATGCCCTTTAATTATAATTTCAAATACTTTTTTTCGTTCTTCTAAGCTTCTATCTTCGTTATCCATTAGCACTCTCTTGTTCTTTTCTTTCTAAATAGCATGCTGTTCTTACTAAAAGTTGAATTTCTGTATGACTCATAGAATTGACATTAATCTTGACCCATTTTTTAGCGAATCCTTCAGAAAAATATTTTGTCTGTTGCAATCCATATATAACATCTGAAGATTCGTTGACCGAATGATTATCTCCCAAATAAGAAAATATCTTTTCTAATTGATAACTTGCCATTGGATGCATCTTTTGAGGTCGTTTATATAACTCATAGCACAGTTCTTCAGCCAACTCATGGTCAAGATTGTCAACGGCATCACACAGGGCAGGAAGCTGCTCAACGATAGCATTTCTATATTTCGCTACTGTCGATTGATTTGATTCATCAGTTAAATCGCATTCTAAATAACGTATTGCCTCTTTTACTGAGTAGGCATGTTCAAAACGAGCAACAAGAGTTTTGTCTACTTCGCGAAGAATATCTATTGGAGCTTGTTCTCGGCTTATTTTAGTTTTGCTCCATTGAACTTTGACATTTTTAATTTGTTCAAGCGCCCACGTGGTTGCCAAGGATACCCTCTCATATCTTGAGCGAACATACTCTTTTAACGCTGAAAAGGGCACCCTTAAATCAATTATGTCATTTTTCAAAGAAGTATATATGCGAACACCTACAGTGTGCTTACATTCTTTTAATCCCACAACATCTCTATTCACAATAACCCATGGAGAATACTGCACCTCGTCTGGTCTTTTAAATTTTTGACGATTCGTCTCGGCAGGATGCGCAAAACTTAGAGACCTAAAATATTCAAAGAACTCGTCGTCTGTCGGAATTTTAGCATCGGGATTATAGATTTGAGAATTAATATATGCCTCACTAAAAAAGCAATAGTCTTCTGCCGAATTATATATTGGCTCCTTTTTCTTGCGAACCCCAAGCTTATCCAACATCTCTTTAACAGTTTCTGTTGCCATCGAGGCAAACATCATAAAAACTAAAAAATCCTCCTCCGAATCCGGATAATCGCCATATGTGTTTAGTTTTTCAACACACGTTTCAATCCTGTCAATTACCGCACAGGACAAGTTATATCGCGACATATACTTTGGATCATAAAGAAAGATTGGAGATGAATTAATAGCCTTACGAAAGTTTTCTATAAAAGCGGGATCCAACAATCTTTCAAACAAATTGTCTTTATCATCCGATAATTTAACTTCCATCTATTACTCCCTTTGCCTCTATATTGTTATTTGCTTATTTGGACACCGCTGCGCTGCCAAGTAACAGCCTCTTGATTGCAGCATTGAATATTCGTTTCAAACTCATTTTTTATCGGAGAGCACACGCTAAATTTAATTTGAGAACTAAAATCCACATAAACACCACAACTATTAGATAACGTGTATTCAATAAGCAAACTCCATTTGAGTTCAGTGTCATTCAACAACGACTCAATATCGATCTCGTCTTCTTTGATTTGATTAGTATACAGCTGCAATAGTGCAATGCTTTGACCTTTTTGAGCTATTTTAATTATCGCTTGCTTTTCGCTATGATTTTCAAATGAGTGCTTGAATTTTTGCTCATACTCATCATCAAAGAACTGCCCACGTATACACGACAATGTGGCCTTTTTGATTGTTATGTAATCCAACATTTTCCCAAAAGGATTGTCAAACAAGAGATCGAACGAAAAATGATTATTGTAGAAATTCAGTTTATCTTTTGAATCACTATCAACTAAATTATTCTTTGCTTCATTTAATGTTATTCCAGCAATTACAGCACTATATTCAAAGCGTCCTATTTCCGACAAATAGACAACAGGATTGGCTTTTATTATTAAGTCAAGTTCTCTATTCTTTTGAGCTTGTTGCTCTTTAATCCGATCATCTTCTTCTTGTCGTTTTTTATGATTTTCTGCTTGAAAAAATACCATATACCCCAGCAAAATAGTTGCAAACACCGATAGACTTGTCATTGCCAATGTTATGACTTCGTCTCTTCCAAGACAGAATTTATATGCACCTGCAATTATTAGGGCAATGATAATAGGAGATGCTAAAACAGCAATAAAAATCCAGTTTCCTTTTTTCTTTTCCATTTGTGTATCTTTTAATTTCTTACTAATTGTATACTCGCACACTGATGCATCATCACAACTGCAGTTGTTCAAAATTCATTTTCTTTCTTTCAATCGTCTATAAAATGTTGACCTGCTAATTTTTAATATTTCCGTTGCTTGGTTTATTGATATCCTACCATGAACATAGTCATTGGCAACTTTTGAAAACAATAGGGGATCAACCTTTATCTGCTCTCTACCCTTAAACACTTCCATCTCTTTAGATCTTTCAATGCCGTGCCTTTGTAGATCCCTTCTTCTCTTATATTCATGCGCATATATAGGCATCAATAATCTGTAATACTGGCTGCGATTGGTATCATTTATCACCAAGTCATTGGAAACTAAATCATCTCCAGCACAAATAATTTCTAGCAATTTTCTATGAATGGCATCAGATCTTTGCACCAAATCATACATAGATTGAACCCTATGCGTCACACGGTCATACCCTTCGTAGAGCTTAACAAAAAATCTATCTCCTGAGTATCGCTTATTCGTACGAATTAACCATTCAAGTCTATTAAGAGCTCTCATACCATTCTCTTCTAACAGCATCCAAACATCTTCTCTTTTTTCACTTGGCGTTCTTTCGGTTATAAAAGTGGGATTAATATTCTTCCTCTCATAAACCGCTCTTTTTAAGCTCAAATCTATACCAGGAATGCCTTGAAATAGCGAAGGGGGAAGCAGCTCTATTACGTTATAAAAAGGGAAAAATCTATATTCAAAACTCCCATTCTCCCGCTCTTCATATTCTATTCTTGCTATTCTATAAACGATTGAATATTCGTCTTTGAGGCAAATAACCCCTTTGGTGATTATGCTTTTCATATCATTTCTCCATTAAACTATTATACGCAGGAAGTAATATTTTTTCATATCTTTGTCTCAACATATATTTGTAAAAGTTTTTGTGTAATTCAGACAAAAAAGGCACTCCATCTATCAGCTCGTCCACCTCTTTTTGCGAATAGCGCGTACAAACTCTTATTACGGCATCATTACACTCCTTGTATTCTAGTGAGTTTATAACTTCACAATAGGAGCTCTTACTGCCTCTAAGCAACACTTGAGATGTTGGATACTTATATATGCGTTCGTTCGTCATTTCTTCGGATTCCATAATTTGTCTCATCGTGTCATCGTCTATCATCTGTGCATAAAGAGATGAGCCATTATCAAACACCGGAGCCAATGTATATTTATTGTTTTCCTTTAAGAAACCCCAGTTTGCGCCATGTCTATCAAAATTTCCAATTAGCGCATCCACCACATATATTCCCCAAAACGCATCAATTGTCTCTTCTACATTTGTCAATTTAACATTGTCTCTAAGCATTCTCATTATATCATCATATGAATATTGGTATTTTTCCTTGTCCTCTTCAAGAGAGCTCTCTCCAACATCATTAAATGGAACAAATTGCTTTACCCCTGTTACGAAATTCTTACAGGCAACAACCTCCTCCCCCTCATATATGCCAAGATATGTATCTTGTGTCTCAAATCCTAATAAACTAAAAATGTGCGAACCAATGTACTCAGAAATATGGTTATTTCTTAATGTGCCAAAATTCGTTCTCTTGCGGAATTTTATCATATACTCAAACCCATCAACATTAATTCCGATTTTTCTCTCGGTTCCACCATAATACGTATCAGTTTTTTTGTATATTGAAAAATCTATCATACTTGCCATCACATGTCTCCTTTGCTGTATCAATAGAGTTCTATTTTATTTTTGACACAAGCAATATATCATATTAACATTTTAATGTCAAGGTTTTATGCCAAAATCTCAATAGGGTTCTGTTTTATTTTTGACACAAACACCTTAATATTAAAAGGACTACTCTGCAATGTATAGTTCTGTGGTAATATTTTTCTGCAATAAGTTTTAAAGGTAGATTATGGGATTTTCAAAAGAAATTAAAGAAAGTGTTATAAAAGATTATCGTCAAAAAGTTAGAGTCAAAGATATTTGTGAAAGGTACAAAGTTTCTAGGTCCTGCGTTTACAATTGGTTGAATGGTGAGAAACGAATAGAAAGCACAGAAATCACCCTTTCGGATTATAACAAGTTAAAAAGGCTGTTGGAGAAAAAGGCTCTTGAATTGGAGATTTTTGAAAATCTGCATTGTTTCAAGGATTCGCCAACCAAAGAAAAAGAGGACGCCATTTCAAGATTTATTGGTGTTTATCCTATTAAAACAATGTGCAAATTGTTAGATATTCCTACAGGAACTATGTACAACTATCATTTGCGCAGAACCAAAGTTACGCAATATCAATTGAGAGATGACTATCTTAAACAAGAGATAACTAGAATTTTTAAAGAAAGCGATGGGCGATTTGGTGCAAAAAAGATATGGATTAAGTTAAAGACCGATGGAAATTCAGTGTCGCTTAACAAAGTGCAAAACCTTATGAAAGAATTGGATATCCACTCAAAACAACGCTTGAGAAAAAGTGAACATTCCATTAAAAATGATAATTCACAATACTATGTTAACAAACTTAAACGGATTTTCAATCAAGATCGTCCCAATAAATATTGGGTCAGCGATGTCACAGAATTACGTGTAAAAAGCAGCAAGTTTTATCTTTGTGTCATACTCGACTTGTTTTCAAGAAAAGTTATTGCATATAGATTGTCAAGCCAAAACAATACTCAACTTACAATAAAAACTTTTAAGGATGCTTTTGAAGATAGAAACAGACCCGAAGAATTATCATTTCATAGCGATCAAGGTTGTAATTACACTTCGTGGGAGTTTAGAGAATTATTGCGTGTGTTGAAAGTAAACCAATCATTCTCTAAAAAAGGCAATCCCTATGATAATGCCTGCATGGAATCCTTCTTTTCTACTTTTAAGCGAGAAGAATACAACGGAATGCACTATGAATTTTTTGATGAACTAGAAGAAAGTATTAAAAAATATATGCACTATTATAACGACTACAGACCACACGAATCGCTTAAAAACAAGACACCTAATCAATTTGAAATTGATTATTATAACGAAAAAGCCACGAATTGATCGTGGCTTTTTTTTAGACAGTCCAAATGAAAATTTAACTATTTTCCTAGACCGCTCACTTGGCGTAGCATAAGGGATTCGAACCCCTGACCTTCTGGTCCGTAGCCAGACGCTCTATCCAGCTGGGCTAATGCTACACACTGTTGCTACGCAGATAGAGTTGCGTTTTAGCGTAGAAATTATATATCTATTGACGCTTTTTGTCAACCGATTTTGCCTATATCCATCAATTATTATTTGAAACGGCTTTGGGGATATCCCTGACACCCTCCAAAACATATGTGGGTTTGACATCACTTTCGGCAAGCATTGTCATATCCGTTTCACCGGTGAGCACAAGCACAGACACAAATCCACAATTATTTCCAAAGGCGATATCCGTATATAATCTATCCCCCACCATTGCGATTTCTTCCACCTTCAAGCCGTGATTTTTGGCAATACGCAAACCTGCTTCAGTGTGGGGTTTCCCCATGATGACGTCAGGCACTCTGCCCGTTGTCAAGCGCACCATTTCAATCATTGCGCCAATATCGGGCATAGGACATTCTTCTGCAGGGCAAGTGAAGTCGGGATGGGTAGCAATATAGGGCAAACCCTTGATGACGTACTTGCAGAATTGATAGAGTCTGTCATACACCAAAGACGTGTCAAATGCGATAACACAAACGTCAGGATTTTCGTCAACCACTTCAATGCCGTAGTTTTCAAATTCTTTCTTAAGACGCTCGTTGCCAAGAAGGTAAACCTTCTTGCCCTTGTAGTTTTCTGTGATATACTCGCAAGTGACTTGCCCACTTGTGTAGATCTCATCTCCCGACACTCTCAAGCCCATACCGTTGATTTTGGCAATGTAATCTGCGTGGTTGCGAGATGAATTGTTGGTGAAAAAGCAAATCTTCTTGCCCATAGCACGCAAAGTGTTGATGGCATCAAATGCACCATCAATTTCCTTGCCACCAATATACACCGTGCCGTCAAGGTCAAACAAAAACAACTCTACATCTTTGATGTCTTTCTTCATGTCTTTCGTATCCTTATTTTACTGGCAGACTTCCACAAAACCACTTTCTGCAATATATCTCAAAAGTCCGTTGCCTATCTCTGCCGATAATCTCATAGCCGTCAACAACCAGTTGGATGAAAAGGCACTTTTGAGCCAGTATCCTGCGTCTGCATACAGCCTACGCCACCTTTTCTGCGCCGAGTGAAAATCCACCGTGCGCAACTTATCCAACAAGTCCAGACGATATTCACTTAAAATATAACCAACTCTAAAATAGCCGTCTATGTCAAAAAAGTCAAATGCTTTTAGCAAATTATTTTTAGACCTGCCCGTCAACTTTGTAAGAGCCTCCAAATTTATGTCGTGAGCAGGTGGAATTCCACAGTCTATCGTAGGGGAAGAAAGATAACTTTCGTACAAAGAAGATATGACCGACGCCGATATAAATTTGTATTCTCCAACAAGCCTTGGGCGTGTTCCTTGCCGTCTTGCGCCATCATACAACACCTTTGCCATTATGGTTGCGTTGTCCGTATCACAATGGCACAATGACATTTGAAGGAGGCGATATGCAAGGTTTATATTGTTATTTTCGATACTTAAAGTATCATATTTGTCGGTTGTTGACTTTTTGTCCAAAACCTTTTCATTGTAATATTTTTCAAAATTAGCGAGTGGCTCTGCAAGGACAATCCCCCAGCCCGAAGCAACACACTCCCTTGGGCAAGTGTCAATAAGTGTCCTATCCAAAAAGACTGCTTTGAAATTTGTAGGATGGGTTGTGAGCGTCAAGATGGTATCGGTGGTGGGCGCAGAAAAAATCAAGGCACAATCTATATCAAGTGTTGATGCTTTTCTGCGGACTTTGTCTGCAATAGTGCTAGTGCCTATACCTATAATAAATCTTGTATGATCGGGGATTTCACTTTCAAGGCAAGTGGTGAAAATCACTTGGTTGCCACCACGGAAACTACGTGCAAAATTGTCACAATACTCCTTCAATTTCACATCATACAAAATTGAAACAAGCCCTGCATCAATCATCTCTGCCATTTTGTCCTTGACTTGTTGAAATCCGTCGCAAACATAGATTTCGCACTGCCCTATATTATCCAATCTTTCAATTTCGCCCATAAAAAAACCTCCAAAACTACCATACATAATTTTGAAGGTTGAATTATCAAATCTTTTGTCGATATTGTTTCTATCCTGTCAAATAAGTTCTATTTTCTTACAAATTCAATGCAATTTGATAGACGTCGTTTTTGGGTATGCCACGCTCACTCGACACTTTTTTGACTGCTTCTTTTTTGTCCATACCTTCTGCCATATAGTGCTTGAGATGTTCTTCAACAGTCATTTCTGCAAAAGGGTTTTCTTCCTTTGCACCTTCCACTATCATGACAATTTCTCCCCTTTCTTCTGCATCAAAATCTGCAAGGGTTGTGACGGTGACACACTCATGAAGTTTGGTGATTTCTCTACAAACATACACCTTTCTATCTCCAAAGATTTCCTTGATGTCGCTTGCCGTTTTCTTCAAATCGTGGGGCGCAACATAGAAGATTACAGGCACTTCGCTTTTTGCATATTTTGACAAAAGTGCCACTTTAAGTTTCTTTTTGTCGGGCATAAACCCTAAAAATGTGAAACCTGCACAATCCACACCACTCATTGCCACTGCACTTGCAAAGGCTGTTGGGCCGGGGACAACTTCAGTGTCAATACCCTTTTCACGACACAATCTCACAAGAACTGCACCGGGGTCGGATATGGCAGGCATACCTGCATCTGTGATGAGCGCAACGCTTTTGCCGTCTTGGATTTCACTGACAAGATAATCTCCACATTCCTTCTCGTTGAACTTGTGGTAAGACACGAGCCTTGCCTTGATGCCATAGTGGTTGAGAAGTGCCAAAGAGTGACGTGTATCTTCGCAAGCGATAACATCCACGGACTTCAATGTTTCAAGCGCACGCAGTGTTATGTCTTTGAGATTTCCTATTGGTGTTCCTACAATGTAGAGTTTTGCCATCAGTTGTACAACTCCTTGACTGTGTCAGTATATTTGCCATCTTCATCCATAAGGATAAGTGTTGATGACTGAATACCCGTTTTGCCACCTTTCTTTGCAGACACAATGACAGTGTCCACTCCCTTTGAAAGTTTTGGGTAGATGTATGTGATATGTTTTGGTTCAAGCCCGTTTTGGTGCAGAGATACCAAGAGTTCCACAAGGCGATCTGCCTTGTAAACAACAAAAAAGTCCCCACCGTTTTTCAGTGAGTACGCCCCTGCCTTGATGAAGTGATCAATTTGGTTTTCCCCTTGCTTTCTTGCCGTTGCCTTGACACCTACCGTGCCATAGCCGTCATCTGCGCTGAAGTATGGGGGATTGCAGATGGCTTTGTCAAACTCCCCTGCTCTCACCAAGTTCTTGATGTCCTTCACATCTCCATTGATGACAGAGATTTTGCCGTCAAGCCCGTTCAACCTGACACTGTGCTCTGCCATATCTGCCGTGTTTTTGTCAATCTCAACACCGACAACTCTCTTTGCACCCTTTTTGACTGCAAGAAGAATTGCCATAACACCACAACCAGTGCCCAAGTCTATGACACTATCTTCACAGCCTACCTTTGCAAGATTGGCGAGAAGGACAGAGTCTGCCGAAAACAAATATCCACTGTCGTCTTGTATGACTTTGTAGTCCCCTGTGAGATATGTGACAAATTCACTCATTATGCACGCACCACAGAGAACTTCAATGTTGCAGTAATTTCGGGATAGACACGGACTGTCACTTCAAAATTGCCGAAATCACGGATGTTTTCCTTGAGTTCGATCTTTTTCTTGTCAACGTTGTAGCCTTGTTCTTGAAGTGCTTGTGCAATGTTGTCATTGGTGACACTGCCAAACATTTTGCCGTTATTTTCGCCACACTTTGCCTTGACAACGAGATTGAGTTTTTTGATTTGTTCTGCAAGTGCTTTGGCATCTGCCTTTTCTTGTGCGAGTTTTGCCTCGTGTGCTTTCTTGCGTTGTTCTGCCACGTAAAGGTTTTGAGCAGTGCCTTCTTGGGCAAGCCCTTTCTTCAACAAGCAGTTGCGAGCGTAACCGTCATTGACTTCAATGATTTCGCCTTTTTTGCCTTGTCCTTTGACATCTTGTAAAAGAATAACTTTCATACTTTTATACTCCTTTTCTATATTGTACCACGACGGCACAATTTTTTCAACGATTATATTTGTATAATCGAAAATGGATTTTTCACTTTTTTCTACCTTTACCGTGTATTTTTCAAGAAATGGGGGATACTAATAAAAAAACTATAAGGAAGTGGCTATGAGAGAAATCAACTGCACAACATCAAGTTGTGAACATAATGTCAAATGCAAGTGCCTTGCAGGTGTAATTGCCATAGGCGACAATGCAAAGTGCTTGAGCAAGATCAAAAGAGACGGTGGCGCCCTTGCCCAATCTTTTGCAGACGTGGAAGCAGGAGAGGACTTCTTTGGTGAAAGCACCGAAGTGGTTGTACAATGCACTGCCGACTGCGCACTCAACCACAATGGTATGTGCACTGCCGAAAAAATTGACGTTGATGACGTCCTATTCTGCACAAAGTGTAAGACGAGAATATCCACAAAAGAAAAATAGATATTTGCACAACCAACACTTTATCTGTTAAATTACACACAATAAACCTACTGTAATAAAAAAAGGACTGCATCTCGCAGTCCTTTTTGTTTGTTGGATTGATTATTGTTCTATATCAATTTCAGGATATATAATTGTTTGCACTGAGCCATATTTAATTTCTGCTACGTATGGTTGTTCATCATCATAACAGGCACTGAATTCTGTGATTGCACCATTGATAAATGCCATTTTGATAGATACGCCATCTTCCGTGTATTCGTATTGTCCTGTTGTTTCATTAAATGTAAACTGACCAAACATATCATAAGCCAAACTTGTTATGCACTCGCTCATAAAGCCGTCATAGTATTCTTGATCGGTTTCAGACCACATTGATTCACCATTATATTCCATATATTCATAATACTTGTTGTCTACTTTCGTGACAAGAGTCATGCCACTGATATCCATACCTTCATATTCGTGCACATACTCTTTTTTGCCATTTTCGTCAAACATGAAATAGAGGACCTCCACCTTTCTTGTGACTCCGTCAAATTGAACTATATATTCGTATCCATCAAAAATTGTTCCTTCACCCTCAGGATAAACAGCATCCCATCTGACAATGTAATTGTTTGTGGTGTTGAACATAATCGCATTGTTCCATGCTTCTGCATCTGCAATTGTGCGGACAACATCCACATCTGCGCCACAAGTGTCGCATTTCGCATCATAATTTGCATCTGCATGTGTGCAAGGTGCATTGTTGTCAGGGGTTTCAGGGGTTTCGGGTGTTTCAGGGTTGCAAGCAACCATTGTCACAACCAGTGTCAAGATTAGCAATGTAAATGCTATAATTTTAATTGATTTTTTCATTTTTTTCTCCTTTTTGAAAATTTATTTTTTTGTATTGTAAGCATATTATATCCTATCTCTACAAAGGAATAAATGACTGCCAAGTTAAAATAGGGCCGGTTATTTTGCACTCAGCGCAAAATAAACCTACTGTAATGAAAAAAGGACTGCAAATCGCAGTCCTTTTTGTTTGTTGGATTGATTATTATTCTTCGGGGACATAGTTGTAGTGGATTGATGCATTGTTTAAGAACTCATCGTATGAACCAACAATTTGATTCCACTCTTCTTCTGTGCCTGTGAAATAGACATCTGCCAAACTGTCGCTACCCCAGAAGGCATCTTCATCAATAGTGGTTACACTGTCAGGAATGACTATGCTTGCCAAGCCATCGCAATCCATGAAGGCATATTCACCAATAGTAGTCACACTGTCAGGGATAACTATACTTGTCAAATTGTCGCAATTAGCAAAGGCAAATGAGCCAATAGTTGTTACGCTATTGCCTATTGTCACCCTTGTCAAATTGTCGCAATAAGAGAATGCCGAATCACCAATGGTGGTTACACCATTACCTATCGTCACGCTTGTCAACTTGCTACAACTATTAAATGAACGTGAACCAATTGAAGTCACACTGTCGGGGATAATGACGTTTGTTAAATTATTGCATCTCCAAAATGCGTAACCATTTATTTTTGTCACATTGCTTGGCAATGTAATACTTGTATCATTGCCGACATAATTAACCAAAATCTTGTCCATGCCGTCATTATAAAAGACAAAACCATTGCTGTCTGTTATAAGTTTACTTTCACTTTCCTCAGTATAAACATTTAGTGCATAAAGTCCTAAATCACCATACTTGAAACTTTCTGCTTCAAGATTGAGGTTTGACTTATTATAAATTTCTACAAGTCTGTAGCAAGAAACAAAGGCATTAGAGTCAATAACGGCGACATTTTTGCCTATTACAACGCTTGTCAAATTATAGTTATTGGCAAAAGCATAAGTACTGATATATGTAACACCATTACCTATCGTCACGCTTGTCAACTTGCTACAATGATTAAATGAAGATGAACCAATTGAAGTCACACTGTCGGGGATAATGACGTTTGTCAAACTGTCGCAATCATAGAAGGCATCCATACCAATGGTGATTACGCTGTCGGGTATGACAATACTTGTCAGACCATCGCAATTAGAGAAAGCATCCCTGCCAATGGAAGCAACGGGCTTATTGTTGTAGGTTGACGGAAGTGTTATATCTCCAGAAATGGGATTGTTTGCAGCGGAAATAATATAACTTGAACTATCATCACTCAATCTAAAAGTGATAGAATCAACTTCTGCCTTGCAAATATCACAACTATTGTCTATGGGATTGATATCGATATGACTTGCAGTTGTCTCTCTTTCTGTAGAACAAACATTACAAGCTTCGTCACAGTCACTGTTATATTTATGACCAAGTACCTCAACGGTTTCTTGTACTACAATAATTGTGTTGCAAACCTTGCAATGTTTTCCTTCTGTCAAACCATTCTCCGTGCAGGTTGCGGGGACTGCTTCGTCTATGACAAGCGTATGGGCACCAGTTGCATTAATGGTTTCTTGTGCTACGAGAATTTCATCGCAGATTGAACAATGTTTGCCTTCTGTGAGTCCTGTTTCTGTGCAAGTGGGTGCAACTGCTTCATCTATGACAAGTTGATGGTTGCAAACAGGGGTTTCGGGTGTTTCAGGGTTGCAAGCAACCATTGTCACAACCAGTGTCAAGATTAGCAATGTCAATGCTATAATTGTGATTGATTTTTTCATTTTTTTCTCCTTTTTGAAAATTTATTTTTTTGTATTGTAGGAATATTGTATCCTATCTCCACAAAAGAATAAATGACTGCCAAGTTAAAATAGGGCCGGTTATTTTGCACTCAGCGCAAAATAGAAGCCATTTTCACATTTAAATACATATTGATCAAACGTGACTAATCGTGGATTTTATTTATTTGGTGGTATCACTTTGAGTTTTGCTGTAGGGGCGATTCACGCATCGCCCGATACAATTCCTACCACAATGTCCGTAGGACAATTCATGAAAACTTGTTTTCAATTCATGGAGCGTAGCGAGAATTCATGACACAAAGTGTCAATTCATGCAATATTATTGCAATTTATTATTAATATGCAAACGTGTAAAACTGCGATATTTAGATGGATGACGAGAAAGAAAAACCCACACGGGTCGTGGCGTACTTGTCGTACGTGAGAATCGTGTGGGTGCATCTGCCGAAGTCAGGCGCTAAATAGCGCAAATTTATATGGTATATGTTTGCTCTCTGCCAATTTAGAAACGTGTAAAACTGCGATATTTAGATGGATGACGAGAAAGAAAAACCCACACGGGTCGCAGCGTACTCGTCGTACGTGAGAATCGTGTGGGTGCATCTGCCGAAGTCAGGCGCTAAATAGCGCAGTTTTACTTAAGGGGGACAGTAGCCTTTGCATCAAGATCCAAATCAGTAGGGTCAAGACCTTCCTTGATCATAAAATAACATGCTGCACCAATCATTGATGCATTGTCGGTGCAGTATTGGAGTTTGGGATAGTGGACTTCAATGCCCTTTTCCTTGAACTTGTCAAATTGTGCTCTCAAATACTTGTTGGCAGACACGCCACCTGCGATTGTCACTTTTTTGATGCCAGTCTTTTCAAGGACTTTTTCAGTGACGCCCACCATTTGACCGATTGCAGATTTTTGGAAAGAGCAAGCAACGTCGGCTTTTGGCACGGGTTTGCCCTTTTGTGTCAAGTTGTGGACATAGTTGATGACAAATGTTTTAAGGCCACTATAACTGAAATAGGGGTCTTCTCCTTTCTTGAATTTGGGAGTGGGCATATCAATGGACGGCTTGCCCTCAAGGGCGAGTTTTTCAATCTCTGGGCCACCGGGGTACGGAAGTCCAAGAACTCTTGCCACCTTGTCAAAGGCCTCTCCTGCTGCGTCGTCACGAGATGATGCCACAAGTTCTATATCCGTATAGTTTTTCACTGCCACAACTGCAGTGTGTCCACCACTTGCAAGCATACAAATATATGGTGGCTCAAGGGTGCTTTCAATATAGTTTGATGCAATGTGTCCTTTGATGTGTGAGATTGCATAAAGTGGTTTATCCCAAGCATAGGCAAGCCCCTTGGCAAAGTTGACACCAACAAGCAATGCACCAAGAAGACCTGCCCCGTAAGTGACTGCGATTGCATCAATGTCGTCCTTTGTGACACCTGCCTTTTCCATGGCGTCCTTGACAACGTTTTCAATTTGAAGGGTGTGATTTCTTGATGCGATTTCAGGCACAACGCCACCGTATCTACGGTGAATTTCAATTTGAGAAGACACGGAAGAACCAAGGACAATTCTGCCCTCTTTTACAACTGATGCTGCCGTTTCATCACAACTTGATTCTATTGCCAAAATCACGCGTATATCTTTCATATTTGCCCTTCTAAAATTTTGTATATATAAGTATAACACACAACAGCCTTTTTGCAAAACAATAATAGGTCAATGAATAAAATCTCTCAAAATAGAGATAATTGTAGAAGGTTGTTTTTGACCACAGATAAGCAAGATTTTATTTTGCAAATTTGACAAAAACAATACTTTATCAATTAAAATAGGAGAGTAAAATGTCATTTAATCCATTTGAGCAAAAATCAACGACGGTAGAAAAAGGGCTTGAAACTTGGCAAAAAATCTTTGTTGAGCCTTACGACAAATCAAAGACAGACCCCTTTACAAAACTGCGCATCATCCTTATGAACGGCACAGAGTTTGAAGCAAACTGGTATTCTCATCAGTTTTCTCGCCACTGCACCGACAACGAACTTCGCAGAGAAATAGCAAAAATAAGACGTGTTGAACAGCAACAACAGAAGAAGATTTCTGGGCTTAAACCACTCAATGAAAGCATATTGGAAACAACCATTGGATATGAGCAACTTGCCGTTGAACTCACTGCAAATCTTGCTCGCAGAGAGAAGGATGAATATGTCCGTGAGGCACTTGATTTTGCATTGCTTGAAGACTTTGACCATCTATACAGATTTTCAAATCTTCTCAAAATGGAACACGGCATTGACGCATCAACTCTTGTTGACAAGCGCACCGAAATCACTCCCGGCAGACCCACCCTATGTGAGCACCGTCTTGCACCTGATGATATCCGTCATCACATTGATGCAGAAAAGGCAGATCCCTTTACAAGACTTTGTTGCTCCATCATAACCGCCGCCGAACAACAGACAATGAACTATTATATGAACGTTGCAGGTTTTTACAACAGTGAACTCGGCAGAAAAATGTACAGCGAGATTGCAATGATTGAAGAACAACACGTGACACACTACGGCTCACTGCTTGACGTGAGATGCAGTTGGCTCACCGGTCTTCTTGAGCACGAATATACAGAGTGCTATCTCTACTGGTCCTGCCTTATGGACGAAACAGACCCTCGCATCAAAGGTATATGGGAAATTTGCCTTGAACAAGAACTCTCTCATCTTCATAGAGTGGCAGAACTCCTTGAAAAATACGAGAATAAGTCATACAAGGACGTCTTCCCTTGCCCCGACTTCCCCGAGCCCCTTACGTTTGGGTGCGACAATATTGATTACGTGCGCAAGGTCTTGAAAAAGACTGCTTGGTACACTTCTGTTGGAGAGGGATATGCCGACGTACGAGATATGGACTGCGACTACCCCTTCTTCAAATGGCAAGAAAAACTCAATGGTTGTGGGGATCACAATCCATCACACCAAGTCATAGACCTTTATATCAACAACTTCAAGGAAGACTTCCGTTTTGAAGTGGGCAACAATCCTGTCAAAGAACTGCAAGATCGCAAAAAGGACAATGTGACCGTGGGTAGATGCTGTAAAAAATAGGTGCATATAAAAATTTACTCTTGTCAAGTGGGATATTTGGTGGTATAATTTTTTCAATTAAAAATTATCAGGAGCAAACTATGAATCTCACTTACAAACGCACAAACGCATTTAAGAGCGCAAGCGCAGAAGATTTGAAGAAAATCTTTGAATACAACGAAGGCTACAAAAAGTATCTCGACAACGGCAAGACCGAAAGAGAAACCGTCACTGAAACCATTGAAATGGCAAAGTCATACGGATATAAGGAATACAACCTTGGCGACAAAATCAACAAGGGCGACAAACTCTACTACAACAATCGTGGCAAGGCTCTCTTTATCATCAAAGCAGGCAAAGCAGATCTTGCAAAGAACGGCATTAGAATTTTGGTTGCTCACGTTGACAGCCCCCGTCTTGACCTTAAGCAAGTTCCCCTTTACGAAAGCACAGATATGGCTTTCCTCAAGACACACTACTATGGTGGCATCAAGAAATATCAATGGCTCGCACTTCCCCTTGCACTTCACGGAGTTATCTCTTTGAAGGACGGCAGTACGGTCAACGTATGCGTTGGCGAAGATGAAAGTGATCCCGTCTTCTATATCACTGACCTTCTCCCCCATCTTTCACAAGAATACAATGAAAAGACAGTGTCCTCTGCATTTAAGGGCGAAAATCTCAATGTTCTCATTGGTGGTATCCCCGCTTGTGATGCAGACTCAAACGCAGTCAAGGCAAAAGCACTTCAACTTCTCAATGAAAAGTACGGCATAACCGAAGAAGATTTCTTGTCAGCAGAAATCGAAGCAGTGCCTGCAATGAAGGCAAAAGACGTCGGCTTTGACAGAGCATTTGTTGCAAGTTATGGCCATGACGATAGAGTGTGCGCATATCCTGAATGTACAGCAACATTTGAAACAGACACCGACCAAACAGTCCTTACAATCCTTGCAGACAAGGAAGAAGTTGGCAGTGAAGGCAACAGTGGTATGCAATGTATTCTCATCAAGGATATCATTGATATCCTCGCAGAAAGTTATGGTGTGTCATCAGCAGTTGTAAGAGCAAATTCAATGTGCCTTTCAGCAGACGTCACTGCAGCATACGATCCCAACTATGCAGACGCATTTGAACCTAAAAACGGCTCATTTGACGGCAATATGTCCCTCATCAACTACGGCGTGGCAATGAACAAGTTTACAGGATCACGTGGCAAGAGTGGATCAAATGATGCATCAGCAGAATTTATCGGCCATCTCCGTGCAGTCTTTGAAAAGGACAACGTCATTTGGCAAACAGGGGAACTTGGCAGAGTTGACCTTGGTGGTGGTGGCACAGTGGCAAAATTCCTTGCCAACTACAACATTGACACCGTTGACCTTGGTGTGCCCGTACTTTCAATGCACGCACCTTACGAACTTGTTTCAAAAGCAGACGTATATGAAGCACACAAAGCCTTCTCTGCTTTCATCAAATAAGTTTCATCATCTAAAAACAAAAAAACCACACTTTTGGTGTGGTTTTTCTTTTATATTATATATTTTTTAATATTTTTTATAAAATTTTCCTTACAAAAATCGCATTTATTTTTTGCTATATTTTGGTTTTTTGCAGGGTTTCTTGCTCTCAAAGTGGTTCAAGGAGCGATTTTCAACAAAAATTGCCATTTGATGAATATTTTACTGTGGTTAGACGGCATTTTGTGGGCTTTTGGCAAAAATCTGCATATCTTGACAAAGTTTTTTACTATGGTAAAATGTAAAAAAATGTCCTTACAGGCAAGTATCACAAATATCTACAATATATTATATTGTTTTTGTGGACTTAAGTGTGAAATTTGGGATGACTATGAACAAGAAAAAACTTTTTGTGCCGTTGATATTGGTATTGATGCTTCTTGCAGTGCTCACTGCTTGCAACCTTGCATCAAGTGGTCCATATTCCGTCACGTACGTGGTTGACGGCAACGTTGAAAAAACTGCAGTAATTCAAAAATTTGCAGACATTGATGATTTTTATACACCCGACAAGGAAGGCTTCAACTTTGACGGTTGGTTTTTTGACAAGAATTTTGAAAATCAATTTGCCGACAACAGTAGAACTACAAACCAAATTATCCTTTACGCAAAACTTTCCAAAAAGTCATTTACTGTAGAGTTTGTGGCAGACGGCAACGTCATTGACACACAAACTGTCCTTTATGGCGAGAGCGCAGTTGCACCCAGTGATCCTGATGGTGCTTTTGAAGGTTGGGACAAGGATTTCTCTTGCGTGACTGAAGATCTTACGGTCAATGCAATTTTCTCACAAGAAACATTATACACGGCAACATTTACCCTTGACGGCAAGACAATACACACTGCCACTTTCAGTGGTGGGGATAAGACTGCAACCATAGCACAAACGGCTGCAAGCAAACTTGATATACCCGAAGGTCTTGAATTCTTGAAGTGGACAACCCTTCTTGACAAGGATATAACTGAAACCTTCCCAAGCAAAAATGTCACATACAAGGCAGTGCTTGGAGTGGCAGAAATTGACGCAACCATTGATACTGCCATTGGCAACCAAGTGGAATACTCAACAAATCCCATATCTTTTGGCGCAAAACACAAGGAATATAGTGGTATAACCTATGGTTATAATTGGTATATTGACGGCACATCTTTTGCAAACACCAAGGAAGCAACTCTCCCTTCACAAAAGGTTGGAGAACACACCATCAAGGTCATCATCAATGCAAGTTCAACCATTGCAGAATCAAAGTCACAGACATTGACACACAAGTTTACAGTGACTGCTGCCACGTTGGAAGAAGTGTCCGTCAAAGAAAACTCTGCCGTCTATGACGGCAAGGCACATTCTCTTGTCATTGACACTATGGCAGGGGATGTGGTTGAATACAGTTTGGACGGCAGCAAGTGGACAAAAACTTTGTCTTTTGTAAATGCAGGGGAATACAATATTTACGTCAAATTGACAAGAGCCAACTATCTGCCCTATCAAACTGAAACACCCATCAAGTTTACCATTGAAAAGCGCAATATAACCGGCACAATCGCACCCACCACCATTTCTTATGGGGACGAACTGCCCACATCATACAAAATCAATTATTCAGGTTTTCTCGGCAACGACAATCAAAGCGTTTTCAGTGGCGTCATTGACTTTACCCCCAGTGTTGAAAACTCTCTCACACTTGGCACATACAAAGTCAGTGGCGATACAACCAACTTTGTTGCCGACAACTACACCCTTTCACTGACCGACGGCACACTGAACATTACAAAGAGAGTGCTCGTTGTGACGGCAGAAAATAAGGATATTGAATTCGGCGACAATATGCCCATGCTTACAATATCCTACGTTGGCTTTGCCCCCGGTGAAAACACAAGTGATCTTGACACAGTGCCCACTATTTCCTGCTCTTACATTGCAGGAGTAAGCCCCATTGGAAAATATACAATCTCTATCGTTGGTGGCAGTGACGCAAACTATCAAATCATAGCCAAATCAGGCACGCTTACAGTGTCAAAGAAAGCCGTGACAATCACTGCAAATGACGGCAGTGTCACATACGGCAGTGCTTTCAACACAACCAATCACGGCTATACCCACAACGGAATTTTGAGTGGCGATACAGTGAGTGTCACATACACAACTGACTACTCTGCAGGGGCAGGCGCAGACAAAACCTACACCATCACACCCCACGCATCACACCCCAACTACGTGTTCAAGTTTGTGGCAGGCACGCTTATCGTTGAAAGAAAATCTGCCACAATTACCCTTTCAAATGCAACGGTCAAATATGGTGAACACGCAAGTGGAATCACTGCATCAATAGACGGTGTCATCACTGGAGATACCCTTGACTACGCCATCTACTGCGACTATCTTGCAGGCGTGTCCCCCGTTGGAACATACCCCATTTCTGCAACACTTGGCGTCAATACAAATTACGATATAATTGTCAAAAACGGCAGTTTAACTGTTGAACAAAGACAATTAACCGTCTATTTGTCAACTGAAACAGAAAATAGTTGGTCAAATTCTGTGTGGTACAATTCTGGTCTTTGCCAAGGCCACACTGCCACAGGAACACTTCTTCTCACGGCAACAGATCTTGGCAGGCACGTCTATCCCACCAACTATGTTTGGGGCAAGGAATTTGACATTGTGGACGCCGAAGATGAAAGTGTCCTTTCAAACTACAACGTCACTTTCAACATCTCAGTAAAACTTGTTCAACACGCATTTGACTTCTCTCATGAAGACAAGACTGTTGTCTATGACGGCAAACGCCATAGCGTTGAAATCACAGACGTTGATCCTGCTCTCACTGATTATACCATTGAATACAGAGTGGAAGACGGCAGTTGGCAATCTACTGCTCCCAGTTTTACAAACGCAGGCGCACACATTGTTGAATATAGAATCATCACAAACACAACTTCTATTCTTGGCAATATAACTCTCACAATTTTGCCCAAGGAATTGACCGTCACAGTTGACAATGCAACAAAGGTTTACGGCAATGCCACCCCTACGTTTACAGGCACTATTGACGGTATTGTGTATGGCGACAACGTAAATATTGCATACCACCTTGCCAACAACATATTTGCCAAAAATGCAGGTGAATATATAATCACTGCATCCTTTGACGGTGCACACCCCAACTATACTCTCAAGGTCATCAACGGCACGTACACCATTGAAAAGCGCAAAGCAACCATCCAAGCAAATGATATGAGCGTATTTTACAGTGGCAAGGCAGATTTCAATGGTCACACATCAACAATTTCAGGCGTTGTTGCAGGGGATGCCATTGCAATCACGTACACCACCAACTACAAAGTTGGCGATTGGGGAGAAACATACACAATCACTCCCCATGCAGTCAACGACAACTACACCTTCACTCTCATCAATGGCAAGTTGACAGTGAAAGCCTTTGAAACGACTGTCATTTGGCAAAGAGAAAGTTCCTATTCATATACGGGCAACGAGTATATTGTGACTGCCTATTTCTATGATGCACAAGGCAACAGAATTGACGCCACAATCTCTGCAAGTGGACAAGGGGACAAGATTGTTGAAGTTGGTGATTATATTCTCACTGCATCTTCCAACGGACAAGGATTTATCTTGACAAACGCAACTGCACAAGTCACTGTGAAAAAGGCAGACTACGTTGAAACAACTGCTATCTAATGCGCCCTTGAGTGTCAAAAGCAGTGTCAAACAAACCGACAATCAAACACTTATATATAGGCATAAACAAACGTATCAAAAATGTATCAAACAAACAAAAAAAGCACTTTTTCAAGTGCTTTTTTCATTGTAAAGTTGTTGTTATGCCGTTTTCTTACTTTTTGAGCGTTGCAATTATATCGTTTGAAACTTGTGCGATTTCATCAAGTGCACCATCTTCAAAAGGTGAGCGAAGACCTGCCAATTTGCCAAGTTTGTTGAAGGCGTATCTGCCACCACGTCTGCAATGTGCCATATATTTTTCAAGTGCGCCATTATAGTCTTTTTGAAGTTCGGCAAGGAATTCAAGTGCAACAACTTGTGCAAGACAGTAGTCAATGTAGTAGAAAGGTCTTTCATAGATATGACCTTGGAATTGCCATCTTGTACCCTTTGAAAGATAGTCGAGTCCTTCGTAATTCATATAAGGACGATATTTCTTTTCAAGGTCGAGATATGCTTGATTTCTTTCTTGAGGTGTCATATCGGGGTTGCCATAGACGATATGTTGGAATTCGTCAACAATGATGCCATAAGGGATAAATGTCAAGCAACCTGCAAGGTGTGAATATCTATATCTTTCTGCATCTTTGAAGAATTTGTCCATATACTTCCATGCAAAGAATTCCATGCTCATACTGTGGGTTTCTGCAGTTTCAGATGAGCCAATGCCTGCCTCATGATCTTCGTGTTCATAGCAATAGTGCATTGCAAGGGCGTGTCCAAACTCGTGAGTGGTCACGTCAACGTCCCCTGCCGAGCCATTGAAGTTGGCAAAGATGAACTCTTGTTGATACTTTTCAAAAGTTGTGCAGTAGCCACCACCGACCTTGCCATCTCTTGAAGTGACGTCAAATGCTTCTGCTTCAAGCATACTTTCCATAAATGCGCCAATTTCGGGGTGCATTTCGTTGTACATTTCCTTTGCAGCATTGAGTATGCCTTGTTCATCGGGATAAGGACGAGGATTGCCGTCCCCTTCAATGACGTCGTTGTCATAGAACTTCATATCATCAATGCCCAATGACTTGGCAATGCCATTTTTCATTTCTGTCACAACGGGCACGATTGATTTCAACACGTTTTCACGGAATTTGGCAACCATCTCTTGATTGTAGTCAATTCTACCCATACGGTTGTAGCCAAGTTCAATATAGTTGTCATATCCAAGTTTTTTTGCCATGCGAGTGCGCACCTTGACAAGATCATCATAGATGCCGTCAAGTTCATCACTTGCAGATGCCAATGCTCTGTCAATTGCTTCTGCTGCCTCTTTGCGAACCTTTCTATCATGGTCTTCAAGGAAACCACGGATATAACTGATGGTCTTTTGTTCCCCACGCCACTCTGTTGTAAGTTGTGATGTAAGTTGGGTGTATTTTGTGATAAGAGCGTTTTCTTCTTGCTCGTCTGCAATGATTTCACTGCTATGTGACTTCATTGCGCACTCAAGACCGGGATAAACTGTTTCGGGAATGAGTTTTTCAAGTTCGGGACGGAACTTGCTTTCCCACATGACCTTTGCATAGGTGTTGAGATAGTCCCCTGCAATAGGGCCGACTTCATCATAGTATTCTTGCTCTTTTACGTAAAACTCATCTCTTGTGTCAAGAGTGTATCTTGCGTATGCGATTGATGCATTGGTGGAATAGTCTTCAACCACTTTAAACCAATCTTTTCTTGCTTTCAAAACGTCTTGGACTGATTGAGCATTCTTTTCTTTTTCAACAAAAACGTTGATGGCTTCTTCCAGTCGCTTGACATCAAACCTTGTGTAAGGCAAATCTCTTACTTTTGTTCTCATATTATATATCCTTTTTTATTTTCTTTTATTTGGCTCTTTTCAACAAACTATCTTTTCACTTTGTCACGAAGGGCAGGTGTATTTAAGATGAAGTTGAGCACGTTTCTTGCGCATCTTTGCATTTCGCCACGAGTGAGTGCGCCTTTCTTCAATGAGCCCATTGTACTGCCATCGCCCTTGCCAAAAAGTCTATCCCCACCGGGCATAAACACGTCAACTTGACTGCGAATACGATATGCATTGGCTTTGACACCTTCAAACTCGGGAGATTTTTCATTGACCATCCACCAGTCTGTTGTCACAACCCCTTCATATCCCCACTCATCACGAAGTATGGTTGTTGTAAGATCGTAGTTGTTGGAATTGAGCACACTGTTGATGCGATTGTATGATGCCATGATAAGTTTGGGGTTTGCATCATCAATGACAATCTTAAATGCCTTGAGATAGATCTCACGGAGAGCCCTTTCACTGACACGGCTATCATTTCTATTGCGATTGGTTTCTTGTGAGTTGCAAGCAAAGTGCTTGGGGCAAGCAGACACGCCTTGTGATTGTATGCCCTTGACAACTGCACTTGCCATATATCCAGTCAAAACAGGGTCTTCACTGAAATACTCAAAGTTACGTCCACAAAGGGGATCACGGTGTATGTTCATACCCGGTGCAAGAAGGACGTCACTGCCTCTATCCACCATTTCTTTGCTGACTTCTGCATAGAGTTCTTGGACAAGATTTTTGTTCCAAGTTGATGCAAGAGCCGTGCCACAAGGAAGGAGTGATGCTCTCACAAGAAGACGTATTCCACTTGGGCCGTCTGTGGTTATGACAGGGGGTATATGTCTTGCACGAAGACCTTCACTTATGCCACCAAATGCACCTGCATTACCCTGTGTGCCAAGGGGGCTATTCATCTTGTAATCCCCGTGTGTAAGAAGTTCAAGTTCCTCATCAGAAAGTGATGCGATAAATCTATCCATTGACAAAACACCGTCTTTAACATCACAAAAGTCCATATTAAAGTCCACTTTCTGCTCAATCTCTTGAGGAAGTCTGTCAATAATTCTATCTTTCAAACAACGTGTTTCCACTGCAACAGGACGATATGCCTTTTGATATTTGCCGTCCTTGAATTCGGGGTACAACACGTCAAATTGATGCTCGATACGGACGGGGCAACTTTCGTCTGCGCCCACAACGTGAAGGGTGTCAAGATTGAAAGATCCAACCTCAACTGCATCACGGACGTTTGTGCCAACGTACACTTTATATTCCCCTGTTTCTGCAATATAACAACTTCTATATCCCGTGCGACCTTTATCGTCATAGGACATCAAATCTTCAACGCCAAACGTAAGGGTGATATCTTCCTTTCCACCCTTTTCAATAAGGTCGGTTTTGGCAAATGCAACCATATTGCGAAGGGGCTTGCCAAGTTTGCCTTGGGGTGCTTCTACATATACTTGCACCACCTCTTTGCCTGCAATATCACCTGTGTTTTCAACTGAAATTTTCACTTCCCCTTTCTTGCCGTCAAAGGTCACTGTGCCGTCGGTTTTGAATGTGGTGTATGAAAGTCCGTAGCCAAATGGGAATAAAACTGCGTCTTCATTGAAGGTTGAAAAATATCTATATCCAACGTAGACATCTTCAGTGTAGTTGTTATATTTGCGATTGCCAAAGTCCTTTGAAGAAGGATAATCTTCATAATGTCTTGCAATGGTGTCTGTCAATCTGCCACTGGGGTTTACGTCGCCAGAAAGCACGTCTGCAACTGCGTTGCCACTTTCCATACCACCTTGCCAACCAATCAAAATTGCAGAAAGTTTGTTGCCATATTCTTCTGTCCAATACATATCAATGACGTTGCCCGTGTCAAGCAGGACAACAACCTTGTCAAATTCTGCAGTGACTTTGTCAAGAAGGGCTCTTTCTTCATCAGTGAGAAGAAAACTGCCTTTCTTCAGTTTTTGTTCACGGTCTTCCCCTGCTGCTCTGCCTATGACGACAAGTGCCACGTTGGACGTTTCTCTTGCGCCCTTGACAACCTCTTGTGATATGGGCATTTCGGGGAAATTCATGGGCCAATGTCCCCAGAAACCTTCGTCGGGGGGATTCTTTTCACTCCAAGATTTATACAATCTTGCAAGGTCTTCATTGACAACCACTTTGCCGTTGTTTTTGATGCCTTCCATAAGGCTTACTCTATATGGGGGTTTCACGTCACCACCACTGCCATAGCCTACGTAGAAATAATCGTTTTGCACTCTGCCAAAGACAGACACAACGTCATCACTCTTGAAAGGCAACACGCCATCATTTTTGAGAAGGACGATTCCTTCCCCTGCCACTTGTCTTGCAACTTGGCTCAATTCGGGGGTGCTTGTCTTGGTTTCATCAACCTTACCACCTGTGCTTTGAGCAAGGGCAAGGAACAAATTTACAAACTTTGAAATTGACAGTTTTTTCATATCTTCTCCAACATTAAGTGAGCAAACTCACTTGATGACTATTTTCTATTCTTTTCTTCTTTGCGCTTATCGTTGATGATCTGCATTTCCTTGGCAGTGATGAGAGTGCAGTTGTTTTGTTTTGCCCAATCAACACAACCTTGCAACACCAATTTCAAGAAAACTCTTGGCACTTTGACAAGTGTTTCGCAGGCGTCTTCACTGAACTTGACGACGTCATCAATTCTGTTGGCTGCATACATAACGCCGGTGATGTCTGCCTCTTTGCCTGCAGGGATCTTTTCTGCAATGGGGCGAGAGAACTTGGTGTACCAGAAGTTGGTGCTATCACGATAACCATAGTCAACGGGGACGTGGGGGAATCCACTTGCCTTGACGCCGTTGATGATTGTATTCCAATATTTCTCTTTCATAAGGATTTTGTCCACTTTCAAAATGAAGTGGCATCCAAACTTTGACGTGATGCCATTAAAATTTCTATAAGGTGGTTCAACGCCTTCAAGTTGGCCGATTTTGGCCTTGTCTTCAAAAGCGTCTTCCAGGGTGTCATCCCAAGTACACTCAAACACTTGAAATGCCTTTGCAATGACTTTGGGACGAACACTGCCGTCTGCCGATGCAAGACCTTCTTCAAGTTCAAACTTGCAGTTTTTCATCTTTTCTTGTGATGTTTCCCCGGGGAAACCAAGACGGACTGTTTCCTTGAAATCTGCTCTGCTATCTTCAAGGAAGTTGAGAGCGCACTTGCCTGTACGCAGTATGTTTTGTGCAGTATTTGATGAATTTCTGCACTCAAGGAGCATTGCGTAATAGTCCTTGCCTGCAATATAGTAGGGGAAACAAAGTGAATAACTGCCAATAGATGTTGAGCCATCTTCGGCAAGGGTTGAAATCAACACTGTGGGCATAGGAAAGAAAGATGACGTTTGATAGAAGTTGTCCACAATGCGCATATCCTTAAAACTGCTCATAATTTCTCCTTTTGGCATAGCCAAACATAATATAGTAATATTCTACCCCAAATCTTGCCATATTGCAATAGGCAATATGCAAAAATTCGCCACCCGATCCAGACCTTGACATAAAAGTACAAAATATGATAAAATTCAACAAATGGCAGTAAGTGTCAAAATGCAAGGCTTTGCAAAATAAGCACCCCTATTTTGCGCCACGTGCAAATTTATATGGTCTATTTTGACTGAGTAGTAATTTTTTCGCAAGTTAAATAGAGTTATAATGTAGTTGTAGATTGGGAGAAACCCCAAATAATACATTGGAGAACAAAATGAAACATACCCCAAAAATCGTTTGCCCCAACTGTGGAGCGTCTGATGTAATTGTCATCACAAAAACCCTTTGTAAATGCCAATATTGTGGCGCAACTTTGCCCATCCCTCAAGACGAGCCAAAGACAAATCCCACAAACGATCCCTTTCAAAACCTTTCAGATTTGATTTCATCTTTTGAAAGAATAGATCCAAGAAACGTTGCCACAACGCCTTTGCGCAGTTCATTGCCCACAGAAAAGGCAAAGCAGTGTTCAAAACAGGCATATAAGAGAACATCTGTTTATTGGTTCATTTCTTTGGCACTTGCAATCGTCTCAATTGCAATGTTTGTTGTCGCATGCTCATGCATGTGTAGCACGCCCAGCGCCATAACAATCGGCGTGTTTGGTGTGGTGACCTTTGCGTTTTTCCTTTTCACCGCCATCAAAAATACAAAGGAAATTGAAAGACTCGTCAAGCCTATGCAAGACGAAATCATTGAAAACGTAAGACGTGATCTCATCAAAAAGAATTTGATCCCTTTGACAGATGACGAAGTCAAGGTTGCAGAACAACGTTTGAAAT
>JAZLBO010000013.1:0-49784 GCA_045613765.1 Clostridia bacterium | reverse complement strand
GTGGCAATTTTCTTTGACGATCTTTGCACATATTCCGAAATTGACAAGATGGAGCAAAGAGTTGAAGCAGCACAAATGTTCCTTGATGGTGCAACATACAATCAAGTAATCCAAAAGACAGAAATCTCAAGTGCTACACTTTCAAGAGTGTCACGTTGCATACGCCGTGGCAGTGGTGGATATAGCAGACTTCTCAAGGCAATGATGGAAGAAGAAAGAGCAGACCAATCAGAAACTTCAGAAGACGTGGCAGTGGCTGTAGAAGACGCAGAATAAGCCTTATACGCCCAAAGTTGAGATAATAATCAAGAAACAAAAAAATACGACAAAAAACACCGTACAACCGAAAGTTTGTACGGTTTTTTATTTGCATAATTAAGTTATGCAAAAACAACTTAGTATAAAAAGAAAGAAAGCAAAAACCTATGTCATCAATCCACAGACGGCACTGAAATATATCCTTGAATTCCTGTTGATGTTGCTATTTTTCTCAACGGGTGAAATTGGGTATGCTTTGGCAGTGGGGTTCTTTGGTGGGCTTGCTTATGCAAGGCAAAATCTTCTTGTCATATCTCCTATGTTTATAATTGCAGGCGGAGTGTTTTTGACGGACTGGTTGGGGCTTGTATTCCTTGCAGTGCCACCGATTGTATTTGTGGGTTTATACTTCATATATTCTCACTTCAAAAAGAACGTGCCGTCTTGGGCAGTGTTGTTTTGTGTGTTTATATCATCCCTTGCAGAAGGTCTTACTGCACTACTTACAATAGGTGGCGGATTGCGCTTTGCATTGACACTTGTTGTGTCCACACTATTTGCACTTTGTTGCACAAACGTATGTTATGCAGTGCTAATTCGTGGGTTAAAGTGCCGTTTTACACTTGATGAGCATATTTGTCTTGGTATATTCTGCGTCGCATTTGCCTATGGTTGCTATGGTGTTGATATATACGGCTTTAATCTGTTTTATTTGATATTGCCATTTGTTGTGTTGTGCCTTTCTGCCAGTGACAAACATGGCAGTGTGTTGATTGTGGGGTTGTTGTTCTCTCTTGGTGCAACACTGTCTGCAATAGATTTCACTCTCATTGGAATAGCCGTTGTGTTGGCATTTGTAGGGTGGTCAATGCTTGTATTCCATAGGCTTGCATCAGTGATGGCAATGACCTTTGTAATGTTGCTATTTTGGTTCTTGGGTGTAAACGGCATAGGCTACGAAAATGCAATTTTGACTTTGATTGGTGGGCTTGTGTACGTATTTTTGCCCAAGGATATTCGCAGTAGATTTTTGCGCCCCAATCGAGATAAAACCACATCTCTTTGCGCAATGGTAAATAGAGATAGGGATAGCCTTTCAAATAGACTGTTGTCTGTCAGTGACGTCTTTGCAGACCTTGCCGACACACTTGAAGATCAAGAAGGCAAGAGCAACCCCTATACTGCCAAAGCATTGTCAAAAGAAATCGCCAAAAACTATTGTGGCAAGTGCAGTGAAAAGAGCAAGTGTTTTGCTGCTCTTGGCAGTGACACCTCATCTATCCTTGAAGGTATGTGCGAAGCAGTGCTCACTCGTGGCAAGGCAACAATCCTTGATGTGCCAACCTTTGTCACGTCAAGATGTGTCAAAACCCACAATCTTATATCCGTCATCAACAACGCCGGGGAACAATACAAAATGAAAACCCTTGGAAGCAAAGAGATGATCAACTGCAAGAAGATGATGGCAGAGCAGTTTGCAGGTATGTCCCTTGTCCTTGACTCATTGTCAAAGGAATATTGTAAGAATATAACCTTTGGTGGCGAAAATGAAGAAATCCTTGAAAATGAGTTGATGAAACACAATATCGTTGCCACAGAAACCGTCATTGCAGGCAACGGAAAATCATCACGAGTAGCATTGACAGTCCGTGACAGTGATGTGGGCAAAACTATGCTTCTTAAAACGGTGTCATGCTGCTTGCAAAACCCGTACGCCATAGAAAAGATAACAGACCGAGGGGAAGAAAAGACGGTGCATCTTGTATCTGCGCCCACCTTCCACGTTGCTTATGGCGTAGCAGAAAAAAGACGTGATGGCGAAGATGTGTCGGGGGATAGCAAGGCAATACTTTCCCCTGCTCTCAACAAAAAGATATTTGCATTGTCCGACGGCATGGGTAGTGGCGAAAAGGCGTCATTATCATCAAAGAAATCATTGAGTATGATAGAGAATTTCTATAAAGCAGGGTTTGATGATGGGCTTATCCTATCCCTTGTCAATCAACTATTGCGCATAGTCAATGACGAGCATTTTTCTGCCCTTGACATTGCAGTGGTTGACACTGCCGATGGTGGAGTGGATATAATCAAACTTGGCGCACCATCAGGCTTTATTTTGCGCAAGAGTGCCATTGAAGTTTTGAAGTCCGTTGCACCACCCGTTGGAATTGTTGACAAAATCAATCCCACCACTGCCAAATATCAACTTTATGACGGGGATATGATGGTGCTTGCCACTGACGGAATTGTGGACGCACTTGGAGAAAATGGCGTGATAGATGCCGTAAATGAAACGAATACCACCAATCCACAAACCCTTGCAGACAGTCTTCTTGCACACGCCATAGAAAAGGGTGCAGAAGACGATTGTACGGTTATGGTGCTACGCCTTGTGGCAATATAAAAGTAGAAAATGGGCACAAAATCAATGATATTTTGGTGCGAAACGCTCAAAGGTGCACAATTTTATTTTTTGTAAAAATAAAAATTTTTCAAAAATTTACAGCGAAAAACGTTTGATGGTTTTTGATATTCTAATAAGGTGGATTGAAGGCAAGGAAGTGATTTTTCAAGAAAAATCAACACTTGCGCGTACGCCTATGCGAAAATTGCCATAGACAAAACCGAAAAATAAGGTTATACTTATTCTATGGCAAAAGACATCCACCTCAAAGGCGAATATCTCAAAAACACAAAGATTGCTCTTGCTCTTTCTGGGGGCAGAGATTCTATGGCGTTGGCCCATGCTTTCAAGGTGTCGGGGACGCCTTTTTTTGCAGTCAATTTTGAGCACGGCATTAGGGGTGCAAAGTCAGTCAGCGACAGTCAGTTTGTTTTGGACTGGTGCAAGGCAAATGGCATTGAGTGTTTGAGCATAAATCTTGACACGCCCACCTATGCAAAAGCCAAAGGCTTGACCATAGAGCAAGGGGCAAGAGAGTTGAGATATTTCCACTTTGACAAGTTGCTCCGAGAAGGAAAGTGTGACTACGTTGCCCTTGCCCATCACCGAGATGATCAAGTGGAAACAGTGCTTATGCGCATTCTTCGTGGCACAGGTGTCCGTGGCTTAAAGGGTATGAGCGAAGTGAGTGGTGGATATATCCGTCCCCTTATTGACTACACAAGGGAAGATATTGACGACTATGTTGCAAAGAATAATATCCCTTACGTTGAAGACGAAACCAACACAGATGACACATATACAAGAAACTATATTCGCAGTCAAGTGAAGGAACTGAAAAAGCGTTTTCCTGCACTGACAGATGCAGTGGCAAGATTGTCAAGAAACGCCACGGAAATTGATGAATACCTGCTTTCACAAATGAGTGAAATTGAAGAAATTGACGGCGAGTGTTATATCAATGCCAGCGAGTTTCAAGAGCCTGCCCTTGCAAAGCGCAAAATCCTTGTCATATTTGAAAGGCTTGGAGTAAGACAAGACGTTGAAGAAAGGCACTATCCATTGATATTTGACCTTGCAGAGTGCGAAAACGGAAAGCGACTTGACCTTCCCCACGGCATAGTGGCACATAAGGATGGAGAAAAGATTGTGTTTTCTGCACTGTCAACCCCCGATAATCTTGAAGAAACGCCTTTCAAAGGGGAAACCATAGAAGGCATCATAACTGTAGAAAAGACGGACAAGTTTGAAAGGGAAGATGATGAACTTATCATTGACCTGTCAAAAGTGCCGTCACAAGCAGTTCTTCGTCACCCACGAGAAAAGGATAAGATCCGTAAATTCGGTGGTGGCAGTAAAAGTCTTGGAGATTTTCTCACAGACAAGAAAGTGCCCTTGCGCAAGAGAAAGGATTTGATTGTCCTTGCAAGCGCACCTGACGGATATAAAAATTCAAACGAAATTCTCTTTGTTCTTGGTGTTGAAATATCTGCCGATTTGAAGGTGGAAGACGGCAAGAATATGGCAAAAATCTCAAAATACAAAGGTTGACACAGTCAATCAAACATAAAGGTGAGTTATGAAATACGGAAAAGAAGTGGCAAAAGTGCTCATCACAGAAGAACAAGCACAGAAAAGAATTGCTGAACTTGCAGAGCAAATCAACCGTGATTATGAAGGCAAGGAATACACCGTTGTGGTCACATTGCGTGGCGCAGTGATGTTCTTTGCAGATTTGTTCCGTAGATTGACAGGGGACGTGGATTGCGACTTTATTGCAGTTTCAAGTTATGGCGCAACCACAACCACCACAGGGGAAGTGAAGATGTCAAAGGACTTGTCTGGCCCTATCAAAGGTAAGCACGTCATTATTGTTGAAGACATCATTGACACAGGCATCACTCTCCAATATCTCAAGAAAATGTTTGCAGCAAGAGAACCTGCATCATTGAAAGTCTGCACTTTCCTTGACAAGCCCTCAAGACGTGAGGTTGACATTGAAGGAGATTATGTTGGCTTTACAATCCCCAATGAGTTTGTCGTTGGCTATGGTCTTGACTATGACCAAAAGTTGAGAAACTATCCTGACGTCTGCGTCTTAGCCCCAGAGGTTTACGGTGGTTGATAGGTCAAAACTGACCAAGATAGCCAGTTTCTTCCCAACGGAAAAACCACTATATGCAGTGGGTGGCTACGTCCGTGATACATTGCTTGGAATTGAGAGCAGTGATGTTGACGTATGCTCACAACTGACAGTTGACGAAGTCAAACAAGTGCTTAAACATACGGATTTTGTTGTTTTGGACAAAAATCTGCGTGTTGGCACCGTTATAATAACAGGCAGGGGTTTCGCCTGTGAATACACTACGTTTAGGACAGACAGTTATCCTGATGGCAGTGGCACTCACACCCCAAGCCAAGTTGTTTTCACTGATGATATAAAGGTTGACGCATTGCGCCGCGACTTTGGTGTCAACGCCCTTTATCTTGATATCGTCCGTGATGAAATTGTTGATCCTCTTGGTGTGTTGAGCCAAGTGAAAGACAGGATAATCAAGACCACAGACAACCCCGACAGAGTGTTTGCCGAAGACGGACACAGAATACTCCGTATGGTTAGATTTGCTTGCGAGTTGGGGTTTGATATTGACAAGGACACCTTCAATTCTGCCAAGAAATATGCAAAGTATGTGAAGGACTTGTCTGTTGAAAGGATATATCAAGAAATAGACAGGATATTCCTTGCCGACACAAAACACCCATCAAGCGAAACACAATATGCGCATTATCGTGGGGTGAAACTTCTTGACGAACTTGGTCTTGTTGATGAGTTGTTCCCAGAAATGACGGCACTGAAAGGATTTGAACAAAATCCCAAATACCACTTGTATGACGGATTTGTGCATACCCTTGAGGCGTTTAAGATGTCAAAGCCAAACGTAAGATGGGCAACCTTACTTCACGATATAGGCAAGCCCCCTTGCAGAGAAAAGTATGACAACACCTATATTCATGCAAACATTGGCAAGGATATGGCAGTCCAAATTCTTGAAAGGTTCAAGATGCCCAAGGACAAGGCAAAGCGAGTGTGTGATTTGATTGAAAATCACATGGTCAATATCAATAGAAATATGCACAAAGCCAAACTTGATTGGTTTGTGGCAGAGCACAACACCATAGCCCTTGATCTTGCAGACTTGATTGATGCAGACACCTATGGCGCAACGGGTGTATATCCCAGCGAGAATTTTGTGAGAGAAACGTACAATCGTTTGGTTGAAGAAGGCGCACCTTTTTCAGTGCACGACTTGCCCGTCAACGGCCGTGACCTTATAGAAATGGGTGTCGAGCCCAAAGAGAGAAACGTGACACTCCATGAATTATGGAAGGAGAGTGTCAAAAACCCCGTTTATCGCAAAAGAGAGAAGGCCTTGCAATATATTGCAAAAAGGAGTGGAAAATGACAGATGAAATGAAATTGCTCATAGCCTTGGCAGTCGTTATGGTTGTTGGACTTGTGGCAATCATTGTAATACTTATACTCAACAATAAAAAGGGTGGCGCACAGGTTGACGGCAACGCAGAAAAACTTGCCGAAGACGTGAAGAAAGAAGTGGCAACCACCATCAAGATTGAAAACAGTATGCTCACGGGAGCAGTCAATGCACAAACAGGCGCAACGAAGGATATGACCACACGCATTGACACCTTTATGCAAGACGTTTCAAGAAAACTTGACGACATCAAGGCAGAGAACACAAAAAATCTCCTTCAAATCAAGGAAGACAATCAAAAGCAACTTGAGGCAGTCCGTAAGGATAATGAAAAGCAACTTGAAAAGATGAGAGAAGTTGTTGATGAAAAACTCTCTCAAAATCTTGAGCAAAGATTCAACCAATCATTTAAGTTGGTTGGAGATAGACTTCAAGAAATCAACAATACTTTCAATGCACTTCAAGGCTTGCAACATGACGTCAGCGACTTGAACAAGATTTTCAAGAACGTCAAAACCCGTGGAACTTGGGGTGAAGTGGCACTTGACAACCTTCTCCAACAAATTCTCACTGAAGAACAATATGTCAAGCAAGAAAAGATGCACAAGAGCGAAGATACAAAGGTTGACTTTGCAATCAAACTTCCCGGCGTAGGCGACGGCATGGTATTCTTGCCCATTGACGCCAAATTCCCCATGGAAGACTATGGTCGCCTTGTTGATGCATCAAGTCAAGGGGATATGAGCGCAATTGAAAACAGTGCCAAACTGCTTCGTGAGGCAGTTGTGCGCCAAGCAAGATCAATTAGAGATAAGTACATCAATCCCCCCAAGACAACAGACTTTGCAGTTATGTACCTTCCCGTTGAAGGACTCTATGCAGAAGTTGTGCGAGATAGTGAACTTCTTGACAAAATGCAAAGAGAATGCAAAGTTGTGGTGGCAGGCCCTACAACACTTTCTGCACTTCTCAACAGTTTGCGCATGGGCTTTAGATCTGTGGCAATCGAGAAAAAGAGCAAGGAAATATCTCAACTTCTTGTCCGTTTCCAAAAGGATTTTGACATCTTCAGCAACTACCTTGCCAAGTTGAAGACCAATATGGATACAGTGCAAAAAACTCTTGACAATGCACAAAACAAGAGTGACAAAATCAACGAAAAACTCAAACAAGTGACAAAGATAGATATGGATGACAACAAAGGTCTTTTGGAAGGCTTTGCAGGCGCAACAGAAATGACCGAGATTGCATCTGGATTTATGGAGGAATAATGAAAGCAGATTTTCATTTGCATACCACAGCAAGTGATGGCAGTATGACGCCAACACAAGTCATTGACTGGGCAAAACGCACAGGGCTTGACGTTGTGGCAATCACAGACCACGACACTGTAAATGGCGTTGATGAAGCCATCAAACGTGGGGAAGAAGTGGGCGTCAAAGTGCTTGTGGGCATAGAGATTTCCAGTTTCTCAAATTGCGAAATCCACATTTTAGGCTACAATTTTGACTATAAAAACCCTGCGTTTAAGGAAGAACTTGCCAAAATTCAAGATATGAGAAAGAAACGCAACGGTGCAATTTTGCGTCGCCTTAATGAACTTGGCAAGCCCCTTTCTTTCACCGAAGAAATGGAAGGTGTGGGCAGACTTAATATGGCAAAAGAGATGGTTGAAAAGGGCTATGTAAAGGATATCAATGAAGCCTTTGAAAAGTATCTTGGACCAAAGGGACAAGCCTATCAAGAGATCAAGCGCACAACACCTATGGATGCAGTGAAACTCATCAAAAAGTATGGTGGAATTGCATCACTTGCACACCCCAAAAAGTACTTGCTTGACAAGAAGCTTGACTTGCTTGTTGGTGGCTTGAAAGCCCACGGACTTGACGGCATTGAAGTTGAATATCCAAGATATACCGACTATGACAAATCAGAGTTTTCAAAGATTGCAAGAAAGTATGGTTTGATCATCACAGGTGGCAGTGATTTCCACGGAGATGAAGACAAAGATTTCCAAGTGACACCCGACAAGCAAACGTTGAGAGCATTGAAGATTAGATATTGATTGTATCAAAATAAAACAACAACGCATACTACCCGTATGCGTTTTATTTTTGCAAAAATAAAGGGTGCATTGGCAACCACGCTCTTTGTCTGCATAGTATGTGGTATGTGCAGTATGTTTTCTTGTGGGGGTGTGGCTATGGCAGAAAATCCAAAGATTGAAATGATTGCGTCCTTTTATACCTACTATGGCGATAGTGGTGACAATCGCAAGCACAACGTCAAGGTGGCAGTGGACAAAATTGACGGGGTAACCCTTGCCCCCGAAGATGAGTTTTCCTTCAATGACGTGGTGGGCGCTCGCACGGAAGACAACGGATTTAAGACGGCATATATCATAAAAGACGGGGAGTTTGTTGAAGGTATTGGTGGTGGCGTGTGTCAAGTGTCATCAACCTTATACAATGCAGTTTTGCTTGCCGATTTGACAATCACAAGGGTGCAAGCCCACTCTTTGCCCGTTGGATATGTTGCTCCATCTTTTGACGCTATGGTGTCAAGTGGCAGTGATTTCAGGTTTGTCAACACACTTTCTGCCCCAATCACAATCAAAATGACGGCAGACGGCAAGTATGTAAGATGCAGTATCTTTGGCGTGGCAGGGCGCAAGGTATCGCGCAGGTCAGAAACAGTGGAGGTCATACCTTTTGCCACAATGTACAAAGATGATGAAACCTTGCTGTATGGCGAAGAAGTGATCCACACAAACGGCACTGCTGGATTGCGCTCTCGTGGATATCTTGAGTATGAAGTTGGTGGAAAAGTGGTGTCACGGCTCATACGCACCGACTTTTATGCACCCCAAAGCCGAGTTGTCCTTCGTGGCACAAAGGGCAAGCCCCAATCGGCAGAAAATAGCAATAGCATATCAAAAGAAAGTTGACAAAATCATATATCATTTGCGTGCCATTGGCGCGCATTTTCTTTTGGAGGAACACATATCTAAAAAGTCATCATCTTGCAATATGCGATATTTCACAAATAAATATTTGTGCCCCTATTGATTTACGGCATATCCTGTGTTAAAATGTACTAAACATGAATATTTGAAAGTGTGTCGCAAGTCGGCACATAGGGAGATATATATGGGATATATTGAAAATTATTCACAATGGCTCTACTCTGAAGAAGTTGACCAACACGAAAAAGCACGCCTTTTGTCCTTGAGCGATAAGGATAAAAAGGAAATGTTCTATGGCCCTTTGGCATTTGGCACTGCAGGTATGCGTGGCATACTTGACGTTGGCACAAATCGTATGAACGTCCACACCGTCAAAAGAGCAACAAAAGGTCTTGCAGATTACGTTTGCTCACTTGGTGCAGAAGCAAGAAAACGTGGTGTCGTCATTGCCTATGACACACGTAGATTTAGCAGTGACTTTGCAGTGGCAGTGGCAAAAGTGCTCAGTGCAAACGGCGTCAAAGCATGGCTCTTTGAAGACGTAAGACCTGTGCCAATTTGCTCATTTGCAGTCCGTCATCTTGGCGCAATCTGTGGTGTTATGATCACTGCATCACACAACCCCAAGGAATACAACGGCTATAAAGTGTATGGGGAAGACGGCGCACAGATGTCACCTGAAGCAACAGATAAAGTGGTCGAATTTATAGGATTAACCCCTTATTTTGGCATAAGTGAAGCAAAAGTGTCCATTGATGCAAACAGTATTAAGGGCAAGAACAACGTTGCAGTTGACGAGTATATCACAATCATTGGCAAGGACGTTGATGACAAATATTTTGAAGCAATCGAGTGTCACGGACTTTCTCCCGAGGCAGTCAAGGAATTTGGCGACAAGGTTGAAATCGTTTATACACCCGTCCACGGCAGTGGCTATATGCCTGTCACAACAATCCTTGGCAGAATGGGTATTCCTGTCAGTGTCGTGCCCGAGCAAGCACTCCCTGACACAGAGTTTGACACAGTCCGTGTCCCCAACCCTGAGGAAGCAGACACACTTAAGATGGGCATTGAACTTGCAGACAGAATTGGCAGTGATATAGTCATTGGCACAGACCCCGATGCAGACCGTATGGGCATTGCAGTCCGTGATTTTGAAGGCAAGTTTGTTTTGCTCACAGGCAACCAAATTGGTGTCCTTCTTGCAGACTACATTATGAGAAGAAAGCAAGAAACAGGCACACTTCCCAAAAATGGCGCACTGATCAAAACCATCGTCACCACCGAACTTGCAAGAAAAGTTGCAGACAGTTATGGTGTCACAACCTTTGACGTGCTTACCGGATTTAAGTTTATTGGCGAAAAGATGACCACTTGGGCAAAGACTGGCGAATATACTTATGTCTTTGGCTACGAAGAAAGTTATGGTTCACTTGTTGGCACTCACGCAAGAGATAAGGATGCCGTTGTTGCATCAATGCTTTTTGCAGAAATGACTTGCTACTATGCAAGCGTGGGCAAGAGTGTTTACGGAGTCTTGCAAGAAATTTTTGACAAACACGGCTACTTCATTGAAAAGACAATCTCAATCACTTTCCCCGGACTTGATGGCATGGAAAATATGGCATCAATCATGAAGATGATGAGAGAAAACAAATATACAACAGTGGCAGGCAAGCAAGTTGAAATGGTTGACGATTTTGTCACTCGCACGCGCACGCACGCAGACGGCAGAAAAGAACCATTGGAGCTCCCCAAGACAAACGCTCTCAAGTTGCATCTTGAAAATGGCGATTGGATTTGTGTCCGTCCCAGTGGCACAGAGCCCAAACTCAAAATCTATGGCGCTTGTTCAGCCCCTACCATGTCACTTGCAACGAAGAAAGTGGAAGAGTATTTGGCTTCTTTCAAAGCCATGTGTTAAAAACTGCGCTATTTAGCGCCTGACTTCGGCAGATGCACCCACACGATTCTCACGTACGACAAGTACGCTGCGACCCGTGTGGGTTTTTCTTTCTCGTCATCCATCTAAATATCGCAGTTTTTGTGCACTACGGCAAGTTCGTAGGGTACTTATACAAGCACTCACTTATTCAAAGACGGAACGCGAGCCACAGGGTGGCGAGAAAGCGAGTGCCAAGCACCAGACGAAAGTACGCCAGTCACTTGGGGATCCTGTTTTTTCCACCCAAGTGGCAAGTGACATAATGAGAGAAATATCCCTAATGTGCGCGTGCCGAGTGTTGCCCCTGCCCGTAGGGCTTTGCCGTAGGCAAATGGGGGGAAACACATGAGGAAGGGGGGGAATCATAAATTGACATGTTCGCACTCATTTTGAGCAATTTCGGCAATGAAAAAACAGACTGATTTCAGTCTGTTTTTTTGTATGCTTTTTGTTTGATTATTATGTTTTTATTCTTCGGTGTCGGACATGGCGTCGATTTCGGCTGTGGATTGTTTTGCGCCGATTTTCATATCTTCAAGTTTGTAGGTGCGCATATCGTAGTCGCCGTTGGAGAGAAGAACTCGAACTCTTGATGTTTGCTTGATGAGATCGTTTTGTTCAACAGTGCCTTCGCCGTCGGGTGTTTTGACTTTGCTGCCGACTTTGGGCATTTCTTTATAGACTTCGCTATAATATGCGTTTTCGTATTTCAAGCAACACATAAGTCTGCCACACACGCCACTGATCTTTTGGGGATTGAGTGAAAGACCTTGGATTTTTGCCATTTTGATTGAAACTTTTTCAAAATCGGGAAGGTGAGTTGTACAACAGCAGGGTCTGCCACAAGATGCAAGTGCGCCACGCATTTTTGTATCATCTCTTTCGTAGATTTGTCTGAGTTCAATGCGAATCTTAAAGATTGATGCAAGGATTTTGACAAGTTCTCTAAAGTCAACTCTGCCGTCTGCAGTGAAGTAGAAGATGAGTTTGGTGCGATCAAAGGTGTATTCGGCATCAACAAGTTTCATTTGAATGCCCATTTCTGCAACCTTTTCACGGATAACTTTCAAGGCGTGTTCTTTGTCTTGAAGGTTTTTTTCAACTCTCTTAAGGTCGTCTGCAGTTGCCTTACGGATGACGGGTTTCAAAGGTGTGACGATATCTTTTTCTTCAACTTCTTTGTTGGTTATTGACACTGTGCCGTATTCTTGACCACGTGCAGTTTCAACAATGACGCCATCTCCTTCATTGAACAGTATATCTTTGGGATCAAAATAGTATATTTTGTTTCCACTCTTAAATTTTATGCCAACGATTATTGCCATTTATATTTTGCCTCCAATATTGAGAAAAGCAGAGAATCTACAACTCCTTGCAAGTTGACGTTGAAAGAGAGTTTTTTTCTTGCTTCGTTTATAAGAAGGATAATCTCTGATATTGCCTTTGCAGAGAAACCTTCTGCGATATTTCGTATTTGAAGTCCAACGTGTCTTGACAACACAGGATTATTCCCCTTTACAGCAAGCATATCCCTCAAAACGATAGAAAGAACGTTGAGAAACTCGTCTGTATTCTTCAAAAGTTCGGGGCTATGGTCAAGTGCTATGACGTCTGTGCTTCTTGCAAGACCTTTGAGCAGGGCAAGAGCAGATGAGTACAAATTGGCATACTCAGGGGATTTTGCAATTTTGTATGCCTTTCCAAGAAGACCTTCACTGCAATCTGCAGAAAGTGATGCCACATCTTCACTGCAACCAAGGGCAAGCATAGCCTTTTTGACGGTTTCGTTGTCAAAGACGTCAAGTCCAACTTGTCTTGTGCGTGATTTGATGGTGTCAAGCATTGCGCTTTCATTGGATACTCCAAGGAAAATCACAACGCCTTTGGGTGGTTCTTCAAGGGTTTTGAGAAGTTTGTTTTGTGCAGAAACGTTCATAAGATCGGCACGGTGAATATAGTAGAGTTTTGTGCCAGAAAATGAACGTATGCCTGCATCTTCAGTCAATTCACGGATTGCCTCAACTTTGATGGGCTCGCCAGTGGGATTGACAATTACAACGTCGGGGTGATTGCCGTGCAACACACGATTGCATTGAGTGCAAGTGGTGCAGGCGCATTTATTTTCACAAAAAACAGTTGTTGCAATGAGCGTGAAAAACTCCTTCACGGTTTCGTCATCACTTGACACAAGCATATATGCGTGTCCAAGGCCTTGACGGAAATCCCCTTGAAGAAGTTGATAGGCACGAGAGCCTTTTAGGGTGTCTTCAAAGACAAGTGCGCTCACTTAATTGCACCCTTTTCACGCAATGTGTCAATGATCATTTGTTGCGTGACGTTTTTGTCAAAGTCGGGTTTTATTGCCACAATTCGACCATTTGAACATGCCATTTCGGTTTTATAGCCATCATAGACTTTGTTGTGGAACTCACGTGTTTCTTGTTCCATTCTGTCGTCGCCGGGTGTTGTTCTAAATGATTCTGCAGGGCTACGGTCAAGGAAAATCGTCACGTCAGGCATGCAGTTTTCAATGGCAAAGTAGTTGATCTTTTTCACAAGTTCAACACCAAGTCCACGAGCATAACCTTGGTATGCGATGGAACTGTCAACATATCTATCGCACACAACAAGTTTGCCTTCTTTAAGAGCAGGCAAAATGACTTGACTGATGAGTTGCACTCTGCTTGATGCATAGAGCATTGATTCAGTCACGTCTGCCATTGCCGTATTTTCGGGGTTGAGAATAACCTTACGGATTTGTTCGCCAATGGGAGTGCCACCGGGTTCACGGCAAAAGATTGCTTCTTGACCTGTTTTTTCAAGGTATTCTTTCAAGAGATTGAGTTGTGTTGATTTGCCAACGCCTTCACAGCCTTCAAACGTAATAAACATAAGCGCCTTCCTTTTTTAGTTAGTCCATTATAGCACACATTTTTATATTCTTCAATAGATTGGCGCAAGCATTTTTTGACAAGCCCACGATATTTGCGTTTTTTCGGTTTTCAAGGCAGAAATTGACGCCAAATTGATTTTGCATTGTGGATATGGTCAAAAAGCTGATGTTTGATGGGAGTATGTGTGGAATTTTGGTTTTTTATTATTGACTTATATTAATTTTAGTATTAAAATTAGTCTATGTATGTCGCACGAGTGTGCGCAAGGCAGAAACAATTTTACGGAGATAGATATGGATCTTAAACAAATCGAAGCCAAGTGGCAGAAAAAATGGGAAGAAACAGGTCTTTACAAGTTCAACCGTGACAGCAAAAAGGACAAATATTACGTCCTTGAAATGTTCTCATACCCTTCTGGAGCAAAACTCCACGCTGGTCACTGGTTCAACTACGGCCCTACAGACAGTTTTGCGCGTTTCAAGCGTATGCAAGGCAAGGAAGTGTTCCATCCCATGGGATTTGACGCCTTTGGTTTGCCTGCAGAAAACTACGCAATCAAAACGGGTATCCACCCTGAAGATAGCACCATCAAAAATATCGCTACAATGGAACAACAGTTGAAGCGTATCGGTGCAACTTACGATTGGGATTACGAAATCAAAACTTGCATGCCCGACTACTACAAGTGGACACAATGGATGTTCCTTCAAATGTACAAGCACGGTCTTGCATACAGAAAAGAAGCACCTGTCAACTGGTGTCCTTCATGTAGCACCGTTCTTGCCAACGAGCAAGCACAAGATGGTGTCTGTGAAAGATGTGGCAGCACTGTCGTAAGAAAAAATCTTACACAATGGTTCTTCAAGATAACCGAATATGCAGAAGAATTGCTCACAGGACTTGACGGACTTGACTGGCCCGAAAAGACAAAACTCATGCAAAAGCACTGGATTGGCAAGTCCTACGGTGGCGAAGTTGAGTTTGCAGTCAAGGGCAGTGACGTCACTTTCCGTGTGTTTACAACAAGAGCAGACACACTCTTTGGTGTGACCTATGTTGTTCTCGCCCCCGAAAGTCCTTTGGTTGACCTTGTGACAACGGCAGAACAAAAGGAAGCAGTTGAAAAGTACAAGGAAGAAGCATCAAAAGTCACCGAAATTGACCGTATGGCATCAAATCGTGAAAAGACTGGTGTCCTTACTGGCTCATACGCAATCAACCCCATCAACGGCAGAGAAGTGCCTATTCTCGTTGCAGACTATGTTATCGCAAGTTACGGCACAGGCGCAGTTATGGGTGTTGGCGCACATGATGATAGAGATTTTGTCTTTGCAGGAAAACTCGGTTTGCCCGTGGAAAGAGTCATCAAAGGTGCAAATGAAGACGTCAACGACGCACTTCCTTTCACAGAATACGGTGTACTCTGCAACAGTGGTGAGTTTGATGGACTTACCAGCGACGAGGCAAAGGTTGCAATCATCAAGAAACTTGAAGAAAGTGGCAAGGGCGCATTGAAAACCAATTATCGTTTGAGAGATTGGCTTGTCAGCCGTCAACGTTATTGGGGCGCACCTATCCCTATGATTCACTGCCCCCACTGTGGAACAGTGCCCGTGCCTGAAAGCGATCTTCCCGTCAAACTTCCTTACAACGTAGAGTTCAAGCCCGACGGAAAATCACCCCTTGCAAAATGCGAGGAATTCATCAATACAACCTGTCCCGTCTGTGGCGCACCTGCCAAGAGAGATGCAGACACCCTTGACACGTTTGTATGCTCAAGTTGGTATTATCTCCGTTATGCAGACAACAAAAATGGCGAAAAGCCTTTTGACACTGCTTGGATTGACAAGATTTTGCCCGTTGACAAGTATGTCGGTGGTGCAGAACACGCATGTATGCACTTGCTCTATGCACGCTTCTTCACAAAGGCACTTCGTGATATGGGATATCTCCACTTTGATGAACCCTTCCTTTCACTTGTGCACCAAGGTCTTATCCTTGGCCCAGACGGATTTAAGATGTCAAAGAGCCGTGGAAACGTGGTTTCCCCCGACGATAGCATTGCAAAATTCGGCGCAGACGTATTTAGAGTATATCTTATGTTCGGCTTTAGTTACGTGGAAGGTGGCCCTTGGAACGAAAGTGGTCTTGACGGCGTTGGCAGATTCTTTGATAGAATTGAACGTCTTGTAAAGAAGTGCTACGAAAACTTTGAAGAAAGAGAAATGGGCAAGGAAGAAAAGGAACTCAACTTTGTCCGTCACAATACCATCAAGAGTGTCACTCAAGATATGGAAAACTTCTCCTTCAACACTGCAATCGCACGTATTATGGAATACGTCAATGCAATCTATGCATACGACAATGCAGTGGGAAGCAAGAGTGCATTCTTCAAAGAATGTATCAAGGATCTTGTCCTTGTGTTTGCACCTTTTGCACCTCACTTTGCAGAAGAACTTTGGGAAATCATGGGCAATGAATATTCTATCTTCAACCAAGAATATCCCAAGTTTGACGTCAAGTGTCTTGTTCGTGACGAGATTGAACTTGCAGTCCAAGTCAACTCAAAGATGCGTGCAAAGATCATGGTTTCAAAGGATGCAACCAAAGATCAAATCGAGGCACAAGCCATTGAAGCAGTGGGCGATCAACTTGCAGGCGCAGTGAAGAAAGTCATTGTCGTGCCCGGCAGACTTGTCAATATCATTGCATAATCAAAGCAAGACAAACCCCATACGAATTAAACCCGAAAATACACTACAAGCACTTGTTAATATGCAAATTGGCAGTTTAAGTGCTTGTTGTGTGAAATAATAATGAAATAAATTTAAGAGGACGACAAAAATGTTAGACCTTAACAGAATTAGAAACAACACACAAGAAGTGGTTGACCTTCTCAAAAGAAAGGGCCACGAAGTAGACTTTACAGAAGTCATTGCTTGGGATGATGAACGCAAAGCACTCATCACAGAAATTGAACAACTCAAAGCAAAGAGAAACAAAGTTTCTGCAGAAATCCCCAAACTCAAAAAGGAAGGTAAGCCTGTTGAGCCCATCTTTGCAGAAATGAGAGAAATCGGTGATCAAATTGCCAAGGGCGACGAAAAGATCAACAACCTCATTGAAAAGATCAACAACTTCCTTTGCTCAATCCCCAATATCCCCGACCCCGACCTTCTTGCAGGGGAAAAGGAAAACAACCAAGTTGTCAAAACATGGAGAGAAAAACCCGTGTTTGACTTCAAAGCAAAGAGCCACTATGACCTTTGTGTTGACCTTGGACTTATTGACTATGAACGTGGCGTAAAACTCAGTGGCAATGGTTTCTGGTGCTATCGTGGTATTGGCGCACGTCTTGAATGGGCACTCCTCAACTTCTTTGTTGATGAACATCTCAATGACGGATATGAATTTATCTTGCCACCCTATCAACTTGGATACAACTGTGGCTTTGGTGCAGGTCAATTCCCCAAATTCAGTGATGAAGTATATTGGCTTGATTGTGATGAAGACAGAACTCGCAATCGCTTTATGCTCCCCACGGCAGAAACTGCACTTGTCAACCTTTATGCAGGCGAAATTATCCCTGAAGAAAAGTTGCCTTTGAAGTTCTTTGCATATTCACCTTGCTTTAGAAAGGAAGCAGGCAGTGCAAGAAGTGAAGAAAGAGGTATGATCCGTGGTCACCAATTCAACAAAGTTGAAATGGTTCAAATCGCAAAACCTGCAGACAGCATGAAAGCCTTTGAAGAACTTGTTGAAAAGGCATGCCGTCTTTGTGACAAACTCGGTTTGCACTTCCGTCTGAGCAAACTTGCAGCAGGAGATTGCAGTGCAAGTATGGCAAGAACTTATGATATTGAACTTTGGATTCCTTCAATGGAAATCTACAAGGAATGTAGTTCAGTTTCAAATGCAAACGACTATCAAGCACGAAGAAACAATACACGTTATCGTGATGCAGAAACAGGCAAACCCCAATACGTTCACACCCTCAACGGCAGTGGTCTTGCAACCTCACGTCTTATCCCCGCAATCGTCGAGCAATATCAAAATGCAGACGGCAGTGTGACAATCCCCGAAGTATTGCGTAAGTATATGGGTGGTCTTGAAATCATCAAGTAAAAACTGCGCTATTTAGCGCCTGACTTTGTCAGATACAACCCACACGATTCTCACGTACGACAAGTACGCCACGACCCGTGTGGGTTTTTCTTTCTCGTCATCCATCAAAATATCGCAGTTTTTATACGTTTCCAAATAAGTTTACACCGAAATCCAACAAAATCTTGGCTATTTAGCGCTTATCTTCGGCAAGTTCAAGTCCCACGAATAGTAACATACGCCAAGTACGCTCCTGTCCGTGGGATTTTCTTTCCTTGTTCTTCATCCAAATATTGCGTTTTTGTCCGTTTCTAAATAGGAAAGCAATTGATCAAAAAAGGCACTCAAACGAGTGCCTTTTAAATTAAATCCACAATGACAGGTAGTGTCAATTCATGCCGTAGGCATTTCATGGAGCATAGCGAGAATTCACGAAATCGCAGATTTCAATTCATCAAAAAAACAGACAATTTGCAGTCTGTTTTTTATGCTGTTGGGATAAATCCGTACATTAGCAGTCCTAAAAGGGCAGATAAAACCACGATTATGATAGGATGCAGTGTTTTGCCTTTGATTTTGACATTGGCAACTGCAAAGAGCAGTACAAAGATGACAAAGCCTATAAAGTCAAAGCCGTTTGGGTTGTCCCAGACAGATTCCATGCCAAGAATAACCGTCAAGAAAAGACCAAGGAACACGCTGAGCAATAGTCCTGCAACAGATGATCTTACACCTGTGAAGACTTCTTTGACGGCAGGCTTTTTCATTGCCTTTGAAAAGAGTTTGACAATAAGGATAATGATGATGATTGATGGTGTGACAACACCCAGTGTGGCTGAGAGAGCACCAAGCAATCCGTACCAAAATCCACCAAATGCTTCGCCAACCGTTGTGCCTGTGTAGGTGGCAATATTGACTGCAAAAGGTCCGGGAGTGCTTTCGGATATGGCAATGAAATCAATGAGTATGCTTTCACTGATCCAACCTTCTGCAACAACATCTTGCATGATGAGGGGAATCATTGCGTGTCCCCCACCGATTGTAAACAAACCTATCTTAAAGAAAACCCAAAATAGACGAAGGAACACCATTATGCAAGCCCTCCTTCATTTGAGTTTTCAGTTGTATTTTCTTCCACATTGCCTTCTGCCACGTGTATGGCTGTATCATCTGCCACGATACAATCGTCAGTGGTTTCCAATGTATTTTCGCCGTCTATGGAGTCTTCTTGGCAAGTTTCAGTTTGAGTGGTATCATCACTGTTTTGGTCATTGGTTTCGGGGTTTTGCAAGTTTTTCTTTTTCTTGATGGCGTTTGTGATGACCATAAAGAGTATGCAAATGACGATTGTGCCAATGATGATATATATGACGCTGACTTCGGTGAGAAATGCAATGGCAAATGCTGCCACAAGCAACACAAAGTCAAACCAACTTTTGCGCATATTACGGATGAAGGATATGACTGCTTTTGCGATAAGTACAAGGACGCCTGCACGTATGCCTTGGAACAAGTACGTCACCCACTTATTGTCACGGACTGCGCCGATTGCATAGGACAGAGCCATAATGATGACAAGGGAGGGGAGCATAAGCCCAAAGGTTGCCAAAAGCCCACCAAATATACCTGCCGTCTTTGTGCCAACAAAGGTTGCCGTGTTGACTGCCACTGCACCGGGAGTGCTTTCTGCAATGGCAAAGACGTCCATGAGTTCGTCATGGGTGAGGTATTTGTGCTTTTCCACCACTTCACGCTCGATCATAGTGAACATTGCATATCCACCACCGAAAGAGAAAAGACCTATACGGAAGAATACCGTAAAGAGATGAAAAGCGATTTTCAGTTTTTCTTTTATTGATGTCTTCACAATAAATATATATTAATACAAATTATGACTTTACACAAGTGTATTGAAGTGCTAAAATGAAACCATGGGACCAATTGAAAGTATATTTACAGTATTAGGATCATTTATCGGCCTTGCACTCATCTATTTTATTATAGGTGGGTTGTGTTTCTTTATGGCAACATTTAAGCGCAAACCCTTTGAACTCTACGACACCACGCCAGAAGAAAAGATGTCAGAGCAAAAGAGAGCAAGAAATGCCGAAAGAAAGAAGGAAATCGACCATGTGGAAACACTTCCTTGTCAAATCCTTGATGTCACATCATTTGACGGAATTAAGTTGACGGGCAGATTGTTCCGTGCAGAAGAAAATGATGAAAAGCGTCTTGTCATCTGCGTCCACGGATACAAGTCAAACGGCAGACGTTGCTATGGTGGATTTGTGCCAATCTTGAACGATATGGGGCTTGATGCACTTGTCATTGAAAATAGAGCACACGGAGATAGCGAGGGAGATTACACAGGCTTTTCAGTCCTTGACAGAGTTGATGTCAAGTATTGGGTTGAAAAGATGAGTGAGAACTACGACAAGATTTATCTTATGGGCAGTTCAATGGGCGCATCAACGGTAGGTCTTGTGGCGGCGGATTTGCCAGAAATCGCAGGGCTTGTTTTTGATTGTGGATTTACATCCCCTATGGATGCATTTAGACTTAAGGTCAAAGACAAAATACCACCCTTCCTTTATGAGCCAGTATTTTTCTTTGGCAGAGTGTGGTGTAAGATGATCTTGGGCTTTGATTTCAAGAAAGTGTCCACCCTTGACGAAATGAAAAATGTCAAGTGCCCCACATTGTTTATCCAAGGGGAAAAGGATTGGATTGTCACACCTGAAATGGCTGAGAAACTCTATGATGCCTGTGGCAGTGACAACAAAAAACTTGAACTCTTTGAAGAAGCAGAACACGGCGCAAGTTTCTATGTGGATAGAGAAAGATATGTGGCACTGCTCAAAGAATTTTTCAATTCAAACGAAAAATGTTTGTAAAAACACATACTATGTGTTAATATAGAACTGCGAAAGCGGATTAAATATTACAAGGAGAACTACTATGCCTAGACTTATCAATGATGAATGTATCAGCTGTGGCGCATGTGCAGATACCTGCCCCGTCAATGCAATCGCAGAAGGTGATGGCAAATTCGTCGTCAATGCAGATGAATGCATCGATTGTGGCGCATGTGAAGATGGTTGCCCCGTTGGCGCAATCGTAGAAGCATAATCACATCAAAACGCAAAAAGAAAGAGCGACCTTGATTGGTCGCTCTTTTTCTATACTTTTAGTTGGTTTTGTTAGCGCACTGTCTTGTCTGTGCAGAGATAGAGAAGTGTGACGCCACCTTTGCCAAGGTGTGTGCCGACGATAGGTGTCACGTCTGCAAACATAATATTTGCATCGGGGTGCTTGTCAAGAACCATATTCTTCAACACTTCTGCATCTTCAAGAGCATCACAGTGACCAATGATAAGAAGTTCATTGGGATATTCATCTGTAAGGCGAGCATCCATCTTTTCAACAAGTGAACGGAGTGCAGGCTTTCTGCCCATCTTTGTGTCGGTGGGGACGAGTTTGCCTTCTTCAGAAACTGTCAAGACGGGTTTGATCTTCAATGCTTGACCAATGACTGCCTTGCCTTTGCTCACTCTGCCACCACGATAGAGATGTGCCATATCGTCAACTGTAAAGACGTGACCAACGTGATGACGAAGGTTTGTGACATATTCTGCATTGTCTTCGATTGACATACCTTCATCACGTCTGCGCAGTGCATAGTATGAAAGGAGTGCTTCGCCACTTGATGCGCAAAGGCTGTCAATGACGATAACTTTGTTGTTGGGGTATGTTTCTGCAAGTTCATTTGCTGCTGACACATAACTGTTGTAGCAACCACTGAGTGCAGAACTGAAACTAATGTGAAGAACGTCTTGACCTTTTTCAAGGAAAGCACCAAAGAATTCCTTTGCTTCGTCAACGGTGACCATTGAGGTTGATGACATTTTGCCTTCTGCAAGTTTTGCATAAAACTCTTTGACAGAAAGATAGGGATTTGTCACACCGTCATAAAGTTCGCCATCAAGAACGTATGACATATCAAGGACAGCAAAGTCCTTTTCATTTGCAAGCATACTGGCAGGAACGTCTGCCGTCATATCAGTTGTAATAATATATTTTTCCATAGTATTAAAACTATACTATAAATTTGAAATTGTGTCAACTGCCTATTTTGTTATAGGCAATCATTAAGGAGTGATTTTCTTTACGTTTAAGGGCAATCACAAAAAAAAGGGCAGTGTGGTGAGGGTTAAAACGCACGCATTTTTTGTCCGTTGAAAATGAAGAAAACAATCTGTCAAATTGTTCAAAAAAAACAAAAAACGGACAATAATCTGTCCGTTTTGATATTGTAAAGTGCTTGTTGCGTGATTTACCACTTTGTTTTCACTTTTTCTGCAAAGCCGATCTTGTGGTTGATTTCAATCACTTTTCCATCGTCAAGAGTGCAAGTCCCGTCATACCAACCAAAGACTTGATGGCCGTCCATTTTGACAATTCCAATGTTGAAAGGATCATTTTTGTCAATGATGGGAGTAAAGGTCAAATTGATTTTGTCGTCTTCGCTTTTTATTGTCCAAGGCTCAATAAAGCGAGGCTTTCCGTCCGTTTCGCCTTGGATTTCAAAGGCAACTTTTGTGAGTATTTTGTGTGCTTTGCCGTCAACAAAAATCATGTCTTCGGTGGCATTTTCCGTGTTGCCAAAGCCGTAGCCAAGGTTAAGCCCAAAGGGTGTGCCATCGTCAAGATTGGTTGAAAGGCTTGCCCAATACCAAGTGTTTTTGTACGTCCATACGCCACGTCCCCAGTCAAGAGTTGCAAGGGTTTTGCCTTCGTCAAAGGGGCATACCATATCATTTATGGACAGTTGTCCTTTGGCTTTTATGCAGTTGACTTTGCCGTTGAGATAGAAGTGCTTGTCCTTGTCAAAGGGGGTTGCGATTGCCATACAATCTTGTGGAGTATCGGTCAAGAGCACGTCCCATTTGAGAGTGTTATCTCTGCCGTCTGCATTGGGATATTCTCCTTGAAGTCTGCGCTTGCCGTCTTCCATGGTGATGGTTGCCCAAATCTTGCCTTTTTTGAAGGAGATATCCCCGCCGTCCAAGGTTATAGGCATATTCATCTTGCCCATTGTGAAGAATTTTGTTGCAGTGCTTGAAAAGTATGCAGGGGTGACAAAGTCCACAACGGACACCGTCAATGCGCCCACGTATCCCATATCTGCAAAGGTCACGCCAAGTGCAAATTCCCCGTTGGAGATAGAGTAGTATTCCCACTCTTTAATACGTGATTTGCTGGCTTTCACTTGGGTTCTGTCATATTCCCAGTTGAGTTTTGTTGCATAACCGGGGGTAGCAATATTGCCATCATCATTGAGCAAAGGTTGTTTGGTGGTTATCTCAAATTGGTTTTGCATAAATGCCTCCAAAAACTAAATCAACAAATATTTTATATGAAAAGAAAACCATAGTCAAGATAGACTGGAAGAAAAGACAAATTTCAACAAAAGCAACCAACCTTTATGATATGTAAGCCGTCAGTTGACATATTGCAAGGCGTGGGGTGGTGGCGCGCAATTTGAAGTTGTAGTATAATAATCATGACCACAGAACAGAAAAAGTGCGCAGTCTATTGGTGATATGCGCTCTCAGTGGTGAGCGTAGTTGATTTTATGCCTTATGCCCCAAAGACGTGTTTCATAAAAAAAACACATCTGCAAATGCAAATGTGCTTTCTATGGCAAGAGGCTACGAAAAAGATATTTTTTTCGTTCCTTAATAAGGGTTCGAACTCAAACGAAAAATCACGGCGGAGCCGTGGATATCATCAATGCGAAAGCGAATGCAGCCCGCGGCTGATGATATGCACCTTCGGTGATGAGATACACGCTAAAGCGTGATGATATGCCATTGCTTTCGCAATGGATAAAAAAATCCGACAAGTCGAAACGTGTCGGACTTTTTGGCAGGGGATATAGGAATCGAACCTACACTAAGGGAGTCAGAGGCCCGTGTGCTACCACTACACCAATCCCCAGCGACGAAGGGATTATAATACATATTAACTCAAATGACAAGCCCCAGAGGGTATAAGCAAAAAAATATTAAAAAATGTAAATAAAACTTGACATATCGGTTTGCGAGGTTTAATATGATGTAAACAAAACTTTACATTTTACAGTTGGCAAGTCTGTGGATGTGATGTGACGTGATAAAAAAATTGATTGAAAAATAACATAAATTATGTTAGAATACAATGGCACACTGGAAGTGTGTGTAGATTTTCCTAATTATCAGGATGAACATTTAACTAAAAAAAAGGAAAAAGCAAATGGACAAAATTATCAAAATTGACAATTTGTGCAAGGCGTTTGGTGATGTCAAGGCAGTGCAAGACTTGAGTTTTTCTGTCAAAGAAGGCGAGTTGTTTGCATTTCTTGGTGTCAATGGCGCAGGCAAGTCAACCACCATCAATATTATGTGTGGTCAACTTTCAAAGGATAGTGGCACAGTAGAAATCAATGGGGCAGACCTTGACAAAAATCTTGATACAGTAAAATCAAGCTTGGGTGTTGTTTTTCAACAATCTGTTCTTGATGCTCCATTGAGTGTTTATGACAACCTCGAATCAAGAGCATCACTCTATGGCATAACGGGCGCAGACTTCAAGGCAAGACTTCAAGAACTTGCAACACTGCTTGATTTTGAAGATCTTTTGAAACGCAAGGTCGGCAAACTTTCAGGTGGACAACGCAGACGTATTGACATTGCAAGAGCATTGTTGCATCGTCCCAAGATTCTCATCCTTGACGAGCCTACAACAGGTCTTGATCCTCAAACGAGAAAGACACTTTGGCAAGTCATTGCAGACCTTCGCAAAGATGAAAACATGACAGTCTTCCTTACAACTCACTATATGGAAGAGGCAGCGGATGCCGATTACGTCATTATTTTGGAAAGTGGACGTATCGTTGCAGAAGGCACACCATTGGAACTTAAAAACAACCACACAGGCGACTTTGTCACCATTTATGGTGTTGATGAAGAAGTGGTCAAAGGCTTTGGATACCAATATGAAGAAGTCAATGACGGCTTCCGTATTGCAGTGCCTGACACAGCAGCAGCAACTGAACTTATCACCAAAAACGAGAAGATCTTTGTTGACTACGAAGTGGTCAAGGGCAAGATGGACGACGTGTTCTTGAACGTCACCGGCAAGAAACTTGAAGGAGGCGAAAACTAATATGAAAACCATGTTTATGTTGACAAAGCGTAATATAAAGTTGTTTTTCAGTGATAAGGGGATGTTTTTGCCTACGCTTATTACACCTGCAATTTTGCTTGTTTTGTATATGGCATTTTTGGCAGATATTTTCCGTGATTCAATTTCTGCCAACATTGACAGCATTTTGGTGTCAGAGGGTATCATTGATGGCCTTGTCGGCGGACAAATAATCTCCTCAATGCTTGCTGTGTCATGTGTCACAGTTTCATTCTGCGCCAATCTTATTATGATTCAAGACAAAGCAAATGGTTCAATCAAGGATTTGTCCATTGCTCCCCTCAAACCACACATCATGCCATTGAGTTATTATTTGGCATCATTTACAGCATCATTGATTGTTTGCCTTTGTGCGGCAGGATTGTGCTTTATTTACATTGCTGTGGTAGGTTGGTATTTGACTGCAATAGATGTTGTGCTTCTCCTTGTTGATGTCATACTGCTTGTCATGTTTGGAACAGCACTTTCATCAATTGTTCACTTTTTCCTTTCAACACAAGGTCAAATGTCTGCTGTTGGAACCTTGGTGAGTGCAGGCTATGGCTTCTTCTGTGGCGCATATATGCCCATGTCATCTTTTGGAGAAGGACTTAGAAACGCTCTTACATTCTTCCCTGGCACATATGGCACAGTACTTGTGAGAAACCATGCAATGGGCAGTGTCATAGAAAAAATGGCAGAGGATGGCGTGCCAGCAGAAGCAATCAACTCGCTGAAGGATGCATTTGACTGCAACTTGTATTTCTTTGAGGACAAGGTTTCAATGCCTGTAATGTATGGTGTCATCTGTGGAACAATCGTGGTGCTTTTGGGTGTATATGTGCTTCTTAACTATATCAGAACCAAAAAACCAAACTTTGGTGTTGTCAAGTCAAAACCAAAAAAAGAAAAGAAACAAAAAGAAAACGCATAATATAAGGAAAATCTATGAAAAAGATAACGACAATTTTGTTTGACTTGGACGGAACTCTGCTCCCTATGGACCAAGACACGTTTATCAAGGCATATCTTGGTGGTCTTGTAAAGGTGGCAGCACCTTATGGCTATGATCCCGCACTCCTTGCAAAGTCAATTATGACAGGCACATATTGTATGTACAAAAATGATGGACAAAAGTCCAATGAAGACGTATTTTGGGCATATATGCAAAGTGTTTATGGCGACAAAATCATGGCAGACGCTCACATTTTTGATGACTACTACAAGGCAGATTTTCAAAAAGTGGCAGAAGTCTGTGGTTGCGATCCCAGAGCAAACGAAGTTGTCAAAAAGGCAAAGGCAAAAGGATATAGAGTTGCTCTTGCCACAAACCCTCTTTTCCCCCAAATCGCAACGGAAAGCAGGGCTCGTTGGGCAGGACTTGACAAAGATGACTTTGATCTTATCACGACCTTTGAAAACTATCGTCACAGCAAGCCTAATCTTGAGTATTACAAGGACGTTATGGCAGAGCTTGGTGTCTGTCCAGAGGAATGTGTCATGGTCGGCAACGACGTTGACGAAGATATGATTGTAACCAAGTTGGGCATTGGTGGAGTGTTCCTTCTCACAAACGATATTATCAACAAGAGTGGCACGGATATAGAGCAATTCCCCCACGGCGACTATGACGATCTTCTCAAATTCATTGAAGAACTCAACTAAAGCAAGAAAGGCGACGGATATCCGTCGCTTTTAATTTTTGAAAAATGCTTGATGAGTGAAAATTGTGTGGTATAATTGAAATTAGAAAAAAATGCCCAAAATTTCAAGAAAAACCCAGAAAAATGCAAATTGCAACCCGTTGGTTGACAAATTGCAAGCAGTGGGGTGGTGGCGTGGCAACCTATATCCAAGGTATAATGTAGTCACAAAACAAATCCGAGTTGGATAAAAGCGAGGCAAAATATGATTTTAGCAGACAAAATTATCAAGCAACGAAAAAAGAACGGCTGGTCACAAGAGGAACTTGCAGACAAGATGAACGTGTCACGTCAAGCAGTGTCAAAATGGGAGAGCGCACAGACAATCCCTGATATTGACAAGATTATGCAACTGGGCGAACTTTTTGGTGTGACCATAGACTATCTTTTGAAAGATAGCATTGAAGATGAAGAAATCGCAGAAGTAGCAGAAGAAAAGCCTGTGAGAAAAATCTCACTTGAATATGCCAACACATATCTTTCAGTCCAAAAGAAAAACAGTTGGTTGATGGGTGTTGCAACATTCCTTTGCATACTCTCACCCATTGTGCTTATGATTTTGGGAGGCCTTGCAAACTATGATTGTAAATATGATAATTTTATGTTTATCGGCATAGTGGCTCTCTTTGCATTTATCATTGCAGCCGTGCCAATGTTTATTGTGGCAGGTCACAACAACGAGCAATACAAATTCCTTGACAAAATTGAGCCATTTGATCTTGAATATGGTGTCAAGGGTATCATCAAAGAAAAGCAAAAGCAAATGAGTGGTGCTTTCAAAAAGTGGACAATCGCAGGCGTATGCACAGCAATATTTGCCCCCATTCCTGTTATTGTTGTGGCATTGGTGGAAAATTTCTCAGAACGTGTAGGACTCGCCGCTCCTTTAATGTTGGCATTGACACTCCTTATCGCAGGCATTGCATCAAGCATATTCGTTGTGATTTTTGTCCAAAAGAATGCAATGCAAAAACTTCTCCGTGAAGAAGACTACACCGACCTTGGCAAAAAGAGAAGCCAACTGAAAGGGGTTGTGTCCTTTGCATATTGGATGGTCGTCGTGGTTGCATATCTTGTGTGGAGTCTGGTGGTGGCAGATGGTTGGGCAATCAGTTGGATTCTTCTTGCAGGTGCAGGAATGCTCTATCCCGTGGTGATTACAATCTGCAATTACATCACAGACAAAAAGGTCGAAAAAGAAAACAAAAATCAACAATAAAACAGATGATTGAAAAAGGGCGCTCAATGAGAGTGCCTTTTTTTTGTTGGACGAGATTTTTGTCAATTTATGATTGATTTCACGGCAGTTTGAATTGAATAATGCCACAAATGAGTGTGCAAAATCCCTTGAATTGTCCACGTACTTTGGCAAGCATCTTGAAAAGAATTGACACAAGTGTCAATAAGCAATATAATAGATTACTGAAAAATGTACGAAAGTGTACGGAGGCATAAGTTATGAAACTTGAAAAACTCGTAGGCGACAGATTCAAAGAAAGACCGTCTGATTGTGTGGTGGACAGCCATGCTTTGATGGTCCGTGGTGGCTATATGAAATACGTGGCAAATGGCATCTTCTCATCTTATATGCCCTTGAAGCGTATCACTCGCAAGATTGAACAAATTTTGCGTGAAGAAATGGATGCAATCGACGGTCAAGAAGTCACTTTCCCCGTGGTTATGCCTGCATCAATTTGGCAAGAATCAGGCAGATATGAAAGCATCGGCAAGGAACTTGTCCGTTTCAACGATAGAAGTGGTAGTCCTTTGGTTCTTGGCATGACACACGAAGAAGCAGCAGTGCAACTTGTCCGTGACTATGGTCAAACATACATGAAGTACCCCTTCATGATCTACCAAATCCAAACCAAGTTTAGAGATGAAGCACGCCCCAGATCTGGTCTTATCCGTGTCCGTGAATTCACAATGAAGGATGCATATTCCTTCCATACGTCACAAGAGGACTTGGAAGAATACTATGCAAAGTGCCACAAGGCTTACGAGCGTATCTTTGCAAGAGCAGGCATACCCGAAGTCATCTCAATCGCATCAGACTCAGGCATGATGGGTGGCAGTATTTCACACGAATTTATGCTCCTTACTGACATTGGCGAAGACTCTATCGTCATCTGTGATGAGTGCGACTATCGTGCAAATATGGAAGCAACTGAAAATATCGTTGACTACGTGCGCACAGCACCTTCTGAAGACCTTGTCAAAGTGGCAACACCCGGCAAGCAAACCATTGAAGAAGTGGCAGAATTCCTTGGTGTCAACCCCAAAGATACCTGCAAAGCAGTGGTATATCAACAAAACAAAGATGACAAGTACGTCGTGCTTTTCCTTCGTGGCGACTATGACGTCAACGAAACAAAGTTGACCAACTATCTCGGTTGCGACGTGCACCCTGCAACAATCACTGAAACTTGTGGTCTTGTGGCAGGATTTATCGGTCCCGTCGGCATCACTGAAAACTGCACAGTTCTCTTTGACAACACGTTGAAGGGTGTCAACAACCTTGTTTGTGGCGCAAACGAAACAGACGTCCACTGCAAAGGTCTTGATATGGATCGTGACGTGCCCGGCGCAGAATTCCATGATTTTGCAAAGGTAAAAGAAGGTAGCATCTGCCCCAAGTGTGGCAAGCACTCACTCACAGTGTCCCGTGGTATCGAAGTTGGCAACATCTTCCAACTCGGCACAAAATATACAAAGTCAATGGATATGACTTATATGGATAGCGAAGGCAATATGCTCAATCCTATCATGGGTTGCTACGGTATCGGTGTCGGCAGACTTGCAGCATCAATCTGCGAGGCTCATCATGACGATTACGGTCCTATCTGGCCCATCGCAATCGCACCTTGGCAAGTGCATCTCTGCGCAGTTCGCAGTGATGACGAAGAAGTCAAGGCTTATGCAGACAATCTCTACAACACATTGCAAGAAAAGGGCATTGAAGTCATCTATGATGACAGAAAGACCGTAAGTGCAGGCGTTATGTTCTCTGATGCAGACCTTCTCGGCGTGCCTTTTAGAGTGGTTGTAAGCCCCAGAAATATGAAGGGTGGCATTGTTGAAATCGCATCAAGAGATAAGTCCTTGAAGACATCGGCACCCCTTGACAGCGCAGTGGAAGAAATTGTCGCCCTTGTCAAAAACGCACTTTCCAACAACTAATAAACAAAATAAAATATAATCAGTCCTAAAAGGACTGACGTCGGGGTGTAGCGCAGTTTGGTAGCGCGCATGGTTCGGGACCATGAGGCCGCGAGTTCAAGTCTCGCCACTCCGACCAAAAACAAAAACCCACACAAGCACTTGTATTTGATGTGGGTTTTTGTTTTTGGCCATAGCCATCTGTTTAGGTGCGTAGCACCACAACATAGTTGTATTGCAAAGCAAAAACAGATGAGCGTAGACCAATGATATGCTACGCGCGAGCCTTTGTGGGCTACGCCCATCGTCTTTTTTATCCATTGCGAAAGCAATGGCATATCATCGCCGTTAGGCGTATATCATCACCGAAGGTGCATATCATCAACCTTAGGTTGTATTTTATTTCGCAATGATGATATACAATTTCTTGCGAAATTGATAATATACAAGACTTTTGTCTTGATTTTGGATAGTGTTTGTAGTATGATGCAATTAATTAGGTTTGACTTAAAATGATAATCAATAAGAAAATATAGATTATTTATGGGGGTATAGTTAAGTGAATAATGCTGATACAAGTACAAATAAGACGATTAAAACCATATTAATTTTTGCATTTGCAATGTCAATCGCTTCGATTTTCTTGGCATTATTAGTGGTATTTTTATCTATACAAAGTTCTCCATTGCCTAATTTTCCCCTTGCTATAGCAGAATATATGTGGAAATTCTTTTTGATTATTCCAATACCATTGACATCGTTAATATTAGGCATTGTATTTGTCAAAAAAGGATATAAATGTAAAAAGAATATTGTTGCTGGCATTATCATGATAGTGTTGCTCTCCATGTTCGGTTCTTTTACTTACAAGTTTTCATCATTTATAAGTCACGACGTAGAATATTTAACCGAAATCTCTCATACAACAAATATTGATATTCCATTAAATGCTTATATTTCTGTATCATATAATTATACAAATGAAGGCGATTCATTGGCTATGGTAAAATTTGAGGATGATAGAATGTATGTAGATAATATACAAAACAACTCAAATTGGAAAACTGATATATCGTTTATTCCATCAAGCGTTGATAATTTGTATATGCTAACTTTAACTTCAGACTATGAATATTTTGTCGTTTATAATGTCACCAGCAATACGTACAATACATTTGATGGCAAATTGATATATTTTGCCTATGATGTGGACACAAACGTTTTGTTTATTTATTGCTATTAAGTGTATCAAAAGACGGGCAATGCTCATGCCTTGATTTTGGATAGAAATTTTATAAGTTGTAAGGCAAAAATAAAAACGGCACTCGGGTTGAGTGCCGTTGTTTTTTTGTTGGGATTGGTTTTAGATAAGACCGATCATAAGGTTGCATGCAAGGACGATAAGCACAAGTGCGATGGGATATGTTGATGCGTATGCGCCTGCAACGTCTTCTGTGCCTGCTGTTGAGATGAGTGTGCCAAGGGCAGGGGTTGATGTCATACCACCTGTGATTGAGCCAAGGTTGTTGAGCAAGGGGAGTTTCAAGGCCTTTCTTGCGATAAAGTAGCCCACGATCATAGGAAGGAGTGTCATCAATGCGCCACCGAGCAATCCCCATACGATAATTGATGCGTCGTTGCTGACTGCGCTGATAAGACCAACGCCACCTTCAACACCTGCGCCAATAAGGAAGAGCATAAGGCCGAGTTCCTTCAAGACTTTGGTTGTTGGTGCAGGGATTTGCAATGAGAGATTGCCAAGTTTTCCAAAGTGGCCAAAGAGAAGTGTCATAATAAGCACGCCACCTGTTGTGCCAAGTGAGAAGTTTGCGCCACCGGGCAAAGGAATCTTGACACCACCAAGGATCAAGCCAAACACAACTGCGATTGCAAAAGGTGTAAAGCCAAAGGGGTCAACTTCAATGAGTTTCTTTGCTTTTTTGGGCTTTGATTTCTTGTTGTTTTCTTTTTCTTGGACGGGTGCTTCTGTGTCTGCAACAACTGTTTCATTTTGTGTTGTTTCTTCTGAAACGGCACTTTCTTCTGCATTTTCGGTTGTTTCAACTGCTTGTTCTGCTGAAACGTTGACTTTGAGAAGACTTCTTTCGTGGTCCATATCTGCCTTCAAGAATTTGGGGAGAAGTTGGACAAACAACACGACACCAATGACGCCAAAGGGATATGCGATTGCGTGGCCAACAGTGACCAACGTATCAGATGTGCCTTTGAGTTTTGCTGCCTCGATTGCTGCAGAGTAGCCGGGGGTTGACGTAAGTGCGCCAGACAAAACGCCGGACCAGAATTCAGAGCCGTAAGGTGTTGTAAGGCTCAAAACAACTGCAACCAATGCTCCTGTAAAGATGATGATGACACCCATCAAGATGTATGTCTTGAAGTTGCGTTTCAAGTCCTTGAAGAAGTTGGGGCCTGCAATGAAACCAACTGATGCCACAAACATAACAAGACCAATGTTTGAAACTACGCTCTTGTAGTACTTTGTGACTGTGCTTGTTGATTCAAGGAAGAAACTGCCAAGGACGGGCACATCTTTAAGACCTTTGATTGAGCAGAGCATACCAAATGCGATTGCCACAAGGAACACACCTGCCGTGCCAAGAGATACGCCTTTGACTGAAACTTTGCCAAGCATATAGCCGAGAGTTGTGATGATAAAGATGCCTGTCAAAAGGACGGACAATCCAAATACTGTGTCAACGCTCTTGCTTGAAACTGCTGAATAGATGAGGTAGGCAATGAGCCCTGCACTAACAAGTGATGCAAGGGTGATCCAAAGCCACTTCAAATTCTTTTTGCTTTTGGGACTGCCAACGGGGGCAGTATTTTCATTTTCTGCAGAGTCAGTTGAAGTTTCTTCTACAACTGTTTCTTCCACTTCTTCAACAGTTGTTTCTTCAATGACGTCTGCCATTTTCTTTTCCATTTTCAATACCTTCTATAATGATGATTATATGCTTTTTTGATTTGTGTAGTTGGGAAGGAGTTTGGGTGAAACAACGTCTGTGACGATATTTGCATCTGCGATTTCCTTTTCAAATGCCTCGACGTGTGCAAGACTGAGTTTGCCAACCACTGTTCCCTTTGCCTTTGCTGCTGCATTTTGACCTGCGCTTCTGCCAAAGACGATTATGTCAAGGAGAGAGTTGCCCATAAGTCTGTTTTTACCGTGGATACCTCCAACTGCTTCCCCTGCCACAAACAAGTTTTTGACGTTGGTTGTCATACAATCGTCTGTGATGTCAAGGCCACCGTTTTGATAGTGGAGAGTGGGGTAGATGAGGATAGGCTCTTTTCTAATGTCAATGCCGTACTTTTCAAACATACGAAGCATTGCAGGGATTCTCTTTTCGATCGTGCCTTCGCCACCGATAATTTCAATCATAGGTGTGTCAAGCCAAATGCCCTTGCCGTTGCCTGTGTCAATGCCGTTGTCACGCTCACTACATTCACGGATGATTGATGCAGCAGTGACGTCACGTGTTTCAAGGGGATGCATAAATACTTCGCCATGTTTGTTGACGAGTTTTGCGCCCAATGAACGAACTTTTTCTGTGACGAGTGCGCCAAAGATTTGTTCGGGGAAAGCAACTCCAGTGGGGTGATATTGCAATGTTTCTGCATAGAGAAGTTTTGCGCCTGCACGATATCCCAAAACCAAGCCGTCTGCTGTTGCGCCATAGTGGTTTGATGTGGGGAATCCTTGATAGTGCATTCTGCCTGCGCCACCTGTTGCGATGACAACAGTCTTTGCCTTTGCAACGAGCAATTCCTTTGTTTCCATATTCATAAGGACTGCGCCTGCTGCATTGCCGTTTTCGTCAAGGATAAGTTCGATTGCTGCCGTAAAGTCAATGACGGGGATATTACGGTTCAACACTTCGTCACGGAGAGTACGCATGATTTCTGCGCCAGAGTAGTCCTTTGCAGCGTGCATACGTTTACGTGACGTGCCACCACCGTGGGTTGTGATCATTGTGCCGTCTTCTTCCTTGTCAAATTCAACACCAAGGTTGCTGAGCCATTGGATTGCTTCGGGTGCATCACACACGAGTTTTGAAAGGAGTTCTCTCTTTGCTGCAAAGTGTCCACCACCAAATGCATCAATAAAGTGGATTGCAGGAGAATCGTTGGGTTTGTCGGCTGCTTGTATGCCACCTTCTGCCATCATTGTGTTGGCATCACCCATACGAAGTTTTGTGACGACCATAACCTTTGCGCCTGCTTCGTGTGCTTCGATTGCTGCAGATGCGCCTGCGCCACCACCACCGATAACGAGAACGTCTGTTTCGTAGTCGGGAGCGTCAAGATTGACACTGTCTTTGTTGATACGGCTGTGTGCTTGAAGGATTTCTGCAAGTTCCTTGGGCACTTTGTCCCCTTTGTTAGGACCAATGGTAAGGATAGAGAATTGGTCTTGAATATAATCGGGGTGGAAGGATGCAAGGACGTTTTCTTTTTGCTCTGCTGTCATACGGACAGGTTCAAGAGCAACGTTCTTTTCTCTTGATGCTTCAACAAGAGCGAGAGATTCTTTGAAGTTGTCTGAATACATATTTGCGTCCTCCTTACTTTTCGATATCACGGTTGTTGTAGAGTTCCTTCATTTCAGCAATAGGCTTTTGCATAAGTGCTTCAATGAGTTCTTTGAAGTCGCCGTCTTTGATTTCCTTGACGCGATCTTCAAGGTGTCCACAACCGGGTGCAAGATACTTGCCGTTGATTCTTCTTGCAAGCATTGCCACTTGGGGATGAGAAATACCTGCAGGGCATCTTGATGAGCAAACGCCACACATTACGCAGTCAAATGATTCTTCTGCGCACTTTTCAAAGTCGCCACGTTGTGCATAAGCAATGTATTGCATAACGTTGAGACCTTGTGTGCAAGCCTTTGTGCAAGCATTGCAACCAATGCAAGCATAGATTTCAGGATAGAGTTGCATCATCACTGTTTCGTTGACAGGGATTTTGTTCATATCATACACTTGCTTGACAAGAGGGAAGAAGGGAAGTGTTGCAATGTACATATTGTCTTCAACTTTTGTTTGACAAGCGAGGCAAGCGTGAAGTTGACGGTCGCCCTTGATACGATATATTGTTGCGCAAGCACCACAGAAACCATTTCTGCAACCACAACCACGGACAAGTTGATAACCTGCGTGTTCCATTGCAGTCATAATAGTAAGATTTTCAGGCACTTGATATTGTTTTCCAAAAAGGAATATATTGACTGTTTTTTCCATCTATTGTATTTCTCCTTTAATACTCGCTGGGAAGTTCTTCAAGTTCGTCACATCTAAAGACAGGACCGTCTTTGCAGACGTATTTTGCACCGACGTTGCAACGGCCACATTTGCCAATTCCACACTTCATACGCAATTCCAGAGTGGTATAAACCTGTGTTTTGTCAAAACCGAGTGCAATAAGGCCTTCCAAAGTGAACTTGATCATAATGGGAGGGCCACACAAAACTGCTGTCTTGTTGGTGTCAAATCCAAGTTCCTTGACGTAGTTGGGCACAAAACCAACGTGACCGTCCCAATCGGGTTGAGGGTTGTCGATTGTCAAGTGAACACGGACACCCGCGTCCTTTGACCACTCGTCAATGATTTCCTTGTAGTCAAGAAGATCTTGCTTACTACGTGAGCCGTAAACGATATCAATATCGCCGTAGCGATCACGATAGTGACGGCAGTAGTTGATGACTGAACGCAAAGGTGCAAGACCAACGCCACCTGCAATAAAGAGAAGGTTTTTGCCTGCGAATACGTCGTCAACGGGGAAGGGGTTGCCGTATGGTCCACGGATTGTGATTTGTTGACCGACTTCTGCTTGATGCAACCACTCTGTGACGCAACCACACTTCTTGATGGAAAATTCCATATATTCAGTGTTGGTGGGGGAAGAAGTGATTGAAAACATTGCTTCGCCTACGCCGGGGATTGAGAGCATTGCACATTGACCGGGACGATGGTCAAAAGCCTTTTTGCCGTCAACTGTGACAACTCTAAAAGTTTTGATATCGGGGGTGTCTTGTCTTACGTCAGTGATGACACCAATTTTTGGGATCAAAGTTTCATTTATACCGTTCACTTTTTGTCCCCTCCTATTTTCTTCATAACTTTTGCGATATTCATTGAGATAGGGCACTTTGCAAGGCATCTGCCACAACCAACACAGCCAAAGATACCTTCATTATTTTCAGGATAGTACACAAGTTTGTGCATAAATCTTTGACGGAAACGTTCCTTTTGTGTAAGACGGTTGTTGCCGTGTGCCATCTTTGTGAATTCTGAGTACATACAAGAATCCCAACATCTGTAACGGATTACGCCATTGCCCGTGTTGAAATCTTTTATGTCGTAGCATTGGCAAGTGGGGCAGACAAACGTACATGTGCCACAGCCAAGGCAAGTTGATGAGAATTCATCCCAGACAGGATTGTTCCAAAGTTCGCTTGTCTTTCCGCCGCCAACTGCATCTGTTGACAAATCTTTCAAAGGAAGTTTGTTCATAATTGTTGCAATTTCTTCCTTTTGTGTTGCCACTGCATTGTCATCACACTTTTCAAGAACTGATGAAAGGCTTGCAAGGAGTTTTTCGCCTTTTTCTGTGTTGGCTTGAAGATAGAGTGTATCTGCTGTCTTCCAAGTTGACACGTCACCCATGGGTTCTGCAGGATTGATGCCAAACGTCCCACAGAAACAAGTTTCTGAAGGTCTTGTGCAAGCAAGGGTGACGATTGTACCGTGACTGCGTTTCATTGCATAGAAACTATCCATAGGTTCAACAAGGAAAACTCTGTCAAGGATATCAAAACTTCTTGCATCGCAAGCACGTACGCCAAAGACGACAAAGTCTTCACATTCTTGACGTGCATCAATGATTTCGATATTTTTGCCTTCTGTCTTGAACTTCATCATATCTTCCATTTGGGGGAAGAAGAAGTCCTTGGGGCTTTTTGCTGTTGTGAGAGCGTTTGACCACTCTGTGCCTTCTGTCCATTGACTATACTTTGCACTGCCGTCAGTGTCGTCAACGGGCATATAGAGTTTTGCATTTTTGTTTATTTCTGCAAAAAGGCTTTGGATGTTTGAAAGAGAAATCTTAAACATTAGTCATCCCTCCTATCAAAAACTTCACCGGGTTCAATGTCTTCTGTTGTGTAGTTGACAAGGGGTGCTCTTGAGCCAACTTCTGCACCTGCTTGATATTCGCCATAGAATGAGTTGATATCCTTGATAAATTTACGGTTGAGAAGGTGCAAAGGAATATTTTGAGGGCACACTCTTGAACATTCGCCACAGTCTGTACAACGGCCTGCAACGTGGAAGGCTCTTATGATGTGGAAAAGTTTTTCTTCAAATGAGTTGGGTGCTTTGTTTTCAACGCCAGAGTTGGGGTTGTCAAAGACACACTTTTCACAAGTACAAGCAGGGCAAGCGTCACGGCAAGCGTTGCAACGGATACAACGTGAAAGTTCATTTTGCCAGAAAGCAAATCTTTCATCTGCCGTCATCTTTTCAAGGCGTTCAACTTCGTCAAAACGGCTTGATGAAATCACGTCACCGTCTTCGCCAATGAGTTCGTCATAAGCAACGTGCTTTTTGCTCTTGCAGTTGACACATCTTTCTTGCAAAACGCTATTTTCATCAATAGAAATGGGGTTTGCAGAGTAGAGTGTGTTCACAAGGATAGTTTCGCCGTCAACAGACACTGATGTGATGCCTTCGCCAGAGATTGCCTTGACTTTGCTTACGTCAACCATACCTTCGCAAGGAATACCCACTGCATAGACCTTTTCACGATCAAAGCGATGCTCTGTCAAAAGTTGGTTGAAACTGTATGTGTCACAAGGTTTCAAGAAGACAAGGATTTTGCCTTCAAGTTTTTGTGTTTTTGCAACAAGATATTTTGAGAAGTTTGCCCCTGAGAAATCGTCAAATACGAAACTTTCTTTCATTTCGTCAACTGACTTGAAGACGGAAGGGGTTTGGTCATAGCCAAATTCGCCTTTGCGCCAACCCAAGACACAACTTACTGTTCCATTTGAAAGCAATTCAGATGCTTTTTCAATCAATATATCACGAGTTATTTTTTGCATCTCAAATCCTCCAATCTCTTGTTTTTGCCAAGAGCAGCAACCTTTTCAGCAAAGTCGTTCATGGTTGCAGCAAATTTTGCGCCTTCTGCTGCAGACACCCACTCAACACGGGTACGTTCTCTTTCTATACCCAAGAAGTCGAGCATTGAAAAGAGAGCAGCCATACGGCGACGTGTGAAATAGTTGCCTGATGTATAGTGGCAATCGCCGGGGTGACATCCACACATGATGACACCGTCTGCGCCACGTTGGAAAGCACGCAAGATAAACATAGGGTTGACTCTGCATGAGCAGGGCACTCTAATGATTTTTACGTCTGCAGGGTATGCAAGACGATTGTTTCCTGCAAGGTCTGCACCTGCATAAGAACACCAGTTACAACAAAATGCAACGATCAAAGGTTTGTATTCATTTACTTGCATATTGCGTCAACCTCCGCCATGATTTGTGAGTTTGCAAAACCACGAAGATCCATTGCGCCAGAAGGGCAGGCAACAGTACAAGCGCCACAGCCTTGGCATACGGCAGGATTGACTGATGCAACACGCCTAACCTTTGTGGTTCTATCGGGCATACGGAATTCCTTGTCAATGTAAGTGATTGCGCCGTAAGGACACACTCTTTCACAACTTGAACATCCGTTGCACATAAGTTCGTTGGAACTTGCAACACAAGGATTGCCTGTGAGTTTATCCTTGGCAAGAAGGCCAATAACCTTTGATGCTGCTGCCCCTGCTTGAGATACTGTTTCAGGAATATCCTTAGGTCCTTGGCAAGCACCTGAAAGGAATACGCCTGCTGTGGGACTTTCAACGGGACGGAGTTTGGGGTGTGCTTCTGTGAAGAAGTCATTGGTGTCCATACTTGCAGTGAGCATTGTTGCAAGGGGACGTGCAGATTTGTCGGGCTCAATGGCTGCTGCCAAGACGACAAGGTCTGCATCTATTTTGATTTGTTTGTTTGCAATAAGGTCTGATGCTTGGACTATGAGTTTATCTCCTTCGGGGACAACCTTGCCAACCATACCCTTAATATATTTGACACCGTATTCTTCTACGGCACGGCGATAGAATTCGTCAAAGTTCTTACCGGGGGTTCTTACGTCAATATAGAACACATAAACCTCGGTATCAGGATATTTATCCCTTGTGAGCATTGCGTGTTTTGCAGTGTACATACAGCAAATCTTTGAGCAGTATTCCTTGCCTTTTTCTGCACAAGCATCACATCTTGAGCCGACACATTGTACAAATACGATAGTGTGGGGATGTTTGCCGTCAGAAGGACGGAGAAGTTTGCCTTGTGAAGGGCCTGCTGCATTTGTAAGACGTTCAAATTCAAGAGAAGTGATGACGTCTTTTGATTGGCTATATGCAAATTCGTCAAACTTGTCCATGCTTATGGGATTGAAGCCTGTTGCCACGACGATTGCGCCATATTTTTCATTGATGATTTCGTCTTTTTGTGTATAGTCAATTGCACCTGCTGCACAGACTTTTGCACAAAGACCACATTTGCCGTTTTTGAGCATATTGCAAGCATTGGGGTCGATTGTTGCCACTTTGGGCACTGCTTGTGCAAAGGGGATATAGATTGCGTGACGGTTGTCCATGCCAAGATTGAATTCATTGGGCACTTTCTTCATAGGACACTTTTCAACGCAAGCGCCACAACCTGTACAAACGTCTTCCTTGACAAATCTTGCCTTCTTTTTGATTGCCACGTCAAAGTTGCCAACAAAACCGTGTACGCTTTCAACTTCGCTGTATGAGAAGATACGGATTTTTTCGTGTTGAGCAACGTCAACCATCTTTGGTGTCAAAATACAAGCAGCACAGTCAAGAGTGGGGAAGGTCTTGTCAAGTTGAGCCATCTTTCCACCGATTGTAGGTTGTTTTTCAACGATATCAACGGGGAAGCCTGCATCTGCAATGTCAAGTGCAGTTTGGATGCCTGCAATACCACCACCAATGACGAGAGCACGCTTTGTGACGGGTGATTCGCCGGGGGTAAGGGGTGTGTTGAGATTGACTTTTGCAACTGCAGTTCTTGCAAGGACGATTGCCTTTTCTGTGCCGGTCATCATATCCTTATGTACCCATGAGCATTGTTCACGGATATTTGCGATTTCAACCATATAAGGATTGATGCCTGCTGCTGTTGCAGTTTTACGGAATGTCGCCTCGTGCATTCTGGGTGAGCATGAGCATACGACAATGCCTGTGAGATTGTGCTCTTTGACAGCATTTTTGATCATTTCTTGACCTGCTTGTGAGCACATATATTGATAATTGGTGGAAAAGACAACGCCGGGCTCTTTCTTCAAAGCCTCGGACACTGCGACTACGTCAACTGTACCTGCGATATTACTTCCGCACCAACATACAAAAACGCCTATTCTTTGCATTGTGTCTTTCTCCTTTATTTAGTGTATTTTCTAAAAGCACTGACAAGCAATTGTTGAGGTGTGTCTTCTTCAAGAAGTTCAGGCACGTCATTTGCTGTCATACGGTTTGCATCTTGTCTTTTGATTGCCGTAAGGCGCACTGCTTCAACAACCTTTGCAGGTTCGACACCACGAGGGCATCTTTCTACACAAGCAAAGCAAGACAAACATTTGTAGAGTGATTCGGATTTGAGAAGGGGCTCGATTTCGCCTACTTCAACCATGTTTACGAATTGATGGGGATGATATTCCATTTCATCATAAGCAGGGCAGGTTGCAGAGCATTTGCCACACTTCATACATTTTGATGTGTTGACGCCACTCATTCTCAAAATTTCTTCACGAAGGAATTTGTTGTTACTGCTCATATCAATTCTCCTTTACGCCAAGTGCTTCTGCAAGGATTTCGGTGAAGTAAACCACAGGTATGTCTGCGCCAAACTTTACAAGGTTGTACTTACAAAGGGGGCAAGCAGTGATGATCATATCTGCACCTGCCATTTTTGCATTTTCAACGATTGCATTTGAGTTGCGCTTTGCACTTTCTGGGCTTTCCACTGAAATATATCCACCACAACACTCATTTCTTCTTGCATAGACAACTGCTTCTGCGCCAAGGGCACGGATGAAATCTTCCATAATGTTGGGATTTTCAGGATCGTCCATGCGCATAACCTTGCCGGGACGGAGAAGAAGGCAACCATAATAGGGTGCAATCTTCTTGCCCTTGAGTGAGTTGACAACCTTTTCTTTCAAAGTGTCAAAGCCCACAAGGTCACGGAGCATTTCGAGATAGTGATAGACTTCTGCTTCGCCATTGTATTGGTCTTCTGGCATATAGCGATTGACTTTGTCAGAAAACTCTTTGTTTGTTTGCATTGCGTGGTTTGTTTGCTTGATGACATTGTGACAAGCAGAGCAGACGGTGACCAAAGGTTGACCTTTGTCGCTTGCGCATTTTAATGCACGCACTGATGAGAGTTTTGTTGCAACTTCATTTTTTGCAGTTGTAAACACACCACCACAGCATTGCCAATTTTCAATTTCTTCCAAAGCGACACCCAATGCCTCTGCTGACTTATAGGCATAATTGTCAAGGTCACGAGCCTTGTTTTTGAGTGTGCATCCGGGGAAATAACTTACTTTCATTTTTGCCTCCGATTTAGACCATTTGTTCGGGGTGGAATACCTCATCAAATCTTTCTGCTGTCAAGAAACCGAGCTCAACACAGGCTTCTTTGAGCGAAATGTTATCTTTAAATGCCTTTTTGGCTGTTTTTGCTGCATTTTCGTAGCCGATATAGGGGTTGAGTGCTGTGACAAGCATAAGTGAGTTGTGCAAGTTGTGATGCATTTTTTCACGGTTTGCTTTGATGCCAACTGCGCACTTATCGTTGAAGGATACGATTGCTTCAGAGAGGAGTCTTGCTGATTGCAAGAAGTTGTAGATACACACAGGCATAAAGACGTTGAGTTCAAAGTTGCCTTGTGATGCTGCCATTGTCACTGCCACGTCGTTGCCCATAACTTGAACTGCAACCATTGTCACTGCTTCGCATTGTGTGGGGTTGACTTTGCCGGGCATAATTGATGAGCCGGGTTCGTTTTCGGGGATAAAGATTTCGCCAAGACCATCACGAGGACCTGATGCAAGCCATCTCACATCGTTGGCTATCTTCATCATATCGCAAGCAAGTGCTTTGACTGCGCCGTGTGCAAACACCAATTCATCTTTTGATGTAAGGGCATGGAATTTGTTTGATGCTGTGACAAACTTTTTGCCAGTGATCTTTGACACTTCTTCTGCAACGCCAACGTCAAATCCTTTGGGTGCATTAAGACCTGTGCCAACTGCTGTGCCACCAAGTGCCAATTCACGAAGGGGCTCGATGGAGCGCTCAATGAGTTCCACGTCTTTTTCAAGGCTTGAACGCCAACCACTGATTTCTTGGCTGAACTTAATGGGTGTTGCATCTTGAAGGTGAGTTCTGCCACTCTTTACGATATCTGCATTTTCTTCTTCAAGTCTAACAAGTGTTGCAATGAGCTTTTTCACTGCAGGGATAAGTTTGTCTTCAAGGATAAGCACTGCAGCAATATGCATTGCAGTGGGGAAGGTATCGTTTGAAGATTGACTCATATTGGAATCGTCATTGGGGTGGAGCAATTTTTTGCCGAGAATTTGATTTCCACGGTTGGCGATAACTTCGTTTGAGTTCATGTTTGATTGTGTGCCAGAGCCTGTTTGCCAGACGACAAGAGGGAAGTGGCCGTTGAGTTTGCCTGCCATAACTTCGTCGCAAGCAGACATAATTGCGCCAAGTTTTTCATCTGTCATCTTTTCAGGACGAAGTCTGTTGTTTGTGATTGCTGCTGCTTTTTTCAATACGCCAAATGCGTGGATAATTTCTGCGGGCATTGTTTCAATGCCAACGCCGATTTCAAAGTTTTCGTGACTTCTTTGGGTTTGAGCAGCCCAAAGACGATCAGCGGGCACTTTCATTTCGCCCATAGAGTCATGTTCAATACGATATTCCATTTTTATGTCCTTTGTTTTTATTTGTAGATAAGAGATTTGCAATTATTTCAAGATTGACACTGCGTCTGTGATTGTCTTTTCAAGTGCTTCACGGCCGTATTTGTCAACTTCTGCCTTATTTTTGTCGCCATGTGTCAAGCAACCTGCACCGTTGATGCAACCACCAACACAAGCCATACCTTCAATGAAGTTGCCGTCAAGGACGTTTTTGCTCAGTTTAAGGAGTGCCATACGGCAAGCCTCAATACCGTCGCAAACAACGGGCTTGATTTCAAAGTCAATGTTTTGTTCCTTCATTGCTTGCACTGCTGCATCAGTAAGGCCACCACTTCTTGCAAAAATTCTGCCAAAGTATGATGCGTTGTCAAGATAACCTTCTTCAAGAGTGCCAAGATCAAGGCTACGGCTATCAAAGAGTGCTTGCAATTCTTCAAAGGTGAGCACTGCGTCAACATATTCACTGACATTTTCAAGTTGTGCTTCTGCCTTCTTTGCAGTACAAGGTCCAATGAAGATGACCTTTGCACAGGGGGTTGTTTCCTTGATGTATTTTGCAAGGACTGCCATAGGTGACATATTGTGTGAAATATGGTCAACAAGTTCAGGGAAAGCAGATTTGATGTATTGCACAAATGCAGGGCAACATGAACTTGTCAAAAGTCCTTTTTCTGAAAGTTCTTTTGCTTCGCTGAGAGCAACCATATCTGCGCCGAGTGCTGCCTCGATTACGTCTTGGAAACCGAGTTTCTTAAGACCTGTAATCACTTGTCCAAGTTTTGCATAGGAGAATTGACTTGAAATTGAGGGAGCAACCACTGCATAGACTCTGTAGTCGCTGTCTGCCTTGTGTGCTTTGCTGTTTTTGAGAATTTCGATTGCGTCAACAATGTATGACTTATCGGAAATTGCACCGAAGGGGCATTGATAGACACAAGCACCACATTGGATGCATTTTGAGTTGTCAATCTTTGCTGCCTTTTCGTTGTTCATTGAAATTGCCTTGACCTTGCAAGCATTTTGGCAAGGACGCTTACGGCTGACGATAGCAGTGAAGGGGCAGACTTTTGCGCAAGCACCACATTCTTTGCACTTTGACTTGTCAATGTGTGCAACGTGGTTGCTGTCAAATGTGATTGCGCCAAATCTACACACGTCTTCGCAACGGTGAGCAAGACAACCACGGCAAGCGTTGGTCACTTCAAATCCACCAACGGGACATTCATCACAAGCAATATCAATTACTTCAATGATGTTGGGGTTGTTTTTGTCCCCACCCATTGCAAGTTGAACTCTCTCGCCAAGGATTGCACGTTCCTTATAGATACAGCAACGCATTGTTGCTTCCTTGCCGGGTGCGAGTTGCTTGGGAATATCCAAAATACTGTCGAGAAGATCTCCTTCCCAAGCGTGCTTTGCCACTTCACGCAAAACTTTATATTTTAAGTGTTGTATTTTTGTATCAAATTTTCTCATAGGTGTTTCCTACTTAGAATTGAACGTTTTTGATTACGTCCTTGAGTGCTTGTGCAGATGCTTGAAGTTTTTGGAGTTCTTCATCTGTGAGTTTTTGTGTGATAATTGAACGGACACCTGTACGGTCGATCAATGAAAGTGAGCTCAAGCAGACGTCATTGATTCCGTATTCGCCTTCGTGCAATGAAGAAATGGTCATTGCTGTTTCTGCATTGCCTGCAAGTGACTTGACGATATGTGTTGATGTCATGCCAATGCCGTAAACTGTGCAACCTTTTCTTTGGATGATCTTGCCACCAGACTTTCTAACGTATTTTTCAACGTCTTCACGGGTGTATTCGTTGGGAATTGTGTATGCTGATGCGATTGCACCATTGTATTCTGCAAGGGGAACGCCTGCGATTGTTGCTGTTGACCATGCAACAAATGATGTGTCACCGTGTTCGCCAAGGACGTTTGCGTGGACTTGTTGTTTGTTGATGTTGTAAAGTTCTGCAAGACGTGTACGAAGACGGATTGTGTCAAGAACTGTACCTGTGCCGAATACTTGGTTTTTGGGGAGGCCAGTGTATTTCAAGAAAGCGTATGTCAAGATGTCAACGGGGTTTGCAACAAGCAAGTAAATTGCATTGGGAGCAACCTTTGTGATTTCTGTTGAGATTGACTTGATGATGCCAACGTTGGTTTGGACAAGTTCAAGTCTGCTTTGACCGGGCTTTCTGCCGATACCTGATGTGATGATGACAACGTCTGAATCCACTGCGTCTGCATAACTGCCTGCATAGATGTCACAGTTGTCAATGAAGGGTGTTGCTTGCTTGATGTCAAGTGCTTCACCAAGTGCCTTTTCGGTGTTGACGTCGATCAAGACGACTTCTGATGCCACACCACGTGTGAGCAAAGCAAATGCTGTTGTTGCACCAACTGAGCCTGCGCCAATGATTGTAATCTTTTTTTGCATTGTAATTCTCCTATATCTTAAAAATAACTTACTTTGATTCGTTTGCCCATTTTCTTAAGGCAAGATGACAATTCTTCCACCAAATTCATCTTGATATTGAAGTTGATAGGAAGATCGGGGTTTTGGTGAGCAGGGTTGATTGCCTTGCCCACGTAGAAGTTGATATCTGTTGCTTCTTCAAAGAGAAGACGGCTGATGAGTGATGCGCCATCTTTTTTGAAGTTCCAATCTTCATAGAGTTCGTTTTCCCCAAGATAGTCCTTTGCATATTCAATGACTCTGTTCATAGTGATGACGCCTTCGGTGACAAGGTCAACTCCGTCAATGTATGCAATGGGGGGAAGGTCACTGCGTTCAAATGAAAGACTTGTACGCACTGTTTTGCCAAGATATTTGGCTGCGATTGATGACGTTGTGCCACCACAGATAATGTGCTTGCCTTCCTTTGAGAAGAACAGTGACATCATACGGTCTGCATCATCACGATTTGAAGGAGGTCCAAACAAAATGTTCATAGGCTCTCTCTTTCTAATCTTGACAACACAAGCAGTGGTATCATCACCGGGTTTGTGTCCGTAGAGATGATCGCACTCGTCAACAAGCATTGTAGATAAGTTCTTTGCCGTATAACCACCGGCAACGAGAGTGCGCATATAATCTGCTATCTCCTCTCTGCGCCAACCGAAGTTATACTTGCCACCAAGACCTGCGTGAGGACATCCGTCACTCATTGCGATAAATACGTCGTTTTCTTGAAGTTCAATGGTGGATTTGTATATCTTCTTGCCACCGATATTGAACTCTGTCTTGGGGTAGTCGTATTGCTCAAAATCTCTTATGACTATGACGTGGGGATTGTCATATTGGATGATCTCTGCCACTTCATTGTTCAAGAGATGTATTATCGTAAAGGTGGAATATGCAACGCCACGGACAGAACAGACGGGAAGTGTTGCTGCGATTGTTTCAACACATTCCTCAACGGGAAGTCCTGCAGTCATCATTGTTGAGATGATCTTGGAAGTCAAGGTGGAAAGGATACTTGCCTTAACACCAGAGCCAAGTCCGTCTGCAAGGACTATGACGGTGGAATTCAAGCCGTCTTCAACCACATCAACGTGGTCGCCACAAAGTTCTTCACCTACGTGGTTTATGCTTTTATATCCAATGTCAGCACACAAATCATTCATCACCAATAGACTCCTTCAATTTGGTCAAGGCAATTTTGGTTTCGGCGGCGGTTTCACCAAGGAGAGAAGCGATTTCTTGTACGATTCTCATTTGTTTTTCAACAACGGTGTCTGCCACTTCAACTGTATGCTTGTTCATACGGGCCTTTTGTTCTCTGTATGCTTCTTCGTCTGTGACGTCACGCATAATGCCAATGATCATACGTGAATCTGTGTCATAGACGACAGTTTGTTCAACATATTTCTTGTATTCTGCAAGGTATGTGCGATTATTTCTTATGCTACGTCTGTTGTTGCGCACTTGAATAAACACTGCAGGATCAAGGATTCTAATGACAGGTTCGCCAAGGACGTCGGATGCTGCACGGATATTCATAATCTTGCGTGCTGCCATATTGATTTGTTGCACTTCAAGGTCTTCGTTGAGCACGATAATGCCGTTGGGTGTGTTCTTGACGATAATGTCTGAGAAGATTTCTGCCTTGTCTTTAAGGAAGGGCAAGCACATTGAAATTTCTGCTTTTCCTTGGATGATTGCCACTGCTTTGTCACGGCATGAGTTATATCCACATGAGCCACAGTTGAGTTCATCTGCAGGCTTAAACTTGCCCATTTGACGAAGTACGTTCATGATTTCTTCTTCGGTGGGTTGTGTAAGTTTGTGCTCGATATACATGAAGGTCTTTTGAAGGTCAATGGGTTTGGGTTGTTTGACTTCAAAGTCCTTTTTGCCTGCGTAACTTGCCACCTTGAGATAGTCGCCAACAAGGGGTTTGCGCTTTCTATTCATAACGGGGCCGCCGATACAACTGCCGATACAAGCAGACATTTCGATAAAGCACTTGTGCACTTTGCCACTTGCAATATCTTTAAGGGCAGTGATGCAGTTTTCAACACCATCAATTGCCATATATGTGAAGTCGGGCGCATCTTGTTTCATTGTCTTCAATATGCCACCGGTTGTGGGGAAAAAACGTGCACGGCTGTTTTCGTTTGTATCTGTTTCTTGCTCAAGTTCGATACGTGCTGCAGTAAGCATTTCATCAAGTTCTTCAAACGTAAGCACTGCATCAACAATGCCGTAGTGTTCTGCCTCGTCCTTCTTTGCAACGCAAGGGCCGATAAACACTGTCTTTGCATTGGGCATACGTTTCTTTATGTCTGCGCAGTGTGCTTGCATAGGTGACATGACGTCTGCAAGATATTCAAGACATTCAGGGAAACGCTTTTGGATGAGAAGATTGATTGAATGACAGCAAGAAGAAATGATGATATCTCTATCCTCATTTTTGAGCATTCTTTCGTATTCGTTTTTGACAATGGTTGCACCAATTGCAGTTTCTTCTACGTCTGCAAATCCAAGTTGCTTCAATGCACGGCGCATAGCCTCAATGCCAACACCGTCGTAGTTTGCGATAAAAGAAGGTGCAAGACTGACGATAACGGGGTCGCCTGATTGGATCAAGACTTTCACTGTTTCAATGCCGTCTGCGATTTCTTTTGCATTTTGGGGGCATTGAACAACACAGTTTCCACAAAGAATACATTCGTCTTCAATGATGTGTGCTTGGTTTCCAGAAAAGCGAATTGCCTTGATAGGACACTTTCTTACGCAACGGAAGCAAGATTTGCAGTTTGATTTTTTAAGGGTCAAGCAATTTTGCATTGTTTGTGTCTTCCTTTAGTTTTTGATAGCTTCGAGTATGTACTTGTTGAAAAACTCTCTAAAGTTTTCTGTTGTAATGCCAGTGTGGACGTCATCATTGACTTGGATTGTCACGCCAACACGGTTGCATTTGCCAATACAGAAACTGCCAGAGAGCACGATATCATTTTCAATACCGTGTTCTGCAATGGCTTTTTCAAAGAGTTCCACGATTGCTGGAGATCCTTTGATGTAGCAGGATGAACCTACGCAAATTTGAACGAATAACATAGTGATTATGCCTTTGCCAAAATTTCTGTTGCGAAAAATTCGTCAACTGTTGCAGGGGATACTGAGTGGAGTTGTTCGTCAACTGTGACGCAGACACCTTGTTGGCAGTTGCCAAGACAGAATGTGCCACCAAGTTCAACCTTGTCGGCAAGATTCTTTTCTTCAATCAATTGTTGAAGTCTTTCAACCACTTGACGTGAGCCTTTGATGTGACATGAACTTCCAATACAAACTGTAACTTTCATAAATTAGTTCCTCGTAATTTGATATTTTGATTTTTGTTTTATTTTGTGTTTATTTTTTGATTTTCACTTGTGAGTTGAGATGTGCAAGGGAGAGAGCAAGGTTTTCTTGTTTTAATAGCACATCATCAGGGACGACGAGAGAGCAGGGGGCAAAGTTCCAGATGGCTTTGATCCCCGTTGCAACAAGCATATCGCACACTTCTTGAGCAGAGCCTTGTCCAACAGTGATGATGCCAATCTTCACTTCGTTTTCTCCACAAAATTCTGCCAATGTCTTTATGGGCAAAACTGACTTGCTGTTTCTTCCAACCGTAAATTCCTTTTCGTTGCAATCAAACCCTGCAACAATCTTGATGCCAAAGGATTCAAATCCGTCATAGTCAAGGAGTGCTTTTCCAAGTTTTCCTGCGCCAATGAGCACTGCATTTGTAAACCCTTCATATCCAAGATGTCTTTCAAGGTCTTGCATAAGTGCCAGACGGTCGTATCCAACCTTTGGCTTTCCGGCAACACCACTGATGAGTCCAAGGTCCTTGCGCACTTGCACTTCGCCAAGGGACAACCCACGGGCTATTGCTGCCGAAGATATTGTATCCCCGTTTTCACAAGGCAAACTTCTCAAATATTCTATGTAAATTGGAAGTCTTCCAAGTGTCGCTTTTGGGATAGGGCAACCGTTCATTTTCCACCTCGTCAAGAATTTTAATGCCATCTCAGTTGAGATT
>JAZLBO010000012.1:0-89469 GCA_045613765.1 Clostridia bacterium | reverse complement strand
CAGGCACATGGGCAAACGTTGCATGGGCAATCGAAGGCGAAGGTGCAACTCTTGGCGAAAATGGTGCAGTAACCATCAGCCAAACTTCAGCAGAACAAACAGTTACAATCACAGCAACAATCACAAGCGGTGAAGCAACAGATACAAAGGTCTTCACAGTCAAGATTGCAGCAGCAAGAACTTCATTCATCAAGTCAGCACTCAACGCAGGCGCAGCACTTGAAGATGGCTCAACAACAACAGATAGCTATATCATCATTGGTACAGTTAGCGAAATCAATTCAGCATATAGCGAACAATATGGCAACGTTTCATTCTACGTCACAGACGCAGAAGGCAACAGCCTCCTTATTTATCGTTATAACCTTGAAGATGCAGCAACAATCGCAGTTGGCGATGCAGTTGCATTTGCAGCACCCATTAAGAACTACAAGGGCACAATCGAAGCAGTTGCAACATTTGTCGCACTCGATGTTATGTCACTTGCAGACGCAGCAGCAGCAGGTCTTGCAGGCACAGGTGTTGAAGGCACAGTCGTTTACGGTTATGTCAAATCAATCGATTCAGCATATAGCGCACAATACGACAACATCACAGTCACAATCAGCGACGGCACAAACGATTTCTATATCTACAGAATGAAGGGCGGCGAAACACTCGCAGTTGGTGACTACATCCTCGTAACAGGTACACCCTCAAGCTATAAAGAAGCAGCACAAATGGCACAAGGCGCAACATACGTTGCATCACCCATCTACGTCGCACCCAGTGGTGGCGAAGAAGGTGGTGAAGAAGGCGGCGAAACACCTGAACCCGTTGCATGTCCCCTTGTTGTTGGCACAGGCTACACAATTTCAGCAGCAAATGCAAACGGCACCCTCTACTTTGCAGGCACAGTATCAAGCGGTCGTTTTGCAGGCACAGCAGATATTGAAAATGCAGCAGTCGTTTACATTGAAAATGCAGCAAATGAAGGTGAATACTATCTCTACATGACAGATGGCACAACAAAAACTTACATCGTCATAACTGATGCTTCAGCAGGTGCAGCACTCACAACAAACGTTGCAGAAGCAACAGCATTTGAATGGAACTCATCAAAGGCAACATTGGAAGCAGCTGATGATGACAATGCACGTGCATTTGGTACAGACTCAACAAGTACATACACAACATTCAGCTGCTATGCAGTTTCAAACACAGATGCAAAGTATAAATGGGGTCAATTCACAGCAGTTGGCGGTGGCGAAGAAGAATGCTCACACGATTTTGCAAACACATGTGATGCAGAATGTGGCCTTTGTGGCGAACCCAACCCTGACTACGTTGCAGGACACAACTATGTAACAAATTGTGACACACTCTGCAACATCTGTGGCGCAGGCGAAAGAATTGCACCTCACAACTATAGCTCAGATTGCGACGAAACATGTGATTGTGGCGCAACAAGAGAAGGTCTTGCAGAACATACATTTGACAATTCATGTGACACAACATGCGGAATCTGTGATTTTGAAAGAACAATCGAACATACATACGACAATGCATGTGATGCAGATTGTAACGTTTGTGGCGATACAAGAGTTCCTTCAAACCACGTTGACGAAGACAGCAACAACGCATGTGACAACTGTGGCACAACAATGGTTCCTGCATGTGAAACACACGAATACACAGATGATTGCGATGCAACATGTGATGTTTGTGGTTACGTCAGAGATGATGCACCTCACTATTGGGCAAATGACTGCGCAACAGTCTGCTCAATGTGTGAAGTTGCAACAAGAGAACCCGTTGCAGATCACGTTTACACAAATGAATGTGATGAAGAATGTGACATTTGCTGGGCAGTAAGAACAGATGCACCCCACAACTACAGCGCAGATTGCGACACAACATGTGATTGTGGCGAAACAAGAGAAGGTCTTGCAGATCACGCATTTGACAATTCATGTGACACAACATGTAATAATTGCGACTTTGAAAGAACAATCGAACACACATGGGCAAATGCATGCGACACAGACTGTGACGTTTGTGGCGAAACAAGAAGCACAGAACACGTCTTTGACCACAACTGCGATGCAGATTGCAACGTTTGTGGCGCAGAAAACCCTGACTATGGTCATCACGTTGATGTAACAAATGGTTTCTGTGATGAATGCTTTGTCGCAGTTGAAATCGGCGCAGCAATTGGCGCAGAAGACGGCAAAAGTGTTGAACTTACTGGCACTGTTAAATCAGTCGCATCAGCAAACTCAACAAACACAGCATTCTATCTTACAGATGGAACAGACACATTGTACATCTACAATGCAAATGTCAAAGACATTGCAGCAGGCGACAATGTAACTGTTATTGGCACAATGGCAACATATAATGGTGCAAGACAAGTTGCAGCAGGCGCAGAAGTAGTTGTAAATGAAAAGCACACAGAGTGCACAACATTTACAGATGCAGATTGTGAAAACGCAGCAAAATGTGTTGCATGCGGCAAGGCAAATGGCGCAGCACTTGGACACGCAGATGAAAATGAAGATGGTGAATGTGATAGATGTTTTGCAGAAATGAGCGCAATGCCCGTTGCAACATTTGACTTTGGTGCAAATGGCGCATCAACTCATGCTGATGGCACAAAACTTACTGCAGACAAATCATACACAGTTAATGATTATACACTTACTCTTGCATCACCCAACAATGTTTATGCTGATGCATTCGATGCAGCAGGAAATAGTAGTTTGAAGCTCGGTTCATCATCAAAAGCCGGTTCATTTGAATTTGTTGTTCCTGAAGGCGTTTCAAAGGTTTGCATTTACGTTGCAGGATACAAGGGAAATTCAGCAAAAATCCAAATTAATGGTGGCACAGCTCAAACAATTTCAACATTATCAAACAATGGTGAATACACCTGTATTGAAATTGAAGTTACAGCAGGATCAACCGTTACATTTACAACTGCATCAGGTGGATACCGCTGCATGATTAACACAATCGAATTTTACGCATAATCAACAAACACAACAAATTCTTTCTCAGTAAAGATAGAAAGGCACTCGCAAGAGTGCCTTTTGATTTATCCCAAATCCAAAAATAGAGAAGTGCTTTACACAAATAAAAAGCAGAGCGCTTGCTCTGCTTTTTGTATTGCATGAAAATGTTAGAAGGGCAATTCCTCAATGACAAGTTTCTTTTGGAGTTCTTTTATTGCCCCACGAGCCAACTCGTCGCAACGATTGTTATATTCGTTGTCAGCGTGTCCTTTGACTTTGATGAACTTGACTTCGTGCTTTTTCATCATTGCGAGAAGTTCTTTCCAAAGATCAACGTTCTTTACGTCATCTTTTCCGGACGTGCGCCATCCTTTGATTGCCCAGTTGTACACCCAACCTTCATTGATTGCATTGACTGAATATGCGCTATCACTATAAACGTTGACGATTGCAGAGTCATCTTTGATTGCCTTCAACCCTTCAATGATTGCAGTGAGTTCCATACGGTTGTTGGTTGTTTCTGCCTCTGCACCAGTGATTTCTTTCTTGTGTTGCTTGTACATCAAAACTGCAGCCCAACCACCAATGCCGGGGTTTCCACTGCAAGCGCCGTCTGTATAGATTGTAATTTCTCTCTTTGCCATAATAATCCTAATGTATAGTGCAAAAAAATAAATGCACCTTTAATATTTAATATAATACTAAATGTTTGACATTTTGTCCATACATTGCTATAATTTAGTAGCATAAAATTTAGGGGGGTGGCTCAACGGTAGAGCAGCGGTCTCCAAAACCGCCGGTTGCGTGTTCGAATCGCGTCCCCCCTGCCAGAAAGACCAAGTCGAAAGGCTTGGTTTTTTTGTTACGCAGTGGGCGATTCTCCACGCAAACTTGCGACGGCAACGTTGTGCCTTGCAAGACGGTTGCGTGTGGCGTTCAAACATACGCACAAGTGCGCGTTTTTCACTATTCCGTCGCCTTGCGTACCTACGAATCGCGTCCCCCCTGCCAGAAAGACCAAGTCGAAAGGCTTGGTTTTTTTGTTTGTAAGTCTTGAAAACTATTTGTTTATACAAAAAAGACACTCGATTGAGTGTCTTTTGCTTATTATTTGTCTTGACCGACTCTATCGCAGAGTATTTGATATGCTTGATAGTCGGTGCGCTTGAGTGTCAAGGGGGTTATTGTGATATATCCATCGACAGTTGCATCACTATCTATTGTGAGGTTGCGCTTGTCATCATGGACACAATATCCTGTTTGACGCCACATATCGCCTTCTACGTGGGCAAAACTATCTGTCCAGAAAGGACCACCTTGTGTTGTGATACGTATTCCTTTGGCTGTTTCAGGGATATTGACGTTGAGGATGTCACAGCAGTCAAGCATCTTGTTTTCAATGATGAATTGATAGATCCTATCAAACCATTGTCTTGCCGTGTCAAAAGAGCCTACGTGGGTTGAGAAGGCAATGCCTTTCATACCACGCCCACAAGCCTCAAAGACTGCACCTGCAGTGCCTGAGTACATAATATCTTCGCCCATATTAAGTCCTTTGTTTACGCCTGACATAATGATGTCATAGGTGCGATTAAGTCCAAGCGTACCCCAACGGACACAGTCGGCAGGGGTGGAGTCAACAGAGTATGCCTCGGTTGCACCTTGATAATCTACCTTTTTGATTTCAAAAGGGGTGTAGATATTGATTGCATGAGATTTGCCACTTTGTTGTTCCTTGGGTGCACTAACAGTCACATCTCCAATGTTGCAAGCCCAATCTGCAAGGGCGCGCAAACCTTCTGCATTTATTCCGTCGTCATTTGTAAGTAGTATTCTCATAACCAGTCTGTATGTGTTTCCTTATATTGTTTGAGTTTTGTATCTGCTTCTTTGAGAAGTTGACCGATTTCGTCTTGAGAGTAGAGTGTTGCACCACAAGCACATTCGTGTCCACCACCACGCCAATTCTCGCCTATATCGTGGCAATAGACAAAACGTGAGCGCAGTCTAACTCTAATTGTGCCGTCTGCGTTGTCAATAAATGCAACCCAAATAAGACTTCCACGGATATTTTCAAGGAAGGACACTGTTGAACTGCTATCTTCCTTTGACAGACCAAATTTTTCTTGCATTTCCTTGTCAACGTGGATATATGCAACACCGTTTTCAGTGAGTTTGATTTGTTCCAATGCGTATGCTTTGAACACGAGATAATCATATTCTTCAAGGTTCAAGCGAGCATAGAGCCAATCTGTGTCAACGCCGGCATCAAGGAGTACGCCTGCAAGTCGCATTGTTTCGCCACTGACAGAACGGAATCTAAATCTGCCTGTGTCTGTGACCATGCCTGTATAAAGATAGGTTGCTGCCTCTTTTGTCAACACCAATTCATCTTTGAAAGTGCAGTAGAAGTCAACGATCATTTCGCAGAGTGATGAGCGAAGATTTTCAACCCAACTGAGATCTCCATAGGGTGCTATGTCGATATGGTGGTCGATCTTGATGATTTCCTTGCCGAGATTGAATTTCTTGTTTGAAATTCTGTCTGTTGATGCTGTGTCAAGGATGATGACGAGAGCGTCTTTGTAGAACTCGTCTTCAAATTGTTCGTCTTCGCCACCAAGGAAGGAAAGATATTCACTGTAGTCGCTATTGACAAGGTAGATTGACTTGTCGGGGAAGGAGTTCTTCAAGATGTCAACAAGTCCTTTTGTGCCACCTGTACAGTCGCCATCGGGTCTAATGTGACGTGAAACGATAATCTTGTCATATTCCTTGATTTTGTCAAGAATTTTTTTTTTGATTTCAAAGTTTTTCATATATCACCTATTTTATGTGTTCAAAAGTGTGGTTTACAGTTGCATTTGGTCAAGATCGTTGAGAAGTGACATTGCCTCGGCCTTATCCTTTACGGTTGTGCCACTTGCTTTAATGTGTCCACCACCACCGTACTTGACTGCAATTTGATTTATGTTTTGTGTCTTGGAGCGAAGTTCGCAGAGCACACCATCTTCGGTTTCTGTGAAATTGACCCAAGTGTTGACGCCTTTGATTTCTGCCATTGTATTGACCATGCCACGTGACACTGTAAACGTGCTGACACCCATCTTTTCAACTTCTTCACGAGTGGTGTAAATATAGGCTACGCCATTTTCTGTCAGTTGGATGCGAAGGACAAAACTTGCACGAAGCTGTATCATCTTCAAATCGTCTTGATAAAGGTTGGTGTAGATATCTCTTGCATCAAAACCTTGCTCAAACAAGAAAGATGCAAGACGGAATGTGCGTGAATTGGTTGAATCGTAACGGAAACGTCCACTGTCAGTCACCATGCCTGTGTAAAGGGCTTTTGCGCCGTTTGAAGGGACAACAAGCCCCCACTCTTGACAAAGTTGTGTCACAAGACCTGCGCAACTTTCGTATGAAGTGTCAATGATTTCAAAATCAGTGAAGGTTTCTGCATATTGATGGTGGTCTATACGGATTGTCTTTTGTGCAAGAGTATAGCGATTGTCACTGACAAGGTGTGATGCGCCCATGTCAAGAAGGATTGCAAGTGCGCCTTGATATGTTTCGTCGCCAATATCATCCATAATTGAATCTTCCACAAAAGCATATCTGCCCGGCGCATCGCCCACTGCATAAATGTGCTTGTCGGGGAAGTTGTGTTTGAGTACATCTCTAAGACCAATTTGTGAGCCGATTGCATCGCCATCAGGACTTGAGTGACGATGTATGATTATAGTGTCAAAAAGGTTGATGAGTTCTATTGCTTTTTGGATATCGTTGTGTGCCATAATTTCTCCTATTAACCAAATAATTTTAACACAAAAACACCTTTCAGTCAATACAAAATGAAAAAGCAAAATCTGTGATTTTGAACACGTGTATATATGTGATTGAAACCTTACAATTTTGCCGTATTTTGTGGTTATTGTACGATCTTAGAGTAGAGGATAGGGTAGAATTGCAAACAAAAAAGCGTATCCAATTTGAATACGCTTTCATTGTCTATATTTTGGTGTTTACCATGCGTTGTCGTTTCTTACGATTGCTGCGCCATCTGCTGCTTTTGCAACTGATTCAATGCCTTTCTTTGCTGCTGCTTTTGTGGTGTAGCCGTCATTGGTTGTTGCAACAAGGTTGCCGTTTGATGCGATAAGGCGAAGACGGAATTCTTCCTTCTTGTCTTCAAAGATTTCCCATCTGGGGCAAGGAAGTTTGCCTTCGGGTGCTTTTGTAAGATCGATAATTGTGTCAATGCCTGCGATCTTTGTGACACTTGCGATACCGCCCTTTACGCCACTAAGTCCTTCGTATGCTTGTGCGCCGATTGCAACAACTTTGTTGCCGTATGCAAACAATTTGTAAACAAAATGACCTTTGTCTGTCTTTTTGATGACAAATTTGCCATGATATTCACGTGTTCCTTCTTGGATAATTTGTTCTTCAGGTGCTTTAACTTCTTTTGCCACTTTAGGTTCCTCCTCGCTTGTTTTCTTGGTTGTATTTTTTGTTGTGTTGGTTTTTGCTTTGGGTTCTGCTTTGGGAGCAAGGGTTTCTTCGGCTGCCTCGACTTTTTCAACCTTTGCTTTTTTGAGAGCAGGTTTTTTGACTTCTTGAGGTTCTGCAGTTTCAACCTTTGCAGGTGCTTTCTTCTTGGGTGCAGGCTTCTTTTCTTCAGCCTTGGGCTCGTCTGCAGGTTTTTCTTGCTTGGGCTTATTGGTCTTGATGACTGCAAGTCCCCAAATATCTGCCTCGTTCATTTGCTTTTGGGGGGCAGGGGTTGTCTTTTCAACCTTGGGTTCTTCCTCTGTTTCAACTGCTGTTTCTTCAACGGCAGGGGCAGGTTTTTCTACCTTCTTTGCTTTCTTATTGGTTGCAGGCTCAACTTCAGTTGCAGGTGCTTCAGGTGCTACATCTGTTGCAACTTCTTCTTGAGGCTCGTTGATTGATGTGGGAGCAGAGATGAGAGTGCCCATTGGGATGTCTTCATCGTCGCCATCATCTGCGAGTTCTGCGTCAAAAAAGATGATTTCCTCTTCCAAATTGGTGTTTTTTTGCATAAAAAACTCCTCCATCCATAAATTAATACTATATTAACATAGTTAATATTTTTTTTCAAGGCAGTTTTAAGTTTTTTTTCAAAAAATTTGAAATTTTCCACTATATGTGGTAGAATATATGCAAGATGTACAACAAATTAGACTTAAACGAGCAACAGCTGAAAGCAGTGCAGGACACAGAAGGTCCTGTGCTTGTCATTGCAGGGGCAGGAAGTGGCAAAACGCGAGTCCTCACTGCAAGGATTTGCCATTTAGTTGAAAAAGGGGTCAACCCCTACAATATACTTGCAATCACCTTTACAAACAAGGCTGCTGCAGAAATGAAAAGCCGTATCGAGAATACTCTTGGCAGTGTAACGTCAATGTGGATCAGCACTTTCCACTCTATGTGCGCACGCCTGCTGCGTTATCACGCTGAACTTCTTGGGTATGATGCCAATTTTACCATTTACACAGACCTTGAAAGTGAAAGAGTCGTCAAACGTATTTGTCCCAATATCCCCGGTGCAGATGTAAAGAAGAAAGGGGATTATCTTTTGCATATTTCAAATGCAAAGACCAACGCTCTTTGCCCCGAAGAATATTACTACGAAATCAACAAGGATTATCACGATGCAAAAGTTATCTATTCAGTGTATTCTGCATACGAATCCGAGTTGAAATCATCAAATGCTCTTGACTTTGACGATTTGCTTTTGAAGGCAGTGGAACTTTTTGAAAAGAATCCTGACGTCCTTGAAAAATATCAAGACAGATTCCATTATGTCAATGTCGACGAGTTTCAAGACACCAACACCCTTCAATACAAACTTGTAAAAATGCTCTGCGAAAAGCACGGCAATGTGTTTGTGGTTGGCGACGAAGACCAAAACATATATAGTTGGCGTGGAGCAGAGATCAAGAATATCCTCGGTTTCCCCAAAGATTTTGAAGGGGCAAAGGTCTATAAACTCGAACAAAATTATAGAAGTGCAACCGGCATCCTTGATGCAGCAAATAATGTCATCAAAAACAACGTTGCACGCAATAAGAAAAACCTTTGGAGCGAGTTCAAGGACGATCATTGCATTGAGTACTTTGAGGCTTTCAACGATAGAGATGAGGCAACATATGTTTCAAGGCAAATAAATTGGCTTGTATCAACGGATAGAGAATATCGTGACATTGCAGTTCTTGTCCGTGCCAACTCGCTTACACGCCTTTTTGAAGAAGATTTCAACTTGCACGGAATACCGTATAGAGTATTTGGTGGTTTTAGGTTCTTTGAAAGAAAGGAAATTAAGGACACCCTTGCATATATTCGTCTTGCCCTTAATCCCAGTGACAACGATAGTCTTTTGCGAATAATCAACTACCCAAGCAGAGGTATTGGTGCAAAGTCTGTTGAAGAACTGAAACAAGTGGCACACGACAACAATATGACGCTGTTTTCAGTGCTCATTAATCCTGGTTTTTTGAACCCCAATACTGCAAAAAAACTTGCACCCTTCCTTGAAATTGCAATGGATATCATTGACAAGTGTCGAGTTTTGCCTCCTGTTGAATTTATGCAATTTGTCATAAGGCGCAGTGGAATAGAGAGCGCACTTCTTCTCAAAAAAGAAGATGATGATGCCGACAAACTTGAAAACGTATATCAACTTGTGTCTGCAGTTGAAAACTTTGTCAAAGACAACCAAGGACAATCAAGAGTTGATGTATTTGGCGAAGAAACCAACCTTAAACCCACAATTGCAGACTTTATGCAATCTGTTGCATTGGTTTCTGATAGTGATGAAATGGACGGAGATAATTATGTTACAATCGCAACTGTCCATGCCGTCAAAGGTCTTGAGTTTGACACAGTCTTCATCATTGGACTTGAAGAAGGAATTTTCCCTGTAAATAGGGCATTGCAAAGTGGAGATATCGAAGAAGAACGTAGACTTATGTATGTTGCAATCACTCGTGCAAAACGCAGGCTTTATGCAACAAATGTAAGACAACGTTTCCGTTTTGGCGAATATGTGTACGCACCCAAAAGCAGGTTTATCACTGAGATGCAGGGCAGTAAAGTGTCAATTCGCTCGACTGTGCCAATGCCAAGTGGACAAACGGCAGGACAAAACAGATTTGGATACGGCGCACAAAAAACAATATCTTCAAGTGGATATGGCAGTGAGAGTCAAGGCGTGCAATTCAACAAAAATATGGTTGCCAGCGCACCCAAAGCACCTCAAAAATCCAAGTCAAACGTTGACTATTCTGCATTTAGAAAGGATGTCATTGTCGAACATAAGAAGTTTGGCAGAGGCTATATTATTGCCACAGAAGGCAGTGGCGAAGATATGACAGCAAGCATTGCATTTAGAGGACTTGGCGTCAAGAAATTCTCTATGGCAGTTGCAGGTCAATTTTTTACAATAGTTAAGGACTAATATGGACAATTTTTCAAGAATGAAAGAACTTGTGGACTTGCTCAATAAGTACGCAAGCCTATATTACGAGCAAGATGCTCCAGTGGTTTCAGATGCAGAGTATGACGCTTTGTATGATGAATTGCGCCGTCTTGAAGAAAGTGAAGGGTATTCACTTAAAAATTCTCCTACCCATAGAGTTGGTGGTGCACCACAAAAAAAGTTTGAACAATCAAAGCATCTTCTTCGTTTGTACTCACTTGACAAGTGCCAAAGCATCGAGGAATTTTATGATTGGTGCAAGCGTACTGAAAAAGTGGTATCACCCCTTCCCAAACTTACTGCAGAGTACAAATTTGACGGACTTACACTCAACATTTTGTACAATGAAGGCAAATTGGTGCAAGCAACAACCCGTGGTGATGGTGTCACAGGGGAAGTGGTCACTGCACAAGTGCGTACAATCTCAATATTGCCCAAAGAAATCGAATATAAAGGCAAAATTGAAATCCAAGGGGAAGGCATACTCCGTCTTTCTGCTTTTGACAAATACAACCTTACTGCAAGCGAGCCTTTGAAAAATGCAAGAAATGGCGTTGCAGGTGCAATACGAAATCTCAACCCCGCAGTGACGGCAGAGAGAAATATATCTTTCTTTGCATACAATATTGGATATAGCGACAAGGTTTTCAAAACCCAAAGCGAAATCCGTCAATTCCTTATAGAACAAGGCTTTGAAACCGAAGGGGACTTCTCAACAGTCCAAACAAATGAAGAAATTGAGAGATATATTGCAAGAGCAGAGGAAGTACGTGGATCACTTGATTATCTCATTGACGGTCTTGTGTTCAAGGTTGATGACCTTTCATATCGTGATGAACTTGGATATACTGAAAAGTTTCCCAAGTGGGCTATCGCATACAAGTTTAAGGCAGACGAAATGACAACCGTCTTAAATGACGTTGTATGGCAAGTTTCAAGAAGTGCAAAACTCAATCCCCTTGCTATCCTTAAACCTGTTGATATTGGTGGTGTGACTGTCAAGAAGGCAACACTCAACAACTATGGGGATATTATCCGTAAAAACGTTAAAATTTGCGATAGAGTTTTCATCCGTAGATCAAATGATGTCATCCCCGAAATCATGGGCGTGGCAGAAACTTTTGACAATTCCAAAGAGATTGAAAAGCCTATGGTCTGTCCTGCTTGTGGATCTCCCGTAAAAGAAGTTGGTGCATTTTTGTATTGTACAGGGGAACATTGCGCACCACAAGTCATATCATCTCTTGACCATTTTGCATCAAAAGATGCCATGGATATTGAAGGATTTTCTGAAAAAACTGCAGAGCAATTTTACAATGAAATTGGGCTTAGAACAGTGGTTGATCTTATGACCTTAAAGCCCGAAGATATGTTTGGTCTTGAAGGGTTTGGCGATAAGAAAATCGGCAATCTAATCAACTCGATTGCGAAATCTAAGAATACAACTCCAGATAGATTTTTGTATGCACTCGGTGCACCCGGCATAGGCAAAAAGACGGCAAAAGATCTCATCAAAAAGTTCAAGAATTTCTCAACACTTATGGACGCAACGGAAGAAGAACTTTCATCAGTTGATGGTGTAGGCGACATTCTTGCAAAAAATCTTGTTGACTTCTTTGCAGATGAAGGCAACAGAAAGATGGTTGACGACTTGTTTGCATGTGGTGTTCAACTTGAAGAAAAAGAAGAAATTGATGGTGTTTTCAAAGGCTTGAAATTTGTCCTTACTGGATCATTGCCCACACTCAAACGTGGGGAAGCAACAAAGATGATAGAAGATAACGGTGGCGAAGTGGCATCATCAGTGTCAAAGACGGTTGATATCGTCCTTGTTGGAGATGACGCAGGAAGCAAACTTGAAAAGGCACAAAAACTTGGCTTGAAGATCATAGATGAAAATGAATTTTTGGCTATGATCGGCAAATAAATCTCAAAATTCGCACAAAATGATACGTTGAGAACGCAGGCATCGGCTTGCGTTTTTAATTTTCAAAAGAAAATTCCAAGAAAAAAATCCAAAATTTCAGTCAAAGTGTTGTCATTTTCTTGCGAAGTTGTTATAATTGTAAAAATTATAATTATAGGCAGGCAGACACATTATGCGCAGTATGACTGGCTACGGCAAAGGCATTGCCGAAGCAGACGGCAAAAAGATTACAATAGAAATCAAGACTGTCAACCATAGATACCTTGATTTTGGCTTGAAATTCCCCAAAACATTTTTGTTTTTGGAAGATGCAATGAAGAAGCAAATCGGTGGAGAACTTGTTCGTGGACACGTTGATATGTATCTCACTTATGAGCAAACTGAAAGTGCAAAAGGTGGATATGCAGTTGACTTTGACCTTCTTGAAAACTATCTTTCAATGGCAAGTCAAGTGGCAGAAAAATCTGGCCTTGAAAATGACGTGACGGTTTCATCGCTTATAAGAAATGGGGATATCGTTACAAGAGCAGAAAACGGTGAAGACGAAGATTTGCTTTCAAGCCTTACAATGTCAGCACTGGCAAGCGCACTCCAAGGACTTGTTGAGGCAAGGACAAGGGAAGGCGCAACAATAAAGGTCGATCTTGAAGCAAAACTTGACAATATGCAAGGTTGTCTTGATCGCATCAAGGAATATGCTCCCAACGTGACCAAGGAATATCGTGAAAAACTTACAGCACGTATAAATGACCTTGTGACAGGTGGCGTGGACGAAGGTCGTATTGCAACAGAAGTGGCAATATTTGCAGACAAGTGTTGCATTGATGAAGAAATCACAAGATTGGGCGCACATATTGAACTTATGAAGAAGACTTTGACTTTGTCAAAGCCCATAGGCAGAGATTTGGACTTCCGTGTTCAAGAGATGAATAGGGAAACAAATACAATTGGTAGCAAAGCAAATGATTTGAAAATAACCGAAGAAGTACTCGCTCTCAAAAACGAAATCGAAAAGATTAGAGAACAAGCACAAAACGTTGAATAAGTTGAGGACAGACACATGAGAGGACTTGCAGTTGTAATTTCAGGACACAGTGGCGTTGGCAAAAGCACAGTAATTGACCTTGTAAGAGAAGCATTGCCCAATATGCAATTTTCAGTTTCTTGCACAACAAGAAAACCCAGAGATTATGAAATTGATGGCGTAAATTACTATTTTGTCACGGAAGAACAATTTGACAAATATATCGACGAAGATGCATTTGTTGAATACACGAGAACATTTACATATCACTACGGCACACTCAAGAGTGAAATTGATCGTCGCCTTGATGACGGCCTTGATATTCTTCTTGAACTCAATGTTGTTGGCGCAGAAAACATCAAGAAAATCTATCCTGATGACTGTGTGACAATCTTCATTGATCCCCCTTCAATTGATGAATTGAAATCAAGACTCATTGGCAGAAAGAGTGAAACGCCTGAAACACTTGCTCGTCGCCTTGCAGAAATCGACTTTGAACGCACAAAGATTGGTTGCTATGATTACGTGCTTGTCAATGATGTTGCAGTTGATTGTGCAAACAAAATCCTTGACATCATCAAAGCAGAACACCAAAAGAAAGCATAAATTTATTGAAATAACTTATCCACCTATGGTGGAAACATATAGGAGAACAAGATTATGATGATCGATCCCCCCATTGACAAACTTATCAAACACGCAGAATGTCGTTACGCACTCACATGTGCAGTGGCAAAGCGCACACGCGAACTTCTCACAAGCGAATCAAGCACTCTTGAAAAGAGTGGCGAAAAAGCAATCACACTCGCTTGCAAAGAAATCTACGAAAATCAAAGAATCATCACACGCGAAAACTAACCTATGCTTTACGGAAAGAACATCGTGCTTGGCGTGACAGGTTGCATTGCTGCATACAAATCATGCGACATTGTTTCCCGTCTTAAAAAACTTGGGGCAAACGTTGACGTCATTATGACAGACAATGCTTGCCAATTTGTCATGCCATTATCTTTTGAAACATTGTCCGGCAACGCCGTTGTCACAAATACTTTCAAGAGAGAAACAGAGTACGACGTCAAACACGTATCCCTTGCAAAAAAGGCAGATTTGTTTTTGGTTGCACCTGCAACTGCAAACATAATAGGAAAATTTGCAGGTGGCATTGCAGATGATATGCTTTCAACGACGTATATGGCGTCAAAAGCACCAAAAGTGGTGTGTCCTGCCATGAACACAAATATGTATGAAAGCGAAGTGGTTGAAAAGAATATCGCAATACTGAAAGAACGTGGCGTGATAATAGTTGATGCCATTGAAGGCAGACTTGCTTGTGGCGACACAGGAAAGGGCAAAATGGCAGAGCCTTCCGATATCGTAAAGATTGTAGAAGATATCCTTCAACCTATTCAAGACTACAAGGGCAAGAGAGTTCTTGTGACTGCAGGCTCAACCGAAGAACCAATTGACGGAGTTCGTGTCATTACAAACCACTCGAGTGGCAAAATGGGTGTTGCCATTGCAAAGGCTCTTGCAGATCGTGGCGCAGAAGTTACACTTGTCCGTGGAAAGATGTCTGTTGACACGCCAAACTGTGTCTATAAGGAAGTCAAGGTCAACACCACTGATGAACTTCTTGATGCAGTCAAGTCAAATATGGACAACGATATTTTCATTATGGCTGCTGCTCCTGCAGACTACAAAGTCAAAAACAAATCGGCAAACAAAATCAAAGCAGAAAGTCTTACTCTTGAACTTGAAAAAAATCCTGATGTTGCAAAATACGTTGGGGAAAACAAGGGAGATAAGATGCTTGTGATTTTCTCTGCAGAAACAGAAAATCTCATTGAAAATGCCAAGGGTAAACTTGCAAAGAAAAATGCAGACTTTGTTGTTGCAAATGACGTGACACAGGAAGGAGCAGGATTCTTTGGCGATACAAATATCGCAACAATTATTGGAAAAACAGGTTTTTCAGTAGAGAGTGGTCTTGTCTTAAAAGACAAACTTGCACACTTAATTCTTGACACCATCAAAAAATAATGATTTTAGAAGTTATCGTAGATATATCCAGCGCCGAAGTTGATAGGTCCTTTGACTATTTAGGTGATGATATCCCACTTGGAAGCCGTGTTTCTGTCGAATTTGGCAAAAAACGCCTTCTCGGTTTTGTGATAGGCAAAAAGGATAGTTCTACATTTCCAAATCTTAAAAAAGCCACTTTTATTGACAGTCCCATTGACGAAAAACAACTGAAACTTATGGAATTTATGCGCAGTAAATATAACCTGCGCTATATTGATGTTTTGAGACTTTTTCTTCCCACAAAACTTCGTGAAGAAAAGAACCCGGAATACACGAGAATATATCTCGCTCCCACAAAAGATTTCAGTTTTGATGAGTGTGTGGCAAAGATTGGCACAAGAGCAAAGAAACAACTTGAACTCTTTCAATTTCTCACTGAAAAGGGTGGTGGATTCCTTGCACAAATGGTCAACTTATATGGTGTATCTGCCGTAAATGGATTGCGAGAAAAAGGTCTTGTGATTGAGAGCGACGTCCACGAAAGACGTATTCCTCTTGGTGGACTTAATCGCAAAGACAAAACCGTCACTCTCACTGACAAACAACAAGAAGCAGTTGACACAATCACCAATGGACAAGGCGTATTCCTTCTTCACGGTGTCACTGGCTCAGGAAAGACGGAGATCTATCTCCACGTCATTGAAAACTTCTTGCAAATGGACAAGACGTCAATCATGCTTGTCCCTGAAATTTCACTTACACCTCAAATGCTCGGCATATTTAGGGCAAGATTTGGGGATAAAGTGGCACTTTTGCACTCTGGTCTTAACGCAAGTGAAAGATATGATGAGTGGAAAAGATTGCGCACTGGCGAAGCCAAGATCGCCATCGGCCCAAGGAGCGCAATTTTTGCACCGTTGTCAAATCTTGGTGCAATCTTCATTGATGAAGAACACGACACAAGTTATATAAGCGAGTCCAATCCTCGCTACGATACAAGAGAAGTGGCAGAAGAAAGAGCAAAGATTGCAGGTGCAGTCCTTGTCCTTGGCTCTGCAACCCCCGATATATGCACATATCAAAAGGCAGGAGAAGGCAAGTATCAATTGATAACTTTGCCCGATAGAATTTCATCTCACAAACTGCCCGATATGGAAATCATTGATATGACTTATGAGTTTAGATGTGGCAATAGATCGCCATTTTCACACGAACTCATTGATGCAATCGGTCAAGCAATAGAAAGAAAAGAACAAGTAATTTTGTTCCTTAATAGACGTGGTTTTGCATCTTTTATGAGATGTCGAGATTGCGGATATATCCCCAAGTGTGAACTTTGTGACGTTTCAATGACTTACCACAAAGTCGAAAACAACTTGAAATGTCACTACTGTGGCACAACCAAAGCGCCAATGAACGTTTGTCCTGTATGTGGTTCTCACAACGTCAAAGAAGGCAGAGTTGGAACAGAAAAGATTGTTGAAGAATTGCAAGCAATCTTCCCTGATATTAAGTGCTTGCGCATGGACTTTGACACAACCACTGCAAAGGACTCCTACTTCAAGATACTTGACAAGTTTGGCAAAGGCGAGGCAGACGTCCTTGTTGGCACACAAATGATAGCCAAGGGACACGATTTCCCCAACGTTACGTTGGTTGGCATTATGGAAGCAGATGCTGCACTCTTTATGTCCGACTATAGAGCAAGCGAGCGCACCTTCCAACTTGTGACACAGGTTGCAGGAAGAGCAGGTCGTGCAGAAAAGAAAGGTAGAGTTATCCTTCAAGCATTTTGGCCGTCACACTACGTCTTTAACTATGCAAAGTCCTATGACTACCGAGGTTTCTTTAGCACAGAAAACAACAGACGCCTTGTGACAGGTTTCCCACCATACAAACAGTTGGTTAGAGTTATGATAAACTCAACTGACAGAGATGATGGAAGGGCAAGCGCAAAGGCAATATACCTTGCAATGCGTGATCTACAACACACTTATGGCAAATTCCCATTTTTGAGTTTGATGGAATCTCCCCTCAAAAAGATCAATGGTCAATACCGTTTTCAAGCAGTTATGCGACTTGAAAATGTCAATGCACAACAAATCATCAACGACACATACAAAATAGTCGGCGAAAATCGTCCTAAAAAAGGCACTGCATTTGTTGAAATCAACCCACAAAATTTATACTAAAACAAGGTGAAATATGGCAAAAAGACTTATTGTTCAAGTTCCAGACCCTATTCTTTCAAAAAAATGTAGAGAAGTTGAAACCTTTGACCAAAAACTTTGGACACTTCTTGACGATATGAAGGAAACACTTATCGAGGCAGAGGGCGCAGGCCTTGCAGCACCTCAAGTTGCAGTGCTCAAGAGAGTTGCACTTGTTGACACAGAAGATGGTTTTTATGAACTTATCAACCCTGTCATCAAATCAATGAAAGGAGAGCAAACTGGCCTTGAAGGTTGCCTTTCAGTCAAGGGTAAATACGGCAATGTTACAAGAGCAAACGAAGTCAAGGTTGACGCTCAAGATAGATACGGCAAAAAGCACACTTACAGAGTAAGTGGATTTACTGCTCGTGCTTTCCAACACGAAATTGATCACCTTGATGGCATTGTTTACACAAGCAAGTGTAAAGATTTGATGGAAGAAGAGGAATAATGAAAATAGTATTTATGGGCACTCCCGATTTTTCGGCAGTAGTCTTTGAAAAACTCAATAGTGTATATCCCGTCAATGCAGTTGTCACTGGCGTTGACAAACCCGTAGGCAGAAAAATGGTGCTTACTCCTTGTCCTTTGAAAGTTTCTGCACTCAATCAAGGTGTGCCCGTTCTTCAATATGAAAAAGTGTCAAGAGAAGGCATTGAAGACATAGAGGCATTAAAGCCCGACCTTGTCATCACGGCAGCATTTGGACAAATCCTTTCGGATAGGTTTCTTGCAATCCCCAAATATGGCGTCATCAACGTCCATGCATCTTTGTTGCCCCTTCATCGTGGCGCATCTCCCATACAATCATCAATGCTTGCAGGGGACAAAGTTACGGGCATCACAATCATGAAAACAGTCAAAGAAGTTGATGCAGGAGATATGTTGCTCAAAAAAGAAATTGAAATCTTGCCCACTGACTATGCAGATACGCTTTTTGACAAACTTGCAATCCTTGGTGGCGAGGCAGTGGTTGAAGCAGTCCGTCTTATTGCCGAAGGCAAGGCAGTATATACACCTCAAGATCACTCAAAAGCAACACATTGTGTCAAGATTTCAAAGGCAGAAGGTCAAATTAACTTTGACAATGAAGGAGAATATCTCAGGAACTTTGTTCATGCAATGAATCCTTGGCCCAGTGCATACACATTTGTAGGCGGCAAGCAACTGAAAGTCATTGACCTTGAAGTTGTGGACACAAATAGCACCGATTTGCCCGGCACAGTTATTATGGCAGACAAGAAAAACGGTATAGTTGTAAAATGTGCAGATGGCGCAGTACGACTTACTCGTATTCAAATTGAGGGCAAAGGCAAGACGGATGACATATCTTTCCTTAACGGCAACAAGGATATAACAGTAGGAGTTCAATTAGGTTGAGAAAATATATTGACGGAGCACTGAAAATACTCACAAAGGTATTTGACGATGGAAGTTATTCCAATCGTGCTTTGTCAAGTGACAAAACAAGCGATATGACAACCAAACTTGTCTATGGCGTCCTTGAAAGAAATGTGGAAATCGAGGCAGTCTTGTCATCTCTTGTGAAAAAACAACCAAAAGGCAAAATCAACACTCTACTCAAAATCGGCACTTACGCTCTCATGCACCTTGACAACGTGCCACACTTTGCAATAGTCAGTGAGTGCGTAGAAGTGGCAAAGTCTAACAGACTTAAAGGTCAAAGTGGATTTGTAAATGCAGTGCTCAAAAGAGTGTCAAGAAAGGAATACAGCCTTCCAACAGACAAAAAAGGCACATCGACTGTGAAATATTCACTTCCAAAGTGGTTCCTTGACAAGTTGTTTGAGGAATATGATAAGGAAGAAGTGCAAGCACTTCTTGACAAAGACTTTTCAACTGATGAGTGTATCCGTGTCAATTCAAAACAGCCCATTGACCAAGTTCTTGAACGTCTTCAAAAGGACAAAATCAAATATAAAAAGGGGGAGTGGAATACCCTTCTTGCCCCTGCCGACTCAAAGGCAGTAAAAGATATGTTCAACAGTGGTTGGTTGACTTTCCAAGCAATGTCTTCAATCAAGGCAGTTCTCGCATTGGGATTGAAAGAGAAAGGGGAAATCCTTGACCTTTGTTCTGCTCCCGGTGGCAAAGCAGTTCTTGCCTGCGAACTTGCTCCCGAAAGCAAAGTCACTGCATGCGACCTTTATAAACATAGAGTTGAACTTATTGACAAATATGCAAAGCGTATGGGTGTTGACAACATAAAGACAGTTGTCAATGATGCAACCAAACTCAAGGAAGATTGGATTGAAAAATTTGATTACGTCTTGGTTGACGCTCCTTGCAGTTGTTTTGGCACATACAAAAAGCACCCCGACGTATTTCTCAACAGAGATTACAAACATTGCATAGACATTTCAAACACGCAAAAAACAATACTGAAAAACGCAATCAAATACACAAAGAAAGGTGGCACGATCGTATATTCAACTTGCACACTTTTTGATGTGGAAAATATTGAAGTGGTCAAGTCTGTTCTTGACGAAGTTGAACTTGTCAACTTTAACTGCGACTGCTTGCCCAATGACAAGTCATACATCCGTCTTTTGCCAACTGACGGAAGCGACGGATTCTTTATTGCAAAACTGAAGAAAATATGAAAAACGAACTTCTTTCATTAAATATAAAAGAACTAAAGGAACTTTTCCCTGAACCCAAATATCTTGCAGGACAACTTTTTTCATTTCTGCACGAGGGTGTTTCCTTTGATGAAATGACGTCTTTGAAGAAAGATTTTCGTGAATATTTGAAGGAAAATTATCTTTCCAATGGTGTGACAATTCGCAAGAGATTTGTTGGAAAATCTGGCACAATCAAATACCTTTTTGAACTTGCAGACGGCAATTTGATTGAAGGTGTATATATGCCTCATGATTACGGCAACACCCTTTGTCTTTCAACGCAAATCGGTTGCAGAATGGGTTGCACGTTTTGTGCAAGCAGTCTTGACGGGCTTTTGAGAAACTTGACGGCAGGGGAAATGCTCGGTCAAGTGATTGCAGTCAATCGTGACAATGGTGGTACAATAAAAGATCGTGCAGTGACCAATCTTGTATTGATGGGCAGTGGCGAGCCTTTTGACAACTACGATAACACACTGAAATTCCTTGACCTTGTAAGCGCAGAAAAGGGCATCAATATCAGCGAAAGAAACATATCCTTGTCAACCTCTGGGCTTGCAGACAAGGTGCGTACATTTGCAGACAGTGGGCACAAAGTCACTTTGTCAATTTCGCTCCACGCCCCCTTTGACAACTTGCGCTCAAATATCATGCCCGTCAACAAAAAGTACAATGTAAAAGAAATCGTTTCTGCAGCAAAGTACTACTTTGAAAAGACAGGAAGACGTGTCATATTTGAATATACCCTCATCAAAGGCACAAATGATAGTGATGCTTGCGCAAAAGAACTTACAAAACTTACAAGTGGATTCCCGTCACACATAAACTTGATTAGACTTAATGAAGTCAAAGAAAGGAACCACGTTGCACCAACCGAGGATGCCACAAAGGAATTTTTGAAGAAATTGGAACAACTGGGCGCATCTGCAACAATACGTCGATCACTCGGCAACGATATTGAAGGCGCTTGTGGACAACTGCGCAGAAGATATCTTGAAGAACAAGCAAACAAAAAACAATACAATAGATAATTATGGCAAAACAATCAAAAACTGAAAAAGGCAGAGTTATAAAAGCCGTTGCATCAAAGTTTTTCGTTGACACAAATGATAGTGTCAAGGTTTGTTTTGCACGCAAAAAACTGAAATTCGACGGCAATATCTTTGTTGGCGACTATGTAGAAATCGCAAAAGACAGAGATGCCTACGTTATTGAAAAGGTTGAAGAACGCAAAAATCAACTGATCCGTCCTTACGTAAGCAACATTGATTGTTGTCTTATCGTTGTTGCCACCGAGCCAGAGCCTGATTTCGTCCTTGTGGACAAAGTTATTGTCAACTGCCTTGAGCAAGACGTCGAACCAATTATTGTTGCCAACAAAGCCGATATATCTCCCGTTGATTTGAGCGAATATAAGGATATAGTCAAATGCTTTGAAATATCTGCTCAAACAGGAAAGGGCGTAAAAGAAGTATTTGAATATGTCGAAGGCAAGACAGTTTGCCTTGCAGGACAATCTGCCGTTGGCAAAAGTTCACTTATCAATGCGGTCCTTGACAGCGACGAGTGTGAAATTGGCGAACTTGCAAAAAAGATTAAACGAGGCAAAAACACCACAAGACGCATAGAAATATACAACCTTGGTGGCACATACCTTATGGACACATGTGGTTTCAGTATGCTTGAAACCGTTGATATTGAGCCAGACTCATTGAGATTGTACTTTGACGATTTGGAAGTTTATAGAAAGGACTGCCGTTTCAACACCTGCACTCACATCAGCGAGCCAAACTGTGCAGTCAAACCCCACGTTGGCAAAGAAATAGGCAAAGGCAGATATGAAAGATACAAACTCATTTATGATGAGTTGGTTGAAAGGAGAAAAAACAAGTATGAGTAAAGTGAAAGTTGCACCAAGCATCTTGTCTGCAGACTTCGGCAAAATGGCCGAGGCAGTTGAATCCATCAAAAATTGGGGCGCAGATTGGGTACATTGTGATGTTATGGATGGCGTTTATGTGCCAAATATCACCTTTGGTATGCCCATGGTCAAAGCACTTAGAAAGTACACGGATATGTTCCTTGACGTGCATCTCATGATAACCGAGCCCGAAAATCACGTTGCAGCATTTTGTGATAGTGGCGCAGATATGGTCACTTTCCACCCCGATGCATCAAAAGATACGCCAAAAACTCTTGACATCATCAAGTCCAAAGGCAAACTTTGTGGTGTGGTTCTCAATGCAGATCAACCCTTCAGTATTATCGAGCCTTATCTTGACAAAGTGGATATGGTGCTTGTTATGACAGTTCAAGCAGGCTTTGGTGGACAAAGTTTCATGGAAGAACGACTTGAAATGGTCAAAAAAGTGAAGGAACTCAAAGAGAAGAACGGCTACAACTATATTATTCAACTTGATGGTGGTGTAAGCCCTGAAAACATTGATCTTTGTGTCAAGGCAGGATTGGAAGTCGCAGTTGCAGGCAGTGCAGTGTTCAAAGCCGAAGATCCAGTAAAGGCAGTGAAGTCTATGCAAGTCGAATTGTAATATAGATCGCGCGCACGTGCGCACAATAGTAGCAATAAAATTCAAACAAAATTTTAACGTAAATTTATGTAAAAATAAAATCCACCGTATCGGGTGGATTTTTTTGTGTCAAGAAAGGGGAGTGTTTCATATCATATTGAGAGGTGAATATGAAAATAATTTGTATCAGTGTACCGAAGTTTCTAAAACCAATCATTAAGTTTTTCAAAAAACGACGTAAAGAAAAAAGCCCGTCAGTTTGACGGGCAAGTGTTATGCTTGTAAAATATTACACGCGTTCTACTTTGCCTGAACGAAGGCAATGTGCGCAGACATAAGTGCTTTCTGCACCACCAGTTGCAGTCTTAACTTTGACCTTTTGGACATTGGGTGCCCAACTACGTCTTGTCTTTCTGTTTGAGTGACTGACTTGGTTTCCGCTCATTTTACCTTTACCGCATACGCTACATACTCTGGACATATATAATACCTCCTCTTAAAAACATTGATATTTTAGCAAATAACAAAAACTTTTGCAACCGATTTACACAAAATTATTTATTTACTTGCAAAATATTTTGGATTATAGTAAAATCATAGCAAAGGAAAAAGATTATGTCGCTTACAACATCCAACATTTACGGAAAAATTTTAATCTCTGACGACGTTGTTGCAACCATTGCATCACAAGCAGCGTCAGAATGCTATGGCGTGGTAGAAATGGTATCACGCGGTTTTGGCGATAACATCAGTAGCCTTTTGGGCAACTCATCAACAAGCAAGGGTGTCAAGGTTACTGCCGTTGACAACCTTATGTTTATTGAAGTATACGTCGTCATCAAGATCGGCGTAAATATCGAAACAGTCAAAAAGTCTATTGCCGACACAGTCAAATTCGCTCTTGAATCATCAACTGGTATGAGAGTGAAAAAAGTACAAGTCAACGTTGTTGGCATTAGAGTCTAACTATAGAGGAAATATGAATAGTATAAACGGCGCAACATTCAAACAAATGCTTGCCGGTGGCGCAAAAGCATTGGAATTCAATCGTGCACTTATTGACGAATTGAACGTTTTCCCTGTACCCGATGGAGATACAGGCACAAATATGTCACTCACCATTACAACAGCAATGCGTGAGGTCGGTCTTGCCGACACAGAAGAACTTGACAAAATCGCAGTGGCATTTTCAAAGGGCGCACTCAAAGGCGCACGTGGAAATAGTGGTGTCATCACATCACAAATTTTCAAAGGATTTGCACTCGCTCTTGACAACAAAACTGAACTCAATGCAAAGTTGTTTGCAGAAGCATTGAAAAAGGGCACAGAGATTGCATATAGTGCAGTCACAAAACCCAAGGAAGGCACAATCCTTACAGTTGTTAGAGTCATTGGCGAAAATGCAGTGAAATTTGCCAAAGGCAAAAATGTAGATTTTGTTCAATTCCTTTCACAAGTTATTGAAGCAGGCTCACAAATCCTTGCCAAAACACCCGAAATGCTCCCCGTACTTGCAAAAGCAGGTGTGGTAGATGCAGGTGGACAAGGTTTGCTTACTATTCTTGAAGGTTTCTACGCAGCACTCACAGGCGAAGAAATCAAGATGATAAAGGCAGATGCAGTCCGTCCCGAATTGTTGGGCACAGAAGCATCAGAAGAAGATATTCTCGTCAACGATTATGACAATATCACCTTCCAATACTGCACAGAATTCTTTATCACACATCTCAATTCAACCACAACAGATAGCCAAATAGACAAATTCCGTGACTATCTTATGACAATCGGTGACTGTGTTCTCGTCATTGGCGACCTTGAACTTGTCAAAACACACGTCCACACCAACCAACCCGACCTTGCACTCAAAGCAGCACTCAAACTTGGTGAACTTGATGGCGTCAAGATCGAAAATATGGTGGAACAAAACCGTAAAATCAAGGGCGAAGACGACGACAAGAAGAAATCAAAGAAAAAAGTGCCTCAAAAGGACTTTGCAATGGTTTCAATCTGCGCAGGCGACGGCATCAGCGCAATCTTCAAAGATTTGATGGTTGACATTGTTGTTGAAGGTGGTCAAACAATGAACCCCAGCGTCTATGATATCCTTGGCGCAGTCAACTCAACAAATGCAAAGAACGTTTTCGTTCTCCCCAACAACTCAAATATTATCTTCGCAGCACAACAAGCACAGGAACTTGCAGACGTCAACGTCTTCGTTATTCCTACAACTTGCACCCCCGAAGGCATCTCAGCAGCACTTGCTTTCTCACCTGACTGCACAGCAGAAGAAAACTTTGAAAATATGAAGTCATCTTTTGCAGGTGTCAAGACAGTTGAGGTCACACACGCAGTTAGAAATACACGTATGAACGGTTTTTCAGTGAAAGAAGGTGACATCATTGCAATCGCAAACAAGAAAATCGTTGCAAAAAGCGCATCAATCACAGAAGCAACTCTCACAAGTGTAAGAAAAGTTTGCTCAAACTGCGATATGGTCACACTCTATTATGGTGAAGGCGTCACAGAAAGCGAAGCAATGCACGTGGCAGAAGTCATTGAAACAGAGTATCCCGACCTTGAAGTTGCCGTATATTACGGTGGCCAACCACATTATTACTATATACTTTCAGCAGAATAAAATGAAACTCAACGAAATTAAGGGCATAGGCGCACAAATAGAAAAGAAACTTGATGCGCTCGGCATTGCAACAATTGGCAATCTTATGTCCTTCTTTCCGTCAAAATACGTAGATTTAGGATTGCCCACTTCTGTATTAAACGCAGAAGAAGGGCAATTTTATTTATTTGAAGGGGAAGTGATTCGACTAAAAGAAAACAATAGTCGCAAAAAGTCCTTTACTGTCACTTTCCGTGATTCTATTGCAGTGAAACCAACTTTTTTCAATGCAATTTTCTTCAATCAACCATACCTTAAAAACCAGTTTGAAATAGGAAGAAAGTTCCGTCTTTTCTCAAAGATAACGGATGGTGGCGTTTCTCTCCTTGTTAATCCAACAGTTGAGCCAACTGACAAACTAAAACTGTTGACAAAAGGCATTTACACCGTATATCCTTTGCGCAATGAAATTGGACAACGCACTTTCAAAAAGATGATTTACCAGTGCTTTGTTGCCCTTGGTTATGTGCCAAATGAGAAAGGCGTTTGTGAAGATGACAATACACCCATTGAAAGAGAGATTGACGGAAACTCAAATTCTCAATCAATTTTGAGTGATAGCGAATACGCTCTTTACGATACACTCTACAAAATTCACTTTCCAAAGGATAAAAATGAGTGTGCTGATGCCATCGAAACGCTGTCTTCAATCGACTTTGCAATAGGTCTCAAAACTTATCGCAATTCTAATTTATCTGCCGTTAGAACGCGTAAAAACCACTATAATAGCACCAAATTCAGCATTGAAGATTTCCAAAAAGCGATTCCATTTGAGTTGACAGTGTCACAATTGAAAGCAATGAATGATATTGAAGATGACTTGACAAGTTCAAACAATATGTCACGCATTGTCAGTGGTGACGTTGGATCTGGAAAATCTGTGGTGGCATATTACACCTTGGCATTTGCATCAATGTCAGGCAAACAGTCGGCATATATGTGTCCCACCGAAATTCTTGCCACACAACAATATGAAAAGTTCAAGAAAATTGCAGAAAACTTGGGTGTTGAAGTGGCTCTGTTGACTTCGTCAACCAAATCTGCAGAAAGACGTGCAATTTTAGAAAGATTGAGCAGTGGAGATATTTCAGTCATATTCGGCACTCAATCTCTTGTTTCAAAAGATGTAGAATACAACAATCTTTCACTTGCAGTCATTGACGAACAACACAAGTTTGGTGTTTCTTGCAGAGCAGAACTTGAAAACAAAGGGGCAGACGACGTTTTAACCTTGACTGCAACACCAATTCCAAGGACACTTGCCCTTACTCTCTATGACGATATCGACGTATCATCCATATACAAAAGGGAAACGGCAAAGACAAATATTTCCACAAAAATCCTGTCCGAGCAAAAATTGGATGGACTTGTTCAGTATGTTGTCGAGCAATGCAAAAACCACAAAAAACAAGCCTTCTTTGTGTGTCCCACCATCAAAGATAGTGACGGTTTGGATATATATTCAGTTGAAAAGTTTTTTGCAACGTATAGCGAACAATTTGGCAATCTAAACGCATCAATTCTTCACGGACGCATGACAAATGCAGATAAAAATGCTGTGATGACAAGTTTTTCAAACGGGGAAATTGACGTGCTTTTGGCAACGTCTCTCATTGAAGTCGGCATAGACACAAAGGCGAGCATAATTGTCATACTCAATGCCGACAGATTTGGACTTGCATCACTTCATCAACTTCGTGGCAGAGTGGGCAGAGATGGACTTCCTGCATACTGTTTCCTGCACACAAAGTCATTGGGTGCAAATGCTCTTGATCGACTTCTTGCAATGGAAAACTTTGATGACGGGCTTATGCTTGCAGAAAAAGACCTTGAAATGCGTGGAGCAGGGGATTTCCTTGGCACAAGACAAAAGGGTGTCACTTGCTCGCCATACTTCAAATTGCCATCAAATGCAAAGGTGCTTATGCGAGCCAAAGAAATGTCAAAGGACGCAAGATATGACCATTTGACGACAATGATGAAGGAACTATTTGAAGCAGATTACTCTGAGTTTGAAAATCAACTGAAATCTGTCACTTTGAACAGTTGATGCAAATTGATAGAAGTTTTTTACAATGTAAATATCTAAAAATGTCAAAAGCCACCTTTTATGGTGGTTTTTTTGATCAAAAAGTCTTTTTTGTTTTTAATACAATTCAACCAATTTTTCCTATTTGACAATTTTTTGTAGTTGTGTATAATATATATGAATGGTGGCGCAGTATTCTAGTCAGCATTATCCGGTCCGAAGGCGGGGGTAAAATATCGCTAAAGGGCATATCGATGAAGTTTCTGGTGATGGCCTTTGTTGCCCAAACTTGGGCTGTTGCTGGGAGTTAAGGTTTTTGGGCGTGTCGCAACGGCATGCGAAGGGCGACCCAATCTCCGTGGAGACCCAAATCGGTGGACCAATTCCAGATGAATAGTCTACTGACTGGGATTAAACCTGTCATGCGGTGGAGTCAATTCGCTGTGGACAGTGTAGCCTGCCTTGAGTGGTTACGCAGGGATAAAGGAACGGTTATCGTTTGTCGGCCGACAAACTTTGCCGACTGCCTTTTGAAATCTTAACTGCAAAACAGGACTAGGTCGGAATAATGTTGCCAAGGAAAACTTCTAGACTGTTCTTGGAAGCAGTTCGGGGATTATAGTGTGCACTAAGTGGCGATTCGGTGAAACACAGGGAAACCGTGTTGGTTGCAACGTAATCGGAAACGTCTTGGACGGCGACGGCAAGTTGTTGCATCGGGAAAACCTACCGAACCTATGGCGCAAGGTTTACTCGGATTGTTGCCACCATTTCACAAACTTTGGAGAAATATGGAAAAGCAAGAAGACTCTTACAGTAGCATCGAAATCCAAAAGGACGAGGAAACTCGCCCATCTCAACAAGCAGAAAAGAAACAAAAAAAGCAACCTAAAAAGAAGCGCAACCTTTGGAGCGTGAAAATTACGGTTGTTTCTTTTTTTGTATCTGCATTTATCAGTTTTCTCAGTGAACTCACTGCATCAAGCGAGCATATCATTGTGACAATCCTGCTTTTGTTCTTCTTGATACTTTGCAGTATCTTGTTTGATGGCATTGGCGTTGCAGCAACCTCATGTGATATGACGCCATTTGTGTCTATGGCATCAAGAAAGGTCTATGGCGCAAAGACTGCACTTTGGCTTGTCAAAAACAATGAAAAAGTTTCAAACGTTTGCAGTGACGTGGTAGGGGATATATTCGGCATTGTTTCAGGTGCTTGCGCTGCTGCAATCACTCTGAAAGTCGTCACTGATATTGCACAAGATTGGCAACAAAAACTCATCACCATTTCAATCTCTGGCGTGGTGTCTGCATTGACAATCGGTGGCAAAGCATTTCTCAAAAATATCGCAATCAAAAACTCTAAAGAGTTTATTATGTTCATAGCAAGACTTATTGCCGTGTTCAATCCTGAAGAAAGACGCAGACGCAAAACTCAAAAGGAAAAGCAAAAGAAACACGGCGAAAACAAAGAAAAAGATAAGGAAGTCAAAGGTTAATTGAGAGTTGACAAGTATCTTGTAGAAAATAATCTTGTACCTTCAAGGACGTATGCAGAAAATCTCGTCTTAAAGGGCAAAGTCAAAGTGGATGGCAGAGTGATAACTAAGCCATCTTTTGACATTAAGGAAAATATGTCCGTTGAGATAGTAGAAGATGAAGGCTACGCTTCACAAGGCGCATATAAGTTGCTTCAAGCAATCAAAGATTTTTCTCTCAATCTCAAAGGACTTGACACTGCCGATATTGGTTGTAGCAATGGTGGTTTCACTGATGTTCTTTTGAGGAACGAAGTGAGCAGTGTCCTTGCCGTTGACGTGGCAGACTGCGACCTTCCAGACAGAATACTTGAAGATGATCGTGTCACATTTTTGCAGTGTAATGCAAGAGATTTGCCTATATGCGACAAGATGGACTTCGTGTGCAGTGACGTTAGTTTTATATCCTTGAAACACATACTGCCATCAATACACAAACTTTTGAAAGTGGGTGGAAAGGCAGTTGTTTTGATAAAACCCCAATTTGAACTTGACAAATCTGCTTTAAGCAAAAAGGGTATTGTATTAAACGAAAAGGATCGTCAAAAAGCGATCAACTATGTCAAGGGCTATGCAATATCAAGTGGCTTTGAAATTTTAGGGCAGTCAACCTCCCCAATTTTCTACGAAAATAAAAACATAGAGTACCTTCTTTATCTTGGCAAAAACAACTGACAGATAATATGAAAAAACTTTTGATAACAGGATTTGAACCTTTTGGAGGAGAAACAATCAATCCCTCTTGGGATGCAGTTTCTTCGTTGCCAGAAAATATTGGCGAATGCACGTTGACAAAATTGCGTCTGCCAGTTGCATTTGAAAAATCTGCAAAAATCCTTGTTGAAACTGCAGAAAAACTTTGCCCAGATGTTATCATTTCAGTGGGGCAAGCAGGGGGAAGAAGTGCAATTACACCCGAGTATTTGGGTATAAATTTGCGCAATGCCAACACACCCGACAATGACGGCAATCAACCAAAAGACGAAAGAATTTTTGAAGATGGACAAGATGCATATTTTTCCACAATCCCGGTGCGAAAAATTGCTGAAAACATAAAAAACAACGGAATAGACGCTCAAGTTTCATACTCGGCAGGCACTTTTGTCTGCAATGATGTGTTATACACCTTGCTCTCACGTTTCAAAGGCACAGCCATAAAAGTTGGTTTCATCCATGTGCCATATTCAACCGATCAAGGCAAAGAACCGTCAATGAGTTTGGCTGATATTGTAAAAGGTCTTACAATCGCCATAAAAACCCTTGAGGACTGATTTCATCTTCATCCTTTTGAACACAATAAATATAGTAAATAAAAAAACAACCTGAAAACAGGTTGTTTTATTTTTGTCCAAAAATTGAAAGTTAGTCCTTTTTTCTTATAACAAAGAACACAAGAAGTGCCACGCCAAGAGCAAGCCCTGCGAGTGCACCAATCAAACTAACCGTCAAATCACTAATACACAATAAATTTTCCATGGTTATATTATAGTTTCACAATGGACATTTGTCAAGAAAAAGTATTTTGTAGCCAAATTTTGTTGGATAACAAGAAAATAGCGCCATATTCAAGGTTACAAAATTATATTTATAATTTATGTAAAGCACTTGTATAAAAATGAATATTAATGTATAATGATGACGATTATGAAAGTGGCAGTTTATTCCAAAACCAATCTCAAGGACAATGAAACAAAACTATCCTTGACAAAAGATTTGACGGCTCTCGGTCATAATATTGTCGAACTTGACAATTTGACTGACGATTGCGCTTGTTTTGATCGTCTTTTGGTGTTTGGTGGGGACGGCACTATGCTTTACGCGTCAACAAAAGCGACCTGCCCCATACTTGGCGTAAACTTGGGCAATGTTGGTTTTCTCACTCAATATGAGTCCAATGTGACGGCAGAGGAGTTGTCAAAGGCACTTGAAAGCGACCATCTTACTTGTCGCAACCTTCTTGAAACAACCGTTGACGGCAACAAACAATATGCTCTCAATGATTTCGTTGTCAAAACAACTTCATCCAAGCCCATACACTTGTCAGTGAAGATAAATGGTGTATTTGCCCACAAATACCATGCAGATGGCGTCATCATTTCATCTCCAACAGGCTCAACGGCATACTCATTGTCGGCAGGTGGCCCTATTGTAGCGCCTGACGTTGATGCAATTATCATCAATCCAATATGTGCTCACTCTCTCAATTCTCGCCCGATAATCGTGTCCGGGAATAGCAAAATTGAGATTGAAACCCTTGGCACTGATGGAATTGTCATTGCAGATGGCAGAGATCAAATCGCACTTGAAAACACTGATAGAGTTGAATTTGTCAAGTCAACAAGGACTGCAAAGTTTATAAGTGGCAAAACAAACTTCTACAACAAACTATACGAAAAAATGAACAAGTGGGGCATCACAGACTGACCCACAAAGGTGATAAAATGGCAAGAGCAACAAGACAACTCAAAATACTTGAAATCATCACAAAATACGATATCGACACACAAGAAGAATTGGTTGCACGCCTTCGTGCAGACGGTTATTCCGTAACACAAGCAACAGTAAGCCGTGACATCAAGGATATGAACATCATCAAGACGTTTACTGACGACGGCAGACATTACAAGTACGTTGCACAACAACCCAAAGAGCCTTCATCTGCAGACAAATTTGTCAAGATTTTCCGTAATACAGTTTTGTCAATTCGTTCAGCAGAAAACCTTATCGTCATCAAGACAGAGCAAGGCAGTGCAAGTGCTGCTGCAGAATTCATTGATCGTCTTGACTTGGAAGAAATCCTTGGGGTTATCGCAGGTGACAACACAATCTTTGTTGCAGTTGACTCATTGGAAAACGTCAACGGAATCGTTGAAAATCTCGAAAACATTTTGAAATAATGATACAAAGTCTTTCAGTTGAAAACATAGCACTCATTGACAAACTCTATGTAGAACTTGGCAATGGTCTAAATATCTTGAGTGGTGAAACCGGCGCAGGTAAGTCAATTATCATTGACGCCGTGTCTTTCGTGTTGGGCGAAAGAGCAGATCGCTCTCTTATTAGATACGGCACTGACTATGCCGTGGTTGAGGCTGTTTTCAGCGACTATATTACACCCCAAATTCAAGAGTACCTTGAAGAAATTGGCATTGAAGTTGAAGAAGTTTTGATCCTTAATCGAAAGATGACCACTGAAGGCAAAAATTCTTGCCGTATCAATGGCAGAGTGACAACGTTGTCAACTCTCAAAGGGCTTACAGAACTTCTTGTTGACATACACGGTCAACACGAGCATCAATCTTTGCTCAATCCCAACTCACATATTGCACTTCTTGACAGTCTTGGTGGGGACAAGCACGCAACACTCCTTGACAAAGTCAAGGACGCATACAAAAACTATACTGCACTCAAGAGAGAATTCAACTCGTTTGGGGACGAAGATGAAAGGGTTAGACGCCTTGACATCTTGTCCTATCAAATCAACGAAATTGAAAAGGCAGACGTCAAAGATGGAGAAGAAGATGAACTTCTTGAAAAGCGCAAGCGTATTCGCAATATGGAGCGCATTTTGGAGGCTCTCAACAATGCAAAGAACCTTCTTGACGGATACGATAGCACGGCAGTAAGCCCTGCACTCAAATCAACTGTGTCAACGCTCAATATGATTTCTCAATACGACAGTCGCATTGATGGTTTGACTGAGCGCCTTGAAGATTCAAGAGCAGAAATCATTGACGTTGCAGACACTGTAAAGTCAATCCTTGATGAACTTGACTACGATCGTCACAGTGCAGAACAAATTGAAGAAAGACTTGAAGTTGTCCGTATGATCCAAAGAAAGTACGGTGGCAACTACAATGCACTCACTGATTTTTACAACAAGGCCGTTGAAGAACACGAGAGATTGTCAAATGCAGGAGATAGAGTAATAGCAATAGAAAACGAACTTAAAAAGGCCGTGGCAACTCTTGAAACTGCTTGCCAAAATCTCACAATTTCACGTCAAAAAATTGCAAATTCATTTGAAAAATCAATCATTGGCGAACTTAAGGATCTGGGTATGGGTGGAAGCACCTTTACAGTTCAAATTAATACAACCGAAACGCCTGACGAGTTTTCATCAAACGGCGCAGACAACGTTGAGTTCTTGATTTCCCCCAATGTTGGCGAGCCTTTGAAACCTCTTGCAAAGATCATATCAGGTGGCGAAATGTCAAGATTTATGCTTGCTCTCAAGAATATTCTTGCAGACGTTGACAGCGTTGGCACAATGATCTTTGACGAAATTGACACGGGTATTTCGGGCAATATTTCTGCTGTTGTGTCAGAGAAGATGTGCAATATATCTCGCAAGCGTCAAGTGATTGCAGTCACACACATGCCTTCACTTGCTGCTATGGCAGACAACCATTTCTTAATCGCAAAATCAACTGAAAACGGCAAGACAAATACGCATCTCAATCTCCTTCAAGACAACACCGACGAAGTGGCAAGACTTATTGGTGGCAAAGACTATTCAGTCCATGCAATACCTCATGCAAAAGAAATGAAGAGTTGGGCAGACAAATATAAACAAAGCCTCAAGTAGTCACAATCAAAATAGGCAACACACCAAAGAAAACAAACCAACACAAACAAAAATCAAGTCAAATCGGCTTGATTTTTTCATTATTCCACATTAGATTTACAAAACAAACTCAATGTGTTGCAATAGGCACGGGATTGTGATATTATACTTTTGCGAGTTAGCCGGACGGTCGCGGGGTAGTAATACCGTGAGGAAAGTCCGAGCATCATAGGGCAAGGGTGCAGGTGAAATACCTGTGAAGGCGACTTTAAGGAAAGTGCAACAGAAAAATACCGCCCAACTTGTTGGGTAAGGATGGAAAGGCGAGGTAAGAGCTCACCCACAAATCGGTGACGAGGCGTGATGTAAACCCCACTCGATGCAAGACACGGAGCAATATAGGGTTGCCCGCCCGCTCCACAAGTCGCTTGAGCGATACGGCAACGTATCGCCTAGATAGATGACCGTTCAAGACAGAACTCGGCTTATAGACTAATCTCGCAAATGAGAAAGACACTTCTTGGGAAGTGTTTTTTCTTTTTGCCAATTTGTTTGATTTTAATCATCATTTATAAAATTAAAAATTAAAATCAAAACAATACAAAAGAGCAACATTTCTTTGTCCATTGAAAATTTGGGGGTATTTTTCTGTGAAACTGCCATGAAACATAGTGTTTTATTGGTAAAAACATTAATTTTAATATAATTTGGTCAATTCTATGGCATTTTTGCTTTTAGCGCAAAATAGAGCAGGTTATTTTGACTCTACAGTCATTTTTCTTTACGTATTCCTTTGATATACTATATGTACAATATAAATGACGGCAAAATTTCAGTTCCGTCAAAGGAGATAAAATGAAAAAAGTAACAAAAATTGTATTGGCAGTGACACTGCTCGCAATTCTTTCAATAACACTCGTGGCGTGCAATTTTACACTCATCACAAGCGTGCCTCCCGTTGAAGAAGTAAAAGCCAACCTTGAAAGTGCAGGATACTCAGTAGAAATTGAAACTTTCCCCAACGGATACACAAGATCAAAACTTGAAGCAACAAAAGGCGAAGATTATATCGTAATATATTGGGTCACTGATTCAAGTTATTGTGATTGGGTTGAAAAAGAAATCGACTATAGAGGTCGCAATGGCATAACAACAATAGAAAGTGATTTTGGCGATAGCAAAGTAATTGCAGGCACAGATCAAGCAATAAAAGACGCAAAACTTGGCACATTTAGCCTTTCATTTGACAAATAACAACAAAAACAATATTTTCCATCTTTCATTTTCATAACTTCCTAAAAAATATAGTCCAGCAATGGGCTATATTTTTTTGTATTTCCAAATTTACAACTCTATAGTTAGTTCCTATTTTTTTGGGGTAGAGCAGAATATCATGCTTTTCAATTTTTCAAATTCACGCTTTTTTCAAAATTTTATTCACACAAAATCTTCTTTCTCCATGTAAAAAAAGGCGCATTTTTTGTGAAACACGCGTGAAACATTTTTTGAAAGATTTTGAAATTTTGTTTTTGGAAAAATTGGTTTCTATCTAAAAATTGAAGTTTTTCTCATCTTTTCAAGCATATACGATAGGGTATCTATGCAAAATTACGAGAAAAAAAATTCAAATATACAATCAACCGAATTAAACAAATTTTTATTTATTTTACACGAGCAAAGATCATCTCGTTTTAATTTGCAACGTTTGGACATAATTGCAATATGGAATATGCTATTTCAATAGTTATAACTTTGATATTTATACTTGTATATTTTCTTGTCAAAACAAAAGAAAGAGAGCACTTTACAAAAACGCTCACAGATGATGACTTCATTTTAACCATAAAAAATCTTGCAAAAGATGTGTCTTTGCCCAACAAAAACGGCAAAAAAGAGTATTCTATCAATATGTTTTTGCGCAAAATTAAGTTTGTCAATTATATTGCAAAGCGCCACCTTGACATAGAAAAATCAAGATCAAACAGATTTATCATCCCAGAATTGCAGACTTTTTGTGACATAGTGGACGAAAATTTTTTATTTTTGAAGAAATTGTCAAAAATTGATTTTTCAAAACTCGACGATTTGCCTGCATACAAGACAGGTATACGCATAGAAAAAATTTGCAGATCACTCCTTGAAACAAACAATTTTACGATTTCAACAGAAAGAACATATCACTGTTTTGAAATCTTCAACGAGAAATCAACAATCACGTTTCCTGAAATGCAAAATTTTCATCTTATGGCAAAATTTGTTTTACTTGAAAAATTGTATTTTGTTGCTTTACGTGTTGAAACATTGATTAAAGTAGGGCAATATGCACAAAAAGTGACGTCACACCCAAAATTTTATGAAAAACGAAAATTCTACAACCAAGTGAAAACAAATAATGTGTTTTTACATTTTACGTCTTCAATTGAAAAAATTGATTGTCCATCTGCAAATTTGGTTTACTTTGACGTAATAGAAAATATAACCAATCTCTCACAAACCATTTTCCGCGAACTGAAATCTGTAGAGCAGTACGATTATGTCAAATTTTATACGCCACTGAAAATTCTTGAAAGTTATGAAAATTTCCAAACAGCACCAAATGAGGCAAAGTTCGCTTTTCTCACTGAATTAAGCAATCAATCATCTGTACTAAACATTGACGAAACTGCGTACACTTATTCCCTCCAAAAATATTCAAACAGGGCAGAGCCTCGTGCCTTTCGATCAAAAAACATCAATTTTTCAAGCAGTTATTTTTGCATTTCTCGTTTCAAATCGAATATGACAATTTTGTATCTTGCCCTGTCATCTTCCTTTGCAATGAACATGATTTTTGGTGCAAAATCTAACAAAAGTATTCTACAAAACAATGTTTTCAAGAATACTTTAAGCACATTTCAGCCCAAAAACACCGTAAAAATGGGGATTTCGGTAAAAAATGGAAAATTGACCATAAATCCAGTTTTGCCTGAAAAAATTGAAAAAGTTGACCTATTTTTTAGAGAAAACGGGATGCAACACACCGTTCATATTGAAAAGTCAACTGAACGTGAATTATTTTGCAATGGGACAAAATACGAGGGCATACCTACAATCAAACTTGGAGATAAACCACTTGACATATTTCTAAAAATCCCAAGTGATGATATGTGATTTTGCACATTTGAATTGACGATCTAATTTAATTACGAAGGATAGGACGTTAAGAAAAATATATGAAATATCTACAAAATGGTAGATTTGGTCTTTACTTTTTTGAAATTTTTATTATAATAAACATGTATGGATTTATTTGACCTTCAAAATCATGAAGAAAAACTTGCGCCTCTCGCCGAGAGAATGCGCCCAAGAACAATAGACGAGTTTATTGGACAATCAAAGATTGTCGGAGATGGCTCGTTGCTTCGTCGTGCAATTTCTGCAGGGCGTCTTGGCAGTTGCATCTTTTACGGTCCTCCCGGCACAGGCAAGACAACACTTGCAAACATCATTGCAGAGAACACAAATGCCAATTTTGTCAAACTCAATGCAGTGACAGCAGGTGTTGCTGATGCAAAAAGAGTTATTGATGAGGCAAAAGATCTTCTTCGTATGTACGGAAAGAAGACTTATTTGCTCCTTGATGAGTGTCACAGATGGAATAAAGCACAGAGTGACAGTGTTTTGCAAGCAGTTGAACAAGGTCATATCATTTTCATTGGCTCAACCACAGAAAATCCCTATGCAAATATGACACGAGCAATAGTGTCAAGATGCCGTGTTTTTGAGTTCTCACGCTTGACCGAAAAAGATATTTTGGTTGGTCTTAAAAGAGCAATAGAAGACAAGGATCGTGGCATTGGATTTATGCAAATAAAAGCAGATGATGATGCATTGCATCATCTCGCTTGGGCATCTGGTGGAGATTTGCGTACTGCACTCAACGCTCTTGAACTTGCAGCACTGACAACTCACGCCAATAGTGATGGTGATATTTGCATAACAAAAGAAGTGGCAGAGCAATCAATCCAAAAGAAGGCATTGTCATTTGATGAAAGCATGTATTATGACATCATTTCCGCCTTCATAAAGAGTATGCGTGGCAGTGATTCAAATGCAGCAATATATTGGGCAGAGCGACTTCTTGAAGCAGGTTGCGATCCTATGCTCATTGCAAGAAGAATTGTTATACACGCCGCAGAAGATGTTGGTCTTGCAGATCCAAATGCACTCAACGTGGCAGTTTCTGCTATGCAGGCATTTGAAAAAATAGGCTTGCCTGAAGGAAGAATACCTCTTGTGGAAGGCATAATTTACGTGGCAGAAGCACCCAAGTCAAATAGAGTTGTGGAAGCACTTTACAGTGCAGAGCAAGCAGTGAAGACAATCAAGCATGAAAGCGTGCCACTTTATCTTCGTGACACAAATTTCAAAACAGAAAAAGTGTCCGGATATAAATATCCTCACGATTTTGGTGGCTGGGTTGAACAACAATACTTGCCGGACGAAATCAAAGATGCAGTATTTTATGACCCCACAGAAAATGGCTTTGAAAAGGTTATAAAAGAAAGACAACAAGCAAGAAAAACAATGAAACCTCAAAAAAATGGGGATACATACAGACACAATCAATAGTTTACTATTGAAAAAGAGATTATGAAAAGAAAAGTTGCACTGGATATTGGTGATGTACGAATTGGTGTTGCAGTGAGTGATATGCTCGGCATAACTGCAAATCCAAGAGAAACTTATGTGCGTAAAGGCAAAACTTTTGAAGACGACATCAAGTATTTTGTAAATTATGCAAAAACTGAAGATGCCGACGCTTTTGTCATTGGTTTACCCTTGAACATGGATGGCACTGAAGGTCCAAGAGTGGAAGTCACAAGAGAATTCGGCGAGGCACTTAGAGAGGCAAGTGGTCTTGATATTATTTACGTTGACGAGCGTCTTACAACCGTGTCTGCAGAAAACTTGCTCATAAGCGCAGACGTACGCCGCGAAAAACGTAAAACCGTCATTGACAAAGTGGCAGCAACAATCATTTTGCAATCATATCTTGATGGTCAATTTTATAGAAAAAGATAGGTTAGAATACCGAAAAATAAAAATAAAGCGAAATCGCAAAACATAAGGAGCACATTATGGCAGATTATTTCAAGGATCAAATGGGCGTAGCAGAAGACGATGATATTATCGTTCTTTACAACGAAGCAACAGACAAAGACGAAGAATTTTTTGAACTTGCAACTCTTGACGTTGACAACAAATGGTATATCGTCATGAAACCCGTTGAACAACTTCCCGACATCGCAGACGACGAAGTTCTCATCTATGAAATCATTGAAGATAAGGACGGAAACTCAAACTTTGCACCCATTGAAGACGAAGCAGTTCTTGAAAAAGTTTTCAACGAATTTATCGCAATGCTTGAAGAATGGGACGGGGAAGAAAACAACTAATTGAAAAAAATCAAAATTTTGACGAAAAAGTTGTTTAATTTTCTTGCAAAATAATTTTATTTATTATACAATACACACGCACCGCACACTTCGGTGGAGTTTTGGTTGTTCCGTAAGGTAGCCAATTCGCTGAAGCCGAGGGAGGTAATAAACAAATTTAGGAGGCCTAAAACATGGCAGTAACATCAATGAAGACCTTGCTTGAAGCAGGCGTACACTTCGGTCACCAGACAAAACGCTGGAACCCCAAGATGGCAAAGTACATCTACACACAACGTAATGATATTCACATCATTGACCTTGCAATTTCAGTCGATCACGTTGAAGCAGCATATCAATTTGTGAAGAGCATCGCAGCAGAAGGAAAGTCAGTTCTTTTCGTCGGCACAAAGAAACAAGCACAAGATGCAATCCAACAAGAAGCAGAACGTTGCGATATGTTCTACATCAACCAAAGATGGCTCGGTGGCACACTCACAAACTTCAAGACCATCCGTACACGTATCGACAGACTCAACAAAATCAACCAAAGAGAAATCATTGGCGAATTTGAAATGCTCCCCAAGAAAGAAGTCATCGCACTCAAGAAAGAACGTGATGAACTCGAAAAGAACCTTGGTGGTATCAAGAGCATGCGTAACCTTCCCGGTTGCTTGTTCGTAGTTGACCTCAAGAAAGAAGAAAACGCAATCAAAGAAGCACGCAAACTCAACATCCCCATCGTAGCAGTCGTTGACACAAACTGTGATCCCGATCTCGTTGACTACGTTATCCCCGGCAATGACGATGCAATCCGTGCAATCCAACTCTTCGCATCACTCATGGCAGACGCAGTTATCGAAGGCAAGCAAGGTGAATCATACACTGCACCCAAAGCAAAAGAAGTAGTCGCAGAACAACCCGTCGAAGCACCCGTTGTTGAAGAAAAACTCTCACCTGCAGACGCACTTGAAAAAGCAATCGCAGAAAAAGAAAGCCAAAACTAATACGAAACACTGAAAGGAGAATATATATGGCATTCACAAGCAAAGATGTTATGGAACTCCGTGGCAGAACCGGTGTCGGTATGATGGACTGCAAGAAAGCACTCGTCGCAACCGATGGCGATATGGAAGCCGCAATCGACTATCTTAGAGAAAAAGGTATCGCAACAGCAGCAAAGAAAGAATCACGTATTGCAGCAGAAGGCATCGTCTTCGCAGCAAGCAAGAACGGCAAGAGCGTCCTTCTCGAAGTCAACTGTGAATCAGACTTCGTCGCAGGCGGTCCCGTATTCCGTGAATATGTTGGTCAAGTTGCAGACTATATTCTTGACAATGATAACGCATCACTTGAAGAAGTCATCACAGCAATGACACCCGTCACAAACGAATACGTTATGAAGATGGGCGAAAAGCTTTCAATCCGTCGTTTCACAGTTTTCGCAAGCAACGACAGCAAAGTTGACACATACATCCACATGGGTGGCAAGATTGGTGTTATGGTTGAAGCATGTGGTTGCTGCAAGGACGAAGTCCTTCACGACGTAGCACTTCAAATCGCAGCAGCATCTGCACAATACATCAGCAAGGACCAAGTCCCCGCAGACGTTGTTGAACACGAAAAAGAAATCTTGAAGGCACAATCACTCAATGAAGAAAATCCCAAGCCCCTTGCAATCATCGAAAAGATGATCGAAGGCAGAATCAACAAGTTCTTCAAAGAAATCTGCTTGCTCGACCAAGTTTTCGTCAAAAATGGCGATCTTACAATTGGTCAATATCTCAAAGATAACGGCAATGCAAAGATCTTCCGTTTCGTCCGCTACGCAATGGGCGAAGGTCTCCAAAAGAGAGAAGAAAACTTCGCAGAAGAAGTTATGGCACAAGCAGGCCTTAAGTAAATCACTTAAAGGGGACGCATCTGCGTTCCCTTTTTTTGCACTTTTTTATAAAACTTGTATGTGAGGAACAATAAATGTCAATAAAATACAAGAGAGTAATCATCAAAATTTCAGGCGAAGCCCTTGCAAAAGAAAATGGTATGGGCATCGACAATGACAAACTGTCATTTGTTGTCAATCAAATCCTTGAAGTCAAGAAACTTGGCGCAGAAATAGGTATCGTTGTTGGTGCAGGCAACTTCTGGCGTGGCAGACAAGCCGATGCAGAAATGAATCGCACAACTGCAGACCACATGGGTATGATTGCAACAGTCATCAACGCACTTGCAATCCAAGACAAAATCGAAAGAAGTGGTGTTGCATCAAGAGTTATGACAGAACTTGCCATGCCTGACGTGGCAGAGCCCTTCATCTTCAAGAGAGCACTCCGTCACTTTGAAAAGGGTAGAATCATCATTTTCGCATGTGGAACAGGCAATCCCTATTTCTCAACAGACACTGGCGCAGCATTGAAAGCAGCACAAGTTGGCGCAGATGCACTTCTTCTTGCCAAAAATGTTGACGGTGTTTATGATAGCGACCCCAAAACAAACCCCGATGCAAAGAAATATGACCACATCTCATATATGGATGTTATCGCAAAAGGTTTGAAAGCAACAGACACAACTGCAATCACAATGTGCATGGAAAACAATATTCCCGTCATCGCATTTAGCCTTATGGAAAAGGATGCAATGCAAAACGCAGTGTGTGGCGAAAAGGTTGGCACATTTGTTGGAAAGTGATATTCTAAACGGATCAATTTACAAAACCAACGGTAAATATCAAACAAATTAAAAGAACGGAAACTTTCCGTTCTTTTATTAATTTTATTAATAACTCTAAAGAAAAATAAATGTCTTGATTTTTTAATTATACTTTGGTATAATTATTGTCAGTTAATAATAGGAGGCAATTTATGTCATACGGAATCGAATTGGTCGATATGATTTTCGACGATATGCAAGAAAAATTTGCAAAGACAACCAACAACTACGAAAGCGAACTTAAGATGGTCAGAGCAGGCCGTGCCAACCCCCACCTTCTTGACAGAGTTTTTGTTGATTACTATGGTGTTGAAACACAACTCAACAAAATGGCAAACATCACAGTCCCCGAAGCAAGACTTATTGTCATTTCAGTTTGGGACAAATCACAACTTAAGAACGTTGAAAAGGCAATCCTTGCAGCAAACCTTGGCGTGACACCCAACAATGATGGTATTGTCATCCGTCTTGTTTTCCCCGAACTCACACAAGAAAGAAGAAAGGGGCTTGTCAAAGACGTGAAAGCAGGCTGTGAAAACACCAAAGTTGTCCTTCGTAATGCACGTCGTGATGCTATTGATGAACTCAAGAAACTTGAAAAATCATCAGACATCACAGAAGACGATCTCAAAGATCTCACAGCAGACGTTGACAAAGCACTTGCAAAAGCAGTTGAAGACGTCGAAAAGATGTGCAAGAACAAGGAAGCAGAAATCCTCGAAATCTAATGATACCAAGACATATTGGCTTTATAATGGATGGCAATGGTAGATGGGCAACAGAACATGGTCTATCTCGTGCCGATGGATATCCCGCAGGGCTTTTAGCCCTGCGTCGTGTTATTCAAAGATGTAAGGAACGGGGCATAGAAGCCGTTTCAGTTTACGCATTTTCAACTGAAAACTGGGCAAGACCCGACAGTGAAAAGGAAGCCATCTTCAAAGTTGTTGATACTTTCAACAGAAACTATGAAGGCGACACCAAAATCACATACTCTGGGGACATTGCCTCTTTGCCTGATTATCTTGAGGATAGCATCTGTGAAGTTGAAGACCGTACCAAAGACAATCAAGGCACGGTGCTCAACATCTGTTTCAACTATGGTGGCAGAGAAGATATTCTTCACGCTGCCGAAATTTGTTTTTCACACGGCAACTTTACAAAGGAAAACTTTGAAAGAGCCTTGTCAAGTTCACATCTTCCTGCAATAGATTGCATAGTCCGTACGGGTGGAGAAATGCGTTTGAGCAACTTTATGCTTTACGAATCTGCCTATGCCGAACTTATTTTCCTTGTGAAAAATTGGCCAGATATGGACGAAACTGATGTGGACAAAATAATTGAACTTTTTGAAAAAAGAAATCGCACCTTTGGTGCATAAGTCTGCAAATTGGGTATTTTGACGGCAAAATACTAATAATTTTGTGGACAACATAGGATAAATTATGTTTATTAAGAGAACAATCACAGGCATTTGCCTTGGAATTTTGCTTATAGGTATTATCGTTGGATCTCACTTTGTGAGCGCAATCTTTGTTGACGTATTGATCTTGCTCTTTACTGCAGGCGCAGTGTGGGAATTGCATCAATGCTTCAAGGGCGCAGGTAGAAGAGTGTTCCTTGCTCCATCAATCATAGTGTTGACACTTGCATATCCTGCATTTTATCTTGCACAACATTTCCTTGCAGGCGAATCAGGTATCAAAACCAATGTCGGTTTCCTTGCAGTCCTTTGCGTCTTGCTCTTGGGTGTGATGGCAGTACTTATCGAATTCACTTTCCGTCCTTCAAAAGACGTAAAGCAAGAAGAATTGACAGAAAAGGCATTAAAAGACGGTTGTAATCTAAACGATTTGTTGGTAAACGTATTTATTCTCATTTATCCCACATTGTTTATGGCAATGGCATGGGGTTTGTCCTATAAATATTATGCAGTCTTCACAATCTTTATGGCAATCGCACTTCCTTGTGGTTGTGACTGCTTTGCATATTGGTTTGGCTCACTCATCAAAGGCAAAAAACTTTGCCCCACAATCAGCCCCAAGAAAACAATTTCCGGTGCAGTTGGTGGTCTTGTTGGTGGCATGGCAGTGGCAATCATCTTCTGGACAGTATTTGAATACTTCTCAGTGGTAAATGTTGCACCAAGTGGACAAGTCTATCAACCCGTCATTGCACATACAGTCGATGGTTGGGAATGGAAATCAGCACTTATTTTCCTTACAATAGGCTTAGTTGGAGCAGTGGTCGGTCAACTTGGTGACCTTGCAGCATCAAGAATCAAGCGTGCAATCGGCGTCAAGGACTACGGCAAGATTTTCCCCGGACACGGTGGCGTCATGGACAGACTTGACAGCATCACATTCAGCCTTGTGATTATGTCAATTGCAATGCTTTGCATCTACGGATATTAAAAAGATACAATTTTGAACACACAATCTAAAACTTTGTTTTAGATTTTACAATAAAACACTGGCAGTGAAACACTGCAAAAGTTGTCTTAAGTCGACTACACATTGACGGATACAATATGAAAACAGTTACAATTTTAGGCAGTACTGGCGCAGTTGGCGTCCAAGTGCTCAATGCAATTTCAAAACACCCCGATCGCTTCAAAGTGGTCGGGCTTTCGGCATATTCAAACGAAAATCTCCTGCGTCAACAAATCACAAAATACAATCCCACCCATTATTATTTCCCCGGTGGTGCAGTTGAAGTGCAAAGTTCACTCTTTGACTTCCTTGAAGACGAAAAGAATACAAAATGCCTTGGCTCTCTTGAAGAATTGGCAGAAATCCCTGCAGATATAGTTGTTTCTGCTGTCAGTGGCATTGCAGGATTGTGGTCTGCAGTGGCAGTCTTGAAACGTGGTGGCACTCTTGCAATCGCAAATAAAGAAAGCATTGTTGCAGCAGGAAGACATCTCAAGGCACTTGAAAGAAAATACGGTGGCAAAATCATACCCCTTGACACAGAGCACTCGGCAATTGCATCTTGTCTTGAAGGGGAAAATGATAAATACATCAAAAAACTTATTCTCACAGCAAGTGGCGGCGCACTTCGTGACGTGCCAAAAACACAATTTGCAAAAGTCACACCTGAACAAGCATTGGCGCACCCCGTTTGGAAAATGGGCAAAAAGATCACAATAGATTCAGCGACACTTTTCAACAAAGGTCTTGAAATTATTGAAGCAATGCATCTCTTTGAAGTCCCACAAGACAAAATTGATGTTGTTATCCATCGTGAAAGCGTAATTCACTCAATGGTGGAATTCAGCGATAATAGTATAAAGGCTTTGCTTTCTACACCAAATATTGCATTGTCTATTGAAAGAGCATTATATTATCCTGAAAAGAACACAGCAAGTGTTGCACCCTTGAAACTGACAGATCTTGGTTCTCTCACGTTTGAAGAACCCGATTACGATAAATTCCCTTGCCTTAAACTCGCAAGAGAAATGGCAAAACGTGGGGACGGTGCTTGCATTGCAGTTTCTGCAGCAGACGAAGTCCTTGTAGAACAATATCTCAAATACAAAATTAAATTGACAGATATTCCCACCAAACTTGAAAAAGTACTTGCAAAATTTGAAAAAGTGGGAGATGTTGCCCTTGATGATGTTACACGCATAGACATTGAGGCAAGAAAATATACTTATTCCATAGGAGCAAAATAATAGTGGCATTTCTTTTGGCAGCAACTGCAGGCGAAGTTTTCAAATATATAGGTTTCATCATTGTTGCAATCCTTGCATTGATGTTTATGATAATCATCCACGAAAGTGGACATTATCTTGCAGGCAAAATGCTCGGTTTCCGCATTGATGAATTTTCTATTGGCTTTGGCCCTGCAATCTTCAAAAGAAAAAATAAGAAAAATGGGGAAATTTTCTCCATCCGTCCTATTCCTATTGGTGGCTTTTGCGCATTTCACGGAGAAGATCAAGAAGGCGCAGATGCAGAAAACAATTTTATAAACAAAGAAGTTGCAGACAACGGAGAGAAGGGCATTTTGTCCTATATCGTTGACAATACAACCCCCAACGCAACAACAGACATCCAAGAAATTGGCGTAGTTGAAGTGGAAACCCCTGAAGAAAACCAAGAAAAGAAGAAAGGTCCATACTTCAACGATCAACCTGCGTGGAAACGCCTTATTGTGCTGTTTTCTGGGGCATTTTTCAACTTTTTGAGTTCAATTTTTATCATAACGATATTTTTCACTGCATACGGACAAATCCTTCCCGTGATTGCAAATACCTATGATTTTATTGAACAAGAACAATATTTTGAGGAAGGGGACGTAATTTTGTCGGTTGACGGAAAACAAGTCAACATAATGACGCAAGATGATGTCACATCAATCTTCAAAAATATTGGTGATACAGCAACATTTAAGATTCTCCGTGATGGTGAAATCATTGAAATCACTGCATCAAGAGGGGAATATCGCTATCAAGCAACCGAAAAAGATGAAAACGGCAACGAGTTTGAAGTGGACGAGATACGCACAGGATACGCAATATCCTACGGACTCAAACAACAAAAACTCAATTTCTTCCTTGCATTTTCAAGAGCATTTGGATTTGCTTTCTTCATTGTATTCAAGATCCTTGCATCACTTGGCGCATTGATAACCGGTAAAATTGGCATTGAAAGTGCAGGTGGAACAATCACTGTGGTCAAGACTATTGCAGATATGAGTTCACAAGGTTTTGGACCATTTATGTACACAATAGCAGTTATTTCTGCCAACCTTGCTGTCATGAACTTGCTTCCTGTACCTGCTCTTGACGGATCGAGAATGTTGTTTACTGCAATAGAGATGATATTCCGTAAACCTGTGCCAAGAAAAGTGGAGGGCGTTATCCACACCGTTGGGCTTATTCTCATGTTGGTTTTGGTGGTTTTCCTTGACATTTTCCACCTTGTAAACGGTTAGAACACCGAAATTATAGAAATACAAACGAATTTGGATATAGACAAACAAAAATGAAAAGACGTTATTCAAAAGAAATCCACATTGGAAATATAAGAGTTGGGGGAGATGCACCAATCACAGTGCAATCTATGCTCAACACAAAAACCGTTGATATCGACGGCTCTTTGGCACAAATAAAAGAACTGACTGACGTGGGTTGTGACCTTATTCGTCTTGCAGTGCCTGATGAGCAATCTGCAGAAGCATTTAAGGTTATTGCAGAAAAATCAGGCTTGCCTTTGATTGCTGACGTACATTATTCATATCGCCTTGCAGAACTTGCTGTAAAAGCAGGCGCAAAAAAATTGCGCATGAACCCCGGCAATATGTCAACCGATGCAGAAAACATCAAGAATCTCGTTGAAATACTCAAAGATTATGATGTTCCTGTCCGTATAGGCGTCAATGGTGGCAGTCTTGACAAACAATTCAAAGGTATGGCAGAAGATGAAGCACTTGTTGCAAGTGCACTCAAAACTGCAGATATGTTTGAAAAATTCGGTTTTTCAAATCTCATTGTTGCAATCAAAGCATCAAATGTGCAAACAATGATTGAATCAAACAGAAAACTTGCCAAAACCTGCGAATATCCCCTTCATCTTGGCGTAACGGAAGCGGGAACATTGAGAAGTGGACTTATCAAATCATCAATCGGCATTGGCACACTTCTTGAAGAAGGCATCGGCGATACAATTAGAGTTTCATTATCTGCACCAGTTGTAGAAGAAGTTTATGCTGGAAAATCCATATTGAAGGCTTTGGGACTTCGTTGCACAGGGGTTGAAGTTGTTTCTTGTCCCACGTGTGCAAGAACTGAAATTGACGTACAAGGTCTTGCAGAAGAAGTTGAACGCTTGACTGCAAAAATAGAAAAGCCTCTCAAAATATCCGTTATGGGTTGTCCATTAAATGGAATTGGGGAAGGTGAAGGCAGTGATCTTGGCATTGCAGGTGGCAAAGAAAAATCCGTACTCTTGAAAGACGGCAAAATTTTCAAAACAGTTCCAAGTGCAAATTTGATGGAAGAATTTATGACTTTACTCAATGAAGTACTATAAAAAATCAAATATTTTGTAATACTTTATCGCAAAAACAAGGTAAAACCGTATATGACAAAGTTTTTTGAAGAATTTTTGGAAAAATCAAAAGGTGCGTACCCAGAGTTGAAATTTAACTCTGCAACTTACCGTAGAGATAAACACGAACTTGAAGTCCGTTTTATTATTTCTGCCTTTGATTCAAAACTTTATGATGACAAGAAAAAAGCAGACGTGCAAAATATTGTTGAAAGCATTTTCCCGGGGATTAATATCATCATTTCCTACATACGCACTTATGCAGATAAAACAATCGTCACAAACAAAATCTACGAGTATTTCAACAAGTATGAGCAAATGCTTTTCAAATTCCTTGTGGAAGACAATATTTCAGTGTCTGTTGACGAAAAAAACATCGAAATTCAAATAACTTTTGACACCCCCACATATATGCTTTTGAAAAATAGCAATTCTGCAGGAAATCTCAAAGAATTCCTTGATGAATCATTCAATGGCAACATAGAAGTGGAATATGTTGAAAATATCGTAGATACATCAACCATAAATGCAGAAGATCTCATCCCAAAACGCACATTCACTACAGCTCAATCTTTTAGATTGATTAAGACAGAAGGTTGTGAAAAAGTTTATGCAAGGGGCAAGGTGTCTGGCGTTAACCAAATGCCCAATTACATTTGCGATATTAAGCACCCCACTGAAAACGTTGTGCTTTGTGGCAAAATCAGTGGAATACAACACAAAGAATTCAAAAATAAAAAATACAACCCTGACGATCCCAACTCAAGAGAACCCGAAACAAAACCCATGTTTAGATGTATCATTGATGATACAACTGCCAAAATTGAGTGTGTTTGTTTCCCCCGTTTGAGTGATGTAGATGCTTTGAAAACCCTCAATGATGGGGAAGAAGTCATCTGTCTTGGCAACGTGTCTGTGTCAACATACAACGGTGCATTGTCATATACTCTTGATGGTATTTTCAGGTGTTCTATCTGCTTCGATTCAATACAAAAGGTTCAAAACAAACCTTGTCCCACAAAGTACACAAAGGTATTTCCTGAGCCTTATACAAAGATGTCGCAAGACAGTTTGTTCGAAGAAAAGGCAAGCACTCCTGAGTTCTTGAAAGACAAGACGTTTGTTGTATTTGACTTTGAGGCTACAGACAAGTTCATCAACACGGCAGAACCCATTGAACTTGCAGCAGTGAAGATGGTCAACGGCAAAATTACAGAAGTTTTTCAAACTTTTGCAAAACCCAGTCAACCTATCTCCGAATTTATCACAAACCTTACATCTATCACCAATGATATGGTCAAATCATCTCCCAAATTTGAAGAAATCTTGCCCGATTTCTTTAGATTTACAAGAGATGCAATCCTTGTAGGACACAATATCTCTGGTTATGATTTCCCCTTGCTTGAAAAGTATGCAAGAGAAGAAGGCTACAACTTTGACAACGATATGTTTGACACATTGCTTGTGGCACGTGAAAAGTTGAACGAATTTAAAAAATTCGACCTCGAAACACTTTCAAAAAATCTCAACATTTCACACGAGAACGCCCATAGAGCAATCGCAGACGTGTATGCCACTGCAGAACTTTTGAAGGTGCTTGCACAACGCTTGTAATCCTTATGGCGTCATTAAATCACCAAAAACTACAGATTCTGCTAAATATTTTATATTTATTGTGGATTTTGTGTGTAAAATTGCTTGCAAAAGGATTGCAAATATGTTATCATCACTATGCTAAATAGTAATCGCTATGTAGAGTGGACCGAAAGGTTCACTCTTCTTATTATAAGGAGTTCAAATGGAAAACAAATTTTTGAGCACAGAAGCCACCGAAATCGTGGAAAAAAGCATAAATGAAACAGTTGTTGCTCTTGGATACGAAGTGGTTGAAATAAAATATTTCAAGGAATATGGCAGATTCAATTTGACAGTGTACGTTTGGTCAAAAGATGGCGTTGATCTCAACACATGCGAAACAGTGCACAACGCATTGAGCCCTGTCCTTGACAAATATGAGGAACTTTTCCCTGAAGAATACGTCCTCAACGTGTCTTCATCAGGCCTTGACAGACCAATCGTAACAATGGATGATTTCCGTAGAGCAATCGGCACAGAAATCGAAGTGAAACAAGACAAAAACAAGTGCCACGGCACACTCTTGTCACACAATGAAAATTCGTTTGTTATTCGCACTGGCGAAAAGAACCCCAAAGAACTCACAATAACAAAAGAAAACGCAAAAATACAACCGTATATCAGGTTTTAGGAGGACCACATGGCAAAGAAAGTAAAAGAAGACTTCACAGCAGATTTCTTCCCCGCTCTTGAAGAACTTGAAAAAGTTACCAAGATTTCAAAAGAAGTTATGCTTGAAGCATTGGAATCAGGACTTGTATCTGCATACAAGAAGGAATTTGGCGAATCAAGAACAATCGCAGTCCGTCTTAACGAAGAAAAGGGTACAATCAAAGTCTATGCACACCGTCTTATCGTTGAAGAAGTCGAAGACGAAGCAAGTGAAATTTCACTGGAAGAAGCCCTTGAAATCAAGGAAAATGCAAAAGTCGGTGAAGTTATCGTCGAAGACATCACTCCCAAGGATTTCAGCCGTATTGCAGCACAAACTGCAAGACAAGTTGTTATGCAACGCATAAACGATGCAAAGAAAGAGTATATCCTTAACGAAATGAACGAAAAACAAGGCGAAATCGTCGGTGCAATCGTCCGTAGAAAAGAAGGCAACAACGTTTACGTTGAAATCAGTGGCACACAAATGGAAGGTGTCATGATGCAAGTTGACCAAGTTCCCACAGAAACTTACAACCTCAATGATATGATCAAGGTTTACGTGAAGAAAATCCGTGAAACTTTCAAGGGCGCACAAGTTTTGGTGTCCAGAGCATCATCAGGTTTCGTAAGAAGACTTTTCGAGCTTGAAGTCCCCGAAATCAAGGCAGGCCTTGTGAAGATCGCAGGTTGCGTCCGTGAAGCAGGTTTCCGTACAAAGATCGCAGTTTACAGTGATGACCCCAATGTAGATGCAGTTGGTGCATGTATTGGTAATAAGGGTATCCGTGTCAACGAAGTAGTCCAAGAACTCGGTGGCGAAAAGATCGACGTAGTTGAATACTGCGCAGATCCTATTGAATATATCGCACGCGCACTCAGTCCTGCACAAGTTCACATGGTTTCAATCACCGAAGAAGAAAAACGTGCAAGAGTTATCGTCAGTGATGAAAAACTCAGTCTTGCAATCGGTAGAAACGGTCAAAACGCACGTCTTGCAGCAAAACTTACTGGCTGGAAGATAGACGTCAAGCCCGCATCAAGTTTGAAAACCGAGGAAGAAGATGCCGAATAATCCCAAGAACACAAGAAGATGCTGTGTGTGTAGAGAACACGCAGACAAGTCTGACCTTATCCGTCTTGTAAAAACAGAAAATGGTATTGTGATAGACAAAACCGGAAAAATGGACGGAAGGGGCGCATACGTCCACAACAATGCAAAATGCATTGAAACTTGCATTAAAAAGTTTTCACTCAATGTGGCTTTCAAGCAAGGTGTGGCAAAGGAAGTGTACGATGAACTTAGAAAACAAATCCAAAATTAAATCGTATATTGGCCTTGCAATGCGCAGTGGTAGGATTTTGCTTGGTGAAGACAAAATCTCCGAAAGACTAAATTCTTGTGTGGTAGTACTAATTGACGAAGGCGCAACCGAAAAGTACAAGAGTAGGCTCATGTCAAAATGCACAAATACACCTGCTTTTGTAATTGAAGGCGTCACGTCTGCCGTTCATCGTGAACAAGTGCTTGCCATTGGCATCACTGATAGTGGTCTTGGCAACGCAATTCTTGATAATTTGAGGTAAATATGGCCGAAAACAAAACAATTAATCCCCAAGAAAACATTAAATTGTTGCACAACTACAAGGGAGATAAACTTGCATCACTTATGCAAGAGGTTTCACAAGAAAAAAATCGTGCTTTGACACTCAAAAATTCAATCAAAGCAAAGATTGCTCAACTTCGTGAAATCGCTCTTGAAAAGGAAAGAGAACAAGAAAAGGCAGAAGAAGTCCTTGTCCCTGAAGTTGCTGAAACAATCGAAGTAGATACAGAAGAAGACATCAAAAAGGCTCTCAAAGAAGATGCCCAAATGAAGAAGATGGATCAACTTCTCGATGCTATGCTCGAACAAGAACAAACAAAACTTCCCACAAAGGAAGTGAAGACACAATCCAAGAAAGTGGAAAAAGCCGAAAAGGTTGAAAAGCCTGAAAAAGCAGAAAAACCCTCTCAACCAAAAAAACAACAACCCTCCCAACCTGTAGAAATAGAGAGAACTGCAACAGGCAAACCCAACGTTTGGAAAATCAAGTACTCTGACGGAACAGAAAGAGAGCAATATATCCCCCCTGAAAAACCCAAGAAGACAGAAACAAGAGTTTTCCCCGGTGGATACGATACAAGAGCACCCCGAGCAGGACGTCCCCAAGGACAAAATCCTCAAGCAAGTGCAAATGATCGCAAGCCTCAAAATAATAATGGTCCTCGTCCCAACCAACAAGTTGGTCAAAACAACGTTTCATTGCAAAACGCTGCACAACAATTTCCTCCCAAGCAAAATCAACAACGCAGCAAGGGTGGAAAGGTTAATGACGGCTCAAAGAAGTTTACAGAAACCGGTGCAAACAAGTATCAATTGATGAAGCGTGGTTATATCGTTGACGAAACAAGAGCAATGACTGATGACGAAGACTTCAAAGTACGTGGACACAAATCTGCCAATAAGCAAAAGGGTCAATCACAACAAAACGCAATCGTCATTGACCACGCAGTTATTACCACAGATCCCGTCCCCATCAAAGTCCTCAGTGAAAAGATCGGCAAAACAGGTGCAGAAATTATCAGCACATTGTTCCTTCTTGGTATCATCAAAAACATCAATGGTAGCATTGACTTTGAAACTGCAGAACTTGTTACAGCAGAAATCAGCAAAGATCATCCTATCACTCTTGAATACCGTCCCGAAACAACTCACGAAGACGAACTTACTGCAATCCGTGAAAAACAAGCAGCACAAGGTGGTCTTGTGACACGTCCTCCCGTTGTCTGTATCATGGGTCACGTTGACCACGGTAAGACATCACTTTTGGACTATATCCGTAAAGCAAACGTAACAAGTGGGGAAGCAGGTGGCATCACACAACATATCGGTGCATACACAATCTCACTCAACGGAAATCCCATTACTTTCCTTGACACCCCCGGTCACGAAGCATTTACAACAATGCGTGCAAGAGGCGCACAAGCAACAGACATTGCAATCTTGGTTGTGGCAGCAGATGACGGCATCATGCCTCAAACAATTGAAGCAATCAACCACGCAAGACAAGCAAACGTTCCTATTATCGTTGCTTGCAACAAGATTGACAAAGTCAGTGCAAACCCCGATAGAGTGCTCAATCAATTGACAGAACACGGTTTGCTCCCCGAAATTTGGGGTGGCGAAACTCCCGTCGTCAACGTATCTGCAAAGACAGGTGAAGGCGTTGAATCACTTCTTGAAAACGTCCTTATCCTTGCAGAAATTAGAGAACTCAAGGCAAATCCCAATCTCAAGGCACGTGGTACAATCATTGAAGCAAGAATGGACAAAGGTCTTGGCAAGATCGCAACAGTCCTTGTTCAATCTGGTACACTCTGCTGTGGTGACGATATGATCGCAGGCACTGCAACAGGTAGAGTTAAGGTTATGATTGACGACAAGGGCAAGCAAGTCAAGAAAGCAGGTCCTTCAATTCCCGTTTCAGTCACTGGCTGGGATGAACTTCCCGAAGCAGGCGACATTATGGACGTTGTTGAAAGTGATCGTTTTGCAAGAGATCTTGCAAATGAAAGAAAACTTAAACTTTCAAAGAAAGACGACACAAGCGAAGCAGTCAACCTTGACGATTTGTTTGACAAGATTTCAAAAGGCGAACTCAAAACAGTCAAACTCATCATCAAAGCAGACGTACAAGGCTCACTCGAAGCAGTCAAGCAATCACTTGGCAAACTCGGCAACGAAGAAGTCAACATCGAAATTATCCATGGTGGCGTAGGCGCAATCAATGAAAGTGACGTTTCACTTGCAGACACTGCAAAGGCAATCATCATTGGCTTCAACGTCCGTCCCGATGCAAATGCAAAGACACTTGCAGCACAAAGAAAGATTGACATCCGTTTCTACAATGTCATTTATAAGGCAATCGAAGATATCGAAGCAGCAGTCAAGGGTATGCTCGCACCCAAGTACAAAGAAGTCGTACTCGGCAGTGCAGATGTCCGTGAAATCTTCAAGATTTCAGGTGTTGGCACAATCGCAGGTTGCCACTGTACAGACGGCAAGATTCTCCGTACAGCACGTGCAAGACTTATCCGCAACGGCAAGGTTGAAGCAGATACAGAAATCGCATCACTCCGTCACGGAAAAGACGACGTCAAGGAAATCGCAAGAAACTACGACTGTGGTATCATGCTTCACAATTATCCCGATGTCAAAGTCGGTGACGTTATCGAAGCATATCAATTGGAGCAAATCTAATGAAAGTACGTATTGAACGAGTCAATGGCGAACTTCAACGTCAAATAGCAAAAGTCATCGCTAACGATATCAAAGACCCCAGACTTCAAGGGGCAATCGTTAGCGTGACAAATGTGCACACCACTCCCGACCTTAAGTATGCAAAGGTTCATCTTTCTGTATATGCAGACAGTGATGAAAAGAAAAAAGAAGCCTTTGATACAGTGGTGAGAAGTAGATCATTTATTCGCAACAAAATGAAAGATTCAGTTCAAATCCGTTTGATGCCTGAACTTCACTTTGTCATTGACAATAGTTGTGACTACGGTATGCACATTGACAAGATTTTGTCAACTATGGTAATTCCTCCTGCAGAAGAAGAAACCGACGAGGAATAAATTATATTTGCCAATGATTCAAAAGGAACAAGAGAAGTTTAATCTCATTGAAAGAGAAATTGCAAAGGCACAATCTGTGTCAATTTACACACACGTAAATCCAGATTGTGACACTTTGTCTTGCGCTCTTGCACTTCGTCTTGCACTTTTGAGCCTTGGTAAAAACGTTGACGTATATTCAGTTGATCCTGTCCCTAATACACTCTGTGTATTAAACGGTGCAGAAACTGTGACTCTTCCTGAAAAAAAGGTTCACGATTTGTCAATAGCAGTGGACTGTGACAGTTTGGAAAGAGTGGGCAATGGTATGAAATCATATCTTTCATCAAAAGTGAAGATTGCCATTGACCATCACAAAACTCACAGGAAATTTGCTGATATATCCGTTGTTGATATTGAGGTTTCTGCTTGCGCAGAAATCATTTATCGTCTTTTGAAGGCCATGGGGCTTATGACAAAAGATATTGCCGAACTGCTTTTTGCAGGGATAATCACTGACAGCGGTTGTTTCCAATTTCCGTCAGTAACTGTATCAACCCACACAATCGCAAGCGAACTTATGGGATATGGTTTTGATGCAGGCAAAGTTATTTACAACGTCTTCAAAAAGGTGACAAAAAACAAATTTATGCTTGAAAATAGAGTTCTAACCAAGTGTAAATTTTTTGAAGACAACCAAATTGCAATAATAACCTTCCTTGAAAACGATTTCAAAGAAACAGGCACATCACTCAATGACACCCTTGGCACAATCGTCAAAGTCATTGATATTGACACAGTCAAAGTTGCCTATGCAATATCCGAGGCGTCCCCAAAATCATACAAAATTATGATTCGCACAAAAGACAACATTGATGCAAGCGACATTGCACGCGAATTTGGTGGTGGTGGACACGACAAAGCATCAGGTTGCAGACTCAACGGCTACTACGAAGATATCGTTGACAAACTTTTGAAGGTGGCAAGAGATAGACTATGAGTATTTGCGCTTTTGTCAACATCAACAAGCATCAAAACATGACATCAAGTGATGCCGTGGTTGTTGTACGTGGAATAATGCGCCGTATTACTGGTGAAAAGCACAAAGTTGGACACATGGGCACTCTTGATCCTATGGCAACAGGTGTTCTTCCTGTGGCAATAGGCAAGGCAACAAGACTGTTTAATTTGTTAAGCGAAAAGCGTAAGACATATATTGCAGAATTTATCTTTGGAAGCACAACAGACACTCTTGATGCTTGGGGCGAAGAAGTTGCTCGTGACAACAACGTTGTCACAAAAGAGGAAATTCAGAGGGTTTTGCCATCACTTATTGGCAATATCGACCAAATTCCCCCTATATATTCTGCCAAGTCAGTTGACGGCAAAAGAGCATACGAATATGCTCGCAAAGGTATAGAATTGGATCTTCCTGCCAAATCTGTGACAATCTATGATATTAAACTCATTGACGGAGAAGACAATCATTTCCGTTTTGAAATCACTTGTGGTGCAGGCACGTATATCCGAGCAATCGCAAGAGATATTGCAAAAGCACTTGGAACTTATGCGTATATGAATTCACTTGTACGCACCCAAAGTGGCTTGTTCAATTTGGAAAACTCTGTGGATATCAAAGAATTTGAACAAAATCCTTTTGTTCATTTAATTCCTATGGAACAGGCTCTTTCATTTTTGCCTTTCTTTGAAATCCCAATCGAATATAGAAAACAAGTGCTAAATGGCATAATTTTGCCATTTGACAATATGCCAAATGACACTTTTGTGGCAACAATAGATGGAAAAGTGGTTGCCATAGCAGAAAATAAATGTGGAAAACTTGTTCTCACATTGAGGTTATAATATGAACGTTATTTGTGATAAAGAGCAATACAACAAGCCAATAGTTTTGGCTCTCGGTTTTTTTGACTGCGTTCACGTCGGTCATCTTGCTCTTGTCAACGAAACTAAAAAAATGGCTTTGAGTATGAAGTGCGAAACGGCAATTTGTACTTTTTCCAATGATCCCAATGCACTTTTGAACAAAAGCAAACAAATCTACACATTTGAAGAAAGAAAGAGCATTTTTGAAAATATTGGCATAGACAACATCATTGCAGAACGTTTTACAAAGGAATTTGCAGAGCAAAGCCCCTTGGAATATCTTGACAATATAACAAACCAGTACAACATTGTCGGGGTTGTTGCAGGCAAGGACTACACCTTTGGAAAAAATGCAGAAGGCAATGTTGCATTTTTGAAGGAATACCTTTATAAGAAAGGTATCAAAGTCAAAATTTTGCCTTTCGAAAAAGTTAATTCACAAAAAATTTCCACAAGACATATCAAAAAGTTTATAGAAGAAGGCAATGTGCAAGTGGCAAACACTTTGCTTGCTCAACCATATTTTATGATTGGGGAAGTTGTGCATGGCAGAAGCCGTGGATCAATCATAGGTTTTCCAACTGCCAATGTTGCAGAAAGTGAAGATCGCACACAAATTGCATCGGGAATATATATCACAAAGGTGTATATTGATGGCAAATCATATCTTAGCATAACCAATGTTGGTGCAAAACCCACCTTCAATGAACTCAATAGGACAATTGAAACATATATCCTTGACTTCAACAAAGATATATACGGTAAAATCATAAAAGTAGAGTTCTTCAAAAAGATACGTGATATTGTCAAATTTACGTCAGTGCCTGCACTTTGCAATCAAATGAAACAAGACGAGAAAGAAACAAGAACATATTTCTCAATTTAACAAAAACGAATATCTAACCAAGTGAATTATGAAATACGAAAGCAACAACACACCACTTTTTGGACCATCTGGACACTCTGAAAAATTTTTGGAGGAGTTTTCTGCAACAATAGATATGCCCAAATGGGTGGCAAATCTTGGGCTTGAACTCTTTGAATATTCCTTTGGCAAAGGCGTCCGTCTTACAGAGGCAACTGCAAGCAAAATTGGAGACGAGGCATCAAAACATAACATTGAAATAAGTGTACATGCACCTTATTTTATCTCACTTGCATCAGTAGAACCTGAAAAAGTTGACAATTCAATAGGTTATCTTGTTGCATCACTTAGGGCACTACGTGCACTCAAAGGCAATAGATGTGTATTTCACACAGGTTCTGAAGGTGGCAAGCCAAGAAACGAGGCTTATGCAAGGGCAAAAGATGCGTTTGCACGAGCCCTTGATGAAATCAAGGCTCAAGGACTTGATGATATGCTTGTTTGCCCAGAAACCATGGGCAAATCTGCACAGATCGGCACGGTAGAAGAAGTCATTGACCTTTGCAAACTTGGAGAAAATGTTTATCCTTGCATAGATTTTGGACACGTCAATGCGCTTTATGGTGGCAATCTCAAAAATCAAGACGATTTCCAATGCATAGTTGACAAAATGTTTGATGGACTTGGGGAAGTGAAGACAAGGAACATGCACGTGCATTTCAGCAAAATCCAATATGGCCCTAAGGGAGAAATCAAGCATTTGACCTTTGAAGACAACGTTTATGGTCCAGAATTTGACGCATTTGCAGAAGTTATTGTCAAAAACGGACTTACACCTCATATCTTAAGTGAATCTGCAGGCACACAAAGTGATGATGCAGTCACAATGAAGAAGATATGGCAAAGCAGAGTAATCAACAAATAATTTGATCAAATATACACACGTATTCGTTTGACAATAAAGTAAAACAAACAAAAACAAATTCTAATGAATACAAGTATCAAAGCAAGCAACTTGACAGAAGGCAAGTTGCTTTTTGTTTTATAAAACAGTTTCAAAGCCATTTTTTCCTGCAAACAATAGAACATAAATCCATTTCAAACTATTCGTAAAATACAGGTTTTACGCATAGAAAGGGGCGAAAAATGGCATTTTTAGAGCATTTTTGAAAAATATTATTTTTTGCAATTTTGCCGTAGTAAGATTCATTATAAATTGATTTTTGCAATTTTTTATATTTTTGGTTTTATTTCTTGCATTGATTTTAATCTTTGTTTTGTGATGATTTTTTCGCAATTTACATTAAATACCATATATAAACTCATACAGTTTTCCATATAATTTTCTATGGTTTATATACCTAATTTTCCCATATCTTTTACGTGGGATTTTGCCAATCAAATTGCCATTTAGTTTACACCTTGTTTTACCACTTAAAATCCTTATATAATTCCAACAATTTTGCTAATAAAAATGCCACAAATATAGCTGCAAAATTTACCAGTAAAAACCAATCAATTTTGCCAAAACTTAAGTTAGATAACCGATCAAAATAACGTCAAAAACACCGTAAAATATCAGTTAATCCCAATAATGAACCACAAAAATTGCCATAAAATGCCGTTTAAAGAAATAAAAAACTAAATTTTTTGAGTTCAATTTACACAAAATTGACTTTAAAATCGATATAAATCAAATAATTATAATGTATAAAAATAGTCAAATTAATTGTTGATATATTATTCATCATCAAAACCACGTTAAAATGCGATTTAGGCATTAAAAAAAGCCGATTTTTTCGGCTTTTTTAGGCTTAAAATATAGGGTTTTTGACCGGATTTTATCAGTGAAATCAATCAAAATTAAGTCAAGAATTGATGATTTTTTGAAAATTTTGGGGCGTAAAATTGAAAATCATTGAAATTTTGGCTATTTTACAGTACGTACAAGGGTGTGTTCAACAGCCAAAATTGCATGTTCATAGGTCAAAGCGCCTTGAATATAAGCAATGTAAGGGGCTTTTATGGGTGAATCAGCAGAAAGTTCGATTGATGCACCTTGCACAAATGCGCCTGCAGCCATAATGACTTCGTCTTGATATCCGGGCATTGCCCAAGGCATAGGCACAACATTGCTATCAATGGGTGAAATCTCTTGAATTGCACCACAAAAATCAATGAGTTTTTCTGCAGAATTAAGTTTCAAACTGCAGATGATATCATAAGGGGGTGTTTGACCGTCAGGAAGTGTGTCGAAACCAAGTTTTGAATAGGCTTTTGCAAACAAAAGTGCGCATCTAAGGGCATTTTTTACAACTGATGGTGCAAGAAACAAACCTTCAAAATATTGCAAATATCCACCGATAAATGAGCCAACTTCAGCACCAATTGAAGGCGATGTCAAGCGATATGCGACTTGTTCAACCCATTTTTCTTTGCCTGCGACATAGCCACCTGTGGGGACGATGCCTCCACCCATATTCTTGATGAGTGATCCTGCAACAAGATCTGCACCAACGTCATTTGGTTCAATTTTTTCAACAAATTCGCCATAACAGTTGTCAACGATAACCAAAGTTTCGGGGCTGATTTTCTTGACCATTTTGACAAGTTCTGCAACTTGATCACAATTTATAGCACTGCGCCAACAATATCCACGGCTTCTTGCCAAGAAAACTGCCTTGATTTTTTCGGCTTTTAGGCGTTTTTCAATTTCTTCGCAATCAAAAACCGGTTGTTTGTTTTCCGTCTTCAAGTCAACGATTTCAAATTCGACACCATAATCTGCCAAAGATCCTTTGTCTTTGCCTGAAATTACGTCACAAAGAGTGTCATAAGGCTTGCCAGAAACTGCCAAGAGTTTGTCACCGGGACGCAAAACACCAAACAGCATGAGCGTGAGTGCGTGCGTGCCGGAAACTATATGGGGGGAAACAAGGGCAGTTTCTGCACCCAAAACACGTGCAAACACTTGCCCCAAGGTGTCTCTGCCTATATCATCATATCCATATCCTGTTGTGCCAAACATATGACGTGCTTGTATGCCAAATTCTGAAAAAGCCTTCAAAACTTTTTCTTGATTGTGGAGTGCAATGTCATCTACACGATCAAATTGCTCTTTAAGTTCTGATTCACACTCGCGCACAAAAGCACGTGCTTGCATCTTTGTAAAACTCATTATTTCACCTTAAATCTTGATTTTTTGCTATTTTTAGTCAAAGTATTATATAAATTGATGATTTTTGTAGTAGTTTACCACTTTTACTTGGTTTTTCTTGCTTTCAGTTGTTCAAGAACATATTGGACGGCTTCATCTGTATTGTACAAATCAAACCATTTGACAAAGTTGTATCGTCTAAACCAAGTCAACTGTCTTTTGGCATAATTTCTTGAATTCTTTTGAATAAGCGCCTTGACACGATCTTCGTCATCTTTGTTCAAAACAAACTTTCCATCAATCTTGGCTGGAATTGCATCTGCAAATTCCTTGTAACCAATGGCCTTCATTGACTGATAATCAAAACTGCCAACTGAATAAACTTCATCAACCAAGCCTTGTTCAAACATTATTTCAACACGTTGGTCAATTCTTTTGTACAATTCAGCACGATCTGTGTTGAGCCCAACAACAATAACATCAGGCGTTTCTCGTTGGTCTTGCATCTCCGTCTTGGTTTTTCCACCACAAATTGCAATTTCCAATGCACGAATCACACGTCGTGTATCATTTACGTGAAGTTTGTCTGCAGTTTCCTTGTCAATCTCTTCAAGACGCTTGTGCATATACTCTGCGCCTTTTTCATTGAGTTCGTCTTCAAGTTCGGCTCTTACTTTTTCATTTTTATTGGTATTTCCAAAACTCATTGGATAAAACAAAGATTCAAAATACAAACCTGTTCCACCAACTATAATTGGTGTTTTTCCATTATCTAACGCAGTATTTATGTGTTTGCGAGCTTGCAAAGAATATTCAGCAACAGAAAACTCGCTGTCAACAGGCACGATATCTATCATCTCGTGGTGTATCTCTTGCCTATTGTCAATGCTTTCTTTTGCAGTGCCAATATCAAGTGTTTTGTAGATCTGCATACTATCTGCAGATATAATGACACCATCAAGAAGCCTTGCAAGTTTCATTGCAAGTGCAGACTTCCCTGAGCCTGTAGGCCCAACTATATATATTGGTTCGCGTGCGAAAGTCTTGTCCACGATGTCACCTTACGATACGTTTGAACATCTTTTCAACTTCATTTTTGGTGAGTTGAACAACTGCAGGACGGCCGTGAGGACATTTGTCTGGCAATTTGCCATCTTCATCAAGGAAAGACTTGACTGTGTCGTAAATTTGACCGGGGTTCAAACTATCTCCACCCTTGATTGCACTCTTGCAAGCAATTTGGCATATCTTTTCCTTGACTATGTCAAGGAGCGTGATTTCCTTGTCTGTGAGCATATTTTTGAAAAGTTCGCCAAGGAATTTGTTGAAATCCATGTCTTGCACAACATCTGGCACTGCATATATAAAATAATTGTCAAACTTTTTGTCAAGATCAAAACCCATATTGTTGAGCACGGGCATCATTTTTTCAAAATATTCTGCCTCATCTTGAGAAAGTTTGAATTTGTAAGGTATAAGCAACGGTTGAATATACTTTGCAGTAAGTCTTGATGTAAGTTTGTTGTACAAAATACGCTCGTGGGCTGCGTGTTGGTCGATTATATAGACAATTCCGTCACGTTCCACAATAAGATATGTGTCAAAAATTTGACCCACGATCTTGCCGTCAAAGAAATTATCATCTGTCAAAAGGATCTTTTGTGCAGTTTCTTTGCTAATGAATCCACATTGCATTGCAAGTTGATTATCGCACTCGCCAATAATGGGCTCTTTTTCTTGAAGTGCCTTGTATGCAAGTTGGAACTTTTCTTCATCTCTGCGTTGCAAATCCTTCAATGACATAGGCTCAAACGTAGGCTTATTGTTGAGATTTGCACTTGAATTTGTTGTTGGTACAGTGGGTTTTGTGACACGATAACCAAAGTCGGCAGCAGAGTTGTAAGGTTGACCCGACATTATTTCCCCATAAGACAAATTCTCTTTTTCTGCCAAAAATGAGGTTGATGAGATGGGGTTTGCACTATCTATTGCCTTGTTGATTGCATAATAAACTGCACTGAAAACAGAACTCTTGTTTCTAAAACGAACTTCAGTTTTTCTTGGGTGCACGTTGATGTCAACTTCGTTGAAAGGCAAAACAATTTCCAATACGCAATAAGGATAATTGTGTTTGACAAGTTTGCCTTCGTATGCTTTGTCAACTGCAAGGCTCAAATCTTTATTTTCTACGGCTCTACCATTGACAACGTATGCTTGCCAAGATCTTGTAGGCTTTGAAAATTCCACATTTGAAATGTAGCCAGAAACAGATATTCCAGCCTTGTCAAACTTGACGGGGATCATATTGGAGAACATTTCTCCACCCCATACTGAACAGATTGCATCTTTTAGATCGCCACTTTGGTGTTCAAACACCAATCCTTTTTCGTCAGAGATTGTGATTGAAATGTTTGGATTGGCAAAGACAATCTTTTCAACGGTTGAAACGATTGCTCTTTGTTCGGCAGATGATGCCTTCATAAACTTCAAGCGCGCAGGTGTATTGAAGAACAAGTTTTCAACTGTAATTGATGTGCCCTTTGCTCTCGAATCGATCCTTTCTTCCATCACCTTGCCACCAACAAGGTATATGTATGATGCAACGTCATCTTTTGAAGACTTTGACACGAGTGTCACTTCAGACACTGATGCAATGCTTGCAAGAGCCTCCCCTCTAAAACCGAGAGAAGACAATGTTTCAAGATCTCTAATATGCAAGAGTTTTGATGTGGCATGAGGCAAGAAAGCACTGCGCATATCGTCTTTTTCAATGCCAATGCCATTGTCACTGACCTGAATACGCTTGAGTCCACCATCTGTTATGGTGATATCAATTTCAGTTGCTCCTGCATCAATTGAGTTTTCAACAAGTTCCTTGACAACAGACGCCGGTCTTTCAACCACTTCGCCTGCTGCGATCATATTGAATACACTTGGATCTAATAGATTGATTTTTGCCATAATAATCCTTTTCGTATGTGAAAAATGCTATTTTTCGTTGAGTCTGCTATGCAAGTCTGCAAGAATTGTAAATGCTTGCAAAGGCGAAAGCGTGTCAATGTTGAGTGCTTTGATTTCTTCTTCTATCTTTGACACGGGTGCATCAAACAAACTTACTTGTTCTGTCTTTGTTTTCTTCATTGAAGAAAGCATAACTGAATTGGTGTCGCGATTTTTTGCATCTTCTTCAAGAGATTGCATAATTCGTCTTGCTTGTTCAACAACAGGTTTCAACACACCTGCAAGTGATGCAACTTCGATGCCGAAACTTCTATTTGCCCCACCCCTTGCAATTTTGTGCAAGAAAATGATTGTATCATTATATTCACTGACAAGCACTCGATAATTTTTGACGCCTTCAAGATCTTCAAGTTCTGTAAGTTCATGGAAGTGAGTTGCAAAAAGTGTTTTTGCATGGATTTGTTTTGTTATGTATTCAAGGACAGCCCAAGCAATGCTGAGTCCATCAAAGGTTGAAGTGCCACGTCCAATTTCATCAAGAATAAGCAAACTTGAACTGGTTGCATAGTTGAGAATTGTTGCGACTTCAATCATTTCAACCATAAAGGTACTTTGACCACCAAACAAGTCATCACTTGCACCAATACGTGTGAAAATTCTGTCAGTCAATGAAATTTCTGCCTCATCAGCAGGGACAAAACAGCCAATATGTGCCATAAGGGCAATGATTGCAACTTGGCGCATATACGTGCTCTTACCTGCCATATTTGGACCGGTTATAACCATAGTGCGATTGTCACTGTCATCAAGCAACGTATCGTTGGGCACATATGCACCTTTGTCAACGAGAGTTTCAACAACAGGGTGTCTGCCGTTGACAATAGACATGCGCTTTGTCTTGCCGTTGATGACGGGTTTCACATATCTGTTGGAAACTGAAACGTTTGAAAATGACAAAATTGCATCAAGGCTTCCTATTGCTCTTGCAGTTTGTTGAATCTTGGAAAGTTCGTCAAAACACAATCCTTTCAAATGCTCGAAAATTTGGTTTTCAAGGGCTGTTGAATTTTCTTCTGCAGACAATACTTTGACTTCAATTTCCTTCAACTCGTCGGTGATATATCTCTCGCCATTTACAAGGGTTTGTTTTCTTTGATAGCGATAAGGCACTTTATCTGTGAAAGATTTTGACACTTCAATGTAGTATCCAAACACCTTGTTGAAATGTACTTTCAGTGTTTTGATGCCCGTTTCTTCCTTTTCTCTTGCTTCAAGTTCTGCAAGCCAACCCTTTGCAGTTGTGTCAATATTGTTGTACTCATCAAGTTGCTCGTTGTAGCCTTCTTTGATAAAGCCACCAAGTTTATATGAGTTGACTCTGTCGGGATTGATTGCAGCAAGAATCTCGCCTGCGACGTGAGGCAAAGGCTCAATTGCAGAATTCATTGCTTTCAAAAGATGAGATTTCTTTCCTTTCAAAGCCTCTTTCAGTTGAGGAACAATTGAAAGTGTCAATGCAATACTATACAAATCCTTTGGATTTGCATTGCCATAAGCAACACGTCCCACAAGACGCTCAAGATCGTGTGCAGAAGAAAGTGCTGAAGCAATTTTATCTCTTGCCACTTTGTCTTGCACGAGTTCTTCTACAGCGTTCAATCTATGATTGATACGTTCAGGATCTTGCAAAGGTTGCTCAATATATTTCTTGATTGTTCTTGCGCCCATACCTGTCTTGGTCTTGTCCAAAACACCAAGTAGTGATCCGGTTTTTCTGCCGTCACGGGTGCGAGCAACAAGTTCAAGATTGCGTCTTGTTGAGCCGTCAAGGACCATATATGACTTATCTCTGATAAGTTCAATTCTATCAATTTGAGCCAAAGCGCGCTTTTGTGTTTGGTCAAGATATTCCATCAATCCACCTGCTGCCGAAACTGCTCTTTCTTGCTCGTCAAGTTCAAATGACTTGAGTGACACAACTTTCAATGCAGAACAAAGTTTTCTTGTCGCAGTTGAAAGACCGTAAGCAAAATCGTGATAGCATTTGGGGCGTTTGTCTGTGGACATAAAGTAATTTACGCCGTAATACTTTGATGTAAATGCTTCGTTTGACAAAATTTCGCTGGGATTGACTGCAGAAAGCATATCGCCAAGACGATTATAAAAATCGTCACCCTCATATTCGCAAGCATAAAACTCGCCTGTACTTATATCTGCCCAAGCAAGACCAAAGCCTTTGCCGTCAGTATAAATTGAGGCGATATAGTTTGATGAGTTTTCATCAAGGATTTCTTCTTCCATGATAGTGCCGGGTGTGATAACTCTCACAACTGCACGTTCAAGCATACCCTTTGTTGTTGCAGGATCACTCAACTGCTCGCATATTGCAACGCGTTGACCTGCTTCAATCAATTTACGGATATGGATTTCTACTGCGTGGTAAGGCACGCCACACATGGGTGCACGTTCTTCAAGCCCACAATTTCTTCCCGTCAAGGTAAGATCAAGAATGTTTGATGCAATCTTGGCGTCATCAAAGAACATTTCATAAAAGTCGCCAAGTCTAAAGAACAGCAAACAATCAGGATACTCCGCTTTCATCTCGAAGTATTTGCGCATCATTGGGGAAAGTTTGTCAAAATTGATTTCCATAACTCACCTATATTTTGTGACCGAACAAAGATGCAGAACGCGATTCAGTGATTATAACGTTTACAAATTGTCCAATATCTTCTTTTGTGCCGTCAAATGTGACAAGTCTGCCACTTTCGGTGCGACCACAAACCATATTTTCGTGCTTTGGTGCAACGTCTTCTACAAGAACTTCGTAGACACCACCGATATATTCGGCAGAAAGTTCCTTTGTAATTTGATTTTGAAGTTTGATGAGTTCACCAATTCTTCTTTGCTTGATTGCATAGGGGATTTGCTCCATCTTTGCTGCAGGAGTACCCTTTCTTGGCGAATAAATGAAGGTAAATGCGTTGGAATAGCGCACTTTTCTCACCATATCCATTGTATCCTCAAAGTCTTCTTCAGTCTCTGTGGGGAAACCAACCATAATGTCCGTTGTAATGCCAATGTCGGGCATTTTGCTACGGAGCATTTCAATGAGTGAATAATAGTGCTCTCTATTGTATCTTCTGTTCATATCACGAAGAACTTTTGTTGAGCCACTTTGTATGGGCAAATGGATATTTGAACATATCTTCTTTGAAGATGCCATAACATCTGCCACTTCTTCACTCAAATCTTTGGGGTGTGAAGTCATAAATCTCACTCTAAATTTGCCTTCAATCTTGTCAATCTCACTGAGCAGACGAGCAAAATTTACACCTTCAATGTGCAAATCGTTGCCGTAGGAATTGACATTTTGACCAAGCAAAGTGATTTCTTTGTAGCCTGCATCAACGCACTTCTTGACTTCGTCAAGAATTACGTTCATATCCCTTGAAACTTCTCTGCCTCTAACATAGGGCACTATGCAGTATGAACAGAAATTATTGCAACCGTAAATTATGTTGACCCATGCGTTAGGATAAGACGTTCTTGTCACTGCAAGTCCGTCACTGAGTGCGATAAAGTCTTCGGGATCTTCAACGTTGAAACAACGATATTTCTTGTCATTTTTGCGCTTTGTTGCACGCTTTTCAATGACTTTGTTGATTTCACTTTCAAGGATATTGAGATTTCTTGTGCCAAGAACGATATCCACATAGGGATATTTTTCTTTGATCATATCTGCAACACCAGGTTGGGCAGGCATACAACCAAATACAACAATAACCATATCAGGATTTTTGCGCTTTTCTGCTTTGATAACGCCAATATTGCCAAGAGCCCTCTTTTCTGCAGTGTCACGAATACAACAGGTGTTGAACACAACAACATCTGCACTTTCTTCTTCGCCGGCAAGAATATAACCCATATTTTCAAGAATACCTGCAACCTTTTCAGATTCGTGGATATTCATTTGGCAACCGTAAGTGACAATTTTATATTTCATACGTTCCTTTTCGCGCAGTCGCATAATGCGTGAGCGCGTGCGATAATTTTCTAATTTACAATTATACATAAAAAACTCGCAGAAGACAAGACTAATTTATATGAAAAAGCCAAGATATTTGCTAAAAAGAACAAAATTCGCACTTTTCACAGGCGTATTCCCATTGATTTTAGGATTTTTGTTGATTTTTATATCAATTTCACTCATATCTTTCAGTCTTTGGGCAGACAGTTTGACCGTTGACAAATCACTTTTGCCTATGGCAAACAATCCCTCAATCTTTTACGATATAGACGGAAATGAGATCGAATACAAGAGCGACAACTATGTAAAACCAGACGAGATCCCCGACAATCTCAAATATGCATTTATTGCCCTTGAAGACAAGCGATTTTATGACCATAACGGATATGACACCTATCGTATCGCAGGTGCAATTGCCAAAAACATTGCAAAAGGTGGTGTTGTTGAAGGTGCATCAACAATCACGCAACAACTTGTCAAAAACACACACTTGACCTTTGAAAAAACAATGTCAAGAAAACTTAAAGAAATTGCTCTATCAACCAAACTTGAACAAATGTACACAAAGGATGAGATCCTTTCAATGTACTTGTCTGTCATTTACTTTGGCAATGGTGCATACGGTGTAAAATCTGCATCAAAATTGTACTTTGACAAGGAAGTCAAAGATTTGTCGCTTGCAGAGTGTGCAACACTTGCCGGCATCATCAAAAATCCAACAAAATACTCGCCTAAAAGTTATCCCGAGAACTGCAAAAATCGTAGAAACGTTGTCCTTGACGTCATGGAAGAACAAGGTTATATAACAAGCTCTCAAATGCTCAATGCGACAAATGAAAATATGCACATTGTTGAAAGTAGGAAAAGAAATTTGTCAAAATTTTTTATAAATTTAACGATTGATGAAATATGCAAAAAACTAAATATCACCAAGTATCAACTTGACAATTCTGGCTACAAAATATACACAACATATTCCCCACAGTTTCAAGAAATATTATATGAACACGGCAATCTAAATGGCAATTTTTCAAAAGATGGCGTTGACAATTCTGCAGTCATCATAGACAACAAAACAGGCTTTGTCCTTGCCTACGACTCATCACTTTCCTACGAGATTTTACGTCAAGGTGGATCAACACTGAAACCACTCGTAGTATATGCCCCTGCCCTTGAAAGCAATGCCGTCACCCTTGCAACACCCATTGATGATAGCCAAATGAAAATTGGAAATTGGACACCAAAAAACTTTAATGGCAAATATGTGGGTATATCAAATATACGAGATGGCATCAAGCAATCATCAAACACAGTCGCCGTGAAAGTGGCCACATATTTAGGAGAAGAAAAAATATATCAATATGCAAAGAAATTTGGCTTAAATATAACCGAAACCGACAAAAACTTGACATTATCATTGGGTGCAACTGAAAAGGGGCAAAGCCCCTTGCAGCTCGCACGAGCATACTCAACTTTTGCAAACAATGGAATAATGCCAACAACCACTTTCTTGCGATATATAACAGTCAACGGCAGAAAAATATATTCCTTCAATGAAGAAAACACACAAATCATATCAAGTGACACGGCATATCTTGTTGAAGATTGTCTTGTTGACACTGTAAAAAATGGTACAGCAAAAACGCTTAACACATTGCCATTTATTGTGGCATCCAAAACAGGCACAGTTTCAAACAATAATGGGCAAAATACTGATGGTTGGAACGTGAGTTTTTGTGATAAATATACACTGGCAGTATGGCACGGAAATGCCAATGAAACAGGTGGTGGACACCCTACAAAACATGCCTATAATATATGGAAAAATTTGTATGAGAAAACTGAAAAATCAACCTTTCAAAAGGGCTTTGAAAGACCAAATTCAGTGATTTCACTGCCCATTGACACTTATTCAACAAGCAAACTAAACTCTGTAACTCTTGCCACAGACAATACCCCACAAAAATATGTCAAAAACGAACTTTTCAAGCAATCTAATAAAGTTAATTTTGAAAAATCATTGTTTGAAAACTGCTATTTTGACTTTGATATTTCAGTGCAAAATGAACTCAAGCGCATTAATATCTCTTTCAAAACTGACGAGATTTACTCATATCACATTGTACGCCGAGACGCATTTGGCAACAACACTATTGCCATTATCGACGGCACGGGCAAAACTGCAACCTTTTACGATAATCCTGTGTTTTTGCCTTTCCCTATTGAGTACGAAATTTTTGTGTGTGTCAAAGGAAAAACTCCTCAAGATCACGTGGTTGGATTTTGCAAGAAAACTGTTATAGTAAAAATGTAAAAACGAGTGCCGACAGCAATAATATTTCAAACAAGATTTTATAAATATGAAAACAAATGTTTGAAACTCAAGGTTTATGGTGCAAAAAAATGGACGGGTTGCCGTCCATTTTCCATTTTATATGCAAATGTTTGCATTATTACAATTAATAATATAATTGGATGCCTTGTTTTAAGGCGTTATTAGATGATTTCAACGTTTTCGATTGCCTTTTTGACAAGTTCTTCACCAACTTCTTTCATTGCGAGTTCTGCCTTTTCTACAACGCTCAAACGGGGTTTGATTGCAGGACTTTTGGGCAAAAATACTGTACAACAATCTTCATAAGGCAAAATTGACGTTTCAAATGTGCCAATTTTCTTTGCAAGGGTCATAATATCTTCCTTATCAAAGCCAATCAAAGGTCTAAAGATAGGCAAATAAGTTGTTGCGCCTGTACAAGTCATGCTTTCAACGGTTTGCGAAGCAACTTGTCCAAGGCTTTCGCCTGTGACGATAGACTTACAATCTTCTTTTTCTGCAAGAATTGTTGCAATGCGCATCATATATCTACGCATAATTGTGATCATAAATTCACTTGGGCAAGATTTGTGGATTTCCATTTGAATATCTGTGAAAGGTACGACGTACAACTTGATTTTTCCAGCATATCTTTCCATGATTTCCTTGAGTTCAACCACTTTTTCCTTTGCTTTGTCTGAAGTGTAAGGGGGTGATGCAAAGTGCACTGCAAAGAGTTTCATGCCACGTTTTGCCATCATATAGCCTGCAACAGGACTGTCAATGCCACCACTAAGCAACATCATGCCCTTGCCAGAACAACCAACAGGAAGACCGCCTGCGCCCATAATGACCTTTGAATACACAAATGAATAGCCATTTTCACGCATATCTACCATAAATTCGTAGTCGTGTCTTTCAAGAGATACCTTAAAGCGAACAGTTTGAAGAATAACGCTTGCAAGTTCCCCTGCGATCTCAAATGACTTCATGGGGATACGCTTATCTGCGCGCTTGACTGTCACACGGAAGGTGGGTTTTGCAATGGTGTTTTCATCATTGATTTCTTTTGCAAGAATTTTAAGCGCATCTTTAATTTCTACGAAATTACCTTCAAAGTTTGTAGGCACTTTTGTTGCAAAAGAAAGTGAATATATGCCAAAGACGCACTTGAGTCTTTCCATGATTTCATATCCGTCATCTTCAGTAAAATCTTCAATGAAATATCTTGCTTGTGCTCTGACAAATTTATAATCATAGCCTTCAAGTGCAGACTTGATGTTTCTTATAAGTAGATTTTCAAAATAATCTCTGTTTTTTCCTTTAAGGAAAATTTCGCCATATCTTATGATAATTACATTGTTCATATTTTCTCCGTTTGGCTCAAGCCAATGTGATTACTTTCTTGCAAAGTCCTTTAGGACTTTAATTTCTTCTTCAATCTTGTCAATGACAAAATCAATATCTTCTTTATCACAAAAATCGCCGATACTAAATCTAACAATTCCGTCACGATGATTATCGTCAAGTTTTAAGAGTTTCTTGAATCTGCTTTCTCTATGAGAACTGCATGCAGAGCCAATTCCAACCAAAATGCCATGTTTTTCAAGTGAGTGTAAAAGCACTTCGCCACGAATGATCTCAAATGCCACCGTCAAAATATTGGGCACACCACATTCAACAGGTGAAATCAAAACAGTTTCTGGCAATCTTTCAAAGAGTTTTGATTTAAAGTTTTCCATAAATTGTGATTTTTTGGAATAGTTTTCATCAAAATTCAATTGATTTTCCTTGACTGCCTCTTCAAAAGCACAAATCATAGGCAAATTTTCAGTGCCCGATCTCATACCACTTTCTTGACCACCACCAAAGAGATAAGGTTTCAATGATACGCCTTTTTTCACGTAAAGTGCACCTATTCCCTTAAGTCCGTGAATTTTATGTGCAGAGATCGAATAAAGATCAACGCCCAAGTTGCGAAGATTTACCTTTGTTTTGCCAAATGCTTGCACACCGTCACTATGGAAAATTGCTCTCGGTGCTTTTGCTTTGACTATTTTGACAAGTTTTGCAATGTTGTTGACTGCACCCGTTTCGTTGCTAACGTGCATGATAGACACAAAACTCACGTTTTCATTGACAAGTTCGCAAAATTTTTCTTCATTGACACTACCATCAGGATTGACAGGGACAAAACAAACGTCATAGCCTTGCATTTGCAATTCTTTTGCAGGTGCAATGACTGCATCATGTTCGCCTTCGCCTATAATAATACGGCTACCCTTTGCCTTTTTTGTTGAAAATATTGCCCAGTTGTCACTTTCTGTGCCACCTGATGTAAAATAGAGATTGTCGCCATCGGGTGCATGAAGTGCCTTCAGTATGGTTTTTTTTGCATTTTTGATGGTTGTTGCGCCATCACTTGCTTGTTGGTACAACGCAGAAGGATTAAAATAGTCTTTTTGGCATGCCAAATATCTCTCTATGACTTTGTCATAGGGCTTTGTGGTTGCGGCATTATCAAGATAAATGATTTTGTTTTCCATAATCAAATCTGTCAATTCTATCGTATTAGATGCTCAATTTGAGTGTCTTGAGCGCTTCATCAATGTTGTATCCTTCATCAAGTTTCATATCATAATCCAAGTTGTCGTAAATGCCGTGGCCTGCCTCTAACATTTTTTCAACAGGTAAAGGCAAATTGCCTCTCATACGCTCTCTAAAACGTGCCTTGATTGTATCCAAACTTGCAGTCAAGACTATTTTAATTGAACCCTGAGGCAACAAATTCAAATGATCTCGTTCTGTGATCAAATAAATGATATTGTCACCTGTCACTGATTCCTTCAAAATTGATTTGAATTTCTCAACTGCGACACTGGGATTCTTTTCCAATCTCAAGTAATCCTTGCCAGTGTAAATATTTGCTCCTATTGTTTCTTTGATTTTATTTGCGAGTGTTGATTTTCCAACACAATTTTCTCCTATAATTGCTATTAGCATAAGTTCTCCTAAATTAAACAATGGTTTCAACCAACTTAATTTTGATTTGTCACTTCCTTTGGAAGTGTTTCCTTCAAAAATGCGTGCATATAGTCATCAGGTTGAAACAAAACTCTTGCCATCTTGCCATCAACTTTGAATACGAGTGCTTTGACACCGTTTGCATTTATATTCGGGCACATAACAAAGTCGCTTTCAATGGTCAAATCCTGAAAATCATTGTATTCAACAACATCATCAAGCAAAATTTCGATTTTTCTTTCAGTACGCGAAATAACCGTTGTGACAGAAAATATCAATCTTGTCGAATTACAACCATATTCAAATGACTTGATTGTATTGTTGAAACTGATTGTAAGAAAAGCCCCAAGACCAATAAGTGCGCCTGTCAAAATGAAAAAATAATAACTGACACCAACGGCAAGTCCAATGGAACAAATGCCAATGACAACTGCAAGTGCGCCACCAACTTGTTTGCGCCTTGCCACTTTGTCAAGTGGGTTTTCGATTGTTTGAGTGTACAAATCAGTCATTATTTCACCTTGTAGTAGTCATTTTTCTTGACTTTTACTGCAATTTTGCCAAACAACACTTCGGCTTCTCCACGAGGATTGAGCTTGATGAGTTTACCCTTTTTGCCAAGAGATTTCACCCACACGTTGTCCCCAATTTTGATTTCGCCGGGGATTTCCATATCTTCTATGACACTTTCTTTGTCATATTCTGCAGACATGTTTTCAAGTTTCTTTTTGAGTTTGTGTGCCTCAAAGAGATCTGCATCTTCAATTTCTTCTTCGGGCTTTGACAAAATCTCTTTCAATGCAAAAATAATATCATTTGCCTCCTCAACAGAGTTTTCAATAAGATTTTTTGTGCCACGACGGATTGTTTCGTCAAGTTTTTCTTTCTTTTGTGCAATGACTGCCTTTTCCTTTTCGGCATCAATCAACACTTCTCGGGCCTTGGCTCTATCAAGGCTTGCGTCTTGAACGAGTTGTTGTGCCTTTCGTCTTGTTTCTTCGGCAGCATTCAAAACTTCGTCAAACTTGCGCTTTTCAGGTGACACTTTGTGTCTTGCTCTTGATATGATTTCTTCATCAAGCCCAAGTTTTCTTGCAATATCCAGTGCATTAGAACACCCAATTGCCCCCATAACAAGTTTATATGTGGGGGACAATGTTTCAACATTGAATTCCATTGATGCACAAACAACGCCCTTTGTGACAAGTGCAAATTCCTTCAAATCATTGAAGTGTGATGTGACAAAGGACTTTGCGCCCAATGACAAAACTCTTTCGCAAATGCTAACGGCAAGTGCCGATCCTTCACTGGGGTCAGTGCCTGCGCCAAGTTCATCAAACAAGACCAATGACTTGTCTGTGATTTTGTCAAGGACTTCAATGATTGTGCGAATATGTCCCGAAAACGTTGACAAACTTTGCTCTATGCTTTGCTCGTCACCAATATCACAATAGACGCCATCAAATATTGAAATATTTGCGCTCTTTGCAGGTATATACATACCACTCATTGCCAGCAAAACTGACAGCCCAACCAATTTCAAAGTGACGGTTTTGCCACCTGTATTAGGTCCGGTGATAAGAAGCATCTTGTCGTCACTATTGAGGGACAAAGATACTGGCACAACCTTGTGTTTGTCAATGAGAGGATGTCTGCCACTGTTGATATTGATAATACCTTTGGTATTAACATCTGGCTTGATTGCCTTCAACTCTCTTGCAAGGTTTGCCTTTGCAAAGATGCAATCCATATCAGTGATTATGCCGTATGCAATTTGCAACCTATCGGCACAACCTTGAATTGCCATTGAAAACTTGCGTAAAATACGCTCAATTTCTGCAAGTTCTTCTGCTTTTGCTGTGCGCAAATCGTTGTTGAGTTCAACGATTGCCATAGGTTCAACATACAATGTTGATCCTGATGCAGATTGATCGTGTATAAGTCCTTGAATTGTGCCTTTGCACTCACTTTTCAAAGGAATAACGTATCTATCCCCACGTTGAGTGATGATATTGTCTTGCAAATACTTTTGATAACTTGAAGACGTGATATAACTTTGCAGTTTTGTCTTGACGTTATCGTTGAGTTTGCGAATACGGATACGGATAGATCTCAAATCTGCAGATGCATTGTCTGAAACTTCAGTTTCGGATATAAATGAATCGTAGATTCTATTTTCAAGGTCAATATCATCATAAAGACCTTGCACCATAGATGTAAGAATTGGCACACCGTTCACGGTGTAGATTGCCTTTTTCAATCGTCTTGAAACACGCAAAGTTCTGCCGACTTTCAAAATATCAGCAATAGACAAAACTGCCCCTTTTCCAACCCTTGCAAGAACTTCGTCTATGTCATCAACAGAAAATGAAGGATTGACCGAGAAGTCAAACAGCGTTCTATCGGCCTCTTCTGTTTCTGCCAAAGCATGAAGAACCTCTTGATAGTCTTCAAAAGGTTTCAAATTCCTTGACTTATCCTTGCCACCTTGCGATTGTGCATAAGTGGCAAGCATATCAAGAATTTTGTCATATTCAAGTGTTTTTAGACTTTTTATATCAAACATTATCCTCTAATTTTTGCTCCAAAACGGCGTTTAAGGATTGAGAGAATTCTATCCAATTCGCCATTGATTTCTTCATCTTTGAGTGTGCCTTCAAGTGAAGCAAAAGTAAATGAAAGTGCAACACTCTTTTTGTCTTTGCCGATTGCATCACTTCTGTACGTGTCAAATGCAGTCAAATCTGTAAGATACTTGATTTTGCCACCACGGACTGCATCAAGCATATCGCCAACTGCAACATCTTCACCGACAACCACTGCCAAGTCTCTTTCCATTGCGGGGAATTTTGAAAAAGGTACAAACTTCTTCTTGCCACCAACGATATCAAAGAGTTTGTCGATTGAAAGTTCTGCAACGTACAATCTGTTGTCAACCCCATAGAATTTTGCGCTATCGGGGTGGATTTCTCCAATATAACCAACGCTATTGCCGTCAACCACAACTTCTGCACTTCTACCGGGGTGCAAGTAGTTCAAGTTTGCTCTTTGATACTTGCCGTTGATTGCAAGTCTATCAAACAATTCTTCAACAATGCCCTTGAGTGTAAAGAAGTCAACGTTTGCGCCATACACACCGATTGCCAACTTTTGTTCTTCGTAAGGGAGTTCAACAAGAGGAAGTGCCTTGGGAATATAGACGCTTGAAACTTCAAAGAGATATGCCTCTTTGTTGAAGTGTGTTGCATTGAAAGCAAGTGTTTCACACATTGTATGTGTGAGAGTTGTTCTCATAACACTGAGTGCTTCGCCAAGAGGATTGACAAGCGTGATTGCATCACGGAGTTTGTCATCTTCGTCAAGACGGAGTGCTTGTGCAAACTTGGGTGATGTAAATGAGTATGAAATTGCCTCATTAAGACCGAGTGATGCAAGTGTATCTTTGACTTTGTCAACAAACAAAATCTTTTCGCTCTTGCCACCCTTTGTGAGTTTGGAATATTCAAACAATGTGGGTTTGACGTGTGAATAGCCGTAAACTCTAATGAATTCTTCTGCAATGTCATTTACGCCAACAACGTCTTCTCTATCTTCGCCAACGTGTGCAACAAGGCTCTTGCCGTTATCATCACATTCAATGCCAAGTCTTGAAAGTATGCTGATGAGTGTCTTCTTGGGCACTTTGCAGCCAACGATCTTTTCTATTTGCTTTGTTGTAAATTCGATATCACGGACTTGAGCATATTCAACCTTGCAATCAACAAAACCTTCAACGATATCACCACTGCCAGTTTCTGCGATAAGTGTCAATGCTCTCTTGATGCCGTACTCTTGTGATGCAAAGTCAATACCCTTTTCAAATCTTGCAGAACTATCACTACGGAGTGTAAGTGCACGTGATGTCTTTCTCACACTGTCACGAGCAAATTTTGCAGATTCAAAAATGATTGTATCCGTATCATCTTTGACACCACTGTTTTCGCCCCCCATAACACCTGCAACTGCAACAGGACGATTTGCGTCTGCGATTACAAGCATGCTTTCTGCAAGGGTGTTCTTTTTGTCGTCAAGAGTGACGATTTCTTCTCCTGCCTTTGCATTTCTAACAACGATTGTTTTTTCTTCAAGATCACGAAGGTCAAATGCATGCATAGGTTGACCAATTTCTGTAAGCACATAGTTTGTGATGTCAACGATATTGTTGATGGGACGGATGCCCACTGCGTGCAATCTTGACTTGATCTTGTGATTTGAGGGGAAAACCTTGACGTTTTTCACTGCACTTGCCATATATCTGGGGCAAAGAGCGTTGTTTTGCACGTCAACCTTGACACAGTCATTGACGTTTCCACCAACTGTTGTATATGCAATTTCAGGTTCACGGCAAGTTGTTTTCAATGCAACTGCCACTTCCTTTGCAAGTTTATAAATACTGTTGCAGTCAGGACGGTTTGCTGTGACACCAACATCAAGGATAACATCATCAAAACCTAAGGTTTTGAGTGCGTTTGCACCAAGAGTTGTGCCTTCGGGGAAACGGATAATGTCTCCCTTTATTTGTCCTTCAACGTCATCAACGGTTGCGCCGATTTCTTCAAGTCCACAAAGCATACCTTCACTGACTACGCCACGAAGTTCGCCTTTGACAATGTTGTGACCGTCTGCAAGGACTGCTCCGTCAAGTGCGACTGCGATTGTTTCGCCACCGACAACGGGAACGTTGGTGACAACTTGGATTTTGCCACTGCCAATGTCTATTTGAGTGACACGAAGTCTGTCTGCATTGGGGTGTTTTTCTACTTCCACAATTTTGCCGACTACAACTTTTGATGCGCTCTTTTCTTGATAAATGATTTCTTCAACCTCAAAGCCGATTGAAACAAGTTTCTTTGCAAGGACTTCGGGTGAAACATTGATATCTACATAATCTTTAAGCCATGAAATAGGTGCTAACATATTCTTTCTCCTTAGTCATTGAATTGGTTGAGGAATCTCACGTCGTTTTCGTAGAAAAGTTTGATATTGGGGATTCCGTACTTGATCATTGCAATACGCTCAATGCCAAAGCCAAATGCAAAGCCACCATATTTTTTGCTGTCAATACCACACATATCAAGGACTGCAGGATTGACAATGCCTGCACCGAGAATTTCCATCCAACCTGTGCCCTTGCAGAGTTTACAACCCTTGCCGTGACAAATTGAGCAAGTGACGTCAACTTCAACTGAAGGTTCGGTAAATGGGAAATATGAGGGGCGAAGTCTAACTTTTGTATCTTCGCTGAACATTTTTTGTGCAAATGTAAGCAAACAACCTGTAAGGTCGCCCATTGTGATATGTTCGTCTATTGCAAGACCTTCCATTTGATGGAAGACGGGGCTGTGTGAAGCGTCGTCATCACTTCTAAAGACCTTGCCGGGACTGATAACTCTAATGGGGGGTTGTTGATCAAGCATAATTCTTGCTTGAATTGATGATGTTTGTGTACGAAGGACGATATCATCTGCACAGTAGAAAGTATCTTGCATATCACGTGCAGGGTGATCCTTGGGTACGTTCAAAAGTTGGAAGTTGAAAAGGTCTGTTTCAATTTCAGGACCTTCTTCCACTGAAAAGCCCATTTGAAGAAAAATTTCTTCAATTTCGTTTTTAACTTTTGTGATTGGGTGCAAAGTGCCAACTCTCTTAAATGATGCAGGGAAAGTGACGTCAACAGTTTCTGCTTTAAGACGTGCTTGCTTTTCTCTTTCCACAACAAGTTCTGTTTTGCTTTCAAGAGCATTTTCGATTGCAAAACGAACTTCGTTCAAGAGTTTGCCCATTGCAGGCTTTTCTTCCTTGGGGACAGAGCCAAGACCTTTCATAACGTTTGTGATCTCGCCACTCTTTCCAAGAAAACGCACTCTAACGTCATTGAGTTCAACAGATGTTTCTGCATTTTCAATGGCTTCGAGTGCCTTTGATTTGATAAGTTCCATTTGTTCTTTCATAAAAACTCCTATGGTTTGCTTAGCGCACATATACGTGCGCAATAAATTAATCCATAAGAGTATAACAATTATTATACGGGTAGTCAAGGGCTTGAGTGTGAAATTGCACTTTTAACCCCTAAAATTTCCTTAAAATTCGGTATTTTGTGGCCTTGAGCGTGTTATCCAAACGGAAAATTTTTCATATAATAAATTGTGGCAAAATTTAAAAAGATTTTTGGCAAAAAAGCAATGCGCGTTACTACGGCGATTTTGATCTTCGTGGGATCATTTGTGCTGTGCGCGACTTACTTTAGAAACAACATAGTTCCAATCGTAATTGAAAGTTCGGAAGCTCAAGTTCGTGCCATAGGCACGAACGCTGTCAACCTTGCAGCCACGACTGTTCTACAAGAAAACATAACTTATGAAGATCTGTTTGAAGTGATAAAAAATGAAAAAGGCGAGATTGAAATGATACAAGCCAACTCGCCCAAAATAAACTCAATAGCACGCCAAATTGCCAACTTGGCTCAAGCCAATCTTGACGACCTTGGTATGCAAACAATAGATATCGCCCTCGGCACTTTCACGGGACTTGCCCTGCTCACAGGTTTTGGGCCTAATGTAAACATTAAAATTATGCCAATCGGCACTGCCAACTGTGATTTTGTGTCAACTTTTATATCTGCAGGCATCAATCAAACTATACATAGAATTTATATTGACGTCTATGCCGATATCAACGTAATCACACCCATCGCAGACCCTACAATTTGTGTAAAGGCCGAAGTTTTGGTGTGTGAAAACGTGCTTGTCGGCAAAATTCCAGACACATACTTGTCCTTTGGAAATTATGGAGATATTTTTGATCTATCTCCCAATGGATAAAATATAATGAATTATATTTTCTTACTCTTTGATTTGAAGATTAGAGCAAAGAAAAATCCAAAGAAAATGACTGATGAAAGTCCTGCAGAAACTGCAGACAACCCACCTTTTATTGCGCCCAAAATACCTTCGTCTTTTACTCCTTCCAAAGCACCCTTTGCAAGATTACTGCCAAAGCCCATGATTGGCACAGTGACACCTGCACCTGCAAATTCTTCCATATACTTAAAAGCACCTGTAATTTCAAGAATGACTCCAAGTATTAAAAACGTGACAAGAATTCTTGCAGATGACATGCTTGTTTTGTTGATCAAAATTTGACCCAAAACGCAAACTGCACCACCAACTGCAAAGACTTTTAGATAATTCAAAAAAAATTCCATATATGCCTTATATCACCACAATTTTCGTGAAAAACGGCAAAATTGCCGATTTTTATTCTATATTTTTAAGTTTTTTAGAATACTTTTCTTGATTTTTTCTGTTTCAACCACAAAAGCGTGTGCTATACTTGGGATTGTTTCCTTTTGCAGTGGGGTGTCTTTGTTGAGCAATGCACCCGTGGGAACAACAAGTATTTTCGACAATACTCCACTTTCAAGTTGATTTAGAAAATAACCATTAAAAACCGAACTTATACACCCTGCCCCTGATCCACCTTGAAATGTTTGTTGCTCGGGTTTGAAATAACCTGCACCAGAGTCCATATATGTGTCGGGTAACTTTATTCCGTCTTTTGAAAGGATATATTTGAGCAAACTTTTGCCGTATCTGCCCAAATCGCCCGTTATTATGGCATCATAATAGTCGGGTTCTCTGTTGAAATCTGCAAGATGGCGCATAATTGTGTCTGCTGCTGCAGGTGCCATCGCTGCACCCATATTGCTTTCATCATCAATTCCAAGGTCAACAACACGACCTATTGTGCCTTCAACAACTTTTGCAACGTGAGTTTTTTCGCATTTAATACGCTCTGCAGTGGTATCAAAGATGAATTTCTTGTCATTTTCATCCATTTCTGCAAGATTTTGACCTGTTTTGCACCGATTATCTTCAAAATCAGGCTTATATTTTGACAAAACACAAGCACCTGCGCCCGTAACTGTCCATTGTGCAGTGGGTGTTCTTTGGTTTCCAAGTTCCAACGGGTATCTATATTGCCTTTCTGCCGACGAAAAGTGGCTTGACGTTGAACAAGTGACCATATCAGCAAAACCTGAATCTATCAACATACTTCCAACAATCATACACTCGCCAAAAGTTGAACAAGCATTATATAATCCCAAAAATGGCATAGGAAAATTGCGTGCAGAAAAACTTGATGCACTCAACTCGTTGAGCAAATCTCCCGCGAGCATTACGTCAATATCATCAATTGTCAAATTTGCCTTTGCAATTGCCCCCGCGATTGCCTCTCTATGCATTTTACACTCGGCTTTTTCGTAAGATTTTTCACCCCAAAGATCATCTTTTAGCACCAAATCAAAGTTGCCAGAATAGTTTCCGTCTTCTTCTTTTTTGCCGACAATGGTATATCCACTTTTGATATATACCCCGTTAGATAACTGAAAACTGCCTTTTTTCTTCATACGATCAACAACCCCACAAGTCCAACAATCACACTTGCAACAACGCCAAAAACAATGATTGGCCCGGCTATTATAAACATCTTTGCGCACACCCCAAAGAATATGCCTTCTCGGTTGAATTCCATTGCAGGAGAAACAACTGAATTGGCGAATCCAGTGATTGGTACAATTGATCCTGCGCCTGCATAATGGCCAATTTTATCGTAGACGCCTATTGCAGTGAGAAAACTGCCAAGGAATATCATAGATATAGAAACCCAACTGCCAACGTCTTGCTTTGCCATTGTAGGTTCAATAAGTTTTATAATATCTTTTACTCCTTCGCCTATTGAACATATCAATCCACCCACCAAAAATGCACACAAAATGCTACGCATCATAGGGGATTTTGGCGCAGTATTCTTTACATATTCTTGATATAATTTTCTTTCAATCATATTCTTTTCCCAGAATTTCCTTTATTCCATCACGAAAAACCCTATCTTCGATTGGTTGCACGTCAATGTCATCAGGTGTTTTGAAAAATGTTTCCTTATCTTCCAAATTGCTCATAGTTATATCCATAAAAATATTGTTTACAATATGATGATTTTTATTCAATTTGATTTTAAGCAAAAAGAAAACCATCTCTAAAGAGATGGTTCTAAAGTTGTTGACGATTATTGTTGAAATGAGAATTTCGTTTTAGATATTTTTTTCAAGAGTAAAACGTTGTATGCTCATTCCGTTCTTTTCATAAAAAAGTTTTGCACCTTCGTTGAATTTCCAAACATTAAGTGTCATACTGCCACACTGTTGTTCTTTTGCAAATTTTTCAACTGCATCAAATAGTATTGTGCCTATACCACTGTTACGCACCTTTTCATCAACGCAAAGGTCTTCAATCCACATTGTTTTGATTTTGGCAATAACACCCTGTCCGTCACTTTCACGAGTGTGACAAAACAGATGCCCTTGCACCACATCATTGTCATCAACTGCAACGAAAACAAACTTCTCTGGCGATTCAAAAATTTCTTTCAAATCATCAGCACCAAATTTTGGTGTTGCAGGATTGAAAATATCCGGCCTTGCCGTGTGATGCAAACCACCAATTTGGACAAGCAATTCGCCTATACGAGCAATATCCTTTTCTTCTGCAAAACGAACTTTCATATACTATAGCCTAAAATGCCCAATTTCCGTCACGGAAGATTGCAACAGTCTTGCCATCACGTGTGATTGCGTCAATTGCAAGATCTTCACTGCCGATCATAAAGTCAACGTGGATCATTGAGTCATTGACACCTTTTTCAGTACATTCTTCAAGAGTGTATTTGTCGTAGTCTTTAAGGCAGTTGTTGAAACCTGCACCGAGTGCAAGGTGACAGCAAGCATTTTCATCAAACAATGTATTGAAAAATGTAATTTCACTATTTCTAATAGGACTATCATAAGGCACAAGGGCAACTTCGCCAAGATAACCTGCTGTATCGTCCATTGAAATCATAGATTTCAAAAGTTCTTCATTTCTTTCTGCATGAACTTCAACTGCCTTGCCTTTTTCAAATCTAATTGAGAAGTTTTCAATGACTTCGCCACGGTATGACAAAGGACGTGTTGATACAACAACACCTTCTGCCTTGCCTTTCATAGGTGAAGTAAACACTTCTTCACTGGGAATATTGGGATTGTATGTAACGCCACCAAGAGTGTCTTCGCATCCACCACAGAACAAACCATCTTCAATGAGTCCAACTGTGAAATCTGTGCCGTTTGATGATTTATAGTGCAATTCTGCAATGCCCAAATCGTTCAAGAACTTGCATCTTGCGTGAATATCTGCATTATGTTCGTCCCATGCCTTGATAGGATCATCTCCGTCTGCACGTGATGTATAAAGGATTGCTTCCCAAAGTTTTTCGATTGCTTGATTCTTCTTCAAGCCGGGGAAAACCTTCTTTGCCCATGCTTCGCCGGGGGCTGCTGCAATACACCATTGATACTTGTTGTCCATTTTGTCACGGAAAGGCTTGATGATGGGATATCTTGCTTGTTGTGATTTTGCCATCTTTTCTTGATTGATGCCCTTGAGTCCGTCTGGATCATCACTTTCAATGTAAATCATTGCAGGAAGCACTTCAAGACGATGTTCAAGACGTGCAACTTCCCACTTTTCAACTGTTGAAAGTGTCTTCAAACTGCGATAACGATAGTTGAGTTTTGTAATGGGTTGATAATCCCATTCAACGATAACTTTGCCTGCACCTGCGCGATAACATTCTTCAACAACCATTTTGACAAATTCAGGTTGATCGAGAGATGCAAACACCATAACTTCTTGTCCTTTTTGGACGTTGATGCCCTTTCTTGCAATCAAGCGAGCATATTTTTGCATAGTAGTCTTTTTCATAATAAAATTCTCCTTTGGTATGATTATAATATTCAACCCAAATTTTGCCAACTATTTTTTCACGCGTATATAATAATTTTATGTATTTTCAAATAAAAAAACACCACAAGGTGGTGTTTCCTTATAAAATATCTTGGTTTTAGTCTTCTTGCACTTCGCCTTCTACTGCAATTGTATCGGCCACTATAAGTTTGACATCTTCGGCACTTTCAGTGCTTTCTGGAAGCTGTTCGGCAGTTGATGCATTCTTTGATTCAAGTTTACGCTTGATTGAGTCTGCAAAGCCCTTCAAAGGACGTGCGATATTGTCAATGACTTCGTGTGTTTTGTCACTCAAAGCCTCTGCCTTGACCTCAAGTCTTTCTTTTACTTCAACGACTGCATTCACTTTGTTAAGCACAGGACCAACGTGTTCTTCCATAATAGGCTCAAGATCCTTTTGGAATTCCTTGCTAATATAATCAATCTTTGCATCAAGAAGGTCAATGAGCACCTCAAGGACGAGTTGGATGATCCACATCATAACCATAATACTTGCATAAATGATGGTAAATGCAAAGAATTTATTGGTCATAGCCGTTGATGCTGCAGAATATACGCCATACAACATAACAGCCAAAGTGAAAGCCTTGATGAGAATATGTATCCATCTGTAAACCTTTTTGAGAGTCTTTCTATTTGATCTCTTTTCGGGCACTTCTCTTGTTGTAAATCTAATAATATTGAATACAACAATGAGAGAAAGTGACAAAGCATTTGCCCAAAGCAAACCTGTGCCTGTGCAAAGAGCGTAAATAAAATATCCTATGGACACGAGTGCCGTAACAATTTGAAATGCGAAACAATAGTTTTTTATGTCTTGCAGGGTTTTCTTTGCTGCAAATATTGTTTTTGGAAATCTCAACCATTCAAGCATATCCACTACCTCCAAAATTAACTGATTATATTTTACAATAAAATATAAAATTTTTCAACCTATTTTCAAATCAACTGCTAAATTTGACTACTATATCTCAATACAAATCTATAAAGTCCGTCAAATTCGCCCAAATATTCGAATCCAAACTTATTGGCAATGTGCTTTGTGACACATTGGTCTGCCGAACACTCAATTATTGCGTCTTTATTAAGTGAAAAGGTTTTATTCACAAGCATTTCAGTCAATTTTTGGGCATATCCCTTGCCCCAAAACTTTTTGTGCAACACCCATCCAATCTCAATACTGTCCTCATCAAAGGGATGAAAAATTACATACCCAATAAACCGTCCATCGTTATCAACGGCATAAATCAAGGGATTTTCAGAAAGTCCTGCAGACGTAAGAAACTGCTCAGTTTTTTCTTTTGTAAAAACGGGCTCAATGTATCTCATCACATCTTCATCAGACAACAACGAATATAATGAGTCTAAATCATTTATTGAAAATTTTCTTATGATCAAATCCATAACATATCCATAAATTTATACGTTTATATATCCAAATTATAGTTGATGGCACAAATCATGTCAATGAAAATAAATACTCGTAATAGCGAAGAGCCGAAGCTTGCGTTATTGCTCAAGCGCCATAACCGAAAAGTGGTTCGTACAATACAAAGTATTGTAAACGGCATCATAGATGCCTAATCCACCTTTCCCACCCCAAAAGGAAAACCCAAGTCATTCGACTTGGATTTTCTTGGTGGGAGGGGGTGGATTCGTATAATAGCGAAGTGTGGCACTTGTGCATAAAGCACTTCGCGCCACCACCGAAAGGTGGTTCGTGCAATACAAAGTATTGCAATACGGCATCATAGATGCCTAATCCACCTTTTCCCACCCCAAAAGAAAAACCCAATTCATTCGACTTGGATTTTCTTGGTGGGAGGGGGTGGATTCGAACCACCGAAGTCACTGACAACAGATTTACAGTCTGCTCCCTTTGGCCACTCGGGAACCCTCCCAGATGGAGCTAGTGGACGGACTTGAACCCCCGACCTGCTGATTACAAATCAGCTGCTCTACCGACTGAGCTACACTAGCATTATTGATGGTGCCTCGGGGCGGACTTGAACCACCGACACGGGGATTTTCAGTCCCCTGCTCTACCAACTGAGCTACCGAGGCTAGTTTTGGTGTTAAATGAGGCAGCGAGTTTATCACTGCCTCATTTATTTTGGCGACCCGAAGGGGGCTCGAACCCCTGACCTCCAGCGTGACAGGCTGGCGTACTAACCAACTGTACTACCGGGCCATACTTTTGTATTTTTTAATGGTGGGCCTTCACGGACTCGAACCGCGGACCAATCGGTTATGAGCCGACCGCTCTAACCAACTGAGCTAAAGGCCCGAATCTTTCGGCTTACTCGTGATATTGGTCGGGGTGAGAAGATTTGAACTTCCGGCCCCTTGCTCCCAAAGCAAGTGCGCTACCAAACTGCGCCACACCCCGAGGGGATTTTCACGACTTTTACAATATACAATAAGTTGAAAAACTTGTCAACAATTTTTCACACAATTTTTTAGGAAATTTTTATTCTTTTTCTTTGATATCTCCCAAATTGCGACAATCTTTCTTAATGCAAGGGTATTTTTCTTATTTATTATATACACGGAGGGCTCAAAAGTGAAGCATAAATTTCAATTTGATAATCTTTACATTAAATTTATTGGAGATATTGATGATTACTACGTCAAAAAAATCCGTAGCGACATTGACAATCTCATCTCAAGGCAAGGACTTCGTGCCGTTATCTTTGACTTTAAGGATGTTTCCTTTATTGACAGCACCGGTTTGGGCTTAATATTTGGAAGATATAAAAGGCTCAAGGACAACAACGTTGAACTTCTACTGCAAAACGTACCCGCCCACGTAGATAAAATTTTCCGTGCAAGTGGCGTATATTCTCTCTGTCCAAAAATATAAGGAGTTGATTATGAATAACTATTTCAAAATGCAAATACCTGCAATAGGCGAAAACGAGGCCTTTGCAAGAAATACCCTATCTTCTTTTATCCTTCCACTTTCCCCCACCATCGAGGAGATCAGTGATTTGAAGACTGCAATCAGTGAAGCCGTGACCAATTGCGTTGTGCACGCGTACGAAAACGGCAATGGAATCATCTCAATATCTGCAAGCATCAATGAAAATACCTTATCTGTCACTATAAGTGACAACGGCAAAGGTATTGAAGACGTCGAAATGGCAAGAACGCCAATGTACACAAGTGGTGGAGATGAACGAAGTGGCATGGGTTTCACAATTATGGAAACTTTTATGGATAGCGTCGAGATTATTTCAACCCTTGGGCAAGGCACGTCAGTGACTATGACAAAGCGATTTGGCGTATGTTAAGCCACGAAGAAACCCTTGCCCTGATCAAACAGGCGCAGGCGGGTGATGACAATGCCAAAGAAAAACTAATACAAGAAAATATGCCTTTGATAAAGTCTATTGTCAAACGTTTCAAAGGCAGATTGGAATATGATGACCTTATGCAACTAGGTGCAATGGGTTTCACAAAAGCCATGATGGGATTTGATGACACTTTTAGTGTCAGATTTTCCACATACGCCGTTCCAATGATTACAGGGGAAATCAAAAGATTTCTTCGTGATGATGGTGCAGTCAAAGTGTCGAGATTTTCAAAAACACTTGCCTACAAAATCTCTGCGTACACCGATCAGCAAGAAAAAGCCGGCAACCCCACCCCTACCGTTGAAGAACTTGCACAAGTATTTGAGTGTGACACAGGGGATATTGTCTTGGCACTTGACACATCAAAAATGGTGCTATCCCTAAACGAAACAATTGATGACGATGATGACTTGACCTTGGGCGATAAAATTGCAGACAAAAACACCCCAGAAAATGATCTAAACAAACTTATCATCAAAGATGCCATTACAAAACTGCCCGAAAGGGAGCGAAAAATTATAATTTTGCGCTACTTTAGAGATAAAACTCAAAGTGACGTGGCAAATGAACTTGGCGTGTCACAAGTGCAAGTCAGTAGGCTTGAAAACAAAATCTTGACAAAAATCAAACAAAACTTTGACGATTCAATTTGAAATGCTGTTCAGTCAAATCTTCTTAAAAACAACTTATTGAATCGCAAAAGGAATATCGCAAGGCTCCTTGCGATATTTTTTTGTCAAAAAACAAAAATTGGCACAGACCTTGCCAAATGAACAGGAAAAACATTTACAACATAAAAATTTTCGCAATCGCTTGAAACACTACATATACCACTTCCCCACAATTTTTACGGTCAAAATATTGTGGTTTGACACCATTACAATATTGACATTTTGCGAATAGTTTGTTATAATATTATTGATATTATAAAGAGCAAATTGTATGGCAGATTATTTTAAGGAACGAGATAAAGAAACAACGAGAAAACTATTGGGCATTCGTGATGACTTGCCCGATTTTTGCGAGGAGTTTTTTATTGGTATTGAATCACAAACCACATCATTAACTCGCCTTAATTACGCCTATGACTTGCGCATATTTTTTGACTATTTAGTCAAAAGAGTATCAATATTTAGGCTCAAAAAAGATCCAAAAAATATTGAATTACGTGACCTTGAAGGAATTACCCTTCTGCATCTTGAAGGATTTTTGGAATATTTGACCTTCTACGAGTTTGAAGGCAAGGAATTTTCAAATGGCGAAAAAGGAAAAGCAAGAAAACTGTCGACTGTCCGTACGTTTTTCAAGTATTTCTACAACAAAGACAAGTTGACGCAAAATGTCGCAAGCAAAATCAAGATGCCCAAGCAACATGAAAAGGATATCATCCGTCTTGAATCACGAGAAATTGACAAAATCCTTGATGCAGCCGAAGAAAGCACCTCTATGAGTGAGCATCAAAGAAAGATTTTGCTCAACACAAGAGCGAGAGACGTGGCAATTTTGACGCTCTTGCTTGGCACAGGTATCCGTGTTAGTGAGTGTGTTGGCTTAAATTTAAGTGATATTGACTTTGACACCAATGGTTTTACGGTCACAAGAAAGGGTGGCAACCGTGCAATTCTCTACTTTGGCACGGAAGTCCGTGAAGCATTGCTCTACTATATAGAAGGCGAAAGAAAGGCGCTCATAGAAAGAAGTCAAAAACTGCATATTGATGACAAAGATGCACTGTTCCTGTCCTTACAGATCAAACGGATTTCAGTCCGTGCAGTTGAAAACCTTGTCAAAAAGTACGCAATGATCGCTGCTCCTTTGAAAAAAATATCCCCACACAAACTGCGTAGCACTTACGGCACAAACTTATATCGTGCCACCGGGGACATATATATGGTTGCAGACGTCCTTGGACATAAAGACGTCAACACAACCAAGAAACACTATGCGGCAATCACTGAAGACAGACGAAAGAGCGCCGCAAAGGCAGTTACACTGCGAAAACAAGAGAAAAATTAAGAAAAGTATTACAAAATATTGACATTTTGAGAATAGATGATATTCTTATATACGTAGTATATTAGGAGAAAAACAGTTATGGATATTTCATCCGTCAATTCCGACCTTATTCGTGGTAATTCAACCACTATTATCCTCGGTTCATTGTGGAATCGTGACCGTTACGGCTACGAAATCATCC
>JAZLBO010000011.1:0-96394 GCA_045613765.1 Clostridia bacterium | reverse complement strand
TGGTCTGCCCCCTCCTTCTCTGCAATGGTGTTTGCAATGTTGAAAACTCTCATTGTATGAAAATAGTCGTGACCACTGAAGTCACTCTCAAAAGTTTTCTTGACAAATTCTATTGCTCTTTCGATAATCATATTTTTGTCCTTATTTGATTTGCGTTGTATAGTCGTTTTACTGCCCTTAAAGGAAAAGAGCAAACACACAAAGACTTGCCTTGTATGTCTGCTCTACCTTATAAGTTTACTAAGTAAACTTAATTTGATTAGTTAACACGTGACATATATTCGCCAGTTCTTGTGTCGATACGGATTGTGTCGCCTTCGTTGACAAACATAGGAACCATAAGTTCATAGCCTGTTTCAACTGTTGCGGGCTTTGTTGCGTTGGTTGCTGTGTTGCCGATTGCTGCAGGTTCACAGATTGTGATGAGAAGTTCAACAAAGTTTTCGGGTTCAACTGAGAAAGGTGAGCCTTGGAAGAACTTCATCTTGACTGTTCCGTTTTCCTTGACAAATTGAAGTGCATCTTCTACTTGGCTGTGGTTCAAAGGAATTTGTTCGTATGTTTCTTTGTCCATGAAGTAGTAGAATTCGCCATCGGTGTAGAGATATTCCATATCTTTGGTTTCGATGTGTGCAAGTTCAAGTTTATCAGTGGGGTTGAAGGTGTTTTCAAGTGTTCTGCCATCAACGACGTTCTTCATCTTTGTACGGACAAATGCTGCGCCTTTGCCGGGCTTGACGTGTTGGAATTCAACGATTGTCATGATTTTGCCTTCATACAAAAAGGTTACGCCTTTTCTGATGTCGCCTGCCATAATTTGTGCCATAATATTTTTCTCCTGTTTTATAAAAAATTTCTATTTTGTTTTTTGATTACTTGATTGTGATAAGTTCCACTGTTTGTCTGCTGACGGGGCCCTTTGTGCCGACAATGATCATATTTTCAATACGGACGCCAAGTCTGTCTTGAATATAGATGCCGGGTTCGATGGTGATGACTTCGTTGTTTTTGAGTGTTTCATCACTTCTTGTGTTGACATAGGGGTTTTCGTGGATTTCTGTGCCTACGCCGTGGCCTGTGCCGTGGATATAGTTGTCGCCATAGCCACAAAGTGAGATATAATCTCTTGTCAATGCGTCAACTGCTTTACATCCTGCGCCTTCCACAACTCCGTCCATGCCAAGTTTGTATGCTTTAAGGACGATTTCGTAGATTTTTCTTTGTTCATCACTGATTTCGCCAAAGGCGACTGTACGTGTAAAGTCTGAACAATAGCCTTCATAGATTGCACCCATATCGATTGTGACAAATTCGCCTTTTTCAAGTTTTTTGTCAGTGGGTTCGTGATGGGGTTCGCATCCACCTGCGCCAAATGCTACGATTGTGGGGAAAGATACGTCACTGCCACCAAGTTCGACAACTTTTGCCTTGATTTTGTCAGAAATTTCAAGTTCTGTGACGCCTTCTTTCAGTTCGCTAAGGATATAATCAAAGACGTCGTCAATGATTTCTGCTGCTTTTACGATCTTTGCGATTTCGTCTTGTGTTTTTACAGTGGTTTTATTTTGCATATTCTACACTTCTCACTTCACGGATAACATTGACCTTGATTTGTCCGGGATATTCAAGTTCATTTTCGAGTTTTTCTGCGATTTCTTTTGCAAGGAATACAGTTGCTTCGTCATTGACTTGTTCGGGCTTGACAAGGACTCTAATTTCTCTGCCTGCTTGCACTGCAAATGTTTGATCAACACCATCAAATGACTTGGCAAGAACTTCCAACTTTTCAATACGTTTGACGTAGTTTTCAAGTGATTCACGTCTTGCACCGGGACGGGCTGATGAAATTGCGTCTGCTGCTTGCACCAACACTGCTGCGATTGTTTCGGGTTCGATATCGTTGTGGTGTGCTGCGATTGCGTGGATAACATCTCCACTTTCACGATATTTCTTGGCAAGGTCAACACCAATTTGGATGTGTGTGCCTTCAACTTCGTGGTCAACTGCTTTGCCTATATCGTGGAGCAAGCCTGCTCTCTTTGCGATCTTGGGATCAATGCCCAATTCTTGTGCCATAAGTGATGCAAGATAGGACACTTCAAGAGAGTGTTTGAGGACGTTTTGTCCATAACTTGTACGATATTTGAGTCTGCCGAGTGTCTTGACGATTTCGGGGTGGACTCCGTGGATGCCTGCTTCAAAGACTGCTTCTTCGCCTGCTTCTTTGATGCCTGCTTCAACTTCTTTTCTAATTTTTTCTGCGATTTCTTCAATGCGAGCAGGATGGATACGTCCGTCTGCAATGAGTTTTTCGAGAGTAAGACGAGCAACTTCCCTTCTCACAGGATCAAAACTTGAAAGTGTGATAACGTCGGGGGTGTCGTCAATGATAAGGTCAACACCTGTTGCAGATTCAAGGGCACGGATATTACGTCCCATTCTGCCGATAATTCTGCCTTTCATTTCGTCACTGGGCAATGCAACAACTGAAACTGTGTTTTCTGTTGCATGATCTGCTGCGCAACGTTGAATTGCAAGACCAATGATATTTTGTGCCTCTTTGGTGGCGTTGTCCTTTGCTTCTTGGATGAGTTGCTTTGCTTCTTGTGATGCACGCTTTTTGACACCTTCAAGAAGTGCATCTTTGAGTTCTTGTGATGCTTCTTCTTTGGTCATGCCTGCAACACGTTCAAGTTCCTTTTGGACACTTTCTTGTGCTACGTTCAACTCTTGTTCAATGTTTTTCAGTCTTTCCTTGTTTTCTTCAAGAGCCTTTTGTGATTTTTCAAGGTCTTCAAGTTTTCTGTCAAGTGACTGCTCTTTTTTGTCAATGGAATCCTCTTTCTTTTCAAGGGCCATTTCTTTTTGAGCAAGACGGTTTTCAGTACGTTGCCATTCTGCTCTGCGTTCCTTTGTTTCCTTTTCAAAGTCTGAACGCATTTTGTTTTGTTGTTCTTTTGCTTCCAAAAGTCCGTCTTTACGGATGTCTTTTGCTTCGAGATTTGCTTCTTCTATGATTCTTGCAGCTTCTCTTTTTGCCACGCCAATTTTGTTTTGTGAATATAATCTATATCCAAATAGACCGATTACAGCACCAACGACTGCTGTTGCAATGGCTATTCCACTTATTGCGCCGGGCCCAAGGACTGCAAGCAAATTAAATAATGTGCTTGTCATCGCTGACCTCCATTTATATAATCAAGATTTCTCTTGTCCTTTTAATTATAGAACTTTTTTGTTCGATAGTCAATTTTTTTGCAGTACACTATACACATATAAACGCAATTTATATATTAAAATATCGTGCGCATGCGTATAAAATACATATTTCTACGGCTCAAATGGGGGAAAACCAAGTTTCCCCATCTTTGCCGTCATTTTTTGATACGCTCAAGCGTGGACAAATTATGCCCACAACTTATGTATGTTAGAAGCCGAGTGCTTGTCTAACTTTTGTGTTGATTTCGTCTGCGACGTCGGGTGTGTTCTTGAGATAGTCAAGGACTCTTTCTCTGCCTTGGCCGATCTTTTCATCATTGTAACTGAACCAACTGCCACTCTTTTGGATGATGCCTTTTTCAACTGCAACGTCAACCATACAGCCAAGTGCTGAAATGCCTGTGCCGTACATAATGTCAAATTCTGCAACTTTGAAAGGAGGTGCAACTTTGTTTTTGACGATCTTTGCTTTCACGTGGTTGCCGACGATTTCTGTGCCGTCTTTGATTGCATCTGCTTTTCTAATGTCAATACGGACTGTTGCATAGAACTTGAGTGCCTTGCCACCTGTTGTGACTTCGGGGTTGCCGTACATGACACCAACTTTTTCACGGAGTTGGTTGATGAAGATGATTGTGCACTTTGACTTTGATGCAACTGCTGTGAGTTTGCGAAGTGCTTGTGACATAAGACGTGCTTGAAGACCTACGTGGCTATCACCCATTTCACCGTCAATTTCTGCTTGAGGTGTGAGTGCTGCAACAGAGTCAACAACAACGATATCAATTGCGCCACTTCTCACAAGTGTTTCAAGGATTTCAAGTGCTTGTTCACCACTGTCAGGTTGTGAAATGTAAAGGTTTTCAATTTCGACACCAAGTTGTGATGCATACATAGGGTCAAGAGCGTGTTCTGCATCAATAAATGCTGCTGTGCCACCGTTCTTTTGTGCCTCTGCAACTGCGTGAAGTGCAACTGTTGTTTTACCTGATGATTCAGGGCCGTAGATTTCAATAATTCTGCCCTTGGGGAATCCACCGATTCCAAGTGCATTGTCAAGGGTAAGACAACCTGATGACGTGGCTTCAACTTGTTGCAAATTTTCGCCGTCCATCTTCATGATTGAACCTTTGCCATATTTCTTTTCGATTGCTTGCAAAGCAAGTTCGAGATTGGTTTTTTCTGCCATTTGTTTTCTCCTTATAAAATCTATATTGGTCACCGACTTACAAGAGCAAAATGTCCCCACGTAAGTATCTTACGAGGTAGAATAATGCCAAGTTTGCCGTTGCTTCCCTAACTTGATTTCGGTCGCCCGAAAGTCTTTTTTCAAAGGTGGTTATAAACTCGCCACCACCAACTGCGATATAAACAAGCCCTACGGGCTTTCCTTCGTCCCCAGTGGGACCTGCAAGCCCTGTTGTTGCAAGACCAATGTCAACTTTTGAGTTGAGAAGTCCACTGACCATTGCATGAGCCGTTTCTCTTGATACTGTGCCGTACTCCCCAATAAATGCCCTTGGTATGCCAAGTCTGTCCATCTTTGAGTGACGGTTGTAACATACTATGCCTTCATAGAAGTTTTCACTGACACCGGGCACTGAAGTCAATCGAGAACAGATTTCGCCCCCAGTCAAACTTTCTGCCACTGAAAGAACTTTTTTGTTGCGTTTCAACAGTGTTGTGGCAAGGACGTGCAAAGAAATATCGTCCGTTGCATAAACTTGCTCATTGAAGGTGTTATAGACGTAGGACTTGACTTGCTCAAAACTTTCTCTTGAGCCTGCAGAAGTCATTGTAATCTTTGCATCAAGGCAATTTTCTTCCACGTCAAAAGTTACCCCCATGCCAAGAAACTGACTGAGTTTTAGACGGATGGTGTCTTTGTCAAGACCACAAATTTTGACGACTTCTTGTATCATAGCCCTACTCTGCCTATATTTTTGATTTACTCGTAAATCAATTTGATTATTTTTTGATTGTTTTATGCTTCTGTTGTTTCTTCCACTTCTGCTGTTTCAACCACAACTTCTTCCTTGACTTCAACATTGTCTTCAGGTTGTTTGTCAAGAAGGACGTGCTTGTTTTTCACAACGTAGTTGACACCTGACACAACTGCCATAATGCCACCTGCATAGAAGAAGATTGAGCCGATCCATGCAACGAAAAGGTGTGTGCCACCAACGATCATAATTGCAAGTGCAACGTCAAGAAGTGTTGTCTTGACTTTGCCATAGATGTCTGCTGCAAGGACAAGTCCTTTGCCTGCTGCGATACATCTAAATGCACCAATGATGAGTTCTCTTGCAATAACGACGCCACCGATAAGTGTGACAACCAAGTCATTTCCGTCAAAGGTATAAAGTCCTTTGCCGTGGCAGATGACAAGAAGGAGCATGATGATGACAACAACTTTGTCTGCGATAGGATCAAGGAATTTGCCAAGATCTGTCACTGTGCCTGTCTTTCTTGCGATATGTCCGTCAAGGACGTCTGTTGCACAGAGCACCACAAAAAGCACACTTGAAAGTGCCATAAACAAGGGATAAAGTAGTGCATCTGTTTGGAATACCATACCCAATACGAAAAGTATAACTGTGGGTATGATAAGGAAGATTCTTGCGATTGTGATTTTTGTTGCTAATGTAATTTTCATAATGCTTTCCCCACGAGATCAATTCCGTCTGCGCCAGTGATTTCTACATCATAGAACTCGCCGACGTGGACTTCCTTGTCTGCTGTAAAATATACTACGTTGTCAATGTCAGGTGCTTGGAATTCTGCCCTGCCCAAAAACATTTGTTTGTCGTAATCAATTTCGTCAAAAAGGACTTTGATTGTTTTGCCAAGAAGTGCGCTATTGCGCTTGTTCATCACTTCCGTTTGGATATCTTTCAGCCTATTTGCTCTTTCAACTTTAATTTCTTCTTCAAGGTGGTTTTGAAGCCTATCCGCCGCCGTACCTTCTTCTCTTGAATAGGCAAAGAAACCTGCATAGTCAATGTTGCCTTCCTTGATGAACTCAACGAGTTTTTCGTGTGCCTCCTCGGTTTCTCCGGGGAATCCACAAATAAATGAACTGCGAAGCACAATACCCTTCTCTCTCATTTTTTTGATGAGCGCACGGGTTGTAGGCTCGTCACATCTTCTGCCCATAAGTTTCAACGTGGCGTTGTCTATATGTTGCAAAGGCACGTCTGCATACTTTGCCACTTTGGGATTGGACACTATCATTTCAATGATTTCATCATCTATTGCCTCGGGTTCAAGGTACAAAAGACGGATAAGATCAAAGTCCATTGCGCTCAACTTGTCAACGAGTTCGTGGAGGTGTGATTTGCCGTCAAAGTCTATGCCATATCTTGTCACATCTTGTGCAACAAGGATAAGTTCCTTGACTCCTTCCTTTTCAAGAAGTTTGGCTTCTTCAAGAAGATCTTCCATCTTTTCAGAGCGATATTTGCCCCTTATTGACGGAATTGCGCAGTATGTACAATGGTTGTTGCAACCATCTGCGATCTTCAGGTATGCGTAGTGATAAGGTGTTGTAAGTACTCTGCCACCATAGAAAGCATCTCCACAGGCCGAGTTATAGATTTTGTCGCCCTTTGAGATCTTTTCCACTGTGTCACAGATCCCGTCATAGTCGGCTACACCCAAAAATGCGTCAACTTGAGGGAATTCCTTTTCAAGTGTGTCCATATATCTTTGGGGCAAGCAACCTGTGACTATAATCTTTTTCTTTTTATGTTTGCGTTTGTGCTCTACTGCTGACAAAATCTCGTCTATTGCCTCGTTTTTGGCATCATCAGTAAATGCGCATGTGTTGACGATAATAATGTCTGCATCGTCTTCTGTGCCAACCAACGTATGCCCTGCACCAACAAGGCGAGAGAGCATCTTTTCGGTGTCAACTCTGTTTTTGTCACAGCCGAGAGAGATTGCGCCTATTTTCATTATTCTTCTCCTTCTTCATTTGCACGGACAAGTTCTTCATACTCATCTCTTGTAAGGTTGACCCTTGACTTCTTTGTATCCTTTTCATCAGGAACGAGCAAGCCCATGTCTTTCATAGTGTCAAACATTCTTGCTGCCTTTTGGAAACCAAGAGAGAGTTTTCTTTGAAGGTATGAGATTGAAATGCCTTCTTCCATACCGATTTCAAGTGCTTCAAAAAATTCGGGAGGCAATCCCTTCTTCTTGCGCTTGTCATCTCTGCCACCAGAAGATTGATTTTGTGTTTCTTCTTGAGGATCTTTGAAGATTTGTTCCTTGACGGTAGGATCGTAAGAACTATCGTTGTTTTCCTTGATGAAGTTGACAATTGCTTCAACTTCACTGTTTGAAACGTATGAGCCTTGCATACGTACAGGCAAAGGTGTCTTGGCAGTCATAAAGAGCAAGTCGCCATTGCCAAGAAGTTTTTCTGCACCAAATGAGTCAAGGACTGTTCTACTGTCAAAGCCTGACGTGACTCTAAATGCAGTACGTGTGGGCAAGTTGTTTTTGATTGTACCACTGATGACGTCAACTGAAGGACGTTGTGTTGCAAGGATAAGGTGGATGCCAACTGCACGAGCAAGTCTTGCAAGACGGTTGATTGCATCTTCAACTGCTCTCTTGCCAAGGGACATAAGGTCTGCAAGTTCATCAACGACAATGAGAATACGAGGCATCTTTTCGTTGCCTGACTTTGCGCAGTCTTCGTTGTAGTCGTCAATGTTTCTAAACCTATTGGCCTCAAGGAACATAATACGTCTGTTCATTTCAGTGATTGCCCAGTTGAGCGCACGGATTGCCTTGTCAACGTCGCAGACGATTTCATCAAGCATAAGATGAGGAAGTCCTGCATAACTTGACATTTCAACACGTTTGGGGTCAACAAGGATAATACGCAAATCTTCGGGGCTTGCTTTGTAGAGCAAACTGATGAGAAGTGTGTTTATGCACACGCTCTTGCCTGCGCCTGTTGCACCTGCAACGAGCATGTGGGGCAAATCTTTGATATCACTTACGTGGACGTGGTTGTAAAGGTCAACACCCATTGCAAACGTGGTGGGTGATTTGGCTTGGTTAAATTCAGGTGAGTTGAGGATTTCACTCAAGCGCACCATTCTCTTTTTCTTGTTGGGCACTTCAATACCAACAGCGTTTTTGCCGGGGATAGGTGCAAGAATACGGACACTTTCTTCTTCCATGCGCATTGCAAGGTCATTTTCGTAAGAAGTGAGTGTTGTGACTGACTTGCCCTTGGGCATTTGCACTGAAAGGGTATAAAGTGAGAAAGTTGGGCCAACTTCAATGTTGGTCACTTGTGCACCTATGCCGAAAAATGCCAATCCTTCAATGATTGCTTCTTTCTTTGATTCGTAATCTTCGTTTTGGTCAACGGCAGCCTCTTGGGGCTTCAAAAGGCTCATAGGAGGTGCGATATAAGGACGCTTGGGTGTGGCTTGATAGATGGATTGATCTATGGTCACTTGTGTCACTCTTTCCTTGGAAGTGTCAATGTTTTCCATCTTTTCCACTTTCTTTTCCATAGCCTTGATTGATGGCTCTCTTGTGACAGACACCTTGCGCACTGCTTTTTGTCTTTCTTTTTCTATTTCAATTTCGGCACGTTCTGCTCTTGAAAGTGCAGGTGCTTCCTTTCTTGCCTTTGCAATGGCGTCTGCTTGTTGCTTTGCAAGGAAAGACGTTTGATACACTGTGCCGTCACTATCCAAAGGTTTGTCTGGTGCACCTACGCCAATGACGTTTTGGTTTTGTTCAGTTGCAGGTCTTGTGTCAAGGGTTGCTCTGCCTGATTGTTCAGAGAATATTTTTCTCCAATCGGGTTCTGCAGTGGGCACTGCATCAAGATTGACTTTTGCAGGGGCTTGAGATTGAACGGGTTGTTCCACTTGCTTTTCGGGGGTAGGTGCAGGTGTTTCAACCATTTCGTTGCGCTTTTCCATAAAGGATTGACTTGTCTTTCTTGCTCTTTCTTCTTCGGCTGGGTCAACGGGTGCTTGATATACAAGTCTGGACTCTGCAGGAGCAACGTATTCGGCAGGAAGGACTGTGCCTTCGTATGCGTCTGCTTCAACTTCTTCTTTATAGACAGATTGTTCTGCCTTTTCTTCCCCTGTGATTGCACGGACAATTTCCCCTTGAATGCCTGCCATAGTACTGGGTTTATCTCCTTGGCGTGCTTTGGGGATTTCGGGCTTGCCAACAATCTTTGTGGGACGGATGACTTCAAGTTTTTCCACTTCCCCCTTGATAGGTTCTGCAGTTTGTTGGGTGTCGTATGCCACTGCTTGGAATTGAGGCTTGACTTCCTTTTCTTCCATTGCTCTCTCGCCAAACAGACGGATTTGGTCTTGCTTGAGTGCTTCAAATGATGAATATCCAAGTGTGCCACCCTCGTTCTTCTTTGATGAATCACGAAGTTCATTAAGATCAAGTTTTTCAGTGGTTTCAGCCTTTGTTTCTTGGACAGGTTTCACTTCTTCTCTTGGCACGATATATGACTCGGTCATAGATGTTTCATCAATGCCAAGGCGAGTGCGCAATTCCATACGTCTTGATGCGCTATATGATGCACCCGGGCGTGAGAAAGCGTTTTCGGGATTTTTGATGGTGTTGAATCTTTCAAGACTATCGCCGTATGAATCCCCTCTGCCAAAGAGAATATCTCTTGCAAGTCCTTTTGATGAATATCTGTCGGGAACACGGCTTATTTCTTCATCTTCTATTGCGCCAGTTTGGTTGGGGTACAAAGGATTAAATTTGCCTGTGTCTTGCACCCAATCTTCATCTTGCTCTTGAAGATAGACTTGGTTGCCTGTTTCGGGTTGGTATTGCTTTTGATTCTTTTCTTTGCGTGCAAAAATTGACTTACGTTGTTTTGCAGGCTTTTCATCTTCAACGCGTCTGTCTTTGACAACGTAAATGACGTTCTTTTTGATGTAGGGGAAGAAACCGACAAATGCCACCACAAAGAAGACGACGCAAGTGATTGCAAGTGCCCACACTGTTGTGACGGCTTTCATCAAGGGATAGGCTGTGATGCCATAGAGCATGCCACCTGCCGTATTTGTGTTGTGATAACAGGACAAGAGATATTGCTCGTATGAGTTGCCGATAATGTGTGAACTTGATGTCCAAATTTGAAGGGCAAGCAGTGCAAGAGCAAAGAGCACTGCAAAAAATGCGAGTTTTGAAAGACGGATTCTAAGACGGAAATTGAAAATAAGTGCAAAACCAACAATTACGCCTACAATACAGTAGCCGTAATCTGCAAGACCAAAGAAGCCGATGGTGACATTGGACACTGCTCTACCAACTTCGCCAAATGCTCCGAGATCGCATATAAAACAAAAGACGGACAAGAGGATTATGAAAATCCCGAGTCCAATTTTATAACCTGTATTCGCTCTTAAATGTCGTGTGTTTGTTTGCATAGTTTCGCCTTAGATTTATTATCTAAAAAATTATAGCACATCAAAGTGACAATTTCAAGAATAATTTTCAATTATTACCACTTTTTTGAAAAAAATTAAAAGCACCTAAATAGGTGCTTTTCTTTTTCGGGTATATTTTGCCGAATTTTGCTTGTATTATTTCAAAAGGTCAAGGGCGTTCTTGGGGGGATTGCCTGACACGATTGCAAGGGTCACACGGCTATAATCAAAGATTTGACGGACAACTTCAAGTATGCTTTCGGTTGTGGCAGAATCTATGATTTCCAGTATTCTATCCGTGTCAAATAGGTCACCCATGACACAAGCACGTCTTCCGTATGCCTTCATCATTGCAGACGTGCTTTCTTGTCCCAAGACAAGTGACGTCTTCAACTGTTCCTTGCCTTTTTTCAATTCTTCTTCAGTTATGCCCTTTTCAATAAGAAGATCAATTTCCTTTTTGATTGCAGAAATTGCCTTTTCTGTATTTTCGGGGCTTGTTGCCGTATATATAATATACGCACCGTTCTTTTCATAGATTGATGATGAGCCGGAGATTGTATAGCAAAGCCCAAGTTTTTCACGGACACTTTGGAAAAGACGGCTTGACATTTCACTTGCAAAGACTGATGACATCAAGTTGACAAGATATGCTCTATCATCACCGTATTCAAAGGCGGGGAAAGCCATTGCAATGTGAGATTGAGATATCTTTTTCTTCTTTGAAACGTATGACGCCTTTGTTTCGTGTGCCTTGTGCTCTATTGTGGAATGCACTTTTTTCACTTTGCTTTCAAGATATTTTTCTACAAGTGCTCTGCAGTCTTCTTCCTTGATATTTCCTGCAAATGCAACTACGGTGTTTGAAGGGGTATATCTTCTTGACATATAGTCAAAAAGATCCTTGTTTTCAAGTTTTTCAAGGGTGGATTTATAGCCCAAAATCGGCGCGCCCAAGGGGTGTCCGTCAAACCTTTCTCCAAGGAGCATTTCAAGGCAGACGTCGTCGGGCAAATCTTCGCACTCGTTGATTTCTTCATAGACCACTTTCCTTTCGTTTTCAAGGTCAGTAGGGTCAAACTTGGGGTTGAGATACATATCTGTCAACACGTCAAAACACTTTTCCATGTGGGTGTCAAGTGACGTTGTGTAGAAACAAGTGTGTGACTTTGACGTGTATGCATTGAGCACTGCACCGATACTGTCAGTTTCGTTGGCAATGTCAAATGCACTACGTGTTGTAGTGCCCTTGAACACCATATGCTCAATAAAGTGGGAAATGCCTGCTTCCCTTTCAGTTTCGTACTCTGTGCCTGCATTTACAAATATGCCGATTGACACACTGCGCACTGCATTGTTGGGCACAAGCACCATCTTAAGTCCACTGTCAAATGTTACAATTTTTCTCATATATATTCCTTTCAGTATGCCCAAAAAAATGGGGCGTAAACCATATTGTCAACATTATAGCACATATAAAAGATTTATCCAACATATTTTAAAATATGAAATCAAACATCAACAAAATGAAAAAAATCCATATCATTTCAAACATTGTCATCACACTGACTTTGATTGCAACTTTTGGTGTGACAATCTATGCCGTCACAACCCCTACGCCCACTGTCAGTGAAACCTCTGCCATATATCAAGGGGACACTAATTCCGGACGAGTGGCACTTATGTTCAACGTCTATGAAAATACCGAAACGGCACTTAAAATTGCAGAATTGATGGTTGAACACGGTTTTCGTGTCACTTTCTTTGTTGGTGGCAAATGGGTGGAACGAAATGGAACTGCACTTTTGAGCCTATACAATATGGGTATGGAAATTGGAAATCACGGATATTTACACCGTGACCACAAGGCACTTTCTTACCAGAAAAACATTGATGAAATACTGCTGACAGAAAGACTTTTGGACGCACACTTAAAGGGCTTTGACCATTACAAGAACTCAAAACTTTTTGCGCCACCATCTGGGAGTGTTGGAGAAAATATGTTCTCTGCCTGCGACCATCTTGGTTATAAGGTTATAATGTGGACAAGAGACACTATAGACTGGCGAGATCACGACGTTGACTTGATATATTCTCGAGCCGTGAAAAACATAAAAGCCGGGGATCTTGTGCTTATGCACCCCACCAAAGAAACACTTTCTGCTCTGCCCAAAATCATTGAGTATATCAAGAGCCAAAACCTTGTAATTGACGTTGTAAGCAATGTCATTGTTTGAAAATATTATGCAACTTTGGTTGAAATTAATTGCTACGTTAGACACTCAAAGTATAGAAAAAAGACTGCGAAAACGCAGTCTTTTTTTGTTTAATTGAATTGCTTTTATTCCATAACGTGTGCGCCACAGTTTTCACAGAATTTGGCATTTTCTGACAATTCTTCTCCACAATATCTACAATATTGCTTTTTGGGTTGGGGTCTTGTGGCGTTTGTGTTTACGGCACTGTTGTCTTCAAAAATTACGTTTGAATCTTCTCCATCATCTGAACTTAAATCCACATTATCTCTATATATTTCAGTACGTCTTGTGCCACCTTTTTTGCGTATTCCAACAATGATAAGTATAGGCACTGCAATGGATATAAGAGAGAGAATCACAGATGCAACAGCGAATATTGGTTCACTACTCAATGAATCTGTTGAAAAGTTAAATGAGATTGCCATTAGATTGGTTATGGATGCCAATATATTTGTCATTTTTGCTCCTTACCACAATGACACCACCGAAGTGATGCCATTGAAATTGCTATTAGATTTGAGTTGTTTTACAGGATAGGAAGTGCTGATGTAAGTGCTGTAAACACACCGGATGCCTCTGCTCCACCACCGAGAAGTGTTACGAGTAAGCTTGCTGTCGTACTGACTACGGAAACGCAAACGGCAACAAGTGTACCGATACCTATGCTCTTTGCTCTCAAAGGCTTTTCATTTCTCCAAACTAAGTAGAGGATGAATCCCAAGAGAGGAATAAAGAAACCAAGGATACCCCAGCCGACACTCTTTTTGTCTTCTGCAGGTTTTTTTTCAATTGCAAGTGAACGTCCACAACTGGGGCAGAAATTTGCTGCGAGTTCTACTTTTGTGCAACATTGTGTGCAAAGTTTTCTTTCCCAAGCAGGTGTATTTTCGTCAACTTCGACGAAAAATTTGCCACAGTTGCCACATGCTCTTGCTTCATCGGGCAATTGGATGCCACAGTGTGTACAATATTTTGCCATAATAATATCTCCTTTTTTGCGACTTTCGTCTAAAATTTGTTTATTGTGTTAAGCCGATTACAGCAAAGGAAGTGCAGATATTGCAGATCTAACCAATTCAAATGCCATATCACCGTTCATTGCAGCATTGAGTACCACTGCATACCAAATGACAAAGCCAATGACAACGAGTGCATCAATAATTGTTGCAACCAATGTGCCGATGCCGATATTTTTTGCCATCTTGGGTGTGTCTTGTTTCATGGTCAACCACATTATAAGACCGATTATGGGCGAAAAGAACATACTGATGAAGAATCCAAGGAATCCCCAACCAATTTTGTCGCTGTCCTTTGCTTTTTCAATGGGTTTTGCCACTTCTCTGCCACAATGGATACAGACCACTGCATCAACATCTATAACGCCACCACAACGTCCACAATATTTTGTTGCCTTTTGGGGTTCTTCTGCCTTGACTTCTTCTTGGGGAACGAACTCAGGAACTATTGTGTCAAAATTGGCATCTTGTTCTATAAACTCGTGGGCAGGCTCTTCCTTTTTGAAGAATGTGCCACAATTCACACAACCGATTGCACCTTCTTGAAGGGGTGCGCCACAGTTTTCACAATACTTTGCCATAAATTACTCCTAATAAAATGCTATTTCAGTTATGCAAGCATGCCGATTGCGCCCAAAATAGGTCCAACTGCCATACCACTGATGCCCATTGCTGATGCAATAACGATAAAATAGATGATGCCAACAATGATGCCAATGCCAAAACCTGCTACCAATGACCACAATGTGCCAAGACCAACGTTTCTTGCTTTAAGGGGTGCTTCGTCTTTCCATACAAGCCACAAAATCAAACCAATGATAGGTGTGAAGAACAAACTTGTAAGGAATCCAAGCCACCACCAGCTCTTACTGTTGCTATCGTTGGGGTTGGTTGCTGTAGGATCAATTGAACTGCCACAATGTACGCAGATCACTGCATCTTCGTTGATTTCTTTGCCACATTTTGTGCAAAATTTTGCCATAATAATATCTCCTTTTTTACTTTACCTTAATAAAGTTAATTTAATAATACTATATTTGTTTATATATGTCAATATATGATTTTAACAATGATCTCTATTTGTCGAAAAAAGTGATCTCACTGTTTACAAATATATTATACTCTCCGAAAAACCAAAAATAAATGACAAAAAAGTAAAAATAAACCCGTCTATTTTGCGCAAAAAGTTAAAAATAAGTGAGTGTGCTATGGCATGAATTGGCTTCGCCATGAATTCTCGCTTCGCTCCATGAATTGACGTTTGCGCGCTCTCCCCCAGTTGCCAACGGCAACAGCCCCCTCCCGGAGTGGGCCTTTATTCGGGAGATTCGTGAATCTCCCCTACGAAAATGTTTAAGTCATAACTCTATCAAAATTTCAACCACAATGACTGGTGGGTTGGGTGGAATATTTTCAGTTGCGCAAACAAAATGCGAAATTGAACAAGTAAGTGTTTATAAAACACGATATTGAGATGTATAATGAGAAAAGCACCTGCTTATAGTGTAAAAACTGCGATATTTAGATGGATGGCGAGAAAGAAAAACCCACAGGGGTCGCAGCGTACTTGCCGTACGTGACTGTTTGTGGACTTGAACTTGTAAGGAACGAAGTGACGGAATAGCGCATTGCTACGGCTTTGCCGTCAATCGCGTCCAAAGTCAGGCGCTAAATAGCCAAGATTTTGTTTGATTTCACTGTAAACTTATTCAGCAACGTGTAAAAACTGCGATATTTAGATGGATGACGAGAAAGAAAAACCCACACGGGTCGCAGCGTACTTGTTGTACGTGAGAATCGTGTGGGTTGTATCTGACAAAGTCAGGCGCTAAATAGCGCAGTTTTTATTATGCTTTTTTGAGAACTTCCTTAAGCATAAGATCAACACGGTGTTTTTCATCAATCTTGATGACTTTCACAAGGACTGTGTCGCCAACGTTGATGACGTCTGTGACCTTCTCTACTCTTTCTTTTGAAAGTTTTGAGATGTGGATCATACCATCTTTGCCGGGTGCAAAGTTGACGCTTGCGCCAAATTGTCCCTTGTCATTTTCCATGATTTTGACAACTTTGCCTTCGTAGATGTCACCGATTTCAACGTCACGGACAATGTTTTCAATGATTGTACGTGCCTTCTTGATTGCTGCGCTATCGTTTGATGCAACAAATACTGTGCCGTCTTCACTGATGTCAATCTTGACGCCTGTTTCTTCGATAATCTTGTTGATGGTCTTGCCACCCTTGCCGATAATGTCGCCAAGTTTGTCGGGATCAACTGCAAATGATACGATCTTGGGTGCCCATGCGCTGAGTTCTGCTCTGGGTGCATCAATTGCTTCCATCATTTTGCCAAGGATGTGGAGTCTGCCTTGACGTGCTTGTTCAAGTGCACGTGTCAAGATTGCTTCGTCAATACCCTTGATCTTGATGTCCATTTGGATTGCTGTGATACCTTCTGTTGTACCTGCAACCTTAAAGTCCATATCGCCAAGGAAGTCTTCAAGACCTTGGATGTCTGTGAGGACTGCAACTTTGCCACTGTTTGTGTCTTTGATAAGACCCATTGCAACACCTGCTACGGGTGCTTTGATGGGGACACCTGCGTCCATGAGTGCGAGTGTGCTACCACAGACTGATGCTTGGCTTGTTGAACCGTTTGATGAAAGAATTTCACTGACTGTACGGATTGCGTAGGGGAATTCTTCTTCGCTGGGGAGAACGGGTTCAAGTGAACGTTCTGCAAGTGCACCGTGACCGATTTCACGTCTGCCGGGGCTCTTCAAGGGCTTTGCTTCGCCTGTTGAGTAGCCGGGCATATTGTATTGGTGCATATATCTCTTGTAGTAGTCTTCATCAAGACCTTCAAGTTTTTGTGCTTCTGTGATTGTACCAAGGGTACAAGTTGTCATTGCTTGGGTTTGTCCACGTGTGAACACTGCACTGCCGTGAACTCTGGGAAGCATACCAACTTCGCACCAGATGGGTCTGATTTCTGTGAGGCTTCTGCCGTCGGGACGGACACCGTCGTTGACGATCTTTGCTCTGACCTTTTCTTTCTTCAAGTAGTAAAGGCTGTCAAGGATGAACTTTGTCTTCTTTGCACAATCATTGAAGTCATCTGCAAAGTGTGCAAGGACGTCTGCATCAAGTGCATCTTCTGCAACTTCACGATCATAACGATCAAAGTTTTCAAGAACTGCATCCATCTTGTCGTCTGCGTATGCACGGACTGCGTTGTCAATATCTTCGGGAATCTTTTCAAGTTCGACGTCTGCTTTGGGCTTGCCGATTTCTGCTTGGATTGATTCAATAAATGCGACGATTTTCTTGATTTCTTCGTGGCCGAAAAGGATTGCGTCAAGCATTTCTTTTTCTGTGATAATGTTTGCGCCTGCTTCAACCATCATAATTGCATCTTTTGTGCCTGAAAGGCTCAAATGAAGCTTTGATTTTGCTCTTTGTTCACTGTCAGGGTTGATGACGTATTGGCCGTCAACATAACCGACAACAACTGAACCTGTAGGGCCTGCGAAAGGTATGTCTGAGATTGAGAGTGCAACTGAACTGCCAATCATACCAAGGACTTCGGGGGGAATATTTGTGTCAACAGAAAGGACTGTTGCGATGACTGTCACGTCGTTGTAGAGTCCCTTGGGGAACAAAGGACGGATGGGACGGTCGATAAGACGGCTTGTGAGGATTGCTTTGTCACTTGCTCTGCCTTCTCTCTTTTTGAAGCCACCGGGGATTTTGCCCACTGCGTACATCTTTTCTTCAAAATCTACACCAAGGGGGAAATAGTCCATGCCTTCACGTGCTGACTTTGCCATTGTTGCGTTGACCATAACGACTGTGTCGCCACAACGTACGATACAACTTCCGTTTGCTTGGCTGCAGTATGCGCCTGTTTCAATGACGAATTCTCTGCCGCCGATTGTTGTCTTAAAGATTTTTCTTTCCATTTATTACTCCTTCTGGGGATTCCATCATCCCCTATTCTTTTCAAAAAATAAAAATAAGCGAGCGCAAAAACGCCCGCTTGATTTTTTACTTACGAAGTTCGAGTGCTGCGATAATAGCACGATAACGTTCAATGTCTGTATCCTTGAGGTAGTTGAGCATGTTCTTTCTTTGTCCAACGAGTTGAAGAAGTCCACGACGTGAGTGGTGGTCTTTCTTGTGTTCCTTAAGGTGTGCTGTGAGTTCATTGATACGTGCTGTGAGCAATGCGATTTGAACTTCAGGTGAACCTGTGTCGCCTTCTGAGCGGCCGTATTTTGCGATGATTGCTTGTTTTGTTGCTTTATCCATTGTTTTGCCTCCTTCTGTGGATAAGTAATTCGCTTTCAACAAAGTATGAATCTGGAGATTTATCCAAACCTTGTAGAAAGTACGTCAGTTATATTATCATATAAAAAAACTTTTGTAAAACGATTTTGCATCCTTTTTCAAGGTTTTTTTTGCCGATTTTTGCTTTTTCTTTCTTTTTGCAGAGATTACATCTCTATTTCTTCCCCGAGCCAGAACTTTGTTTGCTTTTCAATGACGATGTCAAAATGCTTGATGTATTCAAGGGGTTCTTTGTAGTTGGCGTTTCTTTCAATGAGATTCAAGTCCTTTGACCATTTCTTTGAAATTGCTGCTGCGCCCATTGCAAGAATTGAGGTGTCTTCTTCCATAATGTCAACGTTGTAAACACAAAGTGTTTTGGGCTTTGCATAGCCCACGTTTTCAAGGTTTGCACTGGTGTACTTTTGACGGTACATATAGTATGGCTCATACCCTGCCTTTGTCAATTTGTCATAGGCATAGTCCACCATTTTTTCTGCTTCGTCTTTGTCTGTTGATTGATGTCCACCAAGTTTCAAGGCAGAGCCTTTTTTGAGATACAAGGTGTGGACTGTTATATTGTCAGGATCAAGGGATATTGCCTTGTCAACGCTATACATAAAGTCTTCAAGGGTTTCTCCGGGAAGACAAGCAATAAGGTCCATATTGACACTGAACATATCTTTTGCCTCATCATAAACCTTTTCAACAAGTTCTGTTGTGTGTTTTCTGCCGATAAGTGCCAAGGTTTTGTCATTGAAAGTTTGAGGATTGATGGATATTCTGCTTACACCATGGCTTTTTAACATGGTTAGAATATCGGTATTGATAGTGTCGGGGCGTCCTGCCTCAACAGTGAACTCAAAGGGCTTGAACCACTCAAGACTGCCCAAAATCTTGTCTAAAAGGTGGATGGGAATTGATGTTGGCGTGCCACCACCCACATATACCGTGCGTATTTTAAGACCCTTTTTGACAACGACTTCCTTGATGAATTCGATCTCTTTCAAAAGGCAATCAACGTATGGCTCAATGAGTTTCTTTTGCTTGTCAATAGGCACTGAAACAAAGGAACAATATGAGCATCTTGTGGGGCAAAATGGTATGAACACGAACACGTCATATCCGTCCCCGTCATTGCGAACAGGCTCTTGAACTTTGACAATGTTTTCAACCAATTCCACCTTGTTTTTTGACACTGAAAACTCGTTTTCAAACATATCTTTTGCCTTTGAGCCAAGTTCTCTAAAGAGTTTTGTGGGGCGAATTCCAGTAAGGCAACCATAAGGCAAAGTTATGCCTGTATAATCGACGATTGCGCCGTAAATTGCCTCTTTGAGATGTCTTTTTTCAAGGCGTTTGCGTTCCATATCGTCCTTTGCATTTATGGTGTATTGACTGTTGTATTCTCTGCCGTCTTCCCCATCAATTTTCAAGAAAACCGACATTCTATCCCCGTCAAAATCATATTCAAGGTGCAATGAAAAATCCTTGTCCGTTCTCTCGTGGAAGGCACGAACAAGTTCCATCAAATCCCCTGTATAGTTGTCTTTTGTAGATGTAAAATTAATCATTGAAGTTTATAAGATTATGTTCTCTTTCTTTTGAAAGTGTCGTGCTATTGCCATGTCCGGGGAAAACTTTATAATCCCCTTCAAGTGCAAAAAGTTTTGATATTGAATCTTTCAAGGCATCAAAGTCGCCTGTGGGGAAATCTGTCCTTCCATAAGAGGTTTGAAAGAGTGTATCTCCAGAAAAGATATTGTCTTCAAGGATAAAACAGAGCCCACCTGCAGTATGCCCTGCCGTTGCCACAACTTTGACAGTCATATCACCTATGGTGATAATATCTCCGTCTTCAACAATGCAATCGGGGGTAAACTTGTCCATAACCTTGCCAAAGGCAAATGCCATATTTTTGTAGGAATTGGCAAGGATACCATCCTTTTCACTGACGTATATCTTTGCTCCTGTCAACTTTTGAAAACTGTTGACTGCGCCCACGTGATCGTAGTGTCCGTGTGTGAGAAGTATGCCTTCAACTGAAAGGGACATTTTGTCGCAGTACTCTTTGACTTTCAAAGGCTCTGCACCTATATCTACAACAAAAGCCACGCCGTTTGATGATACGACGTAGCAGTTTGTTTGAAGACTTCCCACTTCTATTTTGTGGATTTCGGTCATCTATACACCTCAATGACACCTTGAAGATTGCGAATTTTGCCCATAAGGTCATCAACTTCCTTTGCATTGTTGATGAGGACTGTGATGACTGTTTCGGCAGTGCCTTGGGTGTTGTCTGTTTTGATTGTTGCGCTTGTGATTGAGATCTTTGCTGCTGCAATGTATGCAGTCATTTGTGCAAGAAGACCACTCTTGTCTTCAGAAATAATATGAAGGGTTGCACTGAAGGACTCTGCTCCACCATTATCCCAACTTGCTTCAATAAGCCTTTCCTTGCCAAGCCCTGCCACGTTGGGACAGTCCTTACGGTGTATTGCAACCCCTCTACCACGGGAAATGTATCCAACGATTTCATCTCCGGGGACGGGGGAACAACAGTGTGCCATACGGACGGTAAAGGTTGACTCGCCACCAACAAGAATGCCTGTCTTTGATGACTTGGGTTTCTTCTTTTCAGGTACAATGGGCACTTCTATTGTTTCAATGGGGTGCTCCTTGCGATATTCTTCAATGAGCCTTGACAACACTTGGTTGGTTGTCAATCCACCAAAACCTACGTTTGCATACAAGTCTTCTTCTGTTGTAAGTGTCATACGTTGAAGAATTGTCGGCAAATTCTTGACACTCATAAGGTCAGAGAATGCATATCCGCGTCTGCGCGCTTCTCTTTCAAGCATATCTTTGCCACGGCGCACGTTTTCTTCTCTTTGTTCCTTCTTGAAGTATGCACGAATACGTGAGCGCGCGCTTGATGTACGGACAAATTTGAGCCAGTCAAGTGAGGGACGGCTGTTTTGTTGGGTTATAAGTTCAACAATGTCGCCAGTTTGGAGTTTTGTCGCCAACGTGACCATCTTTTTGTTGACTTTTGCACCTGTACAGTGGTTGCCAACTTCAGAGTGGATTTTGTATGCAAGGTCAATGGGGGTTGAGTTTACGGGCAAATCGTACACGTCGCCCTTTGGTGTGAAGACAAATACTTCATCATCAAAGACGTTGATACGGATGGCATCCATAAATTCCCTTGCGCCACTGACGTCTTTTTCTGCGTCCATAACTTCACGAAGCCAACGGACTTTGCTTTCCATATCACTTTCAACACCTGAGGTCTTGCCTTCCTTATACTTCCAGTGGGCAGCAATACCATACTCTGCGATTTTGTGCATTTCGTAGGTGCGAATTTGGATTTCAAATGTTTCGTTGAACTGTGTGACAACAGTTGTGTGAAGTGATTGATAGTTGTTTGCCTTTGGCATTGCGATATAGTCCTTAAATCTGCCGGGGATAGGTTTCCAGAGATTGTGGACTTCGCCAAGCAATGCATAACAGTCCTTGACGGAATCTGTGATGATACGCACTGCAAGAAGGTCATATACTTGGTCAATTTCAATGTTGGCTTTGCGCAACTTCTTGAGAATCGAATAATAGTGCTTGGGCCTGCCGTTGACTTCCCCATTTAAGCCCATTTCCTTGAGTTTATTTGTGAGTGTTTTGCAAATTTCATCAAGGAATACTTGGCTTTGTTGTCTAATTTCTTGGGTGCGCTCGACAATATCTTTATATTCTACTGGGTAGAGATATTTCATTGCGATATCTTCAAGTTCACACTTGAAGAAAGAGATACCAAGTCTGCCTGCAAGAGGTGCATAAATGTCGAGGGTTTCTCTTGAGATATATTGTTGCTTTTCGTGGGGCAAATACTCAAGAGAGCGCATATTGTGAAGTCTGTCTGCCAGTTTGATGATGATAACTCTCAAGTCCTTGGCAAGTGCCATAAAGAGTTTTCTAAAGTTTTCTGCTTGGGCTTCTTCACGATTGTTAAACTTCAATTTGTCAAGTTTTGTGACGCCTTCAACAAGTGAAACAATTTCGTCACCAAATTCTTGACGGAGTTCATCTGCCGTGACATCTGTATCTTCAAGAACGTCATGCAAAAACGCAGCAATGACAGTTGAACTGTCAAAACCGAAATCAGCGAGAATCTCAACTACGGCACAGGGGTGAATTATATAATCTTCCCCAGAACTGCGCTTTTGTCCCTTGTGGGCTTCGGCAGCAATGGTGTATGCCTTTTTGATGTCGCCGTAGTGATCCGGATATGCTTTGCGAAGTTTAATTAACAGATTTTCCATCACTTTTTCACGTTGCGATAAATCGCAGATTTTTCAAGATCGGTTTTTTCGTTTGATACTGTGATTATGCCCTTGTCACTGACTGACAAAAGTTTCAATTCCTTAAACACGTCAAGGATGATCATAAGGTCAATATAGTTGATTTTTGCTCGTGGTTGCAACACTGCGAGAAGTCGCTTGTAGTCCACAAGTCTTTCCTTCATTTGTGCCATACGGCGTATTTCCATAAAGGCAACTCTAAAGGCGTTTTGGTCAATGTCAATCTTGCTTGGTGTGCAATCTCCCAAGGTGTACATTTCCTTCAACACGGACTTTACGTGTGCAAAATAGCCACTTGAAAGGGGTTTTCCTGCAAATATAACTCTTTCGTAATATGAATATTCAAAGTTGGATGCAGGACACACAATGACAGAGTTGACAGGACTCAACATTCTTGCATTGGCAACGAGCATAGGCAGTGAGGCTATTTTTTCACTCTTGTTGCACACCGCATTGTACTCGTCCTCACTGAAACATACAATCAACGTGCCAAAGGGTTTTTCAAGGTGCTTTTCTGTGTCTGCAATGGAGATTTCATCCACGTTGACTTCGCCACTGTATGCCAGTTGATGCAAGTTGATGAGAGTGCTTTCTTCCTTGGACATACTGACGCCGTTTGCCTTGAAAGTACGAATTATGCCTTGTGCATATTGACGGTTTTGATAGACGTTGACACCAAGGGTGACGTTGAGTTCTCTCTCCCCTCTTGTTGAGCCAAGGCTGTATTCAAACTTGCCAAAGCCAACAAGGTCTATGCCTTTTGTGGAACATTTGACGTGCTTTGACACGCCTATTCTGTCAAACTTGAAGTCGCCTTTTACAAGGAAACTTGGCTCGGGATTGCCATATCCAGTGGGTTCAAGCAATGCAAGTTCCTTGGCAAATGGCAAGAGATTTGCACTGGCGTCAAGTTCCATATCATAGTCGAAGGTGGGCAAAAATGCTCTTGCATCAACCACCGACATTATTTCCTTATTTATGCCTTCTTTGAATTCTTCAAAGTTGGCGATGGGCAATGTGACACCTGCTGCTTGAGAGTGTCCACCAAACGCTGTAAACAAGTGTGAGAATTTGCTCAAAGCCTCAAAGAGATTGACTTCTTTGATTGATCTTGCAGAGCCTTTATAACAATCTCCACTCTTTGTAAAGAGTATTGCGGGGAATTTGAATTCTTCAACAATTCTTGATGCAGCAATGCCCAATACACCTGCTTCCCAGTTTTCTCCTGCCAAGATGATGATGCCTGTCTTGTTGAAGTCTGTGCCGTGAATCATTGATTTCACTTCACTGACAACAGTTTCGCATATTGCTTGACGCTTGGCGTTGTCGCTTTCAAGTTCATCACAAAGGTTGCGAAGAAGGAAGATGTCATCTTCAAGGAACAAATCAACCGTCTTCATTGCAGAACCAAGACGGCCTGCTGCATTGATTCTGGGTGCAAGTTTGAACATTACATCATGGGATGTAACTTTATCTGTGCCAAGCAAGGTCTTTATGCCCTTGCGAGGAGATGTTGCAATTTGACGAAGTCCGTAATATGCGATAATACGATTGTCATCTTTCAATGGGACAACGTCTGCGATTGTTGAGATTGCTGCCACGTCAAGATAGTTTTTGATTTCTTCTCTGCCGGCAAGTGCCTCAACAAGTTTCAGTGCCACCCCTGCGCCACAGAAATCGTAAAAGCCTGTACGCTTGACCTTGGGGTCAACAACAATACAATTTGGCAATATTTCTTGTGGTTCGTGGTGGTCTGTAACTATGACGTCAATGCCTTCCCCTTTCAAATATTCCACTTCTTCATAGGCAGTTATGCCACAGTCAACAGTGATGACAAGGTTGGGTCTGCGTCTTGATATGATGCCTTTCAAGGTTTCCACGTTCATACCATAGCCGTCTGTGATACGGTTGGGGATAAAGTACTTGACGTCAAGTTTGTCACGGAGATACAACATCAAGATTGATATTGCGCCAATTCCGTCACAGTCGTAGTCACCAAAGATGAGCACCTTTTCTTTCTTTTGGATTGCTTGCTTAATTCTATCTGCAGCCTCTTTCATGCCATCTATGTCAAAAGGAGATGACATTTTGTCAAAAGATGGGCGCAAAAAGGACAAAATCTCTTGCTCGCCTTCAAGACCACGCATGGCTAAAATACGCATGAAATCATCAGATAAACCGAGTTTTCTTGCGATATTCTTTTGGTTTTCGTCAAGTGGTAGTCTTTCTATGGGCATAAGTATAGTCCTTTATATAGATTTAAGTATCAAATTATAGAACTACCCCCAAAGGTGATTGGGGGTAGTCAAAAATGCTTGTATTACTTCTTTTTGAAGGTTGTGTTTTTCTTTGAATACTTGTGGATTGCGGGCTTTTGTGCCTTCTTTTCTGCTTTGGGTGCTGCAACAACTTGTTCTTCACCCCAGTATTCCTTCTTTGCTTCGCCTCTGTAGACTGTTGCATCTTCGTCATCTTCTTTTGTTGTGAAGTTGACTTTGTTGTCGCCTTGGCGCTTTGCAGAAATCTTGTCAAATTCCTTGCTAAGACCAACCCAAATAGGAGTTGCGAGAACAACTGATGAATAGAAACCTGCAACAAGACCGAGAATGATAGGAACGCAGAATTCTCTGATTGTATCACTGCCGAAGATTGCAAGGAATGCAACTGTCACAAGTGTTGTCAATGTTGTGTACACACTTCTACGCATATTGTCACGGACTGATTGATCGCCGATTGATGCGTAAGGAATATCTTTTTGACCTTTGAAGGGCTTGACGTTTTCACGGCAACGGTCAAAGATGATAATTGTGTTGTTGATTGAGTATGCAACGATTGTGATGATTGCTGCAACAAATGATTGGTTGATTTGAACTCGGCAAATGACTGTCAAGCAGAACATGATGACTACGTCATGGATGAGTGCAATGACTGCTGCGATACCACTTGCAGGGGTAAATCTAACAATGATGTAGATAAGGATGAGTACAAGTGAAACTGCAAGTGCAATGCCTGATTTTGAAAGCAAATCTTGTGCTGCTGTTGCACCGATTGATTCGTATGTGACGTTGTCCTTGATTTCTGCGTAAAGGCTGTTGTTGAGTTCTTCACGGATTTCTTCGTTGAGGGCTGCGATTTCATCATCATTCTTTGAGATGTTCTTGTATCTGAAACTGATTGATGTTTCATTTACGTTTTCTGCCTCTTGAAGTTGGACGTAACTGACCACGACTCCGTGTTCTTCGATTGCATCTGTGATACGTTTTACGTGATGATCGTAGTTGTCGATTGCGTCTTGACCGATTGTGACTGTGACAAGTGTGCCACCTTCAAAGTCGATGCCAATGTTGACTGCGTTTGTATAGCCGATTTGTGAGCCAAGTGCAAGGATAAGGATGACTGTTGCAACTATGATAACGATAGGTGCAATAATCCAGTACTTCCAATTCTTTGCAATGGGCATGCTATTCAAAGAAGACAAAAGTTTGCTGTTTTTCATATTATTTGCCCTCCTCTACTGATTTACGTTTAAGACCATAAAGTTTTGCATTAAGGCCGGGGTGCTTTCTGTCAAGTTTTGCTGTCAAGGGCAAGAATGCGCTGAGAACAAGTCTTGTGACAACAAGTGATGTGAACATTGAAAGGATGATACCGATGAACAATGTCACTGCAAAGCCTTGGATTGTTGCTGAACCAACGATCCAGAGAACGATTGCACCGATAAGTGTGGTCACGTTGCCGTCGATAATTGCTGCTGTTGAACGCTTGAAGCCGTCTTTGACTGCTGACTTGATGGGCTTTGTTGTGCTTGCATATTCTTCACGGATTCTTTCAAAGATGATGACGTTGCCGTCAACTGCCATACCGATTGAAAGGAGCAAACCTGCGATACCGGGAAGTGTAAGTTGGACCCAAGGAAGTACTGCGCTGAACCAGAGCAAGAGTACGATATATGAGCAAAGTGCGATACATGCTGCAAGGCCTTTGAAACGATATGCAACTGCCAAGAAGACAAAGATACATGCGATACCGATTGCGCCTGCAATGAGTGCGTTCTTCACTGCATTTGCACCGAGTGTAGGTGAAATGCTTCTAACTTCTGCTTGTTGAAGTTTGACACCAAATGTGCCTGATTGAAGACGTGTTGCAAAATCCTTTGCTTCTTCGTATGTGTAGCCATTGCCACTTGTGATGATTGCATTGCCGTTGGTGATTGCACTGTTGATGGTGACTGTTGTGTAATGTTCCCCATTGATGAAGATGTAGGAACTTTTGCCAACGTTGTTTGAAGTCATATCTGAGAATGCCTTTGTGCCTTCTTCGTTGAACTTCAAGCCAACTGCGTAACCACTGTTGTCATCTGTTGTGACAAATGCTGTTTCAAGGTGCTTGCTACCAATGATGATTGCCTCTGCTGTTTCACTGTCTTCAAGTTTGAATTCAAGTGTTGCAGGACGTCCAATAAGTGAAAGGACTGTTTCGGGATCGTCAACATCGGGGACTTCGACACGAATTGTGTTCATGCCTCTTGAGTTTGTACCCTTTGTGACGGTGGCTTCTGTATAGCCCTTTGATACAAGCAATTCTTGTAATGATGCAACCGTGCCGTCAATACGTTCGTCCAAATTTTCTGAACCGTCGTCAATGACGTTGAACACGGCGGAAACGCCACCAGACATATCAAGACCGAGTTTGATTGTCTTTGCGTAACCGTGATAGTCGTAAACTGTGTTGCCAATGGGGAAATCAACGACTGCAAAAACTGCCATCACGACGATGACGAGTGCAACCAATGACAACACTAAGATTGATTTCTTCTTACTCACGAGAAAACCTCCATAATAGTAAAACATAGATATTATAACTATAAGACACTCAATAGTCAAGAAATAAATTGCAATATCTCAACAATCTTAAAAAGTTTTTTTGCATTTTACGTAGTAGTGGAAAATTTTTCTTGCCAAATCAACCCTTTCGAGCCTATATTTTTGAGCATAAAAATTTATTTTGGCACATAAAATACCCTATGAAAAATAAAGAAAATTTTGTGGTTTCTCTAAAAGACGTGTTGGGTGCAACTCTGATTTCTCTGCTCTTTTCATTGCTCTTTGTGTTGATTTTTGCCCTTGCAATTCGGTGGGCAGATCTTGATGAAAAAATCATTGTTCCAGTGAACTACGGCATCAAATTTTTGTCACTTTTCCTTGGTGTGATGATCATGTTCAAAGACAACAAAAACGGCATTCTAAAAGGGTTAATCGCCGGATTACTCTTTATGCTTTTAACCTTTTTGATATTCAATGCCATGGACGGATTTAAGAGTGTGAACTTCAACTGGATAGATATGATTTTCCTGCCAATCGGTGGCGCAACTACGGGAATTATTCGGGTTAATATTCCATCAAAAAAGTAATAAAAAAGGCACTCGATTGAGTGCCTTTTTGGTTTTGGTTTGATTATTCTTCGTCGGGGAATTTGACTTCGGGGAAATCGATATCAGGTGTTTCAGGGATTTCCACTTCGGGAATATCACACTTGCCACAAGGATCTTCTTCCTTTTCTTCAACCTTTTCTTCAACTTTTTCTTCGACGGTGGGCATTGCGATGGGTGCTACTTCGTTCTTTTCAAGAACCATGCCGATTGCTGCTCTGTCGATGACGATAAGTGTAGGCTCAATGTCTGTGCCAACGTTGATGACGAGTGTATTGTCTGAGTTGACTTGTGCGATTTTGCCGACCATTCTGCCGATTGTCATGATTTTTGTGCCAACTGTGAGGCTATTCATCATGTCGTTGTGTTGCTTTGTACGTTTCTTGTTTTGGAAAAATGAGAAGCCCAACATAAGTACAAGAACACCACCGAGAATAAGGTACATTGCCCATGTGGGAAGTCCTTTTGCTGCTGCATCTGCTGCGATCAAGTTTGCGAACATATTTTCTCCTTATATGTGGCAGAGCCACTTCTTTTTATTTCGTTATTTATTATACACTAAATACAATTTATTGCAAGCAAAATTTTTCTATACTGCCCTTTTAAGTGTTTTTTAAGGGGTTTTAACTATTTATCCGAGTAATTTCTCATAAATTCGTCACGGAAATCGCCATATCTATCTTCATTGATTGCTTGACGGATTTCTGCACAAAGTCTTTCAAGGAAACGGATATTGTGGATTGAAAGAAGTCTTCCACCCATGATTTCGTCTGCTTTGATAAGGTGACGGATATATGCTCTTGAATAGTTTCTACATGCATAGCAATCGCAAGTTTCATCAATGGGTCTAAAGTCTTCTGCGAAAGGTGCGTTTCTTATTGTCAAGAAACCTTCTCTAACCATTGCCGTTCCGTTGCGAGCAATACGTGTGGGCAACACACAGTCAAACATATCAACACCTCTTGCGATACCTTCAACAAGATAGTCTGCAGTGCCTACGCCCATAAGATAGTGGGGTTGATCTTGAGGAAGATGAGGTTGCAAGACGTCAAGCATCTTGTACATTTGCTCTGCCGTTTCGCCAACTGAAAGTCCACCGATTGCGATACCACATTTTGCATAAGGCAAGGTACGTTTGATGCTTTCGATACGGAGATCTTCATACATATTGCCTTGGATAATGGGGAAAAGTGTTTGGTGAGGCTTGAGTTCCACCTTTGAGCAACGGTCAAGCCAACGAAGTGTACGTTCCATTGCATCTCTTGCCTTTTCGTGAGAGATGTCAGGTGCAGTCAATTCATCAAATGCCATGACGATGTCAGAGCCCAATGCTCTTTGGATTTCCATTGACTTTTCAGGTGAGAAAAAGTGCTTGCTACCATCAATGAAACTGTTGAAGTACATACCTTCATCAGTGATCTTGCGAAGGGATGAAAGTGAAAATACTTGGAAACCACCACTGTCTGTCAAGATTGCGCCATCCCAATTCATAAACTTGTGAAGACCACCTGCTTTTTCAATAAGTTCGTGGCCGGGACGGAGATAAAGGTGGTATGTATTTGACAACAAAATTTGTGCGCCTGTTTCCTTGACTTCTTCAGGAGAAAGACCTTTGACTGTTGCCTTTGTGCCTACGGGCATAAAACAAGGTGTGTCAATGACACCGTGGTCGGTGTACAATCTACCTGTTCTTGCACCGGTTTGTTTGTCTACGTGTAAAACTTCAAAACGCATAGTTTACCTATAAATTTGGTTGTATAAACCCTGTATTTGTGTTATTTTGTTTAGAATTTGATTTTGTTGACTTTGTTAAATTTGAAAGTATTATTCAAAGAAACAGGCATCTCCAAAAGAGAAAAATCTGTATTTTTCTTCAACTGCTTTGTTGTATATTTCAAGAGTTTTTTCTCTGCCAAGAAGTGCAGACACAAGCATGATGAGTGTGCTTTCTGGCAAGTGGAAATTGGTGATGAGTGCATCAACCGTCTTGAATTTATAGCCGGGGTAGATAAAGATATTTGTGTTGCCCTTGCACTCACGGACAAGTCCGTTTTCATCTGCTACGCTTTCAAGGGTGCGCACTGATGTTGTGCCAACTGCGATAACTCTCCTGCCCTCTTGTTTGGCTTTGTTTATCTTTTCTGCATTTTCCTTGTCCACTTCGTAGTACTCTGTGTGCATATCGTGATCAAGGATATTTTCTGCTTTGACAGGTCTAAACGTGCCAAGACCAATATGCAAGAGAACATTGGCAAATTCCACACCCATATCTTCAAGTTTTTTCATAAGTTCGGGTGTGAAATGCAAGCCTGCCGTGGGGGCTGCTGCACTGCCGTCTGTCTTGCTATATACTGTTTGATATCTTTCCTTGTCTTCAAGGACTTCGTGGATATATGGGGGCAAAGGCATATTGCCAACTCGTGCAAGTATGTCTTCAAATACGCCGTCAAAATCAAATGAGATTTTGCGAATACCATATTCGCCAACTTCTTCCACTGTTGCAGAAAGTTCATCACTGATCTTGATGACACTGCCCACTCTTGCCTTTCTTGCAGGACGCATAATGCCTTCCCAATGGGTGTAGTCAAGGCGTTTCAAAAGCAAGATTTCAAAGGTGGTTTGTTTGCCTTCAATATGTCCAAAGATACGTGCAGGGATAACTCTTGTGTTGTTGATGACAAGAAGATCCCCTTTTTTGAGATGTTTGGTTATGTCAAAGAAATGCTCGTGAGAGATTGTGTCCGTTTCTCTATTGTACACCAGCATACGACTGCTATCTCGTGGCTCTGCAGGTGTTTGAGCAATGAGTTCTTCGGGTAAATCGTAATAAAAATCGCTTGTTTTAAGGTTGCTCATTTTTGTATGTATTCTCTATTGTTTAAGTTTGAGATGTCTATATGCGCCAAGGGTGCAAGTTCTTCCACGAGGTGTACGTTGGATGAAACCAAGTTGAATAAGGAAAGGCTCAACAACGTCTTCAATTGTGGTTGCATCTTCACCCGTTGCTGCAGAGAGTGTATCAAGTCCTACTGGGCCACCGTTGAACTTGTTGATGATTGTTTCAAGGATATTTCTGTCAACTGCATCAAGACCAAGTTCATCAACGTCCATAAATTCAAGGGCTTTTCTTGTGACTTCAATGTTGATTGTGTCAAGGTTTTCGTACTCTGCAAAGTCACGTACTCTACGAAGAAGTCTATTGGCAATACGAGGAGTGCCACGACTACGTCGTGCAAGTTCAAATGCTGCATCTTCGTCAATGGGTATGCCAAGGATTGTTGCACTTCTTCTTACGATACTTGTCAATTCCTCATTGGTGTAAGGCTCAAGACGGAACTTGATGCCAAATCTATCACGCAAGGGGCTTGAGAGCATACCTTCCTTGGTGGTTGCGCCGATAAGGGTAAAGTGTTTCAGTTGCATACGAAGGCTTGATGCCATTGCCCCTGCGCCTGTGACCATATCAAGAGTGAAGTCTTCCATTGCAGGATACAAGATTTCTTCTATATTTCTGTTCAAGCGATGGATTTCGTCAATGAAAAGGATATCCCCTTTTTCAAGTTTTGAAAGCATTGCGCTAAGGTCAATTGCCTTTTCAATGGCAGGACCACTGGTGACTTTCACCTGAGCGTTCATTTCATTGGCTATGACGTGGGCGAGAGTTGTTTTGCCCAGTCCGGGAGGGCCGTAAAGCAAAACGTGATCAAGAGCATCCCCTCTGCGCTTTGCTGCGTGCATATACACGTCAAGGTTGTGCTTGACTTTTTCTTGACCTACATAGTCTTTGAGCATCTTGGGGCGAAGTTTGTTTTCTTGATCGTCGTCTTCACGATATACGGGTGTGATGACTCTATCTTCTTCTTGTGACAAGATGTCTTTGTTGAATCTACTGATAATTCCGTTGTTTTCCATAATCACCTTAATTGCCTATCCTATTAGGGCAAGCGTTTGAGTGCTTCTCTTACGATATTTTCAAGCCCAGAGGTTGTCTTTGCCACTTCTGCAACGATCTTGACTGCATCTGTGTTGGACATACCAAGGGATACAAGGACAAATACTGCTTCGCTTTGATCTTTATCGCCGTATTGTTCAAGGGGAGATACTGCGCTTGCAAGGTCGCTTGAAACTTGATCTCTCATGCTGACAACAATAAGTTCTGCCGTCTTTTTGCCAAGTCCTTTGATTTTTGAAAGGGTTTTGATGTCCCCTGTTGCGATTGCCACTGACAATGAATTCAAATCCATACCACTGAGAATTTGCATTGCGAGTTTTGGACCTACACCACTGATTTCAATAAGACGAAGGAAAAGAGTTTTTTCGCCAAGAGTTGAAAAACCATAGAGTGCAAATGTGTCTTCTCTCACATAAAGATATGTATAAATCTTTGCAGTTGAACCAATGTTGCCTGCATCATAGAGAGTGTTGCCACTGACACCAATTTCGTAGCCTATTCCGTTGTTTTCAAGGACAAGGGTGTTGCCCATTGCTTGAACCACTTTGCCTGTAATATAGTTGTACATATTTCACCTATTGGGGCTTTGCCCTATCTTACTCTAAATTGACCTGCCATGCCTGCCACTTGTCCGTGACAAAGTGCCACTGCAAGAGCATCTGCTGCATCATCAGGGCGTGGAATTGCTTTCAAGCGCAACAATGATTGCACCATAAGTTGCATTTGCTTTTTTTCTGCTCCACCATAGCCCGTAATTGTCATCTTGATTTGGTTGGGGGTGTATTCATAAACCTCGTCCCCCAAAAGTTTGTTGCAAGTGAGCAAAATCACTCCCCTTGCCTCTGCCACTGCAATACCAGTGGTGACGTTTTTGGAAAAGAAAAGTTCTTCCACTGCAACTTGCTGTGGATTGTACGTGTTTATGAGTGTTTTTACCCCTTCTTCAACCTTGGCAAGACGGACTGGAAGTGTGTCTTCTTTTGGCGTTGAAATGATGCCGTAATCAAGGACTGTATAGCGTCCACGCTCGGCATTTATGACACCAAAGCCAACGGTGGCAAGACCGGGGTCAATGCCCAAAATAATCATTGTCTTTTCCTTTTCATAATTGAGTTTTCACTAAGGGTAAAAAACAGCACGTTTTCCACCTTTGGCAAAAACTTTATTTTTTTGAGTTTTCTGTTGTCAGGAGTGTCATCTACAACCACTGAAAGTGTTGAGTAGTCATAGTCCCCTTGAAGTGCAATTTTGCCATTTAGGTTTTTGATGAAAGTCACGTCAATCTCAAGTCCGTTGTCATCAAAGACAAAGTCCTTGCCGTGCCAACCTAATAAGACGTCTTTGCCCATATAGTCATCAACAATGTCGTCTTTAAAGTGAGTGACGTCAAGGGTGATGACCTTATATAGTTCCTTGTCTTCCCACACCACTTTGCCTTCGTCATCAAGAGTGAAAACGCTGTTCAAAGGTGTTGAAGTGAAGGTTAATCTTTCGTTTTCGTATGTTAAAGTGCCTTTTACAACATTGTAGCACTCATCAACTGCTTGTGCAGACCACACTGTTGTGGGTGCAGAATACATATCTTGATATGTGCCGACTTGCATAATTGTGCCGTCAACGAGCACCATTGTTTTGTCCCCAAAGCCAAAGGCGTAGCGTGGGGTTTCTGTGGCAAAGATCACTGTTGTGCCATTGTTTCTTGACATGTCAAAACATATCTTTGACACCTCGTCAAAAATGTCGTCGGCATCACTCAAAGGCAAGTCTTTCAAGAAATCGTCTATCAAAACAAGTCTTGACTCTCTCATCAAAAGTCGAGCAAGTGACACCTTTCTTTTTTCTGCCAAAGTCAAGTTTTTTACCCTTGTTTTCAGTGTTGCAAACAAACCAAAATTATCTGCAACTTTCATGACTTTTTCTGCGATTTCCACCTTGTGAAAACCACGTATTTTCAAGGGGTATGCAAGGTTGTCAAACACCGTCTTTTGAGGGAACAACGCACCATCATCAAAGACCATGATGACATCATCTGTTCTGCCCTTGATTTCCTTGCCGTCAAGGGTGATTTTGCCTTCGTATTCTTCTATGCCTGCGATTGTCTTGAGAAGGGTTGTTTTGCCTGCGCCTTGAAGACCAAGGATTGACAAAATTTCGCCGTCATTTACGGTCATATCCACTGCGCCAAAAAGTCGCTTTCCGTATGAATATTGTTTGACTACCCCTTCAAGTTTGAGCATATTACAAAAGTGTGTCGATGGGTTCTGTGAAGGCTTCAAGGAAGTTGTCCATGAAGTATTTAAGTTCGGGATATTCCCCTTTCAACTTTTCAATTGATTGTCCAAGTGTGACAAATGCCTTGTCAAAATCGTGGTTGCCACTATGCTTTTCTTCAAGGCTCTTGATGTATGCAGACAACTTGTCTGCCACTTTCATAAGTTTGTATTCTTCACTGGAAAGGTTGGGTTGAAGATATTGAGCGTAACTCAATTTCAAGTCGTCAGGAAGTGAGCCCACAAGTTTGACGTTGATGACGTCTTCAATTTCTGCATAAGCACTGCGCATGGACTCGTTGTAATACTTGACAGGTGTGGGCATATCCCCAGAAAGCACTTCTGCCGTATCGTGATAGAGTGCAAGAGATGCCACCTTGTCAACGTCAACGTTGCCACCAAAAATTTCGTTGCGAATAATTGCAAGTGCTTGTCCAAAAATTGCCACAGATGCAGAGTGTTGCATAAGGTCTTCACGAATGTTGGTGCGCATAAGACTCCAACGTGCGATATGCTTCATTCTGTTGATGAGTGCAAAAAACGTGTGCTTTTGTCCTTGGTTTTCCATTGATACTATCCTTCACTGCCCTATTTTTCAAAGGGCGAAAAAACAAGCAAGCCTTGCCCGATTTTGGGCAAGGTTGCAAGAGTTTTGATTAGATGATAAATCTGTCTTGTTTTTGGGGTGCAGATTCAAGTTCCTTCTTCTTTTCTTCGTAGCCTTTACGATTGAAAAGTGCGTAGGTTGCGTTTTTGCCTTCTTCAACACCAGGTTGATTGAAGGTGTCAATGTTGAGCATTGCACCTGCGTATGCTGTTTCAAGTTGGAAGAACCAAAGAAGTTGTCCAACTGTATTTGCATTGACTTCGTCAAGGACGATTGTATTGTTCATGTGCTTGCTCTTTGTGAGAGCGTATTCGGTTGCCTTTCTTTCTGTGTTGAGAAGTTCGCCCATGGTATGTCCACAAAGGAAGTTGACATCGGGGAATTCTTCTGCGCCGTCTGCGATAACAACGTCGCCACGGAACTTATCCACTGCGATCATTGTGATGACTTTGTCAAAAGGACCTTCTGTGTAAAGTTGAACTTGTGAGTGTTGGTCTGTGGCGCCAAGTGATTTGACGGGTGTTTGTCCAACGTTGACGATATTGCCGTTGAGATCAACTGCCTTGCCAAGACTTTCGCCCCAAAGTTGACAGTACCAGTCTGCGATATAACGAAGGCTGTCTGCATATGGCATCATGACTGAAATGTTTTTGCCTTTGCTCATTGCAATCACTTGAAGAAGTGCTGCCATAAGTGCAGGGTTTTCATAGGGATTTGCGCTAACGCACGCTTTATCCATCTCTTTTGCACCCTTCAACAAGCCTTTAATGTCAATGCCAAGGACTGCTGCAGGAAGAAGACCAACGGGGCAAAGTTCACTAAATCTGCCACCAACACCTTCGGGTATGTAGAAAAGTTTGAAGTTTTCTTTCTTTGCAAGTTTGATGAGATTGCCTCTTTCTTGTGATGTTGTTGCAATAATGTTCTTTTGCCAACCTTCACCGATTGCCTTCTTGAGAATATCGCTGATGATGAGGTATTGGCTCATTGTTTCTGATGTTGCGCCACTCTTTGTGATGACGTTGAACATTGTACGTTTTACGTCAATGACGTCAAGAAGTGCGAGCATTCTTTCGGGGTCAACGTTGTCTTCTACGAAGAATTTTACGCCGCGTTTTTCCTTGGGAAGATCGTTGTAACGGAAGTGGCAAAGTGCATTAAATGCTGCCATAGGACCAAGTGCGCTACCACCAATGCCGAGGACGACAAAGTTGTCATAGTTGGCTCTAACTTCTGCTGCCGTTGCGATAATGTCGTCAACGATTTCATCTTGGTTGTAAGGAAGTTCTGCCCAGCCAGTCATACCTGTGCCACGCTTGTCTTCAAAGTAGTCAAATGCTGCTGCTGCGACTTCTTTGACTTGTTCGATGTCTTTGACTGAAATACCTTGTTCGCCAATAAAATCAGTCATCATGTTGTTGAAATCAAATTTAATGAGCATATATGCCTCCAATGATATTGTTCAAATATTCCACACTCTCCCCAATTTCGTCATAGGAAGAATAGTCTTTTGCGTATTGTTCAATGATGAGTGCACCATTGTAGCCGTCATAGTGCAATCTTTTGATGAGTTTGTCAAAGGGGAAAACCCCTTTGCCTACCATACAAATATTGCCGTCACTATCGTGATCGCACAGATGTACATTCTTGAGCCTATCTCCAATTACGTCGAGATACTCTGCCCAATCATATCCACTTTGCCACGCTTGTTTGATGTCAAGTGTGACACCTATATTGGGCGCATATTCCTTGACAGCCTTGAAGAAGTCAGGGGTGGAAAATGCGCACCAATGCACTGTTTCAAGGCACAGTGTGATGCCGTATTCAAGGGCGATATCCCCAAGTTCCTTCATGCGCTTGCCAAAGAAAACAGGGTCTATCACTGATGTCTTTTTCATACGAGTTGAGCCGTGGAAGGTGTAATACTTTGCCCCAAGGATTTGCCCTGCACGAAGCACCTTTCTAAACCACTTTTCTGCATCAAGGCGAGTCCTTTCTGCCCTATTGAAAAGTTGTGGCTCAAAAGCAGTTGAAAGTGCGTGAATTGAATAGATTTCAACATCTCCTTTTTCCTTCAAGAGAAGATGGGCAAAATCTTCTTCAAACTCACTGTATGTTGTAAGAAAAACCTCTGCAAATTTCCCTTTATTGCGCCAAATGACCGAGAAAGAATTCTCGGTCACCAGCTTTGTAAAATATGTTGCAGTTGAAATGCCTACAAGCATTATTCTATGGTGTCCTCTGTATATTCAACAGGTGCAGTTTTGTTGGCTTTTTTCTTGCCAAAACCAGCGCCCTTTCTGCCCCATATTGACTTTTGCTTGCGAACTTGTCCCAAAATCTTGGGGATCACAAGGTCAAGATTGGTGTAGGGTGAGTCGGTTGATGCTGATGCACGGTAGGAAAGTCCACGTGTTGCAACAACACAGTCTGTTTCATAAGTGCCACCTTCAAGTGTCACTGTAAACGTGACTGTTGCGTTTTCGTCATCCTTGAAATACTTGTCAAGTTTGCTACATTTTTTCAAGGTAACATTTGTAAGTCCGTCACTTACCGTGTAGTTTTTGCCGAAAATTTCAATGTTGAGTACGCTTTCGTTTTTCATGTCGAGTACCTCCTGCGTTTTTCTAATTGTATTATAACAAAAACTTTTTGTTATTTCAATACCGAATTTTCAAAAGGCTCGATTTTTCTCAACTTTTTTATATTTAATTGTAGGATTTTTTTATTTTGCAACCTTGTAGGTCAAGTCAAATCCTTCAAAGTCAACAAGGATTTTATCCCCGTCTGCAAGTGCTCCACAAAGCACCATTTCGCTCAATTTGTCTTCAACAAGACGTTGGATTGCTCTACGTAAAGGTCTTGCACCATATTCTTCGTTGAAGCCTTGAGATACAATATAAGTTTTGGCTCTGTCTGTCACTTCAAGGACAATATCCTTTTCTTTAAGACGCTTTTTGAGATTTTCAAACATAAGTTCTGCAATGACGTTGATATTTTCTCTTGTCAATCTACGGAAAATGATGATTTCATCAATTCTATTGATGAGTTCGGGTTTCATTGCATCTTTCAAAGCAGCCATTTGCTTTTCCTTCATCATTTCATAGTCATCTTGTGCCTTTGTATCTCCACTGTTGAAGCCAAGGGGGGCTTTCATCTTGGAAATTTCGCTTGCGCCAATATTGGACGTCATGATGATGACGGTATTTTTGAAGGATACCACTCTGCCGTGACTGTCCGTCAATCTGCCGTCTTCAAGGATTTGAAGAAGAAGATTGAATACGTCTGGGTGTGCCTTTTCAATTTCGTCAAAGAGGATGACTGAATACGGCTTTCTTCTAACCTTTTCCGTCAGTTGACCACCTTCTTCAAAACCTACGTAGCCGGGGGCTGAGCCGATAAGACGTGATACGTTGTGCTTTTCCATATACTCACTCATATCAACTCTTATCATCAGGTTTTCATCTCCAAACATTGCTTCGGCAAGTGCCTTGGTAAGTTCGGTTTTGCCAACACCTGTTGGGCCAAGGAAGATAAATGAGCCAATGGGACGCTTGGGATCTTTGAGTCCTGCTCTTGCGCGCTTGATTGCTTTGGCAACGGCACAAACTGCTTCATCTTGACCGATTACTCTCTTTGAGAGTACGTCTTCAAGTTTGGCAAGTTTTTCACTTTCCCCTTCTGTTATTCTCTTGACGGGGATACCTGTCCAACCGGACACGATTTCTGCAATTTCGTCTTCGCCAATGGACAACTTGACGTCCTTGCATTTTTCCTTCCACTCAATTTCTGCCTTTTCCTTTTCTTCAACAAGTGCATCTCTTTCGGCTTTCAACTTGTCTGCCTTTTGATATTGCTCTCTGCGAGATGCCTCACTCTTGTCAAGTTCCACTTGCTTGATTTTGTCTTCAAGGGCTCTAATTTCAGGTGGGGTTGTATAGTGGATGATTTTCTTTCTTGATGCTGCTTCGTCAATAAGGTCGATTGCCTTATCGGGAAGGAATCTATCTGTGATATATCTATCCGACAAAATTGCTGCTGATGAGATTGCCTCGTCTGTGATTGCCACTTTGTGATGGTTTTGATATTTTTCACGAAGACCTTGCAAAATTTCGATTGTATCGCTGACCGTAGGTTGTTCAACAAGGATAGGTTGGAATCTGCGTTCCAATGCAGCGTCCTTTTCAAAGTGCTTGCGATATTCGTCTATGGTTGTTGCACCGATTGTCTGCAATTCTCCCCTTGCGAGCATAGGTTTCATCACGTTGGCAACGTCAAGTCCACCTTCCGTTGCCCCTGCTTTCAAGATGGTGTGGATTTCATCAATAAACAATATAATATTGCCCTTTTCTTGAATTGCACGAAGTGCATTTTTCAATCTTTCTTCAAAGTCGCCACGGTATCTTGTGCCTGCAACCATACTTGTCACGTCAAGTGAGAATATGATTTTGTCACGAAGTACATCTGGCACTTTGCCTTCTACGATTGCTTGCGCAAGCCCGTCAACGATTGCAGATTTGCCAACACCGGGTTCGCCAATCAAAATAGGATTATTCTTTGTTCTTCTGCAAAGGATTTGAATTATTCTTTCAATTTCCTTGCCTCTGCCAATGACGGGATCAAGTTTGCCTGCCTTTGCCTTTTCGTTGAGATTCGTGCCAAAGCCGTCAAGTTCTTCTCCAAGTGAACTATGCTCTTTTTCGGCACGGGCAGGCTTTTCCTTCATTTGCTTGCCACGGACAAAGCCACCACTAAATCTTGGATCGTCAATGTTGGTTTCAATGACATCTGCCTTGACGTTTCCACCAAATGCCAATGACAAGAAGTCTGTGAGAATATCGTCAAAGGTGGTGGGATTTTTTCTTCTTTGTGCCGTACCGTCATTTTTGCCTATGATAAAATCATAGAGTTGTCTTTGAAGGGTGGTGACTTCAACTCCACGAAGTTCCATGATTGACACTGCCATAGATGACTTGTCATCTATGAGTGCGTAGAGCAAGTGCTCTGTGCCAACATAACTTGATTGAAGTTGCTCGGCAACGTATTTTGCACCGTCAACAGCACGGTTTGCACGTGAGGACATATTCACTGTTGAACGGATGTTTTTCCTTGTAAAGTGTGAAATAAGATATTCCGGTGTGATATGGTAGGAACGAAGAAATTTGTTTGCTTTGCAGTCTGCGATTGCAGATATGCCGTAGAGCAAATGCTCGGTGCAAACAATTCCACCTGTTCTTGTGGCAAGTTGACCTGCCATTTCAAGAGCGTTTTTCAAATTAACGGAAAATTCCATCAAATTACCTCCGAGAGAATTTCACGCACCAGTTTTGCACGAGTGATATCTCGCACAGATGGTGCACATTCCCCAATTTTCAATGTAAGTGATGATGCTGAAAACAGCACCGTAAGTTTGTCAAGGGGTGCAGTATCTTCTAAAGGGACAATGCCAAGTATAACCCCAAGTTTCACGTCAGAGATAAGTGTCATAAGTGCTTCGCTCGTCAGTGAATATGCAGTGCGCAAGGTGTTGAAACTGCGCTGTATTTGATCCTTGATTTCTTCCCCTTTGTCTGCCATAAGTCTTTCTCTTGCCACTTCTTCTGCTTTGCACATGGCAAGGGTGGACTGCTCTATAATGTCAATTATTTCCCATTCCGTAATCCCCAAACTACGAGTGTTGGAAAGTTGATATACATCTCCAAGAGCACTGCTACCTTCTCCGTATATGCCACGGATTGTGAGCCCGTATCTTTCACGGAAGACTTTGACCGTGTCTTCTATGGCGTTCAAGTGGCGTAAGGCCGGCAAGAACAACATTGTTGATGCTCGCATACCTGTGCCAAGGTTGGTGGGACAAGACGTCAAAAAGCCAAGTTGTTCATCATAGGCGATTGGCAGTGAGTTGACGATAATATCGTCAAAGTGGTTGAGCCTTTGGTATGCACCTTGAAGATTGAACCCCTTTTCTACACATTGTTCACGGATGTGATCTTCTTCGTTGATGAGAAATGCGAGTTTTTCATTTCTTTCAACTATCCCTGCCCCTTCAAGTCTATTATGCACAAGGCTTGGGGATATGATATGCCTTTCAACAAGGGCTTTTATTTGGGTATCGTTAAGATCTGTCAGTCTAAAATAATCATAGTCAAAAGTGCCGTGAAGAAGACGCTCTATTCCGTCGGGCAAACGCAAGCGTTTGTCGTGGTCGAGCCCTTTGGGGTTTGACGGAAATGCTATGCCATCAATGTTTCTTGCAAGGCGTATGCGAGAAGATATGACGTTAAATTTTGTAAGATTTTCCATTTATCTCCTTGGTGCTTTGCCTGTATGATGGGTGCTATCCTGTGTCTTTTGGGCAGACATAACGGCTACGCCACGCATATATTCATAACAACTTGAGCAACCAAACTTGAAAGTTTGACGGAAAGTGATTTCTGTTGTGCCACAGACTGGGCAATATTTGCCGTCTGCACCCTTGATGACGGACACAAGGTCGGCTGTGGAAAGATGGTTTTTCTCGGCAGTGGATAGACATCTATCGCAGAGATAGATTGCCACTTCCTTGCCACCGACAACTGCATATTCAACAGTGACGGCTTGTCTTCCACATATATCACAAAATCCCATGGTTTCTCTTTGGTTGCGCTTTTGACTACTTTTTGTTGTTTTGATTTTTGTTTGTGTTGATTGTTTTGTGCTTTGTTGCAACAAGTTGCAATATTTTACACTTTGGACTTCAAGTATTCCTTGAACTCTTTGCCAAGATTTTTGTCACGGAGTGCAAAATCAACAACTGCTTCAAGGTATCCTTGCTTGTTGCCGATATCGTATCTTCTGCCTTCAAAAATGCAAGCAACTGCACCTTTTTCTACGGCAACTGTGCTGATTGCATCTGTAAGATAGATTTCCCCATCCTTTGAAAGTTCAGTCCTTTCTATTGCGTCAAACACGTCAGGTGTGATGACAAATCTTCCAAGGGACACAAGTTCACTTGGCAAGTCCCCTGTTGGTTTTTCAACAATGCCACTGATATTTGTGATTTTGCCCACTTCGCCAACGGTGCGCATAACGCCACATCTTCTTGCCACTTCTTCACTTGTTCTTTGAACACCCACTACGGTTTTGCCTGTTTTTTCGTGGGCATCAACAAGTTGCTTGATGGCGCTATCTCCACCATCTGTGTATATGACGTCATCTCCAAAGAGCACTGCAATAGGCTCGCCACAAGCAAAATCTTTGGCAAGATACACTGCATCTCCACTGCCTTTTTGACTTTCTTGCACTTTGAAAGTGACGTTGACACCAAAATCATGGTTGGCAAGGGCAAGATAATCTTCAAGCCCCTTTGCACTCAAGTGGTTGTTGAGTTTTTCGTTGGGTATAAAGAGATTTTTCAATCCGTCCTTTCCATCTGCTATTATGATGAGAAGGTCTTTTATCCCTGCGCTTGCCACTTCTTCAACGATATACCAAAGGGCAGGCTTGTCCACTATGGGCATAAGTTCTTTGGGTATGACCTTTGTTGACGGCAAAAATCTCGTGCCAAATCCACCACAAGGTATAACTGCTTTTGAAACTTTCATTTTCCCCTCACTTATCAATTTTCAAAACCATTTTTGTGGGTGCTGTGCCACTTCCAAGCAGTTGCAACGATATCTTCAAGGTTGGCAAATCTTGGTTTCCAACCAAGTTCACGTTGTATCTTCTCGCTTGATGCCACAAGTGATGCAGGATCTCCTGCTCTGCGCTCTGCAATACATCTCTTGACAGGCTTGCCAACAACCTTTTCAACCATATCAATGACTTCCTTCACTGAAAAGCCGTTGCCGTTGCCCAAGTTGTAGTATGTGGACTTGCCCCCATTTTTAAGATATTCAAGGGCTTTGATATGTGCGTCTGCAAGGTCTGTCACGTGGATATAATCTCTTATGCAAGTGCCGTCGTGGGTGGGATAATCTTCTCCAAAAATGTTGATTTGTTCCCTTTTGCCGTTGGGCACTTGAAGGATCAAAGGTATAAGGTGGCTTTCGGGGTTGTGTGCCTCTCCAATTTCTCCGGAGATATGTGCACCTGCTGCGTTAAAATAACGCAAAGCAACGTATTTCATGCCGTAAGCCTTGTCATAGTCTTGCATAAATTGTTCCATCATCAACTTGGTTTGTCCGTAAACCGACGTGGGATTTTGGGGACTTTCTTCTGTGATAAGTCCATCTCCACAATCGCCATAAGTTGCTGCAGATGATGAGAATACAAGATATTTGACGTCTTCTGCAATCATTGCGTCAAGGAGAGAGAGCGTGCCTGCCACATTGTTGTGATAATATTTGGCAGGGTTGGTCATACTTTCGCCAACCAGTGAGTAGGCAGCAAAGTGTATGACGGAATCAACTTTGTAATCCCTGAAGGTCTTGCGCAAAAGTTCCACGTCAAAAAGATCGCCTTTGACAAAGGGTGTATCCCCGATTGCCTCAATGTGACCTGTTGAAAGATTGTCATATACGACAACATCCATACCTCTTTCACGAAGTTCTCTTACTGTATGTGAGCCGATATATCCTGCTCCACCTGTGACAAGAATCATAGTCTTCTCCTTGCGCTAATATTTTATTGAAATATTATACCCCAAAACTGATTGATTTGCAACGGTTTATAGATTATAATAAAAATAACTTTGTGGAAAGTTTATGGAAAAAGTCATTTTACACTGCGATTTGAACAATTTTTACGCTTCTGTTGAGCAGAAGAACCATCCCGAATATCAAGGGATGCCCCTTGCCGTGTCTGGAAATCCTGAAAATAGACACGGGATTGTTCTTGCAAAAAATTATCTTGCCAAAGATGCAGGTGTAAAAACCGGGGAGGCAATTTGGATTTCAAAGCAAAAATGCCCCGATATTATCTTTGTTCCACCTCACTTTGAAGAATACGTCAAGTACTCCGAAATTGTACGCTCAATCTACACAGAATTTACAGATAGAGTTGAGAGTTTTGGTCTTGACGAGTGTTGGCTTGACGTCACAGGATCTTTGAAGTTTTTTGGCAAAAATCCAAAGGAACTTGCAGACACAATTCGTGAAACTGTCAAGGCAAGGACGGGGCTTACAATTTCTGTTGGTGTTTCCTTTACAAAAGTCCTTGCAAAACTTGGCTCTGACCTTAAAAAACCTGATGCAACCACTATTCTAACCAAGTCAAATTATATGGACGTCATTGGAGATATGTCCCCTGCAGAGTTGATTATGGTGGGCAGAAAGACGGCAGAAAAGTTGAAGAAACTCAACATACACACCATCCGTCAACTTGCCAATGCATCACGTCAAATGCTCCGTGGACACTTTGGCATTGTTGGGGATCATCTTGTTGACTATGCCTCTGGTGTTGAACGCGAAGAAGTCAAGTTGTATTACGACACTCACATACCCAAAAGCATATCCAACGGAACAACCACTCCAAGAGATATTGTCAGCATGGCAGATGCAAAGACCGTCATCTATGCTCTCACTGAACTCATGGCATCAAGAGTGCGCAAGTATGGGCTTGTGGCAAACGGCGTTTCGTTGTCAATAAAATACGCCGAAACTCTTGAGGGTATTTCAAGACATACTACCCTTGAATTTCCGTCATCTAATGCGTCGGATTTTGCAAAAAAGGCAGTTGAGATGTTGAAGGAAATGCACGCTTTCCCCACCCCACTTCGAGCAATAACCGTGGGGGCAATTCGCCTTGAAAATGCATCCGTGAAACAACTGTGTTTGCTTGAAGACGGCGAGCGTGAAGACAAACTTGAAACGAGCATAGATCAAATACGGAATAAGTACGGCTACAACTCCATCACTCGTGGTGTTGTTCTTGGCAACAAACTCACAGGCAACCTTCACGAAGAAGACGGCTTTGAACCTTTCAAAAGATAATAAGACACTTTTGTCAACTTTGCCCAAGAGTTGATTGCCTACATATTATAGATATCGAACACAAAAACATTTTTGAAATACAAATTTCAAAGGTGTTTTTTTGTTTTTCTCGGTGTTTTCTAATTGAAAACACACCAACCTTGCACATTTGTTTTACAATCTTCATATTTTTGGGTATAATCAAATTATCAATTTTGGAGAAACATCTATGTCATTAATGATGCAGGAACTTTTTGAAGCACCAAGCGTTGTCAAAAACGCTATTGCAAATTGCACACCTGTTGCAAAAGAAATTGCCGACCTTTGCAAAACTCGCCAAATCAAGCGTGTTATCCTTGCAGGTAGAGGCAGTTCACTTCATGCAGGTATTGCTTTCAAGTTTTTCCTTGAATCACAAACTCAATACGTCCTTTCATTTGAGTATCCGTCAATGGTCACATCATTTAATGCTGTGCGAGATTTGACGGACTCTTTGTATATTGTAGTTTCACAATCAGGAGCAGGCCCTGACACTGCTCTCTTTGCAGAAACTGCCAAGAGCCAAGGTGCTTTGGTGGTGGGGTGCACCAACTATGAAAACTCATTGCTTTCATCAATATGCCATTTCACACTGCCCATATCTGCAGGAGAAGAAAAGGCAGTGGCTGCAACAAAAACTTTGACGGGAGAAATCGTTGCACTTCAAGTGCTTGCAGATGCACTTTGTGGCAAGGAAACCACTTATGACACTGCAACCATAGACAATATCCTTTCATCTCCCCTTCCCACTTTTGAAAAGGAAATTCTTGAAACAGAACACGCCGTTTGCCTTTCTCGTGGTATGACCGAGGCAGTGGCAAAAGAGTGTGGTCTTAAGTTGACAGAAACGTCTTACATATTCTCTTTTGCATCATCAACAAACGAGTTCCAACACGGCCCGAAAGCGCTTGTGTCAAAGGGACTGCCTATCCTACTCTTTGCACCTGATGGCAGAAATCGTGACAACTACGTTTCAACTGCTGAAAACCTTGCAGACAAGGGTGCATACATCATTGCTTTCACTGATATTGATGACGTAAAGAAGGTGGCAGGTCAGGTGATTAATATGCCCACTATCCCCGAAGACGAGCAAACGGTGGCATACCTTGTGGCAATGCAAAAATATGTGGCAACCTACTGCGAAGCACGTGGTCTCAACCCCGACAGCCCAAGAAATCTCAACAAGGTGACAATCACAAAGTAGAGTGTCATTGTGCAGTAAACACTGTTTAACTGCGCAAATCAACTGATAAAATCCGTATTTTGAAAATGCGTACTTGAAACTTTATAGACAAAGCAACAAAGCACACAGGAAAACAACACAAAAATTACTATGGCAGAAATTATCGCAACAGCAATTTTATCACTCATTGCAGGCATAGGCATATTCCTTATTGCTTGCAACATGATGAGTTCCAACCTTGAATCCGTCAGTTCATCAAAGCTGAGAAAACTCTTTGCAAAGACGTCCAACAACAAGTTTGTAGGCGTTGGAATTGGCACAGTGGCAACGGCAGCAATTCAATCGTCAGGCGCAACAACTGTTATGACAATAGGTTTTGTCAATGCAGGAATTATGTCCTTGACTCAAGCAGCCTGTGTCATTTTCGGCGCAAATATTGGCACTACAATCACAGGTCAAATCACTGCTCTTGGTATGTTTGAGAGTGCAATCTCAACAGGCACAATTTTTGCCACATTTGCAGGTATTGGCGCATTTATCAACGCTTTTGCAAAAAAGGATACCGTCAAGAAAGTCGGTGGCATACTTGCAGGCTTTGGTATGCTCTTTGTTGGCCTTTCTATGATGAGTGGCTCAATGGAATCCTTTGCAGAACTTGACAGTGTAAAGAACTTCCTTGCCACAATCACAAATCCTATCCTTCTTGTCTTGATTGGCGCAATCATCACTGCAATCATCCAAAGTTCTTCCGTTATGACATCTGTGGCAATCACAATGGTTTTCACAGGGCTCATTTCACTTGACCAAGGCATATATCTCACAATGGGCTCAAATATCGGCTCTTGTGTGGTGGCAATTATTGCAGGTATCACAAGCAGTACAAATGCAAAACGCACTGCTCTCATCCACCTTACTTTCAACTGCTTTGGTGTGGTGGTATTCTTGCTTGTTGGCATGATTATGGATCTTGCATCAAAGGGCGCAATCACATTTGGAACTTTATTTGAAATGATGTTCCCCGGTGTGCCTCAAACACAACTTGCAATGTTCCATACAATCTTCAACGTATTGACGGTTGCAATGGTGCTTCCTATGACAAAACTACTTGTCATGCTTGTGACAAAGATCATACCCGACAAGAAAAACAAGGAAGAAAAGAGTTCAAAATACAAGTTCAAGTATCTTGACGATCACTTCTTGACAACACCTCCTATTGCTGTGGCACAACTGCGCAACGAGGTGCAATATATGGCAGAAAAATCCATTGCAAACTTTAATCTTTCAATGGATACCGTCTGCTCTCTTGATCTTGAAAAAGCAGACGAATTTGCAGAAACTGAAAAACTCATTGACGGCCTTAACAAAGGCATCACAAAGTTTGCAGTCAAACTTTCAAAATTGGAATTGAACTATAAGGACACCAAATACGTGTCTTCAGTTTTCCGTGCAGTCACAGACTTTGAACGTATTGGCGACTATGCAGAAAACATTATGGAATATGCAGAGAAACTTGTGCAATCCGAAAGCACTTTCTCTGAGGACGCAAAGGACGAAATTCGCAAGGTGCAAGCAGTCATCAACGATATTTATCAAAACGTTATGAAGATTTATGCAGATCTTGACACCACTGCTTTCCGTGAGGCTTACGTCCTTGAAGAAACCGTTGACCACTTGACAGAACAAATGTCAAGCAACCATATCAACCGTCTTGCACACGGCGTTTGCACTGCCGACGTTGGAGCACTTTATCTTGCTCTCACGTCAAATGTGGAACGTATTTCCGACCACTTCATCAACGTCGCAGATGGTCTTCTTCCCCTCATCAACAAGGCAGAAAGACACACCATCAAGGATATCAAACTTGAAGTCAAAGGCGAGTTTAAGTCTGCCGAAGAATCAGCAAACGTATTTCTCTCTTTGGACAATACTGATGCAACCAATGATGAACAAGTGGCAGTTGAAGATGAAATTCAACCCGTTGAATCTCAAGACGTAGAACATGATGAATTGGTGGGCTAAAATCACAAACAATCACTTAAACTGACAAAAATAATACATAAACTGCATTATAAGGACGATTATGAAACTTGCAATCGCTTCAAACAATCAACATAAACTTGAAGAAATCAAGTCTATCCTTGGTGGTTGCTTTGATGAACTTTTGTCAATCAAGGATCTTGGCATTGACATAGACATTGAAGAAACTGGCACAACTCTCATTGAAAACGCACTCATCAAAGCACGTACTATTCGTGATATGACTGGCATGGTCACTCTCGCAGATGACACAGGCCTTATGGTTGATGCTCTTAATGGCGAGCCCGGAGTGTATTCTGCAAGATATGCAGGAGAAGAACACAACTATCCAAAAAACAATGAAAAGCTCTTAAAAAACCTTGCAGACGTGCCTGATGAAAAACGTACGGCAAGATTTAAGACGGTCATTGCTGTGTGTTTCCCTGACGGAACTGAACTCACTTGCGAAGGTTGTGTTGAAGGCAAAATCGCCACAGAACTTCGTGGAGAAAGAGGCTTTGGATATGATCCCCTTTTCTACTCTTTTGAACTTGGCAAAGTCTTTGCAGAAGGCTCTCTTGAAGAAAAGAATTCTGTTGGGCACCGTGGCAGAGCATTGCGCAAAATGCTTGAAATTCTCAAAGAGCATTGGGGAAAATAAACTCCTTCCGTCATTGCTCTGCAATGCCACCTCCTTCAAAGATGGAGGCTTGATTGCGGGCGCTTCGTGAAACGCCCCTACGGCAAAGTTCAAACTCATACCAACAAAATTTGTTTGGCTGAAAACATACAGACATCACTGTTATTATGAAAACAATCGTAGCATTTTCTGACCTGCACTACTCTGCAATCCCCGATAGATTAAAATCCGTCGCCCTTGAAAGCGACTACGTTTTTTTCCTTGGTGATGGTGGCTCTCGTCTTGGGGATTTGCTTTTCCACAAAGGCCTTGTGGCAGTGAAAGGCAACTGTGATGACTGCCCTTTCCCACGTGAAGAAATTGTGGACGTTGAAGGAGTCAAAATCCTTGCCACTCACGGAGATTTGTACGGTGTAAAACGTGATCTACTGCCCCTTACACTGCGTGCCAATGAACTTGGCTGTGATATGGTGTTGTACGGTCATACTCACTGTACAAACATAGAAGAATTTGATGGCTTGATGCTCATCAATCCCGGTGCAATACACTCCCCCGTCATAGGCACACCCACCTATTGCTACATAGTCATCAACGGCGAACAAATAACTCACAAAATCGTACCACTTTATTGAGCACCAACCCCATGATAAATGGAAAAACCACTCTATATTGAGTGGTTTTTTTGTTGCTTTTGCATATCTACATTTGAAAAGATGTTTATATGCGTATTTGTTGATATGTCGTTTTGTTATTTGATTGTGTTATACAAGTGTTTTATTCTACGTAGAAAAGGTCTTCAAACTTGGTGTCAAGGGCGACACAAAGAAGATATGCAAGTTTTGCAGATGGGTTGAATTGATTTTTTTCTATGGCAATGATTGTTTGACGTGTTGTGCCAACCATATTTGCAAGTTTATCTTGCGAAAAGCCCTTTTCTGTGCGAATTTGCCTGATTTTGTTTCTGAAAAGGATGTCAGTATCCATCAAATCACCCCCGTGACCGTCAATGCAAAGAGTGTTGTCATTGTAACCATGCCAATTGCATCAAGCACTGCGCCTATCATTATACCAGCAAATCTGCGTCCTGCAACAAAATATTGACAAAAATAGAAAACAGATGCCCAAGTAAAGCAAATTGCACCGATTGCAAAGCAGACTTCCTTCATATTGAGGGTGGCAAACACTATGATAAACACCACTGCCACAATGCCCGTTGCAATGACGCTCGCCCAGTTTGACTTGTTGATGCCCTGTGCCTCATACTCGCCTACGTATGATTTCTTACTACTCGCTCTTTCAATGATTTCCTTGTTGTCCATATCCTAACCTCAAAGTGTAGTTGTAAAGTTTTGTTTACAATATCATAATACACTACAGAAAAATATGTGTCAAGTTTTGTTTACATTGTTTTTTGTTTTTTATTATTAATTTTTTGTTATTAAGGATAATCAATTGCCAACATTGCCCTTTGTTGATATAATTACATCACCTTATTTTTCTTCCTCACATTTATTTTTACAAATTTATAAGAGGTAGTATGATTACAATAAAAGAAACAACACTTGATGACATCAAAAATGTCCAAAGCTTGTGGGCAGACGGAGATGTAATGAAGTTTGTCGGATTTCCTGACGGCTATCACACCCCCAATGAAGAAATGGCAGACTGGTTTGATTGGATTGTCGCAACCAGACCAATGACAAATGACTTTGCAATCTATGAAGATAGTCAATACTGTGGAGAAGTAAGCTACGACATTGACCCCGAGCAACATAGTGCATCACTTGATATTAAGCTTTTCAAGTTTGCACGTGGTCGTGGAATTGCAACAATGGCTCTGACACACTCAATTGATCAGGCATTCAAAAATGGTGCCGAGTTTGCTTGGGTGGATCCCAATCCAGAAAATGAAAAAGCCCTTGCCCTTTACAACAGACTGGGCTTTGTCAAAAAGTCTATGCCCCAATTCGTCATTGATATGGGAGAGGACCCCGATTTCTATGTCTATATGGAACTGGACAAAAAATCGTGGCAAAGCCGATGACTCCACCACAAAACAAATGACACTAAACTAAAAAAATGCCACCAAAATTGGTGGCATTTTTTTACTCCTCTATTCTTTCAATATAGAAACTCATTGGGCGAAAACCGTCGTTGCAACTGAGCATTGCGCTGTGTGGATTTTTCATCCAACCATCAAAAAAGTTGCCACCACCATGTGCAAGTGTCATCACAAATTCTTTGATTGTATCCCATGCGCTATCACAAAAACCTTCTGGCTTTTTGCCGTTTATTGACACAAAAGTGTCACCCACTTTTATGTCGCAGGCATGCTCAATTTGGTTTTCAAACTGCTCTTGCAGATCCTTGTATTCCGTCTGTCTAACTGCACAAATACGCACTTTATACATAATTTCCACCTTATAAACTTTATTGTTTTGTTTCGATGTCTTTTGATTGTTTTTTGTCTTTATTTCGTTCATGACAATATTTAAGAATTACTTCGATCATTACATCAACTATAAGCCCAGAGCCGACAAAAATCAATATACCGTTTCCATCGTCTTTTGAAAGAAGCATATATAAAAGATATCCAAGTGACGCAACGGACGTCATGATAAATCTAACAACATTAAGTTTTTTGTTCAGTTCTAACTTTTCCGGTGAATAATCTCCTTTTTTGAACAATAAATTGAAAATGTTTTTATCTCTTGCTGCCACAATTCCCAATGGTACAGCTACCGCTAAAACGATTAGTCCTACCATCACTGATATGTCAGAAATAAAACCATAATTTGACATACCTTTATAGAGTAACATCATGAGTATGAGTGCCATTCCGACAAGCATCAACAGTGAGACTGAAATTGTAGAACAAATATCGTTTTTTTTCTTGCTTTGAGCCTTAATCTGCTCCAAGTAGTTGCCTATTCCATACCCCAAGATAAACTTTTGTTCCTTACGTATATAGTTAAATTGTGAACCTATGTTGTCTGCAATTGTAAAGAAGGTAAATCCAATCGCAAAAAAGACAATACCAACAATTCCACCGATAAGTTTATAGTTTTCAACCGATGCCAGTTTCAGTATGTAAAAGACGACTGGAGAAAAAAACATTAAGCTCAAGAAAATTGACACTAATTTCGTTCTCTTTCTCGCATTATCAAGAAATGCATCAACGTCTGCTTGTTCAAGTATCTTTTTGTCGTCAGCGACGCTTTCTTCTATGACGTTTTCAGTTTCTACTTCTTCATTGAGAAGATAGTCTGTTGTGACACCAAAAAGTTTGGACATATGCACTATCTTTTCAACGTCAGGAAGGCTGTTTCCGCTTTCCCATTTGGACACAGCTTGCCTTGTGACGTAAAGTTTGTCGGCAAGGTCTTCTTGTGACCATCCGTTTTTCTTTCGTAATTTGATGATTTTGTCTTGTAAAGTCATTTTTGTTTTCCTCATTTGAATTTGATGTGTGTTGATCAACTTTGTGCCTACATTATATATGCAACAGGCATTTCAACTCCACCAACTTTACATTTCATTTTGTCAACTAATGGTTGCTTTTTTATAATTTTATCGCAAAACTTGTGTTTTTTCAAGGGATAAATGAATTTTTATCTAAATTTTCCCCATGCATAAATCACCACACAAATGTTGTCAACCAATGGTTTCGCAACACAGTTTGCCATAGGCTTAACCAACTTGCCAAACAATATACAACCATATCCCCACCAAAACAAAAAAGAGCCAATGTTGGCTCTTTTTTTTAATGCACTGTTAAGTTTTCATTATTTGTTATTTTGTTAACCTTCATAATTCCCCACCTACTTTATAATGTCCATTTATGAAGATGCATTCAACGTCATAAACCGCCGTTTTACCAGTTTATAAAATCGTATAACAACCTACCTAATGTATTATGGCCAGGCTCATCACAAACTCGCTCTTCAATTTTATTTTGCAACTCTTCATACTCAGCTGGAGTTAATTTGCTCCAAACATAGTTTGTGGTTAGATTTAATCTACCTATAATAATACTATCTAAAGGACAATCGCATTTAGAAAAATCGATATTTATTTTTATCTCATCCTTATTTTTATTTATCTCATCCTTGAATACATAAAAATATTTAAAAGTCATATTTACCAATTTTTGAGCAAGACCATAATTTGTAGCATGACCTTGAGTGTTTTCGATTTTCTCACTATTTCCAAAAATTTTACAAGTTTCTGTTATTAAATCTCTCGAAAAATCAAAATTTTTTTCTTGTAAGATTTCTAAGAATTTTGCTTTTCTATCATTGTTGTTTTCTGTTTTTTGTTTGTTGCCTTTTCCAAGGGAACTATCTATATAATATTTCCCTGAATCCATCATATCTTTATACGCTAACGATATACATTTTTCAATAACTTCATCCGGGTTACCAATGTTAGTTTTTTGTCCTAAAACAAATTTTTTTAAAAAGTCAAGAGTTAATTCATCAATACATTTATTCATATATTTATCCTCCGTAAAGAAAAAACCTATACCATGACCCACCGGAGATACGCGAGTTGGGTTGGGCTTGTTATAAGTAAAGCATGATTTCTTACTAAAAACTCATACAGGCATTACGTTACGCGGAGTTGGCATAGCCAACAACGAACTCTTACGGAGTTCAAATCTCGGTGGGTCGCCATAAGTGGCACAATTTGACACTTTTTTATGGATTGCAAGAACGTATCTTGCAATCCATAAAAAAAGACACGATTTTCACCGTGTCTTTGGTGACCCACCGGAGATTCGAACTCCGGACCATCGCATTAAAAGTGCGGTGCTCTACCGGCTGAGCTAGTGAGTCATATCAACATCTAATCTCTCAAATGTTGATTGGCAGGGGTGGCTGGATTTGAACCAACGCATGACGGAATCAAAATCCGTTGCCTTACCGCTTGGCGACACCCCCGTGTCTTTTTGTGTGTTTGGGGTGAGTAGTGGGACTCGAACCCACGGCCTCCAGGGCCACAACCTGGCGCTCTAACCAACTGGGCTATACCCACCATTGTTTTTCCTGCAAGATGGGGAATTCTCCCCATTCTCGCATTTCTGGCGAGCCTGGAGGGATTCGAACCCCCGACACACGGCTTAGAAGGCCGTTGCTCTATCCTGCTGAGCTACAGACTCATGATTTTGGAGCGGGTGATGGGAATCGGACCCACGCAACCAGCTTGGAAGGCTGGGGCTCTACCATTGAGCTACACCCGCATTTCTGCCACAAAAGGCAAAACGCATTACTCAATGCTTGAAAATACTATCATAATAATCGCACATTGTCAACAATTTCAACTCAAGTGATGAAAAAAAATAGTATATTCCTATTTTCTTTGAAGATTTGGGGTATTTTGCCTTGCCCTGCACATACTACTGTTGGAGGTGGATATGAAAAAACAAGACAAAAAATACAAGGAAAAATCAACGGGTATGTCTGCTCTTGCAGACGGCAATATGGGGGATATGCAAAGTTTTCTCTTTGACCCCAATGGCAGTTGGACAGGCGTCCCCTATTATGGCTTTATGGGAGAAGATCTAATTGAGCCAGAACAAGACGTTGACGATTTGTAAACAGAACACGAACCGTGTTTTTTAATGCAAAATTAATACACCTTTCGTGTTATGTATAATAAAAATCAACGAAATATTGGATGGCAAATTAAATTTTGCCGTCCTTTATTCATACACTGAAATCAATCAAAAACCATTAAATACCCCTTATTTTCATTGTTTTTGGCGTATTTTTGCCTATTTTCAGCCGGTTTCGGCGTTTTTACACTTGTACACTTATCGTGTTTTATTGTAAAAAGTGGATTTTGACAAAAATAAAACAACCACGAGGTACGTGGTTGCTCTTTTTCCTTTGCAAACGGTGGTTAAAATTTGGGATTTTGGGGTGGGAGAATGTGCACAGTGAGTGCGAACATGTCAATTTAGGATTCCCCCTTTCCTCATGTGTTTCCCCCCATTTGCCTACGGCAAAGCCCTGCGGGCAGGGGCAACTCGACGCGATTGACTTCGTAGCAATCGCTATTCCGTAACTTTGTTCCTTACGGCACGCGCACATTAAGTGCCGTTCTCTCATTATGTCACTTGCCACTTGGGTGGGAAAACAGGATTCCCAAGTGGCTGGCGTACTTTCATCTGGTGCTTGGCACTCGCTTTCTCGCCGTGTGTGCCGACGCGATTAAAATCGCTATTCCGTCGCACACTCCTTTCGCGTTCGCAACTTCGTAACCAGTGAGTGCTTGTATAAGTACTCACGCTCATGCCGTAAATCCTACTTTGTGGGCGACCGAAATAATTACACCGCAATATAGTACAAGCGATTGGCACTATTTATAGTAAGATGCAGATGACTCCACCCTTGCCTTCATTGACAATTCTGCCCAATGTTTTGCGCAGTTTGGTTTGGGCGTCTGCAGGCACTGAAATAAGTTTGTTGTTGATGCCGTCTGCCACAAGAGATGACAATGATCTGCCAAAGATGTTTGTATCCCAGATGGCTTGTCTATTGTCGTCAAAGTCACCAAGCATACTATTGACAAGGTCTTCACTTTGTTGTTCTGTGCCAACAATGGGACTGACTTCAGTTTCTACGTCAATCTTCATAATGTGCAGTGATGGTGCTGATGCACGAAGTTTGACGCCATATTGTTGACCTTGACGTATGATTTCGGGCTCTTTGAGTTCCATATCGCTCATATCGGGTGCAACTATGCCGTAGCCAAGTCTATCTACTTGCTCAAGTGCATCCAATATTCGTGCAGTTTTTTCACGAGATTTTGCCATTTGGTTGATTGTAAGATACAACTCAAAGTCATCTTCAATTTCAAGGCCACATTCGCTGTTCAAAACCTTGACAAACACCCCTTCCTTTGGAGATACGGTGACAGTGATTTTGCCCGTGCCTGCATCAAGGTTTACACTGGTGGGTGCATCCCAATATTCTGCACCTTCAAACTGCTCGTCAATGCGATCGTAGTCCTTCATTTTGCAGAGAGTATCTCCATACTTTTTGGTGATTGAAATAAGTTCCTTGACAACATAGTTGTCAATATCAAGGGCTTGTACCCATTTGGGTAGTATAAAATCTACTGTTTGCACGTCAAATTCAAGAAGTATGCTTTCCATAATTTCGGCAATTTCCTCCTCGTCCATTTTCAAGGCATTTGTGAGAATTACAGGGGTGTTATACTTGCCTTCAAGGTTGTCACGAAGTTCCTTGGCGTCCTTGTTGTCGGGATCTTTGACGTTGAGCAGAATTGCAAAGGGTTTGCCCGTCTTTTTCATCTCTGCCACCACCTTTTCTTCTGCCACTTGATACTCATCCCTTGTGATGTCACTAAAACTGCCGTCCGTGGTCACAACAACACCTATTGTGCTATGGTCACGGATAACTTTGTCTGTGCCTATTTCTGCTGCCTTTGAGAAGGGTATTTCATTGTCGCTCCAAGGCGTGCGCACCATACGTTCTTTGCCGTCTTCTACGCCACCAAGCGCACCATCAACCATATAGCCCACACAATCCACAAGGCGCAATTTTACGTTGATATTGTCACCAAGAGATACTTTCACTGCCTCGTTTGGCACGAATTTGGGTTGGGTGGTCATAATAGTCTTGCCGTCTGCAGATTGTGGCAATTCATCCACGGCTCTTTGTCTTGCATCCAAGTTTGAGATGCCTTCAAGAGCAATTTTGCTCATAAATTCCTTGATAAATGTAGATTTGCCCGTCCTCACCGGACCGACAACTCCAACATACACTTCTCCCCCTGTACGGGTTGCTATGTCACGGTAAAGGTCAAATTTGTCCATAGAAGTCCTCCAATTTTGTTTGTACAATCTATGCAGACAAAATTCCGCTTATGACAACAAATAAAAAGGACTGCCAAAGGCAGTCCTTAATTTTTACGAGATTGGCTTATCTACGCCGTATTATTTTCTCTTTGCTTTTTGAGTTTATATATATTTCACTCAATTAGTCAATTTCCGTGATGCCGTATTTCTTCTTCAGCACCAATTCCATACGGGCTTGCTTGATTGCGCTTATGATGACGTCAACTGCAAACCCCATTTCTTCCACTGTGGGCACAGAGGGGGCAATACGGATATTCTCATCAAGGTCATCCGTTTTGTAGGGGAAAGATGAGCCGGCAGGAGTAAGTTTGACGCCTGCTTCTTGTGCTATGGCAACAATGCGCTTTGCACAACCCTTGACATCCAAGGATATAAAATATCCTCCCTTTGGCTTGCTCCAAAGAACATAGGGATCTTCTGCAAATTCTTCTGTCATTTTTTCGTCAAACAACTGGAATTTGGGACGCAAGATATTGGCGTGTATCTTCATGATTTCCTTGACGTTGTCAAGGTCTTTCAAGAAGTTGACGTGCATAACTTGGTTGATTTTGTTTGGGCCGATTGTCTTGATGGTAAGTTCCTTGCTCAAGCCGTTGACGTTGTCAATAGAAGTTGCCACCACTGCAAGTCCACTGCCTGCAAACGTGATTTTTGATGTTGACGTAAAGGCGTACACTCTGTCAAGATTGCCTGCTTTTCTTGCAACATCAAAGATGTTCTTCAACTTGTCTTCCTTTTCGTAAAGGTCGTGAAGGAGATATGCATTATCCCAGAAGATACGGAAATCTTTGGCAGCAGTCTTCATGGTGACAAGTCTTTCAACCACCTTATCCGAATACGTGACACCAGAAGGGTTGCTGTATTTAGGCACACACCAGATGCCTTTCACAGAGTCATCATCACGGACAAGATTTTCAATTATGTCCATATCGGGCCCATCTTCACGCAGACGGACACCAATCATTTCAATGCCAAAGTGTTCGCAGATGGCAAAGTGACGGTCATAGCCCGGTGTAAGACAAATGAATTTGACCTTTTTCAGTTGATTCCAAGGTGTTGATCCAAGGACACCAAACTGCATTGCAAACTGCACCAATGTGTACATAAGGTCAAGGGAACTGCCGTCTGCGACAATGGTTTCTTCTGCCTTGCAACCTATGATTTCTGCAAAGAGTTCTCGGGCTTCTTTGACACCCAAAAGTCCACCGTAGTTTCTGTTGTCAATACCACCTTCGCAGTAATTATATTCCCCTGCGTTTTGAAGCATAGGCATAGCAACTGAAAGTTGTGCTGTTTCAGGTCTGCCACGAGTCATATCCACTTGCTTGTCCAGTTTTTGCAACCGTTTGAAGACTTTACGCTCCTCTTTCAGCAAGTTTATCAGTTGATTTTGTTCAATTTGATTATAATCCATAAATTTTCAACCCCTATCAGTCTTCACTGTTCTTCCTTATCAATATACGAATAGGAGTGCCTTTGAAGTCAAAACTTTTTCTCAAAGCGTTTTCGATATATCTCTTATAACTGAAGTGCATAAGTTCGGGATCGTTGACTTTGATGACAAAGGTGGGGGGTGTGACTGACACTTGTGTGATGAAGTATATCTTCAACTTTCTGCCAAGACGTGCAGGAGGTTCGCTTATGCGAATTGCCTCTGTCAAAACTTCGTTGAGAAGTCCTGTTTGTATTCTTCTACGTGATGATGCAACAACCTCTTTGCAAGCAGGCAAAACAGAGTCTGCTCTCTTGCCGGTTTTTGCAGAGATGTAGAGTGACTTGTAGTAGTCCATAAACTTCAAATCTTCACGAAGTTTTCTTTCAAATGCTTCTCTTGTGTATGTATCCTTTTCCACCAAATCCCACTTGTTCATGACAATGACGGAAGGCTTGCCTTCTTCGTGGACAAGACCTGCAATTTTTACATCTTGTTCTGTCATGCCTTCGGCAGAATCGCAAACCATAACAACTACGTCTGCTCTGCGAATTGCAAGGATTGCACGGATAACGGAATATCTTTCAACATCTTCGCCATCTGCAACTGCTTTCTTTTTGCGCATACCTGCAGTGTCAATGATGAGATATTTGTCATCACCGATATCAAGGGCTGTGTCGATTGCATCACGGGTTGTGCCTGCGATATCACTGACGATACAACGATTGTAGCCAAGAAGTTTGTTGGTGAGTGAACTCTTGCCGGCGTTGGGTTTGCCAACGATTGCAATCTTCAATCTGTCAGGTTCTTCTTCTTGGGGCACTGCTTCAACTGTTTCTACGATTGCATCAAGAAGGTCGCCAAGACCTTTGCCTTGCTCTGCAGAAATGCCATAAGGCTCGCCAAAGCCAAGGGCGTAGAAATCGTAAAGGACGTGTGTTTCGTTGTTGTCAAGTTTGTTGACTGCAAGGATAACGGGCTTGTCAACTTTACGAAGAAATGCTGTGATTGTTTGATCGTCAAGGGTAAGACCTGTCTTGCCATCAACCACGTAGAGAACTGCATCTGCTGCTTCCACTGCGATTTCAACTTGTGCACGAATATGTGACCACATTTCGTCTTCACTCTTAAGTTCAAGACCACCAGTGTCTATCATTGTGAAGACTTTGCCACACCACTCAACGTCACGATACACTCTGTCACGTGTGACACCGGGGGTGTTTTCGACAATAGAAATTCTTTCGCCAACAAGGCGATTGAAAAGTGTTGATTTTCCTACATTGGGTCTGCCGACTACGGCAATCAAAGGTTTAATGCTCATTGTGTTCCTTAAAATATGTTGCAAGTTTTTCTGCCAAATCTGATCCGTTGTGTTGGACAACTATGACAGGCTTGCCAAGTTGTGTTTCTATATCTTTTACTGTTGTGTCATCAAGGAAAGTTGTTGTAAACTCACGAAGCATATTGTCAGGCACGAGATAGACATCTGTGTCCTTGCCTTCTGCTTGTGCAACGATATCTTTGCCGACAACAAGACCTGCCACCGTGACGCTTGTGCCAAAAAAGACATTTGACACACCCAAAACGTCAAGATTAAGTCCAAGTTTTGTTTCTATCTTCTTCTTTTCCACTTCAAGCACTGGTGCAAATGACTTGCCTGTGATGAGTGTGGCTTTGCCACTCAAAGTGCAATCTTCCATTTCTCCAAGTGAATAATCAAGATTGGAGATGAAGTCTGCAATGAGTCCAACGCCATTTTCAATTTGATTAAAATCTCCGTAGAATTTGTCTTGGGGGATTGGCTTTTCTGCAATGAGATAATACTCATCAGAGCACCAACAGAAGTCCCCGCCGTATTGCTTGTTGAGCCACTCTACGTGTTCAATGGTTTCCACTGCTTCGTTCTTGGATACAGGGCGAATCTTTGTAAGATTGTCACGGTGTCCCGTGAGTCCAACGGGAACAACTGCAACACTTTCTACACCTTCTACACCATGAAGTCCTTCAATGGATTCAATGAGTGTTGCCCCGTCGTTCATTTCGGGCACGATAACAAGTTGAGTGTGCATTTTGATACCGTTTGCGCCAAGTCTTCTCATTGTGTTGATGAGATTTCTTGTGTTGGGGTTTTTGACAAGTGCCACTCTCTTGTCATCATTAAAGGCGTGGACGGATATGTACATAGGGCTGAGTTTAAGACGTAAAATACGCTCAATTTCTTCCTCCCCTACATTTGTCATTGTCACGTAGCAACCACTGATAAAACTCAAGCGATAGTCGTCGTCTTTGACGTACAACGTGTCACGAAGTCCCTTGGGAAGTTGGTCAACAAAACAAAATACACATTTGTTTTTGCAACGGATTGTTTCCATTTCCTCAAGTTCAATGCCCAAAGGTTTTGTTTCCTTTTTGCGAATTTTGATATTTTTAATTTTGCCGTCACGATAGACAACTATATCAAATTTCTTTTCATTGTCAAAATAGAGTGTGTCAAGAATATCAACACAAGGATGACCACCGATTTTGACTATTTCGTCCCCTATTTTCAAGCCCTTTCTTTTGGCAAAAGGGGTAAGGTTTGTGATTTTTGGCATACTAAATTCCTATATAACTGACAAGATAGTTTGTGATTGTTTGTATGTCGCTTGATTCCACCCATTTTTCGCCTGCGCGCACGTAAGTGGCTGCAACTCCTGTTTCAATAAGACGATACATAAGTCCAACGATTTCAAGGTTTTCTCTTGCGTGCATAACAAGTCCGTGGTGGACAAGGTATTCAATTTCTCTATTGGCGTGCTCTCCGTTTGAAAGAACGATGACGGGTTTGCCAAGTTTGAAAGCCTTGTAGATGGTTGCTATATCGTGTTTTGTCACAAGGACGTCACAAGCAGAGAGATATTCATCAAATTGCTCTGCTCTTTGAGGCACGACAACGTTGTTTGCGCCATAGTTGTCTGCGATTGAACGAAGTTCAGTGCTGACTTTGTTGTCCCCTGTGTATGCAATGGTGTTGATGACGTTGCCTTGATCAAGAAGAAGACGGAAAAGTTCCTGCACGCCGTCCTTTTTGCCTGCGTTGAGGAATACGGACATTGTTTTGGGCAAGCCCAATTCTTGCTTGAGTGTGGCGATTTCAATGGGGGTTTTCTTGTCAATGGTATAAGGAAGCCCCATTGTCATAACACGCTTTGAAGGGACACCTTGTTGCACAAGCGCACTCTTTACGTCTTGGTTTTCAACGATGAAGGTGGTTTCCACTTCGTCATAGGTTTGTTTGTCAAGGACAAAGTACGGCATTATGTAGAATATTGCCGTTGAAAAACCCGTCTTCTTTTTTGCTTCGGTCAAAGCAAAGTAGGCGTATGGCGTCACGGCAAGAACAAGTTCCGGACGGTATCTCTTGACTGCGTTTGAAATGCGAGAATCTCTGCCGTGTTTTTTCTTTTTGCCGTGCTTACGTCTTGACTTTTCTTCAAGGATTTGTTGATATTCCTCTTTCAAAGACACAAGTCTATCAAGACGAGATGTTTTTTGCGTAGAGCCATACTTGTCATCACCAAGGATGACAGCATTGTGCGTGCCTACTTTCTTGATGGACTCGGCAATTTGAGAAGATATGTTTGCCTTTTCATCACGGCTTGTCAAAATGAGAATAATAGGTTTTCTTTGCATATTAGTCCTCTATTATCACGGGGATTATCATTGGGAATTGTCTGTCACGATAGAATTGCTTGCGTACAGCCTTCTTCACTGCCCCTGTAAGTTCATAAAAACTTGAATCCTTGTTTTCTGCCACAGTATTGTTGACGGCACGAGTGATGTCAAGATGCTTTTCATCACTGATATAAATGCCTCTGGGGATAATCTCAACATCCCCTTCAACTCTGTGAGTTGTATGGTTGACGGCAAGAAGTACTACAAGGACACCGTATTCTGCAAGAATACGTCTGTCACGGACTATGCCGTTGCCATCTTCAATAACGTCGCCATCAACATACACGTTGCCTGCAGTCACGTTTGAGTGTTGTCTAAGACTGTTGTGGTTGACACCCCACACTTCGCCAATGTTGGGGATTGCAGTATTTCTTTCAGGCACGCCACATTGTGTTGCCAATTCCACGTGCTTGAATTGATGACGATATTCGCCGTGTACGGGCATAAAAAATCTTGGACGGACAAGTTCGAGCATACTGCGAAGTTCGTCTTCGTAAGCATGGCCGGATACGTGGACGTCGTTCATTGAGTCATAGACCACTTTTGCCCCTTGTCTATACAGATTGTTGATGACTTGATAGACTGATTTTTCGTTGCCGGGAATTGGTGTTGATGAAAGAACAACCAAATCATTTTCTCCAAGAGAAATGCCTTTGCCGAAATCGTCTGTGGAAAGTTTGGACAAAGCACTTTCAGGCTCTCCTTGTGTGCCGGTTGCAATGATGACAAGTTTTTCAGGACGAGTTTTGCCCACTCCGTCAACAATGACGCCCTTTGGCACTTTCAGTTCTCCAACCTTTGATGCTACGTCAACAATAGACTTCATGCTTCTGCCTGCGAGATACACTTTGCGATTGTATTTTTCTGCAAGCCACAAGATTTGTTGCACACGATAGTTTGAAGATGAAAAACATGAGATGACTATGCGTTTGTCAGTGTTGTCTTGGAAAATCTTGTCAAGACCTTGTCCAACAACTTTTTCTGACGTTGAGTGACCCTTTCTTTCAACATTGGTGCTTTCCCCAAGCATGAGCATAACACCTTTTTCGCCAATTTCCTTGATGCGCTTGATGTCTGTCTTTTTGTTGTCTATGGGACTGCGATCAAACTTGTAGTCGCCAGTGACAAATATCACGCCCAAAGGGGTTGTGATTGACAAGGCGCAAGCACCTGCCATTGAGTGAGCCACTTTGATGAATTCCACAGAGAAACAACCAAGTTTGATTGTGTCACCTTCTTTGACTTCTTTGAGCCTTGCAGGAATATTGCGCTCCAAGAGTTTTCTTTGAAGAAGACCAAGTGTCAAGGGTGTGCCGTATATGGGGGTGTTCAATTCCTCTGCATAGTACGGAAGTGCGCCCATGTGATCTTCGTGTCCGTGAGTCAACACAACACCACGAAGTTTGTGGATATTTTCTCTTATATAACTGATGTCGGGTATTATTGCATCAATACCGGGACTGTCTTCTCGTGGAAATTCCACCCCACAATCAACAATGATGATGTCATCATCATATTCAAGGGCAGTCATATTCTTCCCGATTTCTCCAACTCCACCGAGAAAGACAACTCTAACTGTTTTTGCCATTATAACTCCTATATGCCGACACGGGTGCGCCCGTGCATTACGTGTATAATTATATCTATTTCACAATTATAGCATACATGACGGCTTTTTGCAACTTGAAGACGGCACTTTTTATACTGCTCTAAGAAAACTTTTCTGCATATTTTGACCTTTTTGACAGGAAAAAAACATATTTTTCCGTTATTTTCCTATGATTTTCAAAAAATTCGGTATTTACAATTTTTGGTGTGAATTGTATAATGTTATCAACAAATATTTTGCGAGGAATTTATGAGAGTTTACAACTTTTCAGCAGGCCCTACAACGTTGCCCCTTGAAGTCATTGAACAAGCAGGCAAAAATATAGCCGACTACAACGGCTCTGGCATGAGCGTCATGGAAATGAGCCATCGCTCCAAGTGGTATGACGAAATCAACAATGAGTGCATATCTCTTGTCCGTGAACTTTTGAACGTGCCTGAAAACTATGAAATCATACTTGTACAAGGTGGCGCATCAACTCAATTTGAAGCAGTACCCCTCAACTTGTTGAAGACTGGCAAGGCAGACTATATTGTCACAGGCAACTTTTCATCAAAAGCATACAAAGAGGCTTTGAAGTACGGCGATATAAAATTGGTGGCATCAAGCGAAGACAGAAACCACACCTATATCCCCACCACTTGCCGTGATGATTTCCGTCAAGATGCAGACTACTTGCACATCACAGAAAACAACACCATTTTTGGCACAAAATATCCTTCACTTCCCGACACAAATTTGCCTATCGTTTCAGATATGTCATCTTGCATTATGAGTGAAGTCATTGACGTGAGCAAGTACGGTTTGATTTATGCTGGCGCACAAAAAAATCTCGCCCCTGCAGGTGTCACTCTCGTTATCGTAAGAAAGGACTTGCTCGGTGGCGAAATGCCCATCTGCCCCACCATGCTCAAATACAAAATCCATGCAGACAACAACAGTGCATACAACACACCTCCTTGTTGGTCAATCTACATGATGATGCTCAACTTGCGCCATTTGAAGAAGATGGGTGGCATCAAAGAAATTGAAAAGATCAATCGCAAAAAAGCACAAATGCTTTACAACTATATTGACAGCACCGACTTCTACAAGAACAACGTTGAAAAGGAATATCGCTCAATCATGAACGTGCCTTTTGTCACATCTTCAAAGGAACTTGACGCCAAGTTTATCAAGGAAGCAGAAGCCTGTGGTCTTGTGTCACTCAAAGGTCACAAAGTGGTTGGTGGTATGAGAGCATCAATCTACAATGCAATGCCCGTTGAAGGCGTTGAAGCACTCATTGAATTTATGAAAAAATTTGAAAAGGAAAATAGATAACACCCTTTTCAATTTGCACAAAAGTAGACTTTATGCGATAAAATAAGTGGATAAACTTCTCTTTTGAACGCATAAAGCACAAAAGACGGCACTTGTCAAAGTGCAAAAAAATAGGAGTTTGGATATGAATATACTGACACTCAACTCAATTTCAACCAAAGCAAATCAAGTGCTTGAAGGATACAATTTGTCATCAAATGCAGAAAACCCTGTTGGCATTTTGGTGCGCTCTTTCAATATGAACGGATGGGATTTGCCCTCCTCTGTCCTTGCAGTTGCACGTGCAGGCGCAGGCGTTAATAATATACCTCACGGAGATTACGCCAAGGCAGGTGTGTGCGTATTCAACACACCCGGTGCAAATGCAAATGCCGTCAAGGAACTTGTCATTGGCAGTTTGATTTTGGCATCAAGAAATTTGTTTCCTGCCATGTCTTGGGTGAAAACTTTGACGGGCGACGACGTTGCAAAACAAGTTGAAAAAGGCAAGGGACAATTTGTTGGAACTGAAATTTTGGGCAAAACATTGTGCGTTATTGGACTTGGTGCAATAGGCAAAAAGGTGGCAACTTCTGCTCACGCTTTGGGCATGAATATTGTGTCATACACACAAGGCACAAAAGAAGATTACTCTGTGACAATGCCCTTTGTGACCATGTTTGATAACCTTAAAGATGCAGTGAAAAATGCAGATTTTATCACAGTGCATATACCCTATCTTCCCACCACAAAAAACACCATCAACAGTGACCTTATTTCATCAATGAAAAAGGGTGTCATTATCATCAATTCTGCCCGTGGCGAAATTGCAGATCTTGACGCAGTGAAAAAAGGTATTGCAGACGGAATTATCCGTGGATACGTCCTTGACTTCCCCACCGAAGAAAGCATTGGCGCAGATGGAATTGTCAACACTCCCCACCTTGGCGCATCAACTGAAGAAGCCGAAGACAATTGTGCAGTTATGGCATCAAATAGCCTTAAGGAATACATAGAAAAAGGCAACGTGCTCAACTCTGTCAATTTGCCCAACATAGCCATTGAGCCTACAAAGGCACATAGGTACACCGTCATCTCAAATGAAGATGCACAAATTGATGGCGTGTCAGCAACAAGAAACGGATTGAAATATACAATCATTGACACGGACACAGAAATTGACGAAGCAACGCTTGAAAAAGATGGTGTCATCAAGGTGAGAAAAGTCTTCTAACCATCAACCAATACAACAAAAATAAAACCAAATCAATAAATTTACAAAACAAAAAAAGCCGTGAAATTCACGGCTTTTTTTTAATTCAATCAATATTATTTTTTGATGTTATTAAAATAAGTTGTTTTGTTTCAGTGGATGATTTCGGCGATACGATTGAGAGTGGCTTTCATTTCTTTTGAAAGGGGCGTCCTTTCTACGATTATTTCACTGGGGCACTCTCCTATGACTGCCATGATTATGTTGAATTCCTCATTGTCAAAAATATCCAAAAGGTCTGCTCTTTCTCCTGTTGTCAAGTTGAAGATTTGCCCACTGTCAATGGCAACTCTGTTGCCAGCACTGTCCGTTGACGTGATAAATGATGCTATATCGTATGCATCACTGTCCGTTGATGACATAAGGCGAGATGCAAGGGATATGACTTCATCCCAATTTTGTTTCAGGTCTTGAAGACGAAAGTTATACAATCCGTCAACGTTGAAATCTGCAGTTTCTGCCACTCGTTTGCGCAAAATATTTTCTTCATAACGCCTGTCAAAATGCACAAGTGAGCATATAAGGGAGCAAGTGGCGTGTGTCAGTTGAAAAGACGGCAATTTTTCAAGGAAAAACCTCGTTTTCATATATGTCAATATGACCTTTTCTATTGTCACAGTGATTTCTTCTTCAAGTCTTGCACTCTTTTCACAAAGTGATGCAAGATACACCCAAATTCTATCTTTGCTTTCTTCAACTGCAAAGGATAAATCTCGTATGTTTTTCACTTTTGAAAGGATATATTCTATTTCTTTTGAAAAGCATTTGTCTATGCTGATGACGTTTGACCACATACCCCTATTTTATGCAAAGATGGGATATTTATAATCAAATTTTATTGGGCGAAACAATGTTTTTTATTTGACAGATTTTGACAACACAAAATGCGACAAAATGTGCAGTTGAAAGTTGGATTTCAACACTGATTTTATTGCAAATTTTCAACAATTTTTACAACAAAAAAAGACACTCAAAACTGTGAGTGTCTTTTTAAAACCGATATTCTAACCAATTATTTATGCAATTCCAACTGATAGAACTGCCCCTGACCTTGTGTCTATTGTCACGCTGTATTTTTCATCTCTTACAACAAACGTATATGTGTAGGTGTAGTGACTGTTTTCAATGGGTCTTTCCACCTTCAAGTCTTTTTTGAAACCTCTCATTTCAAATTCAATAGGTTGATACTTGTTTGTGCCTGTGGGAAGATTAAGGTTGTTGTTGGTCATATCATTTCTGCTGTTGAGCCATGCACAAAGATAGTCTCTGCTCCACTCGTGGCCGTCCATCAGTTCAACGTTGATTTGATCATTTGCTTTTGCAGATGCAATGCCAAAAATGCAACCGAAAATCACAGCAACGATGACAACCATTGATGCAAGTGTGATTACAATGCTCATGATAAAATCTTTCTTTTTTGCCATGGGGCTATTTTTCTTTCTCTTTGAGTGGTTTTTTGCTTCCTCCAATTTGTTTTCTTCTTGGATTTCCACTGGTTGAGTTTCTTCAGCGCAAAGTTCTTCAATTATCTTATTTTCTTCCATATTTACTCCGTAAATGCACTGGGATTTTGTCAAATTTGTGCATTTTCTAAATTATACAACCTAATTGCCGTATTGTAAAAGGTTTTTTTGTGATTTGCCTTTTATTTGGCTCGTTTGGTTTTGGATATTAACCTTTCATATAATTTGAAAAACGCTTGAAATTGGATATGTAGTATGTTATACTAACTTTATCTATGCTATATGTGAGCGTATGCATGCGCATACTCGTATATGGCAACAAAATTCTTAAGTGGAGAAAACTATGGAAAGAGATTATCAAGCAATCTTAAATCAAATGACTCTTGAAGAAAAAGCATCCCTTTGTAGTGGTCTTACCTTCTGGCGCACAAAGCCCATTGAAAGACTTGACGTGCCTTCCGTGTGGATGTCAGACGGCCCTCACGGACTTCGTAAGGAAAAACCCACCAAAGGTGGTGGCACAAATATTATGCAACCTGCAGAAACTGCAACTTGCTTCCCCCCTGCTGTTACAACTGCATCATCATGGGACGTTGAACTCATTGAAGAAGTTGGTGCTGCAATCGCAGAAGAAGCAAAGGCATTGAAGGTTAGCACCGTCCTTGGCCCCGGTGTCAATATCAAGCGTAGCCCCCTTTGTGGAAGAAACTTTGAGTACTTCTCTGAAGATCCTTACCTTTCTGCTCAAATGGGTGCATCATACGTTCACGGTGTCCAAAAGAACGGCGTTGGTGTTTCTTTGAAACACTTTGTTGCCAACAACCAAGAACATCTCCGTATGGGCATCAACACAATCGTTGATGAACGTACTCTCCGTGAAATCTATCTCCCTGCTTTTGAACACGTTGTCAAGACTGAACAACCTACAACAGTTATGAGTTCATACAACTTGCTCAACGGCACTCACCTTACAGATCACAAACGTATGCTTGACGATATTCTCCGTAAAGAATGGGGATTCAAGGGCATCGTCGTCAGTGACTGGGGCGCAATGTTTGACAGAGTGGAATCAATCAAGGCAGGCAACGACCTTGAAATGCCTGCAAACGGTGGTATGAACGACCGTGTTATCGTCAAGGCAGTCAAAGACGGCAGACTTGACGAAGCAGATCTTGACAAAGTTGTACTTCGCCTTCTCAAATTTGCATTTGAGTGCAAAGACAGTGAAGTTGAAGATGCTCCTCAAAACCTTGAAGCACACCACGAACTTGCAAGACGTGCAGCAGAAAGTGGCGCAATCCTTTTCAAGAACGAAGACAAAGCTCTTCCTCTCAAGAAGGAACAAAATATTGCAGTCATTGGCGCACTTGCAAAGAAACTTCGCTATCAAGGCGCAGGTTCAAGCCATATCAATCCCCCCAAGACAGTGTCCTTCTTGCAAGCACTTGACAATGCAGGTCAACCTTATGAATATGCTCAAGGCTACACTCTCAAAGGCGACGGATACAAGAAAAACCTTATTGAACAAGCAAAGAAAGTTGCCAAAGGCAAAGATGCAGTTGTCGTCTTCGTTGGCTTGACAGATGCATTTGAAAGCGAAGGCTATGATCGTAGCCATATCAATATGCCCGAAGCACACAACTATCTCCTTGAAGAACTTTCAAAGGTCAATGAAAATATTATCGTTGTCACATCAGGTGGTTCTCCCATCCAAATGACAAGATGGATTGACAGCGTCAAGGCAGTGCTCAACGTATATCTTGGTGGTCAAGCAGGTGGCGAGGCTACATACAACCTCCTCTACGGCAACGTCAACCCCAGTGGTAAACTTGCAGAAACCTTCCCCTATCACACAAATGATAGCGTTGTGGCAAACTACTTCCCCATGGGACCTCGCCAAGTTGAATATCGTGAAGGTATTTACGTGGGTTATCGTTTTTACGATAAGGCACAAGTTCCCGTCCAATTCCCCTTCGGCTACGGTCTTTCATACACAACGTTTGAATATAGCGGTCTCCGTCTTTCATCAAAGGCTATCGGCGAAAATGACGGCTTGACAGTTTCACTCAAAGTGAAGAATACTGGCGACGTCGCAGGTGCAGAAATTGTACAACTTTACGTACAAGACGTTGAAAGCACAATCTTCCGTCCCGTCAAGGAACTCAAAGGCTTTAAGAAAGTATTCCTTGAAGTTGGCGAAGAAAAGGAAGTGGAATTCACTCTTGACAGCAGAGCATTTGCATACTACAACGTTCTCATCAATGATTGGCACGTTGAAAGCGGTGACTTCAATATTCTCGTTGGCGCATCATCACAAGACATCCGTCTTGAAGACACTGTCAACGTCACAAGTGCAAATCCCGATGCAGAAATCCCCAACTATACAGAAACTGCTCCTTACTACTGCAATCTCGCAGATGAAAAGGATACAAAGGATATCCCCACTGAACAATTTGAAGTGCTTTACGGCGCATCAATCCCCGAAAACAAGCCTTACGTCAAGGGCGAGTTTACAATCGACAGCAGTGTGGAACAAATCAAACCTTCTATGGTTGGCAACTTCATTTACACAGTTCTTGTGGCAGGTGTCAATATTGTTGCAGCAACTGCAGAAAACCCCGAAATGCTCAAACATTCAATCAAAGATATGCCCATTAGAAGTTTTGGTGGCTTTACCGGTGGTATTTTGTCACAAATGACAATGGACGGTATCGTTGATATGTGCAACGGCACAAAAGGTGGATTTGGCAAAGTTTTGAAAGGATTCTCAAAGAAAAATAAATAGCACGGCATATTGCTTACTGCAATGGAAACAGAAAACACACAATTGATTACAGAAGATCCTTGCGACGTGGTTGTGGACGATACAACCACTGTCGCAGACTTGGACAATGATGCAAATGTCAACACAGTTGACAACTCTGTTGAACCTGAAAACACAGAAGATAATTCAAAGAAACAAAACAAGGTGACAAAAACTGACGTAGTCAAGTTTTTGAAACTCTTTGTCATACTCAATCTTCTCTCTTTCATCCGTGCTTTCTCTATGCACGTGTTTATTATCCCCAACGGATTTGCTCCCGGTGGTATTTCTGGTATTGCATCAATTCTTTACAATGCAATCCTTCCTTCCAATCCTACTCTTGCAGAAACTTGGTTTAACCCTGCTCTTGTCAGTTGGGTGCTCAATATACCTTTGTTTATTGCAAGTTTCTTCCGTCTTGACAAAAAATTCTGCATACACACAATGATCACCGTCGGTTTGCTCTCTTTGTGGATGTGGGTTTTGGATTACACCGATTTCCCCGTCTTCAAGGCATCAGACCCTCAAAGCGCATACAATATTCTTGGCGCAGCAGCTGGTGGCGTTTGCACAGGTATAAGCCTTGGTTTCCTTTTGAAACACAATTCATCAATGGGTGGCACTGATATTATCGGCAAACTCATCTACAAGAAAAACCCCGTTGCAGACGTTCAATGGCTCATCATAGGTTGCGATATCGTTGTCGTTACGGCATCAGGTGTCCTTGGTTTGATCGGCATTAGAGAAGGTCAAAACATTGAAGCAATCATTGCATCAATCCTTTCTCCCATCTTCTACTCTGCAATTTCGTTGTTTGTTTGCGCAGAAACTGCAGACGTCATCCAATCAGGTCTTCGTGCATCAATCGTCTTCAACGTCATATCCGACCATCGTGACGAAATCGCACAGGCAATATCCGAAAGGATGCACCGCGGTGTCACAATCGTCAGTGCAAAGGGTTTCTACACAGGCGTGGAACACAATATGCTCGTGTGTGTCGTGCGCAAGAAACAAATCAATCAAGTCAACGATATCATTAGAGAATTTGACCCTGAGGCATTTGTGTATATTACAAAAGCAAAAGACGTGTCTGGCAGAGGCTTTACAATCGTCAAAAAAGATCAAAACTAATAAAAAACAATTCTATTTTGCATTTTGCGAAAAATAGAGCCCCTTATTTTTACTTTTTAGTCATTTATTTTCAATAAAAATTGGAATATAATGAGAGTACAAACAAAGGACGGCACAAACGAACAACACCATATCAAGTGCCAAACTTTGTGACAAAAAGCAAAAAATAAATTTTATAAAGGAGAAACACTATGTTTTCAACACTTCTCGCAGCAACAGGTATGGGTGGTGGCGCAATCGCTGGTATCGTCATTGGTTCAATCTTTGGCGTCCTTATCTTGCTTGCAATCGCATCACTTCGTATCGTAAAGCAATCACAAGCATACACAGTTGAAAGACTCGGTAAATACAACCGTACTCTTGACAGTGGTATCCACATCATTATTCCTTTCATTGACAAGATCTCAAACAAGATCAGCCTTAAGGAACAAGTTGCAGACTTCCCTCCTCAACCCGTCATCACAAAGGATAACGTCACAATGCACATTGACACAGTTGTCTATTACAGCGTGACAAACCCCAAACTCTATACATACGGCGTTGAAAATCCTCGTAGCGCACTTGAAAACCTTACAGCAACCACACTCCGTAATATCGTTGGTGAATTGGAACTTGACGAAACACTCACATCAAGAGATACAGTCAATGCACAACTTTGTATCGTTCTTGACCAAGCAACAGATCCTTGGGGCATCAAGGTCAACAGAGTTGAACTTAAGAACATCCTTCCTCCCAAAGATATCCAAGAAGCAATGGAAAAGCAAATGCGTGCAGAACGTGAAAGACGTGAAGCAATCTTGAAGGCAGAAGGCGAAAAGCGCAGTAACATCCTCGTTGCAGAAGGCGCAAAGGCAGCAGCAATCCTTCGTGCAGAAGCAAAGAAAGAAGCACTTATCGCAGAAGCAGAAGGTCAAGCAACAGCAATCAAGATGATCATTGACGCACATCCCGATGAAGCCTACATCAAACTTCAAAGTTTTGAAGCACTCAAGGCTCTTGCAATGGGACAAAGCACAAAGATCGTTGTGCCCACAGACATCGCAAACATTTCAGGTATGCTCACAGCAGGCAGCGAAATCGTCAAGATGCCCGAGACACCCGTTCAACCCACAAAGAAATAACTCAATCAACAATAAAAAAGGCACTCGTTTGAGTGCCTTTTTTTATTAAATACAAACGTTTGCAATCAATATGTTTTCACGCCCCACAAACAAAAACAAGGGTTTAGAATATGCTTTATGCGTGTTAAATCTCATTTTTTGTTGATTGGGGGTGGCAAAAAAATATCTGCTATTGACATTTTTTTCTTTTTGTGTATAATATATATATTAAAGATTTATCGTTTCATGAAAGGGAGGAAATTATGTTGCTATCAGCAGTAAAGGTCGTTGACTGGAACCAAGACATTTGGCACTTTATCGTAAGACTTGTTGTGTCAATTGTTTGTGGTATCGTCATCGGCATTGAAAGAAAAACTCGTTCAAAGGAGGCAGGTATTCGTACCCACGCAATCGTGTGTATGGCGGCTTGCTTGTTTATGATTATATCAAAGTATATGACCACTGCTCAATTCAATGAGTACGGTCAAAGTGGCGACCCCAGCCGTATTGCATCAACAGTTGTCACCGGTATCGGTTTTCTTGGTGCAGGCATCATCATGTATCGTCGTGACGTCATGTACGGTCTTACAACTGCTGCTGGCGTTTGGGCAACTGCTGCCATCGGCATGGCAATCGGCGCAGGTTTTGTGGTGCTTGGTGTTGTGTCAGCAGTGCTTATCATCATCCTTCAAATCTTCTTCCACTTGCCCATTAAGGCATTTAGCACAACTCACCTTTCCGTGATCAAAATGCAAGTGTGGCTTGAAAATGATGACATTTTGAACAAGATCATTGAAGAACTTGGCTCACCCAGAATTTCATCATACAAGGTCAAATCAGTTGAGGACAAACTTATCGCAAACGTGGAAGTTACAACCAAAAACCCCTTCTCCGTTGACATTATGAACGGACTTATCAAAAATTATCCCGACCACTTGCTCTCAATCGAGCGCAACGACGACTAACCAAACCAATTCAACCAAAAACAAAGCCACTCAACCGAGTGGCTTTTTTGTTTGTAATAAATTTTCTTTGGGTATTTTGTCTATTAAGTTGACATTGTTCCTTTCTATTGCTATACTATTAAAGCTGACTAAATCAGTACAATGTTTGGAAGCGTATCGAAGTGGTCATAACGAGGCGGTCTTGAAAACCGTTTGGGTGCAAGCCCACGGGGGTTCGAATCCCTCCGCTTCCGCCAAAACCCTGCACATAGTGTAGGGTTTTTTCTTTGCGTTGGTCTTTGTACACTGCAAGCATTGTACTGGGCATTTCGCCCTACGAACCCCCTACGGGGCTGGCGCTCGCCTTCTGTGAGTATTCTCACTCGGCTCTCTATTTCACGAATCCCTCCGCTTCCGCCAAAACCCTGCACATAGTGTAGGGTTTTTTCTTTGCGTTGGCAAAAATGGACAAGGAAGACACAAATACGAGCATGCTAATTATTGCGGCGATATCACATGGGATGAATTTGTTGAGAATTTTTTAGAAGAGTAATCAAATTCCACTATTCACTACATACAAAAAAATCCGACATATTTTGTGCCGGATTTTATTTTTTATGGTATTTGTAGTATTCGTTTACAAGACTTCTATACCCCAATGCTTTTAGGTCATTATAACGGACGTTGTAGTTTGTTTTGGAAAATTTGCCTGTGGATAGATACCTTAAATATTGAACAAGATATTGGTCTATATCTTTAAGTTTTTTGGTGCTTGTAATTGTGGGGAAAAACCACTTGCTCCAAGTCAAATCTTTTGTGTTGAGTTCTCTGTAGAATTTATTGTTGAAAACTCTTATCATAACCTTGATTGTGTGCTCGGTGGTTTTGTTATTTCTTATTTTCCAACGATACAGTGCTCTTGCCTTTCTTCTAATTTTGTCTTTGATTTTCTGCACGGTTACGTCAGACAAATCAATAACACCATCACAATACTCAAATCCCAAAAAATGCCATGGTTGATGAGGTAGATATAGTTTTTCCTTGCTTGGATTGACAGTCAACTCCTTGTCTTCAAGCACTGAATAAATGTGCGCTTTGTATTCTTCCAGTTTTTCCAAACTTTCTGCAAAAACTATAATATCATCAGAGTATCTTGCGTAATGGATGTCGTTTTGAAGGAAATACTCATCCAAATCACTGAGATAAACGTTTGCCAAAAAGGTGGATATAGGAGTCCCTGCCATGACACCATGATTTTCTATAACCACATCATCATTGACAACTGCTTTGTCTATGCGAAGTATATTCTCCAAAAGGGAAAACAATCTTTTGTCATCACTCAAAACTTTTTTGAGCATTGGGAGAAGTTTGTCCACATTAATGCTGTTGAAATAATTTTGAATATCCAGTTTATATACATACAAACTGTCAATGTTGTCTTTTTTTAATATTGTAAATAATGCGTGGCGAATTGTAAGATTTTTTCTAAAAGAAAAACAATTATTGCAAAATACACCGTCATATTTTGCCATGCAAAAAAGAATAAACTTCAAGATGATATTTTCATTGTCATCAAATGTGTATATGACACGCTTTTTGTTTGTGCCACTCTTGTTTATAAATACTTTTTTAGGGATAGAAAAAACATGAGTGCCATTAATAATTGATGTGGCAACCTCTAAATACTTCTCATTATTGATATATTCTATCAAATGCTGTTCTTCAACTTTTGACAAATGTGATTTTGCCAGTTTATACTCCAAAAATTCTTGCCATTTGTCTTTATTTACAAGTAAATCAATTACGCTCATATCCAAAAAAAAGAAAGGAAGTTTGCTTTGAAAGCAATGAATTGCTACCGGACTGAACAATGTTTGGCTATCTGCAAAACCCTAAAAAAACTTGCTTCGCCCTATCGCAGATGTATAAAATACGTTCCTTTCTTTTCAATAAAATAGTACTACAAATTGCGCCATTTGTCAAACTAAGTGCTACACTTCAAAGCATTATCAACCCATAAACAAAAAAGCACGGATAACTTCCGTGCTTTTCTATTGTACAATTCTTTTTTTTGGATTAGCCTTGATTGGCGAGAAGATCTTGAACGAGTTGTTGGTTGTATGCAATGATTTTGGCATTGACTTTGTTGTTGAAATCGCCATATTCGGTGTTGACAAAGTCAACTTGGAAGACGGGCATTATGCTCAACCATTTGTCAAAGTTTTCGTGGTCAACTATCTTTGCATTGTAACGGATTGAGTGGTTTTTGAGATTCCAACTGAAAAGGTCAACAAACAAGTCACTGACGCCACCAACTGAAAATGCAGGTTGGGCTTGGTTCATACGAAGTTTGTCATCCCACTCATCACTTTCTGCGATAAGGTTGGCTTGTTCATCAATGAGTTTTGTCATTGTGTTGTAGCCGTTTCTTGAGTGCCATTTGTGAGTTGCATTGCTGTCCATATCAAAGAACTTGCCCATATACTCATCATCAGCAGTGCCTTCCATATCTTCGCTCCACAACTTTTCTTCTCTACGATCAAAGAGCACAACGCCTGCCTTTGTTCCGTTTTCGGTCACGTCATTGTATCTCAAATCGCCAATTTTGACTCCTTCTTCACCATCTTTGCAGAAGGTGTTTGTTTTGCCGTAATAGACGTAATCGTAGATATTTTTGCCTTCATATTTGACGTCTGCCAACCAATGATGGAAGGTGTCAAGAGTGACATCTTCGCCAAAATAGATGGGGTGCAAGAGCAAGAGAACAACTTCCCCTTTTGCCTCGTCTGTGGCAAGATATTCAAGGACTTGAAGGATATACTTTTCCACCTTTGATGAAAGCAACGTATGTGTGGCATACCACTCCCCTTCAAAGTCAGTGTACTTGATATGGAACATTCTTGCTCCTTGACGAAGTTGAACGTCAAGACCCACACTTTGTGTCTTTGCAAAACGATATTGAAGTCCCCTTGTGAGAGGGGCAACTTTGCCTACTATTTGTTGACGATCATAATAATCAACGGGAGCATCGGGCTCTAATCCTTCAGTGACTGAATCGTGTGAGCCAAGGATTGCAATGTCAACTATGCGAGGGTTGGCATCAACAATTCCTTCAATGTTTGCAAGGACTGTGGCGTACTTGCCATTGTCTGCTCCATCTTCGCCACCAATGGTGCTATCTTGCATAAAAACCGTGATGAAAAGCACGATTACAAACAGATAAATCAACCAGTTTTTTATCGCCTTAATCCACGGATCTTTTTGTTTTTCTTTCTTTACTTTCTTTTCCATTTAGGATTTTATCCTTTCAAATTGACAATTAAAGTCTATTAATGTGCAGATTGTTCAAGGTTGGTGGGGAGTCCTGTTGCTTCCAAAAGTCCTTTGAAATTGACGCCTGCGCCACCAACTGTAAAATTGATGTTTGATGCTGCGACAAACTTGACGACGTTGTGGCAACCTGCAAATGCTTGACTGCCGATTTCCATATCAATGTCATAGTTGTTGCCGGTGTGGTACTTGACGGATATGACCTTGATTGTTGTGAGATTTGTGAGCCCTGCAAATGCGCCTGCCTCTACGTTTACCGTTGTGGGCAACGTGAGAGTGACGGGGATTGCTTTGTCTGTTGTACCTGCAAAGGTGCTGTTGCCTACGTAAAGCACTGCTGCATTGGTTGCAGTGATTTCCGTATATGTGCCGTCTGCGTTGAGAAGTCTTCCACCTGTTGCAAATCTGGGTATAACAACGTTTTCAAGGGTTGTACCTTCAAAGCCGATTGTCTTGTATCCTGTGACTACACCTTGCTCGTTGGTGACTGCTTGATAGATGAAATACTTGGACCAATAGTTCCAATCTGTTGTGTCTGTTTGAGGTGCGATTTCGTTGTCACCTTCTGCGCCAATCCAATATGCAACGGTAACGCCCGTGACTGTTGCCACTACGCATACTGAAAGGACTACTATCAAAATTATAAGTTTGCTTTTAGTTTTCATTGTTATTACCGTTTGTGTTGCCTGTCAAGAAAGTGACTTTGAAGTTGAGGAACAACTGTGCTGCAATAAGTTCAGGAGGTGTTTGTTCATCAACGTGAAGGAAATAGATTGTTGCTTCAAGGGTGTTGACAACGGGGATCATATCGAAAGTGATTTCGAAGGGGTTGTCGGGGTTGACTGTGATGAGATTGAGTTCGTAATAAGTTTCTGTGGTTGCTTCATCTCCATCCCCTACCACTCTTGTCTTTTCTGTGTAGTACTTGTTGGATGTTGTAGGGTTTGTAAAGAGCATAACTTCTGAGTCGGTTGTGACGACTGTCATCTCAATGCCGAACTCATCTCTATAGTTTGTAAGTGTTGCTGCAAAGAGTGCTCTGTCTTCGTCAGTGATCTTGTCATCTCCGTTCATATCCACTTCTTTCAAGGGGTTTTGAAGGGTGATTGATGCAAGTTCTATCTTCATCTTTGTGGTCATACCATCAGGGTTTGAGGGTGCGCCATTATAGACAAAGTCAAAGGTGACTGTAACGGGAACTGCAGGCTTTTCAATTGCAGAGTTGCCTGCACCAAAGTTGGTGCTTGGATTGATGGCAATATCATCATAATTGCCACTGCCGTCAACGTCATTGAGAATATATCCTCTCTTGATACGTGCAGGTGCGAGAACTGCTGCATCGCCAGTGGGAAGTCCACTTGTACTGTCTGGCACGATAATTGCGCTGTTTTCGGGGTCTGCAGATGAAACTTCAACTGTATCCCTATATTCACGTATATCGCCAAACCATGCTGCTGTGACGCCTACTACTGCCACTATGACTGCAAGGACCATAATTGATGCTGCGACAAATAATGAAGTCTTTTTCATATTATGCCACCTCCCTCAGCGCTTCGACTGTCAACAAAACTGTGAACTTGTATGTTGAGCCAGAATACACTTGTGAAGAATATCTGTTGATTGCATTCCACTTGTCAGACTTATAGACGTTGCCATACACATCACTTGCAGTTTGCTTGTACTCTGTAAGTGAGCCGTATTGTTGCCAGAAAAGAATTTCAGGTGCAAAGACAATATTGAAAGCAAAGTTGGCTTTGTCTGTATTTTCTTGGTCAAGTGTTGCTTGGAAATCGGTGTTGAGGCTATGCTTTGTCCAATCTGCAATATTCATTGAAGGAATTGTTGTTGATTGGTCTGTGGGTGTGGTTGCAGAGATTGTGCCGTAGGGGGTGTACCAAGTATTGCCTGCGCTTATGTACCATGTAAAGCCCAACTTGATGTCTTCTACGGTGATATCGTCCGTTGTATCATCTTCTGTGCCGTTGTTGGTGGGAAGATAGATACCTGCAGCCTCACTGCCTTCTTTGCTGACTTCTACGCTTTCTATAATGCAAGTGAAGTCCACCTCATAGCCGTTGGTGTCCATACGAAGATTGAAAGGCACGACAAATGCTTGGTCGTTCATATAATTCTTGTATTGTCTTGAATCTACGTCTGTATAGCCAAGGATTTCTCTTGCGTGGACGTCTGTGACAAGAAGTCCGTTTTTGTCAAATGCAGTTTGTCCGGCATAGATATAACGGCGTTGGTTTTCTTGGTCAAAGATTTGTGAGTATTGGTCAATCTCAAAGGTCATTTGGAAGGTTTCTGACGTAGATAAATCCAATGTTGCGATTGTTGTCTGCTCTGCATCGTTGAACCAAGCAAAGGATACACCAATGATGCCCATAGTCACTGTCATTACAAGAACAGGAACTACGATCATCATGACAAGATTTTTGTTGAATTTTTTTGTTTCTTTTGCCATTTGTATCCCCTCCCCCATCAGTCAATCACAAGCCAAGTAAATGACTGTGGTTGATATGCAAACATAACTGCATTTGCGCCTTCTAATTTGTCGGCACTTCTTACATTGATTGACTTGCCGTCGGCATTTACTGTGCCGGTAAATGCCTCGTCAACCAATGCAAGATTGTAGCCTGTGTACATTGTGATGTCATTTGTCACTGTAAAGTTCATAAAGTTGAACATACGAAGGAGTGACAAGTGTTGTTGATATGCAATCTTTATGGGATTGTCCGTTGTGCCGTCAGGCTTGTATGCAGGAGATTCTGTAGGTGCGCCTGATGCATGGAAGTATTTTGATGTATTTGACTTTTGATATGTATTGACTGTTGCGCCTTCTACAGTTGCAGTTGTCTTTGAGAGTCCGTATCCAAGGACGTAGATGTCAACGATATCTTTAAGTCGCATTGTGCCTGTTGTGTTGGCTTCTGCAAAGGCGTTCTTTTCGGCGACAACGTCGTACTTGCCGTATGCATTGCTTGTGACGGGTGTTGTGTATTTTCCACTTGCATTAAATGCAGTCATACTGCCGTCATAAAGTTCTGTATAGGTCTTTCCGCCGCCGTTAACCTTTGTATAGACACCATCAACAGAGATTGTGAACACTGAATCCATAAAGGCTGATTCCTTGCCCTCTGTTGTGATGGGTGCGTAGTTGATGCCGTCAGTCATTTGAACTGATCCACCAACCATACCTTTGTATCTTCCAACAAAGCCGTTGGCGATTGCTGTTTCGCCCTTTGCATAGACTTCACTGAGTGACACAAGGTTTGTCATTGAGGTGTTGTATTCAGTCATGATACCGACAATGCCACCTGCCACTGCCACCTTGCCTTCTGCACGGATTGTTGCCACTACGATTGCGCCTTCAAGGACTGATGAAATGCCACCGTCTGTATATCCTGTGCCATCTCTACCAAGGACGCCACCTACGTAAACTTCTGCAGATGATGACTTGACTGAGATTGTGCCGTGGACTGTAATGTCTTTCATCACTTGTGCGCCTGCATACTTGCCTGCCACTGCGCCTACGTTGATGACTCTGCCTGCCATACCGGTGTTGTCTGTGACGTAGATGCCAAGGTTACGGAAGTTGATTGCTGTCACTTTGCTGCCAAGTCCACCAACTTCAGAGAACATACCAACATTGACTTCTTCATCTGTGCCCTTGACTGTATGTGTGATTGTCAAGTGGTCAATGGTGTATCCGTAGCCGTCAAATTGTCCGTTGAATGCAATCTTGTTGCCTTCTTCATCAAGTGTGTAATCAAACACTGATCCATTGAAGATGACTGCACTGCCTACTTCTGCAAAGATGACATTTGAAAGGTGGGTCTTGCCTGCGCCCCAGTTTGCACCAAAGGCTCCCTTGATCATTTCCATATCCATTTCGGTCATCACTGCATCAATGTTGTTGATGAGATAGAAGGATGTAAACTTGCGAGTATCTGCAATTTCTTCTGCCTTCCAATAGACAAGTTGCAACGTGTCTTCAACAAGCGTGAACTCAAATGATTCAAGTTGTGACAAGAGGACTTCCTTCATATCTGCGTCCGAAGTTGCATTGTACTGAGCAAGCAAATCTTGGTAGATATCCGTTGTTGTATAGTCAAAGTCAATATCTTGAAGAAGTTCTTCCCAAGTGCTGTACTTGCTATCTACTGTCTTGACGTCAATGACTGTTTCAAAATAGTCATAACTTGTTGCGCCTTCGGGGACAAAGTTGCCCTTGTAGTATTCTGTTGCAATGAGCAAGCCTGCCATTGTGCCGATTGCGTTGCCTTCAGGCTTTTCAACAAAGTAACCAATGATGAGTGTAGGTTGATTGCGCAACGTCACACAGAAGTTGTAGCCCTTGTCACTGGTGAGTTTTGCACCCAATGTTGAGTTGCCTGCCTTGCCTGCGATACGGGTGTACTTCTTGTAGACGCCACCGTTTGCAGTCATCCAACCGTTGCTTATTTCAACCTTCAAGTTGTCTGCTGTAAAGTGCCAACTGTCAGGGATCTTGTTGTCAGAGCAAACCACAGGATTCCAGTTTGTATTGTAGGTGTTGTCTGCATTTGCGTAACTTTGTGTTGTGCCACCATAACTTACTTTGATTGAGTAAGGTGTGATTGCGATTGCCATGTTGACTTGTGACGTTGTGCCATCTTGTCTGCTATCCATGACAACGATTTCTGTGCCACTGCCTGATACAACCACTTCGCCTGCCTTGTTGCGTACTTCCTTAATGTAGTAGTTGCCTGCTTGGTTGTCGCCAGTATTATTTGAAAGTCTAATGTAAAGTTGTTTGTAGAAGCCTGTTGTCATTGAATAGACGTTTCTGTCCACCTTGACGTTGTTGACGTATTCGTCAAATTGACTTCTTGAGCGATCACTTTCTTGGAATACTGCAGTCACTGTGACACCACTTGTCAAGAATCCTTCCACTGTGATGCCTCTGCCGGGCTTCATGCCACTGCTTGACACTGTCTTTGAGCCGTTTGAGTTGACTTCTGCATAAAGTGTTGAGTTGTCAAAGGTCTTATAGACTGTGTTTGTGCCACTTGCAGTGTTGAGTGTGATTGTGATTCCCTTTGCAGTGATTGCTGCATTTGCTCTGAGTGTTGCAACACCACTATCCACAAGTTCGAAGTTGGTTGAGAAACTTGAGTTCAAACTGTACTTGACTTGGACGTCATAGCCTGTGCCAACGTTCTTAACCAATACTCCGTTCTTTGCATAGTCCTTTGAATCAATGTTGATTGCAGAATTTGCAGGAATACTGCCACCGTTTGATGATGAGAGTGTGAATCCGGGCAATGCTGCTGTGACTGTTGTCTTGTTGTCAAATTCCTTGCCGTTGACTGCTTGACTGTTAAATGTAAGAGTAATTCTTGACTTGGCGATTGTGTAAGACTTGCCATCTTCGACTTCACTATTGTCGTAGTCGTAGTTGGTCTTCAATGTGTCGCCACCGTCGTTCTTGCCTGTTGCACTCTTGATTTCTGCACCGATTGTTGCAGTATATGTGCCTGCATTGGTTGCAGTGAAGTTGGACACGTCAAATGTGAGTGTTTCACTGACCTTGCCTGTTGCACTTTGGTGTTCCAAGATGCCAGACACTGTCAAGGTGTTGCCAGAAAGTGTCAACGTGCCTGCTTCAACCCAATTATCGCTATCGCCAGGGGTTTCCTTCATATTGATTTGAAGTGCCACTGCACTGCCATCGAATCCTTGTGCGCTACCGTTGTACACAAATGACGTTGTGGGATTGCCGTTCCAGACCATACGGACTTCTCTGGGAAGGATTTCAAGGACTGCTTCTGAACCAGATGCAACACTACCTGAAAGGACGTAGTTGTCAATAGGATCTGAAGATTGTGCCTTACTGTTTGCTCTGCCGTTGACTTCGCCTGTGAAACTGCTGTTGTCAATGTCAACACTGGAAATAACCCATCTGCCTACATTGACTTGTTCGCCTATTGCTGCGCCACCGAAGTCTACACTGATACGGACTGATTCCACCCAACCTGTTTCTTGGTAGATGCCATTTTGGATGCTACTGTCAAATCCTGAGTATGTGATTGAGTGCTTTTCGCCGTTGTAGATGACTGTCTTGCCTGCAACCACAACGTTTTCGCCGATTGTGATTGTGTAAGGTGAGATCACCCAATCTTCGTTCCAACTTGTTTCTGTCAATGAGCCACAAGCATCGTCGCCTGCAACAAAGTAATAGTTGTTGATGTAATCTTCTTCAAGGGCAAGTGATGCTTCATAAGTGCCTACGTCACTTGAATAGAAGTACAATACGCCGTTTTTGATTTCATAGAACACTGTTTGCTTTGTTGACACGTTGCTTGTACGAGTCATATTTGCAGTGAGAATCTTGTTCAAATTCCTGATGTCATAACTTGAAATACCGTTGATTTCGATTGATTGGACACCACGATATTCTGCGCCACCATCAAAGATATATCCACTGTCAAGGCTACCATACTTGCTTTCAGGAGATCTGTCGTCAACTGCAAAGTCAAGTGTGATTTCCTTTCTGCCAATGATAAGGTCTTTGTAGCCTTGTGTCTTCTTGATTTCGTGGTTTGCATCACTTGTGAACAAGGTCACTTTGTATGTGCCTGCATTTCTTGCATAGACACGATATTCGATTTCGTAAGTTTCTGCATTTTGTGTCTTGATATTGTCAACTGTGAAATCTGTGTTGATGCCAACACCCTTTGAGCGTGTTACGTAGTATGCCACGACCAAGATATCACTTGTTGCATCTTTATAGTTTTCAAGGATTTCTTCATCTGTGTCAAAACTATGGATGATGTCTGCTTTGTCAATGGTGCCACTGTTTGTCTTTCCGTCAAATCCCTTATATTCGTACTTGACGTTGACTATTGTTGAAAGTGCATCTTTGACTGCTTGTGATGTTGCATTTGCACCACCTGCCACACCTTGCTTGCTTTCGTCAATGACCATATTTGATGCAGTGACTGTCACGTAGTGCAAGAATGTGCCGTTGTACAAGTTGTCATCATTGACGTGTGTGATTGCAGGAACGTCAACTGTACCAAATGTGCCACCTTCGTTCTTGCCACCATATTCTACACTGATGTCACGCTTGCTGATTGTCCACTTGTACTTGTCATCTTCTGCCTTTGTTGAATCAACTGAACCCATAATGATGGTGTTGCCGTCATTGTCAACTGTCCAGATGGTTGCCACAGTGTGATAACTGCCTGCATCCTTGCCACGATTGACACCGCTTGTGCCGTTCAAGGTGTAGAAATATGTGCCAAAGTCGCTCTTTTTGCCAACCGTTGATTCGCTATGTTCAAGACTATCTGCAGGTGCATATCTTTCAAAGCCGTTGTATTCAAGTTCTCTTGTTGATGAGAATTCCTTGTAGAAAATCATCACGTTGCCTGCGTTTTCTGCATTGGCTTTGATATACACCTTTGTTCCGTTTTGTTTCAATGCAACGCTCTTATCGTTGGTTGCACCCATATAGAGATAGAAGCCGTTCTTGTCGGATTCGTAAGCGTTTGCATATACGTAGCCTGCTTTGACAACGCCACCATCTGCAATGACTTGATCAGATTCATACTCGGTGTAAGCCTTGTCGTATGAATTTGCGATGATGAGCCAGAAGTTGAGTGTTTCATCTTCATAAGGACTTGTCAAAGGTGCGCCACTATTGCTGTGGTCAACTGCGATGGGTGCTTCGGCATAGTCAAATTCTTCGTCCTTTGTGAAGATGAAGTAATAGCCTGTTGCAGGTGTGCCTGTGTTGTAATCAACTGTTGCTTCGCCTGCATAATAACCCCAGTCGCCATTATTGTTTTGGATACATTCTTGTCCGTCAATGACCAAGACTGTACGGCCTTCGGTATTAGTTTTAAGATAATCTGTCCACTCGTCTTTTGCATATTCTGCACATTGTGTACATCCGTCAACTTCACAATTTCTAAAGTATCCGTCATAGTCGGGGTTGTACAAAGGTGCTTCTTCCCCTTCTTCTGCGTTGTATGAGCCGTGGACTGAACCTTCGTCAAATACTCCGTCATCACCAATGTCAACATTGCTTTCAAATTGACCTGCTGTCAAGACACATTGCCATGAGCCTGCCTTTTCAATGGTCGACATATCTGTGGGGTCTGCATTTTGCAAATATTCATTGTCATGCTCTTTCACCCAATAACTCTTGTGTGTAAGAGGCAATGAATTTCCGTGTGTATTGATTGTTGTATTGCCGTTTTCGTCAACTTCAAGTTCTGTTCCTTCTGCAATGCCGTCAATTCTTTCAATGTTGCCGTTGCTGTCAACTCTAATGACACTACCAACAAGACCACCTGCTTGACCGACCCTGCCACTTGCATTTATTGCGACAACTTCGCCATAGACGTTGTAGCAGTTATCCACTGATGCAGTTGCACTATCTCCGTCATTGTGGTTTGCAGAGCCGTTTGAACCGATAATACCACCAACGTAGTTTGCACCTGCAACGGTTGACTTGTACACGAGCATATTGTTTATTGTCACGTGTGCGCCTGCGATAATACCGACAACGCCACCGACACTTTCAACTGTGCCGACAAAGTTGCTTTCACTGGGTTTGCCTGTGCCACCGAGAATATCGCCGTGGATGAAGAAGTCATTGCCTTTCCAGTTGTCTGCTGTAATGTCTGTTGAGTCAATAACACCAAAGACGCCACCAAGACCACCCTTGACAACTGAGCCTGTGTATGCGTTTGCGCCTGTTGCTTGAACAATAACCTTTTCTGCTTCAAGGCTTTCGCCTGATGCAACTTCGGGTTTATAACTGAAGTATGAATCTTCAACGTATGAAGAATTTTGTGCTGTGATGCCGTTGTAATCATTTGTGATATAACCAACTGCGCCACCGAGAGCAGTGTCGCCATTGAAGGTTATATTTGCATAGTTGATAAATGAACTGCCTGTGATTACGCCATCACTGACACCGATTGCGCCACCTGCAAAGTTTTCTGCAGTGACGTCGCCGTGGTTGTAGAATTGCGAGTCTTCAATGATGCCATAGTGCAAACCGATAACACCACCGAGATTTGAAACGTAGTCTGTGCCGTCAACACCAACGCTGTCTGCAACGACTGTGCCATAGTTGTTCATCACTGCCCAACTGATTGTTGCATCTGCCATGACAACACCAATGACACCACCGACACTGCGCACTGCCGTGACGCTTGCGCCACCCATTTCTGCGAGTGCTTGGATATCACTTGATGCAAGTGCTTCACTGCCTACGTATGCAGAACTTGTTGCACTGTCTTCGGGTGCTACGCCGTTGTCAAGATCACCACTGATTGTGCCTGCACCGATTGCACCGATTGCACCACCTACGTATTCGTAGCCATAGACGTTGCCCTTGTTGGCAAGTTTGCCTTGTTTTACACTGGCTGCTTCAATAGTGACAGTACCAAATGATGCACCAATGATGCCACCAACAAATTGTTGATATGATGCCTTGAAGTTTGCGTGACCAACTTGACCACTATTTTCAATGCTTGCATTTGAACTGATATAAATTGTACTTGCTTGTGTTGCATAGCCAATGACACCACCAACGTATTCGGTATAGTCATCTGCATTGCCCATACTTGCATCTGCAGAGCCAACAGTACCTTCGTTGACAACTGTACAATATTCGCCAAGGAAGTAGCCACCGTTGTAGCCAAGGAATCCACCGACGTTTGCTCTGCCATCAACTGATGAGCCGAGTTCGATGATTGCCTTGTCATTTTCAGTGCCGTAGGTTGTGCCTGCGTATTCTTCTGTGCCGACGTGAAGGATCTTGCCGTCTGCGTTTGAGCCGATAAAACCACCAACGTTGGTGTCTGCAACGATCGTGCCACTTACATTTTCAATGCCAGTAATAAGACCATTTACTGCCACGCCGGTATAAATGTTTGCTGTACGTGTGATGTATGTGTCACCATCATTGTAACCAATAAAACCACCTACGTTGTCACTGTTGAAGGTGTTCAATGTAGGATAGATGAAGAAACGTCCATCAAGGCAAACGCCCTTTGAAACACCTGCAAATCCACCGATATTTTCGCCTGCGCCACCTTCTGCAATATTGATTGTACCACCGATTATAACCTCACTTTCTTCCATACGAGCAGTTGTGCCCATATAGCCAACAACGCCACCGACGTTCTTATTGTTGGTGTATGTGCCAAGGTCAATAGTGCCTTGGAACTCTACTCTGCCTGAGAAGGTTGCATAACCACCTGTGTTGTCAAGAATTGCGCCAACGATACCACCGATTGCAGTGCCGTATTCGCCTGCATTTGTTGCGCCAGTACGCTTGATTGTAACGTTTGAGTAAACTCGGCAGTCAACATATGAGTTTGCACAAGTTGATGATGCATCTGCGTAAGCAATGATGCCACCGAGAGCGCGTTCGCCACTGATTGTGACGCTGCCTTGCTTGTCACTTCTGCCGACTTGTGATGTGTGGACGGAAACTGCGCCTGCTGCACCTTGTGTGCCAATGATGCCACCGACAGAGTGTCCGTTGGTTGAATAAATATTTGCTATTGTGACTGTACAACGATTGATATCTGTAAATGATGCTGCGTTGTCACCTTGGGTGTAACCAATGATGCCACCAACACCATATTTGTGTGATGAGATGTCTGCGTTTCTTATGTCGCAAGATTCGATGAGCAGACGGTTGCCTGTTGCACCGGAGTCGCCCATACCCACAATGCCACCGGCATAACCTGCATTGCCTGCGCTTGTCTTGACAACGAGTTGTGCACTGCCCGTGCCTGCTTTGAGTCCACGGAGGGTGTTGTTGCCGTATGCTTTTGCAACGATACCTGCTTGCGCTGTGCCACCTGAGGTGTTGTAACCTGTGACGTTGCCTGTGACTGTGATATGCTCAATGGTTGCATTTTTGACAAGACCGAAAAGACCTGCATAGGTATTGGCAGTTTCGCCCACAGATTGACTTACCTTAAGTCCAGCGATTTCAGTTTGGACAATTGTTCCATTGTCGTTGGTCTTGATATGACCACTGATGTTGCCCTTGAATGAACGGTCACTGCCGTTTTCGCCTTGGTAGCCGATGGGGTTGAAGTTGTGTACGTCAAACAATACACCAGTTGTCATTGATGTGCCATTGTATGCGTAGTGCTTATTTGACCAAGTGGTATAAGCAGAATCAAGTTTGTCCGTATTCAAGGGAGAATAATCTCCTGATGATTGTGCAGTTGCACGGATACTTGTTGCAGGACGTGTTGAAACTTGTGACTTGTCTGATGAATTTGATTTCACACCATGCAAGCCGTTTGCTGCACGGTTGTAAAGTTGATAACTCTTGCCTTCTTTGACTGTGCCGTTGTCAAGGAACACGTAGTCTGAGCAATTGCTGCCATCTGATCTTTGATATGAGAGTGTGGGCATCTTGATACTGCTTGTCGTATCCCCTCTCAAGTTGTTGGTTCCGTTGGCAAACTCAATATACTTGCCTTCAAAACTAAAGTTTCTGTTGAATGCATTTGCAGAAACAAGGCTTGACAGACCAAGCAAATCAACACCGTCTTTGATGATATAGGGGTTGAACTCACTGCCTGCAGGTTGTTGGACAAATTCGCCCATGGTGTTTCTGCCATAACCGACTGACGTCATTGCAAGACCGTCTTGTGTGTCAACTGCAAAGACTGAGAGTTGGGGCAAACAACCGGGCATATAGATCCAACCACTGACACTTGCATTCTTGATGGCTTCGCTGCCATTGAGAAGTGCACGGACGTCACTGAGTCCGTTTGCGTTGGTGTGGTTCATTGTTGTTGCAGAAGGCACATCGTAACTCTTCAATACACCTTGGTTGAGTTTTTCAGGGTCTGCTGCAGAATACGTTTCACCTGCTGGCATTGTAACTTCGCCATTTGCATTTGTAATACCTGTAAGTTGTGCAACAGAACTGACGACGTGACCACTTGATGAGTGCTCGTCACGGACAGGCAATTCTTGTCCAAGGATAAATTTCAAGTGGTTGGTTTGCCAGTCTTGAATGAGTTCACCAACAGGGTTGTAACCTTCAATGTGGTATCTTTCCCACTTGTTGTCATCATTGAGATAATGGCATTGCCACTTGATTGAGAAACAGTTTTTGACCTTGCTTGAAAGGTCTTTTACTGTATTATGGTGACCAACGATACCTGCAACGTACATAGGACGTTGTTGCTTGAAGTCATTGAGCTGTGTAATCCATTCGTCAATACCCCAAGTACCTGTAATTGCGTGTCTTGCCTCCAGTTTGATGTCGCCAACACTGTAACTATTTTGTACGGACACTTCACCACTGTCAACGTAACCGACAATACCACCTGCACGTGCGTGATATTCGGTATATGTGGTTGAAATTCCGGTGACGATTTTTCCTTTGAAGGTATAGGTTGCAAGACCACGGCAAGTGATTGTGCCAAGGTTATAACAATAGTTGATATCTGTGTTGGTTGTTGCACCAATGATGCCACCAACTTGAACACCGAATGCACCACCTTCTCTTGTTTCGCCGTCTTTCATGTTGTCTTCGTGGCGGATACTCATTTCATAGTGGTCAACATTTTGTTTTGTCTTACTGGTGTCGTCGATTGCAACTTCGCCATTGACTGATTTCAAATATCTTTGATCTTCTGTGTAGTCACTGCCATTGTTTGCATCGTATCTATCGGTGTAGTCACTGTTGTAACCGTGGAATACAGTATATTTATCTCCACCTGTGATGACAGCACCTGTGTTATAGCAATAGAAAATCTTTGTTGCTTGACTGGGCTTAACCTTTGTATATTCGGTGTCACTTGCAATAAGACCACCTGCATTGTTGCCCCATGCGTGAATTTCGCCAGAGTTGTATGAGGTGTACATGTCAACGTGACCTTTTGAAGTTGAAAGACCAACAAGACCACCTGCATTGAGATATCTACGGATGTAAACTCTCTTTTTGTCATATTCCTTTGTTACGCCGAGCACTGTAAGTGTTTCAACTTCGGTAAGGATATAAGTACGGCTGTCACGATTCATTTTTGTTGATTCGCTTGCAGACGTGCCTTCGCCGATAGCCTCGATTTTGCCTGTGTTACCACAGTTCATAACTTCGGTTGCACAACTGTTGTAACCAACAAGACCACCGACGTTGTATGAACCAAGGACGTTGCCTGCATTACGGCAAGATTCCATTGTGACTTTGGGTGTTGTGCCACAAACGTTTGAGAAACCGTATTGAGGTTCACCATCACCAGTTCCACCACCTATGCTGTCATCGTTCATAGGCTTGTTGTATGTGATTGTAAGGTCACCGTTCCAAGCAGTACCAATAAAGCCACCGACACCGTGGGTTTCGGGATCTCTTTGACTGCGTTGTGCATAAGTGATTTGACCAACTCTGTCATAGACGGAGATGTTGCCTTGGTTGACGCAAGCAATAAATGTGTATGACTTGCCGTTGGCATAATCCTTTGTCATTGCCGTTGTGCCAATAAAGCCACCAATGCTATAACCACTACCACTTGCGTCGCTTGTCTTTGAAATGTTGACTTTGTTTGTGCAGTTTTCAAATGTCAAACTGCCGTATGCTCTGCCGACAAAACCTGCAGTGTTGCCACCTGCATTTGTGATTGTACCTGCAACGGTCAAGTTCTTGAAGGTTGCATTTCTTGCACCGGGGAACAAACTATAGCCTGCATTATGTCCTGCATTAAGTGATTGTATGCCACTGGATGATGCGTTGCCGTCAATGGTAATGGTGTAACCGTCACCGTCAAATGTGCCGGTGAAATACTTGTTGCCGTCTGTTGTGCCTGCAAGAGTTGTGACTGTGATATCGTTTGCCAACTTGACGTGTTTGCCTGCGTAGTTTGTCAAATTTGTGGCAAATGTGTTCCAATCTGCTGTTGATGCAATGATATGAGGTGCTTCTTCGTCGCCTTGGCTGAGTGTCTTTGAAACTACTCTTGAGATTAGGACGTAATTGCCTGTTGCAGAATAGTCATAACTGTACATTGTTTGGTATGACACAGAGATATTTGAAGAATTTGATGCACTGAGGACGTCTGCCTTGTACAAGCCTGCTGTGCCAATGTTGATATATGCATCTGCCCATGCTGTTGTTGAGCCATAGTTTGCGACACTGCCGAAACGGACGGGAGTTGCTGCAATAATAATTGATGAGCCTGCTCCACTGCCAAGACGGATATAGAGCATGCCTGCACTGGTTGTGCTATCGTTGACTGCTCCGTCAAAGGGGTAAAGGAAGGGGCTTTCATAACCACTTGCATCGTAGAATGTAAGTTGAATATTTTTATTTGTTGTTTCAGGCAATGTGATACCAAGAGCAATCTTGCCCTTTTCGCCTGCAATCTCGGTAGTTGCTCTGCGATAACCACTTGCAATGTCGCTGTCTTGCATAAGTCCTGCAAATACGAGCATTTCATCAATGGTTGACATTGCGTTGCCACTGTACGTAAGGATATATTTGCCGTATGAGTTTCTTGCCGTTGTCTTGTATGTGACTGTTTCGCTTGTGCCTGTAACGTAGAGTGCCCATGTGTTTGAGATGGTTGCAACTGCTTGTGCAACACCTGCCACACCACCTCTGTTTGCAGTCACTGTACTGTAATCAAAACCTTGAGCATAACTGTCCTTCAATGTGCCAGCGTTCATCATACCAATAAGGCCACCGACGTTGTCTGCGCCCTTGACCATACTTGTTGCGGTTGTGATCGTTTCCTTGTCGGGCAATGAAACAAAGCAGTTTGTCAACGTACCACTGTCCATAACGCCAACAAGACCACCAATATTTGCACCGTAGCCAATCACTTCCATTGTATTGAATACACCTGTGAGTTGGTGACCCATTGCACTGAGTTTGCCAACAAGACCACCGACGTAGTCTGTGCCAGAGATTGTATAGTTCAATTTTTCAGTGCTGTCATAGACGTTGCTTGACATACTGCCGTTGTATGACCATTGGTTTTGTGCCTTTGTGCCAGTGCCGTTGATGACGTGGACTGCCACGTTTGTACCAACTTCGCCAAACCAACCACCAACGTAGTTGCCGCCCCAGACAGATGCTGTGTTGCGCACGTAGTTGACTGTAAGGACAGTGGTTATACCACTGTAATCCCCTTCGTTTGCAGTCAAACCACCAATGATACCACCAACATATTCGCTGTCGGTTGCATCTATTGTGCCTTGGTTGTCAAGTGAGAGTGTTTTGCCGTTGTTGGGCTCGCCAAAGTAATAGTTGTTTGCGCCTGTGCCTGTACCTTGACGGCCTGCACCTGCCATCAATCTACCAATGATACCACCTGTATATTGACCTGTTGCAACGATAGTGCCTTTGTTGACAAATGTGCCAAACATTTGTGTGCCAAGACCGACATAACCCACAACACCACCAACGTGGCTTGAGCCGGTCACTTTTGCAGTGTTTTGATAGGGGGTTGCACTGTTGTCAATATAGACGTACTCTTCTGCTTTTGCAATGAGTGAGCCAACATAGTTGTGTCCGTTGATTTCAGTTGCAGTCACCAATACGTTGTCAATGGTTGCCCAGTAGGTTGTGCCATTGAGCACTTTGCCTTTGACAACGCCAAACAAGCCCACGTAATCCAAATCGTGTGCGTCCTTCAATGCATTGCCAAGGTTGATTGTTGCAGTTTGTCCGTCATGTCTTCCTGTGAAGTTGCCACCGAAGTATGAAAGTGTCACTGCATCGTTATTTGCGTTTGTTTTGTCAACTTCTGCGCCACCGATAGGTGCAAATGCAACGCCGTCAGGGAGCGTGACGTTGGCTGTGACGACAAAGTATGTTTGGAATACCTTGCCACCGTTATTTTTGTATGCTGAGAAGAAGATGTCCTTTGCGACAACGTTTGATGCATATTGTGCGCCTTGAACACTGTCAAGAGGCTCGCTTGTGCCGTTGACGATTTCGCTCAAACGGACAAGGTGTGCCCAGTGTGAAATGACGTAAGGATTGTTTTCACTGCCCCATGCATCTTCCTTTTGACCAAGTTTGCCAAAGTCGCTTGCAACTATTGCATAGTTGATTGTGCGTGTGCCCGCAAAGTTGAATGAGCCAGTAAATTTGGTTGAGCCTTCACTGACACCTGTAATGACGCCTGCTTGTTCAACTGAAACAGGTGCGTAGTGGGTGAAAGTGAATTCCATAGGATCTGTGCCATAGACAAATTCCCTTACGATGTTGCTTGACAAAGTTTCGTAATCAAAGGTGATCACGCAGACCATCTCGCCATTGTCAAGTTTTCTCATGACGTAGAATTTCTTGTTGTCAGTTGAATCCTTGTCAGAGTGTGCAATGACTGCACCGTTTGTAATATTGGAAAGTACTGCGCCGTCATAGTTGTATTTTTCGACGTCACCGTACACGAGTCCGTTGTAATAATATTGTGCATAGTCGGCATTGAAGTCAAATGCCTTGATTTGTACTTTTTGTACAAATTGACCGAATACAACACCATTTGCGCCAGCATTGTGAGCCTCTGCTCTGACCAATTTTGTGCCATTGCTTTCAATGATTGTCGCAGAGTCTGCAGTCACAACTGAACTATAGCCACAAACGTTGCCACCTGCGATGAAACTTTCAATAAGTGTCAACTTATCACGGCCGTCATAGATCATATCAATGACGTTTGCAGTTGAGGGGTTGTAGTCTGTTTGAAGTTCAAATGAACCGTCAATATCTTGAAGTGCAATGTCAAGGATTTGGACGGTGATGTCTGCAGATGCGCCGTAAGGTGTGCCGTTTACTGCGCCGTAATGGATATCGCCAAACACTACACTGCCGTCTGCATTTGCAGTGCTTGTGATTGTGTTTGAAGGTGTGGCAAAGCCATTGCCCATTTGAAGTGAGAGATACTTGCCGTTGTTTACTGTCAAACCAGCAATTGCAAATCCGTCAAAGTTGTTTGTGAGGATATCATCCCATGTCAAGTCGGCGTGTGCTGTTGAATCAGTCATGGGCTTGACTAAGTCAAGGATTGATTGTTCTGCGATGAAATAGTAGCCTCTTGATTGTGAACTTGCTTGTGCGCCGGCAGGTCTTGCAGTTGCAAATGCCCATACGCCAGTCATTTGTCTTGCGCCACTTGAAACTGAGCCGAAGTTTGTGCCATTGAGTTCGCCAAAGTTGAACAAATATTGTGCTGTGCCATTTTCCATATATCCAATGACACCACCAACACTTATACCACCAGAAATTGTGCCAAAGTTGACAGAGTATTGCACTGTGCCACCGGTAGATCTACCAACAATACCACCAACACTATGGTCTGTGCACGTTACTGCGCCGTAGTTGACGCAGTTTGTGATAGTGCCTGCACTCTCACCGACGATACCACCAACTCTTGTCTTGCCGTTGATTGTTGCACTTTCGGTATTTTTTGAGCCTGAAATGGTTGCATTGAAAGGTACGCCATCTACTGTTGCACCTTGGTTGATGCCGACAATACCACCAGCGCCTGTGTTGGTGCTTGTAATACTGCCGTTGTTTATACAATTTTGGATTGTGCCTTTGAGCAAGTTTGCGCTATCTGTTGTGTTGACACTATTGCCACCTGCAATACCACCGACATAATTCTTTGCGCCTGCATTGATGCTTGCATCGTTGACACAATTTTGGACTATGCCAAGGTTGCCACCGACGATACCACCGATATAGTTGGCTGCATCAAGGCTTGTTGAATTGTTTGTACAATCTGTGATTGTACCTTCATTGTAACCTGCAATACCACCGGATCTTGAGCCGGTTGCTTTGACTGTTGCTGTTGCCTCACAGTTTTGGATTGTTGCAGTTGCGTTGTAGTTGTTTGCAACGATACCACCTGCATTGTTGCCACCACAGTTGATTGTTGCTGCTGTCGCTGTACAATCTTTGACTGTGCCACCGTTGTTGAAAGCAACAATACCTGCAACGTTGTTGCTTGTGCCTGTAACTGTGATATTTGTCACGTGGCAGTTTTGGACGGTTGCGCCGTTGTTGAAGCCTGCAATACCTGCAACTGAGCCTGCACCGCTAACAGAGCCTGTGACAGTAAGATTTTTGACTATTGCATAGTTGCCAAGGCAACCGAAAAGTCCAACATAGTCGCTGTCTGCAGCAGAAATGTTGACGGTGATTGTGTATTCCTTGCCATCAAGTGTGCCTCTAAATCCTTTTTCTCTTGAGCCGATGGCTGTTGTGACACCTGTGATGTTGTCTGTCACTTCAAAGAACTTGCCGTAGTATTCCTTATCGCTATTGCTTTGAATGACGGCTTTTGTGCCTGCGAGTATATCAGCAAGGTTCTTCAAATGGGTTGCATTTCTAATGTAATAGGGGTTGCTTGCACTGCCCCAAGTTCCAGACAATGTCCAATCTCTACCAAATTCAAGGTCTGCAAGTTTGATTGTGAGATCGCCTACGGGAATAGTGTTGAGTTGAGCATATTCCACAACAGGCATGCCATCCCCATTTGTTGTAGTTGAAATTGCAGAAGGTTGAACTTCTGTATCGCCATTGAAAAGACCAAAGTATTTATCGTTTTCTATTGTTACGTTTTCAACGTAAAAACCTGTGAAATTGTTTGTGGTGATGTCTGCCCAATCATCAAACCATGTGCCGTCTGCAGTTGTAGGTTTGACCGTTGCGCCAACCAAGTTGACAACAAAGTAGCCGGTGTCTGCCTTGCCTGTCTTTGCAGATGTGACAAATGTCCAACCAAGGACTGAATTGACTGCACTTGACGTGCCACCAACCACTGCCGTTGCCGTGCCGACGTTGTACACGTATTGCACTGAGCCATTGTTTACGTTTCTGCCAACGACACCACCGACGTTGGTATTGCCTGAAATTGACGTTGATTTGTTGACTGAGTATTGGACCACCGCCAAGTTGTCGCCAACGATACCACCAACTGCACCTGCAGAGCCCTTGATTGTGCCTGTGTTATAGCAATTGGTCACCAAACCATTGGCAAGTCCACTCTTTGTTATGTTGTAACCTGTGATACCACCAACGAAATCTGATGAGGCTGTGACAGAGCCACTGTTGCTACATCCCGAAATGTCGCCGTAGTTGTAACCTACGATACCACCGATTTGAGTTGTGCCTGAAACTGCGCCTGTGTTGGTACAATTGATGACAAATGCTTGAGAATCGTTATCTCTATTGTTGTAACCAACAATACCACCTGCATAAGATTTGCCACTGACGGTTGCACTGTTTGTACAATTGATGACTGTGCCGAAGTTGTAACCAACGATACCACCAACGTTGTTTGCGCTGTTTGAACTGACGGTACTCTTGACTGTGCCTGATACTTTACAGTTGGAAATTGTGCCGTAGTTTCTGCCGGCAATACCACCTGCTTGGTATGATGCTTTGCTTATGTTTGCAGTGACGTTAAGGTTTTGCACTGTGCCACCAGCACCGATTTGAGCAAAAACACCGATATATGAATCTTCTGCGCTATATGTAAAACTGATTGTATTGCCTTTGCCATCAAAGTTGCCGGCAAATGCGTTTGTGCCACTGCCGATTGTTGCAGATCTTGAAAGATTGTTGACTTCAAGGACAAAATAGGCATTTGCGTAATCTTTGCCTACGGCAACGGGGTTTGTGTATACTGCACTTGCGTAGCCTTGAATACTGCCTTTGATTGTAGACGTTGTGCCGTTGACAATGCCTGCAAGGGTGTTGAGATGTGC
>JAZLBO010000010.1:0-33953 GCA_045613765.1 Clostridia bacterium | reverse complement strand
CGAGAAATAGTGGAAGGGTTGAAGGATAACAAAAAACTTTTCGGGCAATACTTTTTCTATGAAAAATTTTGAAGAAAACAAAGGGTATCAAATTGTTGTCGTGTGCTTTGGCACGCCGTCAGTTGTGGGGGATTCGCTTGGACCAAAAGTGGGCACAATTCTCAAAAATTGCAACCTTCCTTGCTATGTTTACGGCACTGAAGAAAGACCAATCACTGCCAAAAACATGGCAGAATATATGGCACATATTGACACTGTACACAAGGGTGCGACGGTGTTGAGTGTTGACGCATCTCTTGGCAAAAAAGAGAAAATAGGGCAAATTTCTGTCAGGAAAGACGGGGTCTGCCCTGCCGGTGTAAAAGGGCAAAAACGCCGTTTTGGTGACGTTGGTTTGCTGGGTGTAGTCGGTGAAAACAACAGCAATCCAATAAAAGAGTTGTTGTCAGTAAAGGAAGATTATATATCAAAAATGGCACATAAACTTGCGATTGTGATAAAACAAGCAGTTTTACAAGCGCTTGCATTTTGACAAAATTTTTACCTATAATTTAATGTAAGTTTAATCAAAACATTGTAAGATTTTGAAAATAAACAATATAAATTTGCCGTTGACATATCGTGCGTGTTATATTATAATATACTGAAATGTAGAACTAACACACACGCACAAACCCTGCGTGCGAATTATTTGAATTATAGGGGCGACCCTTGGAGGCATAATGAAAACAAATAGAAGATCATGGTATATAATCGGCATCATTGCCGTTGTGGTGCTCGTGGCATTTGCTGTTGTCAGCTCATTGACAGCACCCAAAGAAGTGCCTTATCTTGACAATGGCGCAACAGACGTTTCACTGGAAAGTTTCATCAAATCAGGCAGAGTTGCTTCACTGGTTATCAGTGGCAATTACACCGTGCAAATTCAATTGACCGATACGAAAAAGTACGGCTATTATTCATACATTTCTTCTCGTGATACTTTTGTAGATACACTTGCCAAGTGGCAAGAAGAAGGTTATCTCAAAAACGTTGTGGTTGAATATGACGATCCTTCAACAAGAGCAACCATCACTTCAGTCCTTACAACCTTGCTGTTGATTGTTGCATTGGCAGGATTGTTGCTCATAATCATGAGAAAGAGTGCAGGAGCAAACAATAAAGCCCTTGACTTTGGCAAGACAAAGACAAACCAAGTGAAAAACAGCAAAGTCCGTTTTGTTGACGTTGCAGGTGCAGAAGAAGAAAAGCAAGAATTGCAAGAAATCGTTGAATTTTTGAAAAATCCTCAAAAGTTCAATGAAATCGGTGCAAGAATTCCCAAGGGTGTTCTTCTCGTAGGCCCTCCCGGAACAGGTAAGACACTTTTTGCAAAAGCAGTTGCAGGGGAGGCAAACGTGCCTTTCTTCTCAATCTCTGGCTCTGACTTTGTTGAAATGTTTGTTGGTGTTGGTGCATCACGTGTCCGCGACTTGTTTGAACAAGCCAAGAAAAGCATGCCCTGCATCATCTTCATTGATGAAATTGACGCAGTAGGCAGACAACGTGGCGCAGGTCTTGGTGGTGGCAACGACGAAAGAGAACAAACACTCAACCAACTTCTTGTGCAAATGGACGGCTTTGAGTCAAATGATAGCATAATCATTATGGCAGCAACCAACCGTGCAGATATCCTTGACCCTGCACTTATGCGTCCGGGCAGATTTGACAGACAAATCTACGTCAACGTTCCCGACGTTAAGGGCAGAGAAGAAATTATGAAAGTCCACGCAAGAAATAAACCCATTGGTGGAGATATCAACTTCAAGCAAGTTGCACGTCTTACTGCAGGCTTTACAGGTGCAGATATTGCCAATATGCTCAACGAAGCAGCAATTCTTGCAGCAAGAGATGACAGAAAGGTCATTTTGATGAAGGACATCAACGAGGCTCTCAACAAAGTTATCGCTGGCCCTGCAAAAAAGAGCCGTGTCATCACAGAAACAGACAAGCGCATCACTGCATATCACGAGAGTGGCCATGCAATCGTTGCAAAGATGGTCAAAAACTGCGACAACGTCCACGAAGTGAGCATTATTCCCCGTGGTCACGCAGCAGGCTATACAATCACATTGCCTACCAACGACAACGATCACATGACAAAGCAAAAGTTGCTTGACAACATTGCAATGCTCCTTGCAGGCAGAGCAGCCGAAGAAATCGTCATCAAAGACATATCCACAGGCGCAAGCAACGATATTCAACGCGCAAGCAAGTTGGCAAGAAAGATGGTCACCGAGTGGGGTATGAGCGAAGATATCGGCACAATGTACCTTGGCGCAAGCGAAGAAGTGTTCATTGGCAGAGATTATCAAACACAACTCAACTATTCAGACGAAGTTGCAGCCAAGATTGACGAGGAAGTCAAGCGCATACTTGACGAGCAATATGCTCACGCACTTGAAATTCTCAACGCAAACCGTAGAGTTATGGACGATATGGTCAAACTTCTCTACGAGAAGGAAACAATCTTTGAAGAAGAAATCGACAAACTCTTTGACGATCCTACAACTCCTGAAATAGAGTTGCCCGTCAACCCTAAAAAAGACGAAGAATAAACTATACAAAACGGCAAAATTTAGGTTTTGCCGTTTGGACTTTTAAGACTATGAAAGCAAGAGAACTTAAAAAATCTTATCTTGAAAAGATAATGGAAAGCGACCCTGCTGCAACAAGCAGAACTGCTGTCCGTCTTACATACGCTGGCTATAAAGCCCTTTGCTCACACGTCACTGCACACAGATTGTGGGTCAAGGGTTTTAAGACGTGGGCAAGATATATCGCCTACATTTCACGCAAGCGCACAGGCGTGGAAATACACCCGGGCGCAACGATCGGCAAGAGTGTTATGATAGACCACGGCTACGGCGTTGTCATAGGAGAAACTGCAGAGATTGGCGACAACTGCATACTCTATCAAGGAGTCACTCTTGGTGGTACGGGCAAGGACACAGGCAAGCGTCACCCTACACTTGAAAACGACGTTATGGTATCTGCAGGCGCAAAGGTGCTTGGCCCTTTGACAATAGGTGCAGGCAGCAAGATTGGCGCAGGCAGTGTAGTGCTCAAATCAGTGCCCCCTCACTCAACGGTTGTTGGTGTTCCCGGCCGTATTGTCAAGCAAGCAGGCAGACGTGTTTCTGACATGGATCAAGTCAAACTTCCCGATCCTATTTTGGAAGAATTGAAGCGTGTCAACGATAGAATATTTGAACTTGAAAAGAGCGCAGGCATAAAGACTTGCAGATATTCACTCACCCTTGATGAAAACAATATGAAAGGCGAAGCTGAGCCTTCCGTTGAAGAAGAAAACAAGGCAGAGTAAAATTGTCAAAACAACAAAACAAATAGATTATAAAAGCAAAAACGCAATATAAAACTGCTGTTTTGTCAATATAAATAAAAATCTTGACATACGGCACGGCATAGAAAAAGGAAGATTATGCTCAAAATTTACAACACACTCACAAGAAAGAAAGAGGAATTTGCACCCATCAATGATGGCAAAGTTTCTATGTACGCATGTGGCATTACGGTCAGTGGCGAGGCACATATCGGGCACGCATATCAAGCACTTATTTACGATATTATTCGCAAGTACTTGGTGGCATCTGGCTATAAGGTCACTTATGCAAGAAACTACACCGACGTTGATGACAAGATCATTGCAAAATCTCACGAAACAGGCATACCTGCAGACAAGTATGCAGAGATGATGATTGCCAAGATTGACAAGGAAATGAGAGCCCTTCAAGTTGACGATCCTGACGTATGGCTCAAGGCAACTTGCACAATGGACGGCATAATTGAATTCATCCAAAAACTCATTGACAAAGGTCACGCCTATGCAACAAGCGAAGGCGACGTGTATTTTGCAGTTGAAAGTTTCCCCGGCTATGGCAAACTCAGTGGCAGAAAACTTGAAGATGCCTTTGAAAGTGTCCGTATTGAAAACGAAGACAACAAGCAAAATCCCCTTGACTTTGCACTTTGGAAGTCTGCAAAAGAAGGCGAACCTTACTGGGAATCAGCATGGGGCAAAGGACGTCCCGGCTGGCATATTGAGTGCTCTGCAATGAATATGAAAGCCTTTGGTGACCAAATTGATATTCACGGTGGTGGACGTGATCTTATCTTCCCCCATCACGAAAACGAAATCGCACAAACAGAGGCATTGACAGGCAAAACCTTTGCAAAATATTGGATACATAACGGACTTATCAAGGTCAATGGACAAAAGATGTCCAAGAGCCTTGGCAACAGTCTTGTTCTTCATGATTTGCTTGAAAAATATCATCCCGAAGTCATCAAATTTGCACTTCTTCAAACAAACTATCGTGGAGATATCAACGTCACAGACAATCTTTTCCCTGATGCAGAAAAGCATATCACAGGATTTTACAAGATTATCGACAGCGTATATTCCACCTTTGGCACACAAGGGGAAGAAATTGATCATCAAGGCATCAAAGACAGTTTCAAGCAAGCAATGGATGACGACTTCAACACTGCAAAGGCACTTGCAAATCTCTTTGGTATCTTCAAGAAGATAAAATCAAAGGTCAACACAGGGGATAAGACGGCAGTTGATGACGTCTTGACGTTGAAAAAGGTCTATGGTCTTCTTGGTTTCTTCCGTGCAGACCCCAAGGTCTTTGTCAAAGCAGAAGAAGTTGAAGCCAAGGAAGAAAGTGTACAAAACGACGTCCCTGCAGAAGTTTTGCAACTTGTCAAGGATAGAGCAGATGCAAAGGCAAACAAGAATTGGGCACTTGCAGACGAAATCCGTGGCAAAATCACTGCACTTGGCTATGTGGTCAAGGATACGAAGGACGGAGCAGTTGTTGAAAAACTGTAAAAGAAGAAAAGGCGCAAGATTGTCTATTGTTTGACAAGAAAAGGGCAAAAGCCCAGTCAAAAGACAAAATTTGCAACCAAAACAAAACGTAGAACAAAAGGAAAAAGAGCAAATCGATATTTGCTCTTTTTTGTTTGTAAAGATAACTTTTTGTAGAAATGTTGCCATCACGGATTATACCGTGAAAGCAAGTGCATAAAAGTTATTTTTCCTTACAATTACAACCTTTACCACAGTCCTTTTCACTGGACTTGCTCTTTTGAGAATTGGTTGTTTGGTTTGATGACTTGTTTGAAGTTGAGTTTTTGTTGGTTGCTTTACTGTTTTTGTTTTCCATTATTACTCCTTTGCTCAACCGAGCAAGATTAGTATTTGCAAGTATTCACAATTTTATACAACTCTCCCAAAATTGCTTGATGCAGTATGCGATATTGATATGTTCCTTGTATATGCCGTATACAAACCTTCTAATATGGAAGAAAAGTGAAAATAAAACCAAATAATACACAAGTAACCCACAAAAAACGTACAAAAAAAGGCAACGAGTTTACGTTGCCCTTTTGTTATGGGTTGAATTAGTTGCAGTCAATGATGGGGTCAAGGGCAACGTCACGGTGTTGAGATTCGTGCAAGTTTTTGTAGATGCCGTCTTTCAAGATAAGTTCATCATGAGTGCCCATTTCTTCAATCTTGCCTTTGTTGATGACAAGGATTTGATCTGCCTTTCTTATGGTTGACAATCTGTGTGCAACCACAAGGGTTGTACGTCCAATACAAAGTTCGCTGAGTGCTTGTTGTATGAGGGTTTCTGTTGTGTTGTCAAGGGCAGATGTTGCCTCGTCAAGGATAAGAATAGAAGGATTTTTGAGGAATACTCTTGCAATGGAAAGACGTTGTTTTTGTCCCCCTGAGAGTTTGACACCACGCTCGCCGATTTCTGTATCGTAGCCATTTTCAAGGCTCATGATATAATCGTGGATATTTGCCTTTTTGGCTGCCTCGATCACTTCTTCTTCACTTGCAGAAGTGTTGCCGTACAAGATGTTGTCACGGAAAGTGCCAGTGAACAAAAATACGTCTTGTTGCACTATGCCAATGTTTTGTCGCAGTGAGCGATTGGTGATATCTTTTATGCTTGTGCCGTCAATTTTGATGTCCCCTTCTTCAAAGTTGTAGAACTTGGGGATAAGGTGACAAAGGGTTGTTTTTCCACCACCACTTGCGCCAACAAATGCGTAGGTTTTGCCCTTGGGCACTGTGAAAGAAATGTCGTCAATGACAGTCCTGTCATCATAGCCAAAAGTGACGTTTTCAAAGGCGATTTCTCCTTCAAATCTGTCTATGTCAACTGCACCATCTTTGTCTTCTTCGGTGGGTGTAATCATAATGTCGTCAAAACGCTTAAATCCCGTAATACCATCTTGAAGTTGCTCAAAGAACCCGATTAACGTTTGAATTGGTGAAATGAACAAGTTTATTGACAACATAAATGCCACCAAATCAACGTAGTCAAAGTTGGCACTATCGTATATACAGAACAGTCCACCTGCAATGAGAACGATAACGTTGTATATGCTTGTGACAAGTGTCATGCTTGAGTGGAAAATACCCATTGCTTTGTATGCTTTTGTACGTGCTTTGACAAAGGCGAGATTGTTGTTTTCAAAGCGTTGTTGCTCGTGTTCTGCATTGACATAAGCCTTTGTGACACGGATGCCTGCGATACTGTTTTCAAGGCAGGAATTTATGTTGCCGATTTCTTCACGGCTCTTTTGAAATGCTTTGGTCATATTCTTTCTTGAACACACTGCAATGACAATAAGCACCGGCAAAAATGCGAAGATGATAAGAGCAAGTTTCCAACTGATTGTGCAGAGATAGACAAATGCACTCAAGGTCATAAACGACGTGATGAACAAGTTTTCAGGGCCGTGGTGAGCAAGTTCACTGACGCTGAAAAGATCGTTGGTCATACGTGCCATAAGTTGACCTGTTTCATTGTTGTCATAAAATGAGTAGGGCAGTTTTTCAAGGTGTCTAAAAAGATCACTGCGCATTGCAGATTGCATTTTGACGCCCATCTCGTGTCCGTAGTAGTTTATGTAGTAGTTGAGTCCTGCACGGATAAAATAGACGGCAAGCAACACTGATGACAAAATCAAGATTTCCTTGATCATGCCGTTGGGGATATACTCGTCAAGGATCTTTTCTGTGATCATAGGGTAAAGAAGCCCCACCACAGAGAAGAAGAAGGAGCAAATCATGTCAATGGCAAAAGTCAACTTGTGTGGCTTGTAATATTGCACGAATTTTTTGAATAAATGTCTGTTTTCTTTCTTTTTCATAATATCACCGACAAAAGTATAACACGGCTTTGAGGGTTTGGCACTTTTTTCAATGTATTTTGCCGAAATTTGCCACAATTTTTCAAAAACCAATATTGCCAAAAGGATAAATGCAGTTTATAATAAACATAATAGATATATATAAGGAGATTTATATGAAAATTTCAAAGGATATTTTGTATGTTGGCGTCAACGATCACGACGTTGATCTCTTTGAAGGTCAGTACGTTGTTGAAAACGGCATGGCATACAACTCTTATGTCATTTTAGACAAAAAGACTGCAGTTATCGACACCGTTGATGCAAGATTTACTCATCAATGGCTTGACAATGTAGAGGAGGCACTTGATGGTCGCACTCCCGATTATCTCATTGTTCAACACATGGAGCCCGACCACTCTGCAAATATACACAACTTTTTGAAGACCTATCCCAATGCAATGGTCATTTCATCTGCAAAGGCATTTGTGATGATGAAACAATTTTTTGGCACGGACTTTAGAGAAAGAAGCATTATCGTTGGGGAAGGGGACACAATCTCTCTTGGCGAGCATACACTCACCTTTGTCACTGCACCTATGGTGCACTGGCCCGAAGTTATCGTCACGTACGATAGCAAAGATAAAGTTCTCTTTTCTGCAGACGGCTTTGGCAAGTTTGGTGCACTTGACGTCAACGAAGATTGGGCTTGCGAAGCAAGAAGATACTACTTTGGCATTGTTGGCAAGTACGGCGCACAAGTGCAAAATCTCTTGAAAAAGGCATCAACCCTTGAAATTCAAATTATTTGCCCCACACATGGTCCTGTGCTTACGGAAAATCTTGGATATTATCTCAATCTCTACAACATTTGGTCATCATACCAAGTTGAAGCAGAAGGAATTATGATTGCATACACTTCAGTGTATGGCAACACAAAGCAAGCAGTGGAATTGTTGGCAGACAAGTTGCGCAGTAAAGGTTGCCCCAAGGTTGTAGTGTGCGACCTTGCAAGAGAAGATATGGCAGAGGCAGTGGAAGATGCCTTCAAGTACGGCAAGATTGTCCTTGCAACAACCACATACAATGCAGACATATTCCCGTTTATGCGCCACTTCATTGACGCTTTGACAGAAAGAAACTATCAAAATAGAACAGTCGCTTTCATAGAAAACGGATCTTGGGCACCTTTGGCAACAAAGGTTATGAAAGGTATGCTTGAAAATTGCAAGAACTTGCAATATACAGAAGCCACCGTCAAAATCAAGTCTGCCCTTGATGATGAAAGCAAGGCACAAATTGAAGACCTTGCAACAGAACTTACAAGGGAATATGTGGCACAAAACACAAATACTGCCAACAAAAATGATTTGAACGCATTGTTCAACATTGGCTACGGACTTTACGTTGTCACGTCAAATGACGGCAAAAAGGACAACGGACTGATTGTCAACACAGTCAGCCAAGTCACCAACACCCCCAATAGAATCGCAGTGACAATCAACAAGCAAAACTACTCACACCACGTCATCAAGCAGACGGGCAAGATGAACGTAAACTGCTTGACAACAGACGCACCTTTCAGTGTCTTTGAAAACTTTGGTTTCCAAAGTGGCAGAAACGTGGATAAGTTCAAAGATTTGACACCTTTGCGCTCTGACAACGGACTTGCCTTCTTGCCAAGATATATCAACTCATTTATGTCCTTGAAAGTTGACAACTACGTTGACCTTGACACCCACGGTATGTTCATCTGTTCAGTGACAGAAGCAAGAGTGATCTCCAATGGCGAAACAATGACCTACAACTACTATCAATCCAACGTCAAACCCAAGCCTGACACCGAAGGCAAAAAAGGTTGGGTGTGCAAGATTTGTGGCTATATCTACGAAGGCGATCCAATCCCCGAAGACTATATCTGCCCCCTTTGCAAGCACCCTGCAAGCGACTTTGAGCCCATTAAATAATATGGCTTGATATTGCCTTGTTTTAGAAAAACAGGGCAGAGAGAACAGTAAAAACCAAACAAAAAAAGCACTCGTTTGAGTGCTTTTTGTTTTGTGTTTAATTTGGTTTTTTTCACACAACGCCGATTTTACAATAAATATTTGTGTGGATAAACAGCTTTTTGTGAAGATATTAGAAATCTTCGTCCTCATCTTCTTCATCTTCATCTTCTTCAAAGTCGAAGTCGCCAAGTTCTTCAAAACTGTCATCAAAGTCAAGATCTTCACGGAGTTCTTCTTCGTCATCAAAGTCTTCTTCGATTTCTTCTTCTTGGAGAGCATTGAGTGAAAGTTCTTCAACATCATCATCAAGAAGGTCATCATCTTCAAATGTCCAGTTGTCTTCGTTCTTTTCTTTGAGTTTTGCTTGTTCGTGTCTGCAAGCAGGGCAAAGATCTTCACCTTCTTCAAGATAATTTTCTTTGCACATAGGGCAAACGCGTTCGTTGAAGATATTTTCATCATCTTCATCAATCAACTGAATTTTGCTTTCTTTGCCCAGTTCTGCCTTGCAGACTTCGCAGAGATCTTCTTCGATGGGTATCCAGTTGAGTTCACAACGTTCACATTTTTTATATTTTGCCATAATTACCTCGAAATTTCCAATTTTTCATATATTATGTTTATATGATGAGCAGTTGTCAACTGTTTTTTCACAAAATGACCATATTTTTTATTTATAAAAATATTTTTTGTGCCTTTCTGGGTCTAATAAGGGCAAAACCCCACAAAATTCCAGATTATATTGTTTATATTGTTTTGATCAAAAGAAGGTAAATCCCCCTATAAAAAGCGAGTTTTGTCCAATTTGCGCCGAAAATAAATGGTAAAAAATAATTGGTGCAAAAAAATAGTGAAAAAAATTGGTGAAAAGGTTGAAAAATACGAAAAATAGTGTTAAAATTTCGTCAAGTAGTTCATATAAAAAGAATTTTGTAATTGAATTTTTCCTAAAATCACCACAAAAAGACATAAATCATCAATTAAGCATTTTTTATGCTATTTTTTGCATGCAATCAAGTGATACAATCAATTCACAAATTCATTTGGAGGAAATTTATGAAGAAAAGCATCGTTATTGCTGATGATAACGCAGGTCTTACCATGGGCTTGAAAGAGTATTTTGCAGACAGTGACAAATATGACGTAGTTGCCATTGCCTCAAATGGAGCAGAGGCTTTGGCTCTCGTTGAAAAACATACACCCGATTTTCTGCTCCTTGATATTGTGATGCCAGAACTTGATGGTTTTGGTGTCCTGACTGCCCTTGGCATCAAAAGGCCAACGGTTATTATGATGTCACAGTTGGCAACTGACGGATTTGTGCAGAAGGCACTGCGATATGGGGCAAGTTATTTTCTTGCAAAGCCCTTCAACTTTGACACACTCAAGGCAACCCTTGACGAGTTTTCATCTCCTGCACCCGTTGAAAGAAGACAAGTCAAATCAGGTCTTGATGAGAAAATCGCCAACCTATTTATATCCGTGGGCATACCTGCGCACATAAAGGGGTATCAATTTCTCCGTGAGGCGATCAAGATGACTGTTGACAGCCCCGAAATCATTGGCAGTATCACAAAAAGATTGTATCCAACCATAGCAGAAAGGTTTTCAACATCACCATCAAAGGTGGAAAGAGCCATCCGTCACGCCATAGAAGTGGCATGGAATAGGGGCAAGATTGAAAATATCAATCAAATCTTTGGCATAAAAGTGTATTCCCCCAACGAGAAGCCTACCAATGGCGAGTTTATTGCTCTTATCGCCGACAAAATGCTTCTTGAAGGTGCATAAAACTGTGTATAAAGCCACGGATTTTGCAAAATGTTGAATAAATTTGACAAAAAACCAATTTTTTGTGGCAAAATAGTTGACATATCTCTTTTGTAGTATAATAATTTAGTCAATCAAAGTATTGGAGCACATATGAGAACTTTCGCTTTTTACGCATATTACTATTATTCAAATCTTAGTAAGTAAGCTACGATAGTTTTTGTGCACTCAAAATGAAATATCAAGGACTTATCGTAGGATAGGTCCTTTTTTATTGATATTAATGAATTAAATATAAAAGATATATAGGAGTAAACTATGAAAAAAACATTCAAGCTTATGGCACTTGTCCTTGCAGTCGCAGTGGTTGCAACAATCTGCTTTACAGCATGTGATTTTAGTTCAGCAGACTTTACGGTCGGCATCCTTCAACCTATTGCACACGACGCACTCGGCGCAGCAAACCAAGGTTTCCAAGATGAACTCACACGCCTTATGACTGAAGCAGGCAAGACAGTCAAATTTGAAGACAAAAATGCACAAGGCAATGAAGAAACAATGACAACAATCGTTTCAACTTTTGTTTCAAAGGGCGTTGACCTTATGCTCACAATCGGCACAGGCGCAACACAAGTTGCAGCAGGTATCGAGAAAGATACCCCCATCCTCTTCACAGCAGTCACAGATCCCGCAGGTGCAGGCCTTGTTTCATCAAACGGTGCAGACAGAAAGGCAAACAACGTCAGTGGTACATCAGATATGAACCCCGTTGCTCTCCAAATGCAACTCTGCAAAGACTTGGGCATGACAAAAGTTGCACTTCTTTACACAGCAAGCGAAGACAACAGCCGTATCCAAATCGAAATGGCAAAGGCAGCAATTGATGAAATCGAAGGTCTTTCATACGTTGTCAAGACAATCTCAAGCGCAGATGACATTATGACAGTTATGAACGCAATTGCAGCAGACAAATCAATCGACGGCATCTATATCCCCACCGACAACACACTCGCATCAAACGTTGCAACAGTGCACGAACAAAACCTTGCAAATGCAAAACTCCCCATTGTCTGTGGTGAAGAAAGCATGAACAACCTTTGTGGTGTCGCAACATACTCAATCAACTACTACGAACTCGGCAAACAAACTGCACGTATGGCTTTTGAAATTCTTATGAACGGTAAATCAGTCGGCTCAATGCCCGTTGAATATCAATCAGGCACACCTGCACTTTCAAAGAACCAAGCAGTTGCAGATCAACTTGACTTTGACCTTTCAATCCTTGACTAATTGAAGAATTGACATTTTGGTTGAAATCACACAATAAAAACTTTACAAAAACAAAACTATAACTTAAAACCGTGGTTTGTGTTGTACTGAAAGAAAATTTACGGCACAAACCACAAAGGCATTTTATGGAAATTTCACTCTTGACAGCACTCAATCAAGGACTTATGTGGGGCATATTGGCAATTGGTGTCTTTATGTCTTTCAAGGTGCTCGACTTTGCAGATATGACTTGCGAAGGCTCAATCGCAATGGGTGGCGCAATCACAGCAGTTACGTTGCAGGCAGGTTTGCACCCCCTTCTTGCAGTATTGTTTGCAATACTCGGTGGCGCAGCAGCCGGTCTTGTGACAGGTCTTCTTCACACCAAACTTAAGATACCCCCAATCCTTTCCGGTATCTTGACAATGACTGCACTCTACTCAATCAACTTGCGTATTATGGACGACAGAGCGTCAGTGACAATGCTCAACACAGACACATTGACAACAGGGCTTACACAAGCATTTGTTGACGGTGGCATGCAATATAAGTATGGTGTTCAACTTTCAAACCTTATTATTGCAATAATCATTGTGGCAGTGGTCATTGGCTTTATTTATTGGTTCTTTGGCACAGAGTTTGGTTGCTCAATTCGTGCAACGGGTATGAATCCCAAGATGTGCCGTGCTCAAGGCATCAACACCAACACAACCATTATTGCAGGTCTTATGATCTCAAACGCACTCATTGCCCTTGCAGGTTGTCTTATCAGCCAAATGCAATTCAATACAACGGTCAGTATGGGCACGGGCGCAATCGTCATTGGTCTTGCAAGCATCATCATTGGCGAGGCATTGACGGGCAAGAAGTTTGCCTTCTGGGCAAAACTCATTATGCTTATTGTTGGCAGTATCTTGTATCGTCTTGTCATCACATTTATCCTTATGATCCCCGGATTCAACACCAATGACCTTAAGTTGCTCACAGCAATCATAGTTGGCATTGCACTTGCAATCCCTGCAATGAAAAACGGGGCTGGACCTATCATCCAAAAACTTTTCGGCAAGAAGGAAATGAAAGAAGAAGTTGCTCTTGCAACCAACGAAGGTGTTGTGATTGCAGAAGATGAAACGATCAACCTTGCAGAAGATGAAATGGCAAGCAGTGAAGAAATAGTTGAAAGCGCAAAGGAGGAAGACGCAAATGTTGGAAATTAAGAACATAAGCAAAACCTTCAACAAAGGCACAATCAATGAAAAAGTTGCCCTTGACAACCTTTCAATCACAATCAACGACGGCGATTTTATCACAGTTATCGGTGGCAATGGCGCAGGCAAATCAACATTGCTCAACGCAATCTGTGGCACAATCTCTGTGGATGAAGGCAGCATCGTCCTTGATGAAAAAGACGTCACAAATCTCAACGAGGCAAAGCGAGCCAAGTACTTGGGCAGAGTTTTCCAAGATCCTATGATGGGCACTTGCGCCGATATGAGTGTGGAAGAAAACCTTGCTCTTGCAATAAGACGTGGCAAAAGACGTTCACTCAAATGGGGTATGCCCAAAAAGGATAGAGAAGACTTTGTTGCATCTCTTGAAAAACTTGATCTCGGTCTTGAAAAGAGATTGTCAAACAAGGTTGGTCTTCTCAGTGGTGGACAACGTCAAGCAATCACACTTTTGATGGCAACACTCAATCGTCCGGAACTTCTTCTTCTTGACGAGCATACAGCAGCACTTGACCCCAAAACTGCAGAAAAGGTGCTTCATCTCACAAAACAGATCGTTGAAGACGGCAATATTACAACATTGATGATAACTCACAATATGCAAGACGCCATCACATACGGCAATCGTCTTATAATGATGAACGCAGGCACAATCATCTACGACGTCAGTGGCGAAGAAAAGAAAAACCTCACCGTCAAAGCACTCCTTGAGAAATTTGAGGAAATTGCACCAAGCGTTGTGGCAAGCGATAAGATGGTGCTTGCAATGACAAAAGATGACTCTACACAAGAATAACAAACAAAGCAAAAAGCACCCTAAAGCAGGGTGCTTTTTTTATGGTGAAGAAGTAATAGTGAAAAGTTGTGGAAATAATCAATTTCTCTTAGACTTGTGAATAAGCAATAACACTTTACGGCAAGTTCGTGGGGTACTTATACAAGCACTCACTTATTACGAAGACGGAACGGGAGCCACAGGGTGGCGACATAGCGAATACCGAGCACCAGATGAAAGTACGCCAGCCACTTGGGAATCCTGTTTTTCCCACCCAAGTGGCAAGTGACATAATGAGAGAACGGCACTTAATGTGCGAGTGTTGAGTGTGTCCCCTGCCCGTAGGGCTTTGCCGTAGGCAAATGGGGGGAAACACATGAGGAAGGGGGGAATCCTAAATTGATATGTACGCACTCTTTTTGAGCGAGTGAAATTATATAAAATAAAAGACACTCAAACGAGTGCCTTTTTGTTTGGTTAAAGTCAAGTTATCTTGATGCTTTTTCTTTGTAGAATTCGCGTTTTTCCTTTGCGTCTTGTTCGTTCTTTTCAAAGAGAACTTTTGCTGCTTCGGGATTTTGTTTTGCCAGTGATGCGTATCTGACTTCGCCCATAAGGAATGATTGATAGTCTTCTGTGGGTTCTTTGCTGTCAAGTGTGAAGGGGTTCTTGCCTTCTTCCTTGAGAGTAGGATTGTAACGGAAGAGTTGCCAGTAACCTGTGTCAACTGCCTTCTTCATTTCCATTTGTGACTTGGTCATATTGATACCGTGGTTGATACAAGGTGCATAAGCGATAACGATTGAAGGACCGTGGTATGCTTCTGCTTCTGCAAATGCCTTGACAACTTGGTTCATATCTGCGCCCATTGAAACTTGTGCCACGTAGACATAGCCGTAGTCCATTGCGAGAAGTGCAAGGTCTTTCTTCTTTGTGCGCTTGCCGGTTGCTGCGAATTTTGCGATTGCGCCGGTAGGTGTTGACTTACTTGCTTGGCCACCAGTATTTGAGTAAACTTCTGTGTCAAGGACAAGGATGTTGATGTCTTCGCCACTTGCGAGAACGTGGTCAACGCCGTTGTAACCGATATCGTATGCCCAGCCGTCGCCACCGAAGATCCAAACTGACTTCTTGACAAGGTTGTCTTTACGTTTTTCAAGTTTTTCAAGTTGTTCAAGAGTGACACCACTTGCGTTCTTCTTTTCTTCTGCAAGGAGAGCAATGATGCGTTCTGATGCTTTTTGTGATGCAGGGCCATCGTTGAAGCCTTCGAGCCATGCGTTCATTGCATCTTTCATATCTGCGCTGACGCTGTCGAGAGCAAGGATTGATTCAACGATATTTGCAACCAGCTTTCTGCGTTCTTGTGATGCGATATGCATACCGAAGCCGAATTCTGCGTTGTCTTCAAAGAGTGAGTTTGCCCATGCAGGACCGTGACCCTTATCGTTTGTTGTGTAGGGGCAGGTAGGTGCGCTACCACCGTAGATTGATGAACAACCTGTTGCGTTTGCAACGAGCATTCTGTCGCCAAAGAGTTGTGTGACGAGTTTGACGTAAGGTGTTTCGCCACAACCTGCACATGCGCCTGAGAATTCAAACAAAGGCTTCTTGAATTGGCTACCCTTGACTGTTGCTTGATTGAGTTCTGCGCTTGTTTCCTTGAGTGACATTGCATAGTCCCAATTTGCTTCTTCTTCTGCGATTGCTTGATCGAGAGGAACCATCTTGAGTGCTTTTTCTTTTGCAGGGCAGACGCCTACGCAGTTGTTACAACCTGTACAGTCGAAAGGACTGACTTGCATACGATATTCGTATCCCTTGAAACCGATTGCGGGCTTTGTGACAAAACCTTCGGGCTTGTCTGCCAATTCTTCGGGAGTTGCAAGGACGGGACGGATTGTTGCGTGAGGGCAGACCAATGAACAACGGTTACATTGGATACAGTTTTCTTGAATCCACACGGGGACTGAAACTGCGATACCACGTTTTTCAAACTTGGTTGTGCCAGTGGGGACAACGCCTGCAGGATCAAATGCACTGACGGGGAGTTTGTCGCCTTCTTGTGCTGTGATAGGTGCGATAAAGTTCTTGAAGTATTCGTCATTGGGGACGGGAAGGGGATCTGCACCAACTGTTGTTGTTGCCCAACTTTCAGGATAGTTGACTTCCTTGAGTCCTGCGATTGCGTTGTCAACGCAAGCATAGTTCATTTGAACAACTGCATCACCTTTCTTGCCGTATGTCTTCTTGATTGCTTCTTTCATGTAGCGTTCTGCATCTTCGTAAGGGATAACGTTTGCGAGTTTGAAGAATGCTGCTTGCATGACTGTGTTGACACCCTTTGTTGTGCCGAGTTCTTGGACGACTTTAAGACCGTCAAGAGTGTAGAACTTCACGTGTTTTTGTGCGATTTGGTTCTTCATCTTTGCAGGAAGTCTGCTGTCCATTTCTTCAGGTGACCATTGGCTGTTCAAAAGGAAGATACCGCCGTCTTTAAGGTCTGAAAGCATATCGTAACGGAGCACGTATGATGAGTTGTGGCAAGCAATAAAGTCTGCTTGGTCAATGAGATATGTGCTACGGATGGGCTTGTCTGCAAATCTCAAGTGTGAGATTGTGATGCCACCTGATTTCTTTGAGTCGTATGAGAAATATGCTTGTGCATATTTGTCTGTGTGGTCGCCGATAATCTTGATTGAATTCTTGTTTGCGCCGACTGTACCGTCTGAGCCAAGGCCGTAGAACTTGCATGAAATTGTGCTGGGTTCTGCTGCGTCAATCTTTTCGCCGAGTTCGAGTGATGTAAATGTCACGTCGTCGTTGATACCAACTGTAAAGTGGTTCTTCTTTGCGCCTGACATATTTTCGTAGATTGCGTTGACCATTGTGGGGTTGAATTCCTTGCTGCCAAGGCCGTAACGTCCACAGAGTACTTCTTTTTGGACACCCTTTTCGCCGAGTGCTGCAACGACGTCAAGGTAGAGAGGTTCGCCAAGTGAGCCGGGTTCTTTGGTTCTGTCAAGAACTGTGATTGTCTTGCAGGTTGCAGGAATTGCATTGACAAATGCGTCGGTGGGGAAGGGACGGTAAAGTCTAACTTTGACAACACCAACTTTTTGTCCTCTTGCATTGAGGTAGTCAACTGTTTCTGTGACTGCTTCTGCACCACTGCCCATAAGGACGATAACTCTATCTGCATCTTCTGCACCATAGTAGTCAACAAGGTTGTATTTTCTGCCTGTGAGTGCTGACACCTTGTCCATCATTTCTTGGACGATACCGGGGACTGCATCATAGTGTTTGTTTGCTGCTTCTCTGTTTTGGAAGTAGATGTCGGGGTTTTGTGCAGTACCTGCTTGGTGAGGATGTTCAGGGTTGAGGCCTCTTTCTCTAAATGCTTCGATTTCGTCGAAGTTGACAAGAGTTCTAATTTCTTCGTAGTCGATTGTGTCAATCTTGCTCACTTCGTGTGATGTTCTAAAGCCATCAAAGAAGTGAAGGAAAGGCACTGATGATTTGAGTGTTGAAAGGTGTGCTACGAGAGCAAGGTCCATAACTTCTTGAACACTGTTTGATGCAAGAAGTGCAAAACCTGTTTGACGGCAAGCCATAACGTCTGCGTGGTCACCGAAAATGCTGAGTGCGTGTGCTGCAAGTGCTCTTGCAGAAACGTGGAAGACGCAGGGGAGAAGTTCGCCTGAAATCTTGTACATATTGGGGATCATAAGAAGCAAACCTTGGCTGGCTGTAAAGGTTGTTGTCAATGCGCCTGCTGCAAGTGAGCCGTGGACTGCGCCTGCTGCACCAGCTTCTGATTGCATTTCTGTGATCTTGACAATGTTTCCAAGAAGATTTTTTCTGCCTTGTCCTGCCCAATCGTCGCAGTTTTCTGCCATGGGAGAAGAAGGAGTGATGGGGTAAATTGCTGCTACGTCAGAAAAAGCGTATGCTACATGTGCCGCAGCTGTGTTACCGTCAATGGTCATTTTTTTACTCATTGAATGCCTCCATAATGTATAGCGTTTTTTATTGTTGTCTTGAGTTGTGCTTGGTCCTTGCCCGTGCGAGTGCGTACAAGTAAGTCCCAATGCGTAAAATATTATACTATTTTACAACTTAATAGTCAACAGAAAACTTTTCCACCAAACAAAAATTCAAACACAAAATATGCTTGCATATTTTCCCTTTGCAACTTTTTCAATATTCTATCCGTATGGATTTGCAGATTGCTGAGTTTTGCGTGTTGTATTTTTTAATTGGTTGATTTTCTTCTTTTTCGGTGGTATAATGCAAGCATTATGTCGTATATTGAACTCAAAGGAGTAAACTACACATACTCATTGGGGGAAGGTCAACATCTCAAAGCCCTCAAAAACTTGTCTTTTTCAGTTGAGAAAGGCAGTTTTGTTGCGCTTGTTGGCATGAACGGAAGTGGCAAAAGCACCCTTTCAAAGTTGCTCAACGGACTTTATCTTCCCACCAACAAAAGTGGGCAAGTCATCATTGACGGCATCAACACCAAAGAAGTTGATGACGCCCCTTCAAAGAGTGAAAAGGGCGAGAGCAGTTTCACTGTCTTTGACGTGCGCAAAAGAGTGGGCATAGTTTTTCAAAATCCTGACAACCAAGCAGTTGCGACAATAGTGGAAGACGACGTGGCATTTGGTCCTGAAAATATCGGTCTTGATAGGGAAGAAATCGTTGAAAGAGTGCAATCTGCTCTTGAAAGCGTTGGTATGACAGAATACGCCACACGTGCTTGCAGTAAATTGAGTGGTGGACAAAAGCAACGTGTTGCAATCGCAGGAGTGTTGGCAATGCGTCCTGACGTCATAGTATTTGACGAAAGCACTGCAATGCTTGACCCCATGGGCAGACACGAGATTATGGCAATTGCAAAATCACTCAATGAGCAAGGCATAACTGTCATAATGATAACTCACAATATGGACGAGGCAGCCCTTGCAGATAGAATTATCGTTTTGCGTAGGGGAGAAATTGTCAAAGATGGCGCACCAAGAGAAGTGTTTGAAGAAGACGTGAGAAAATACGGTCTTGCACTTCCCCCTGCAACAGAAACTGCAAACATGCTCAAGGAGCAAGGTTTCGTCTTTGACGAAGTCGTCGTAAATGAAGATGAATTGGTGGAGGGTATATGCAAGCAATTAAGATAGATGCCCTCACGCACGTATACTCCAAAAAGACACCTTTTGAAAAGGTGGCACTTGACAATATCAACCTTTCTATTGAAGAAGGAGAATTTGTTGCAATCGTTGGACGCACGGGCAGTGGCAAGAGCACACTTGTGCAACATCTCAACGGACTTATCAAGCCTCACAAAAAAGGAAAGTCCGGCAAGGTTGAAATATATGGCAAGTCAACTTGTGACAAAAAGTCCTTGAAACAACTGCGCTTTGACGTGGGTATGGTTTTTCAATATCCCGAATATCAACTTTTTGAAGATACTGTTGCCAAGGATGTGGCGTTTGGCCCTAAAAATATGAAACTTGCCAAGGAAGAAATCGAGGGGAGAGTGCGCAGATCACTTGAACTTGTTGGTGTTCCTTATGACGACTTTGCAGACAGAAGTCCCTTTGAATTGAGTGGTGGCGAAAAGCGTCGTGTTGCCATTGCAGGCGTAATTGCAATGAATCCTAAAATTCTCGTCCTTGACGAGCCTTTTGCAGGTCTTGACCCCGAAGGTGTGAGAGAAATCACAGAACTTATCTTGAAACTCAAGAGAGAAATCTGTCCTACAATCATCACAGTCACTCACGATATGGACTCTGCATCAACACTTGCAGACAGAGTTGTTGCACTTTGTGACGGCAAGATCGTGGCAGACGGCACACCCAAGGAAGTTTTTGGCAATAGAGCACTCATCAAAGAGATTGGACTTGACGTGCCTTTTATTGCAAAAGTTGTTGACAAGCTTGAAGAAAAAGGTATAGTCCTTGACAAAACCATTCTCACTGCAGAGGAGTTGGCGGCGGGACTTAATAAGATAAAGGCTGACAAGGGGGTGCAAAATGTTTAAGGACGTTGCCTTCGGTCAGTTTTATCCCATAAACTCACCAATACACCGTATGGATGCAAGGGTGAAACTTTTGCTTACACTCTTGTTTGTTGTGGGCATCTTTTTCATCAAGAGTTATTTTGGATTTATCTTGACGGCAGTGTTGCTCCTTACAATAATTTTGGTGGCAAAACTTCCCATGATGTCAGTGTTGAAATCAGTCCGTGGCGTACTGCTTATACTGGTGTTTACTGCACTCATCAATCTGTTCCTTGGTGGCGAAAACGGAAGTGAAGTGTTGTGGAAGTGGAATATGCTCACAATCACAGAATCGTCAGTTCATACAACCATAAAACTGGTTTTAAGATTGTTTTTGTTGATTTCAGGCACAACGATCCTTTCACTTACAACCACACCTGTTGCACTTGCAGACGGGGTTGAAAGTTTGCTTTCCCCTTTGAAAGTGATACGTGTGCCCGTCCGTGATATTGCAATGATAATGAGCATTGCACTTCGTTTTATACCCACATTGTTTGAAGAAACAAACAAGATTATTTCAGCACAAAAATCAAGGGGCGCATCCTTCGATACGGGTGGCCCTATTGCAAGAATAAAGGCACTTCTTCCTGTGCTTATTCCTTTGTTTGTCAGTTCATTTAGAAGGGCAGACGAGTTGGCTTTTGCAATGGATAGCAGATGCTACAATGCAAGCGAAAAACGTGTCAAAATGCGCCAATATAAGTTGGGTGTTGCAGACGGCGTATCTTCATTTATTATGATTGGATATTTTGTTGTCATAATGCTTGACACCTACCATTGGCAAGGTTTGATAGACAACCTTATGTTTGGGGGTATTCTATGAGATATAGAGCAGTAATTTCCTATGACGGCACAAATTACGTTGGTTGGCAAAGACAACTCAACGGTATTTCCGTGCAAGAAAAGATGGAAGTGGCTCTTGGCAAGATATTTGGCACACCCACACAATGTACGGCAAGTGGCAGAACCGATAGTGGTGTCCATGCAGAAGGTCAAGTGGTGCACTTTGATGCCCAAACGTCTATCCCCACAGACAAAATCCCCTATGCAGTCAACACAGAGTTGCCCGATGACATCAGTATGCTTTGCTGTGAAGAAACGCAGGATGATTTCAATGCAAGATTTTCTGCAAAGCGCAAGACGTACAAGTACAGTTTGTACTCATCTCCCCACAGACTTCCCACATTCAACAGAAACCACACCCATATCATCAGTCCTTTGAACGTTGAAGATATGAAAAAAGGTGCAGAATACATTGTTGGCGAGCACGATTTCAAGTGTTTTGAAGCAAGTGGATCAGTGGTCAAGAGTACAGTGCGTACAGTCTATTCAATAGACATAAAAGTGGAAGAAATTGAAAGTGTCAAAGGTGGCGCATTTGCCCCCGTCAAAGTGGAAATCTCAGTGACGGGCAACGGATTCTTGTACAATATGGTGCGCATAATCGCAGGCACACTCGTCTATGTTGGCATGGGCAAACTTACCCCCGAAGACGTGAAAAATATTATACTTTCAAAGGATAGAACAAAGGCAGGCAAGACCCTTCCCCCCGAAGGACTTACCCTTGTCAGCGTAGAATATCAAGACTAAATCAAAAGGGCAAAACCTTGCTTGATTAGTCAAAAATACAAAAATTTTCAATAGTAAAAAATGACAAAATGGTGCAAGCCGTTTTGTCTTTTATTTTGCAAAAATTATGCCAAGCCGTTGAAATGAAGAAAACAAGCAAATTGACAGAACAAAGAGTTTATTTGCAAAAAATACGCAATTAAAATATTGATTGTGCGAAGATAATCGAATCAACAAAGAAAAACGACGATGCAATATTTTTTGTTGATTTATGGCAAAAATGCCGTTGAAAATGCGTGAAAAACAAGGCTTAAAAAACATTAAAAACAATATGAAAATCATTTTGCACGCGCATATATATTGACAAAATACAGTTTTGGGTATAGAATTAACATACTATGTTAACTCTCTCGTACGTGTATGCAAAGGATGAACTTGACAAAATCTATTCATCCATATCCCCAGATGAAGCCGTTGACGGTGCAAATTTCATTTTCCTTGACGATGGCAAGCCTGTTGGATATATGCGAGTAAAAGTTGACACGGGAATTTTGGTAGATGCCGTGAGATTCCTTGACGGTGTTGAGATTGGGGACAAGTTGTTTTTCATCCACGCCATGTTCTACAAATTCTCGCTTGGCGCACCTACTGAGATCCGTTTCAAAGGGGAGCGCAAGGAATTGACGCTCTACGGATTCACCTTCAAGGACGGATACACAACAGCAATTACAACTGACATCAATCTTCACGGATATTGTAAAGGATAAAATGGAAATTTCAAGAAACTTTATTGAAGAAATCATAGACGAGGAACTTGCTTCTGGCAAGGTAAATGAAATTATCACTCGTTTCCCACCTGAACCCAATGGTTATTTGCATATTGGCCACGCCAAGGCATTGTGCATCAACTTTGGTATGAAGGCAAAATATAATGGAAAGTGCAATCTTCGTTTTGATGACACCAACCCTGTCAAAGAAGACGTGGAATACATGGAATCAATCCAAGAAGACATCAAGTGGTTGGGCTTTGAGTGGGACAACCTTTTCAATGCAAGCGACTACTTTGACAAAATGTATGAATGTGCAGTCAAACTCATCAAAGACGGCAAAGCATACGTATGTGATTTGACAGCAGACGAAATCCGTGCAACACGTGGCAGTTTTGACGTGCCCGGCACAGAAAGTCCTTATCGCAACAGAAGTGTTGAAGAAAGCCTTGATCTCTTTGAAAGAATGAGAGCAGGCGAATTTGCAGACGGAGAAAGAGTGCTCCGTGCAAAGATTGACATGGCATCACCCAACATCAATATGCGTGACCCTGTCATCTATCGTATTTGCCACGCAGAGCATCCCCATACAGGCGACAAGTGGGTCATCTATCCTATGTATGACTTTGCTCATCCCCTTGAAGATGCAATTGAAGGTATAACACACTCACTCTGTTCATTGGAATTTGAAAACCATCGTCCATTGTACGATTGGGTGACAGAAAATTGTGGTTTCCCCAAACCCCGTCCTCGCCAAATCGAGTTTGCAAGACTCAATCTCACTCACACAGTCATGAGCAAGAGATTTATCAAGCGTCTTGTTGACGAAGGTGTCGTGTGGGGCTGGAACGATCCAAGACTTTCCACTTTAAGTGGAATAAGAGAAAGGGGATACCCCCCAGAAGCAATCCGTGACTTCTGTTCACGTATTGGTGTGGCAAAGGCAGACAGTGAAGTTGACATTGCAATCCTTGAGCACTGCGTAAGAGAAAATCTCAACCAAAATGCAACAAGAGCAATGGTTGTCACAAAGCCTTTGAAACTCATCATTGACAACTATCCCGAAGGAAAGACCGAGCCTTGCTACATTGAAAACAATCCTTCAACTGAAGACAAGCATATCTGCAATTTCTCAAAGGAACTCTATATTGAAGAAAGCGACTTCGCACTTGATCCACCACCCAAGTTCTTCCGTTTGAAACCAGATGGTATGGTACGCTTGAAAGGTGCTTATGTCATCAAGTATGCAGGTGTAGAACAAGATGCAGACGGCAACGTTACTTGTGTACACGCAGAACTCATTGAAGGCACAAAGAGTGGCGAAGAAGGCGCAAATATCAAAGTCAAAGGCACAATCCACTGGGTCAGTGCAGAAGACTCAATTGACATCCGTCTTAATATGTTTGACTATCTCATCAATGATGGCGATGGCGACTATATGGACAGAGTCAACAGAAATTCACTTACTGTGTTGAACGGTAAGGCAGAAAAGTTCCTTGCATCTGCAAGGGCAGGCGAAAGATTCCAATTCCTCCGTCAAGGCTACTTTATCAAGCGTGACGTTGAAGGAGAAGAATATAACAGCATCGTGGGACTAAAAGATAGTTTCAAAGTGAAGTAAAAAAGGGAGTATAGAATATGTTCACTTGCAAAGTTTGTGGTAGCACAGTCGAAGCCGGTCAAGCATTTTGCACAAAGTGTGGTGCAGATGTTGCCGAAAATTATGAATGTGAATGTTCATCTTGTGGCACAAAGAATATAGCAGGCAATCGTTATTGCTCAACTTGTGGCAATATCCTTGGCGTGCTTGCAAAACCTGTTTGTGCAATTTGTGGTGCAAAGAATTTGCCCGGCACAAAATTCTGCGTGTCTTGTGGCGCACCTTTGCCCAGAGATGAATCCACTCACAACAATTTTGACATTATGGAAATGCGCAAGGCAAAACTCAATCTTGACCTTATGGTCAAAGAAAGAATGAAAAACCTTGACAAAGAATGCGAAGATAGACGCGCAAAGATCCTTGAAGAAGAACAACAAAGTGTCAAGGAAATCGAAGAATATCGCGCAAAGACCAATGATGCACTTTCAAAGCAAGCACAAATGCTTGATGCATACAGAGAAAAGGTCAATGAAATGGGTTCAGAAGACGTGGCAAAACTTCGTAAAGTCACCCAAGGCATGAAAGAAGTTGTTGACTACTATTCAAATCCCTATTCAGAAATTGATGAAGACCTCATTGAAGACGAAACATACGTATGCCCCATCTGTGGCGCAATCAATCCTTTGACAGTAAAGGAATGTTTGCATTGTGGCAGAAGTCGTGCAAGAGCAACATTGCTCCTTGCCAAAGGCAAGATCAAACAAGCACCTCCTGTTCGCTACAGATCAGAACAAATTCCTGTGCCTCCCGTTGATCTTGAAGCACCCCACACTCCCACATTTGACGAGTTTGCAGGGGAAGCCTTTGAAGAAGCACAAACAGAACCTATTGAGTTTGAAAAAGAGGAAGAACAAGCATACGAACCTCAATATCAAGCACAACCCCAAGCACAAAATCCTTATGGTGCAGCACCCTACGGATATCCTGCATACGGTGCACCTTACGGACAATATCAAATGCCTCCCATTGTGCAACCCGTTGCATTTGTGCCTTACGTGACACAAGATCAACCCCTTATGCAATATGCACCTGACAATACAGGCAGACCTGCAAACAACTAAAATAGGAACGGTATGACAGACGAAAAAAACAAAGTTGATGAATTGGGCATAAGAAAAGCCCCTGTGCCATTGCACAGTGATTCAGTCAAAAAATTGCCTCACGTAAGGCAAGACTTTGTTTTGTGTCCTTCTCTTGAAGCAGAAAATGGCAAGAGTTCTCTTGCAGAGCACTCAACTGCCAAAGATTTTCAACCGAAAATCAAAGACGTCAGCAAGAGATGGAAGAAGAACAAACGTCTTAAAAACTTTTTTGCTGGACTCATTATGTTCCTTGCAACATCATTGGCACTGCTTCCTTATATCCTTTCAATAGCCCAAGAATTTGGTGCAAACGACGCTCTCAAATTTATGTTTGTACCTGATGATCGCAATGTTGTGATGAACATCTATTGGGCATTTGATGGCGAAAACGGTACGATATGGGAAGTGTTCAAACATTTCAACGCACCAATAGCAGAAAACTGGGCAGACGTTGTGCCGGACTTTATTATCGCAGTTGGCATAATGTTCCTTCTTTACAACCTTTTGAAGTCAATCATCAGTATGTGTGGCGCAATAAAGGTGAGAAGATACGCTCTTTCAAGCAGTATTTACGTCATTACACTTTTGGTGGTTTTGATGTTCCATCTTATCGGCTGGGAAGCAATCGGCTTCAAGAAGATGGACTTCATGGAAGACGTAATTGGCAGTTGGCAACAAAATGAAATAGTTGGTCTGTTGATCACAGGCTTGATTGAATGGGTATGTTCACTCTTGGTGAAGATATTCAACTACGAAAAATACGGATATTTGAGATAACCTACGTCTTAGGACAAGGAGATAAATTATGGCAAAGAAAGACAACGTTCAAAATTTTGTCCCTCAACAAGAAACAATGCAACAACCTGTCGCACCTCAAGAAGAAGCACTCTTTGAGAGTGAGGCATACGGCAGCCCTCAACCTGATGCAGGTATGGGTACAACGGTTTGCAAACCTGTTGGCATCGGTGGTCCTATCCCCATCGTCGCACCCAGAAGCACCACAATTCAACTTCAACCCATTATTGTGCCTATGGCAGTTGTGCCTTACATGAGCCAAGACAATGACGTGCTCAAAACAGACGGCATCCAACAACAACCCGTCGAAGCATATGACACAGCAGCAGCCGATTTCAGCAGAGTTGAAGAAGAAAGAAAGGCAGTGAAAACCAAGAAGAAGTCAAAGACAGGCGCACGTATCGCATCAGCAGTGTTGTTTATCTTGGCATCACTCGTGATTGCAGCATACTCAATCGCATCAATCAATCCTACACTTTTGGGCGTCAACTGGAATCAAATCAACGTCATCAGCCAAGTCCTCAACTGGATTGAAAACCTTGCTCCTGCAAACATTGCAATCACAGTTCTTCACATTGCGTGCTACGTGTTTGTTTCAACTGTTTCACTCATAGCATTTATTTGCATCTTCGTCGGCAAATTGCCTGCAGGTGCAGTTGCAGCCCTTACATTTATTGGCGCAGCAACAGTTGATGCAGCACTCATCTATGATGCAGTCCTTGCAACTCAAGCAGGTGTCCAATTCGTCGCAAAGGATTATGTTGCATATATTGTCGTCGCATCACTTGCAACCTTGACTTTCATTGTCAGCGCAATCATTGCAGTGTGCTTGAACAGAAAGAAAGATATATACAACCTTGACGGCAACGCCGAACCAAATCTTATCTAACAAACTGACGGGGCTGGAAAGCCCCGTTTTCATATTGAATTAATAATATAGAAATACAATGTCATTGAAACTTATTTCTCTTGCAAGTGGCAGTAAAGGCAACTGCTATTTAATATATTCCGACAATACGGCAATACTTTGTGATGCAGGCATATCCTTCACACGTATCAAAAAGGGGTTGCAGTCTGTCGGTTTTTCTCTTGAAGAAATAAGTGGTGTTGTTGTCACTCACGAGCATAGCGATCACGTGTGCGCACTGCCCAAAATCAATTTGATAGTGCCACTCTATGCCCACCCCTTGACTGCCAAAGCCATATACGACAAGCAAGGCGCAGTGAGAAACTACAAGCAAGTTGACTTTTATGAAAATGGATTCTACATTGGGGACATTGAAGTTTTGCCCTTTAGAATACCTCATGATGCAGAGTACCCTTTGGGTTATACTTTCAGGTGTGGGGACAGTAGAATAAGTATTGCAACGGATATGGGCTTTGCCACCAACGGAGTGTTTCAAAACATCAAGGATAGCCAAGTGGTCTTGCTTGAATCAAATCATGATGAAGAAATGCTCAAAAATGGGGATTATACCCCCAAACTCAAAGCACGTATCCTTTCAAAGACGGGGCATTTGAGCAACGTGTCTGCAGGTGTAATGGCAGAAAGGCTGGCACAATGCCGTCTTAACACTCTTGTCCTTGGACATTTGAGCGAGCATAACAATATTCCCGGTCTTGCCCTTGACACAGTCAAATGTAGGCTTGGGGACAAGTGCCAACAAGTGCGAGTGGTGGTGGCACTACAAAATGAAATAAGCGAGGTTTTTGAAGCCAATGAGAAATAGAATTGTCGCAAGCGAAGGCGCATCAACATATATCACAGGCATTTGTGCAGCATCATTGCTCGGCAATGCTTTTGTGCGAATTATGGCAGGCAAAGTCGGTGGATTTGCAGGGCTTTCAATCATAGATTGGGTGGTCTATGCTCTTATGCAAGTGGCATTTGTGGGTATCGTTTTCGTTATGGGTATATGGCGCAAGTATGACCCTGTCAAAGTGTCAAGACTTCGTCCTTCAACCAACTGGAAACAATATATCCTCCTTCCTTTTATTGCCATATTCACAATTATGGCGTTCTATCCCTTGTCATTGTTCTTCATGCAATTTTTGAACGTCATTGGATATGCAGGCAGTTCAGTTGCAATGCCCGACTTCTCAAACGTGGGCATATATTTCCTTGCAATTTTTGTTATGGCAATGCTTCCTGCCTTTGGCGAAGAACTTTTGTGCCGTGGCATACTTCAAACGGGACTCAACACAAGAGGCGTTGCCTTTGGTGTGTTTATGTCTGCATTTTTGTTTAGTTTTATGCACGCAAATCCCCTTCAAACAATGCACCAATTCGGTCTTGGTATAGTGCTTGCATTGGTGTATATCTTGTCAGGATCATTGCTTCCTTGCATATTGCTTCACTTCCTTAACAACTTCATCACATTGACAATATCTGCATATATCCCTGAAATTGACATGGCAATTTACCATCTTGGCAACTGGAATATCTTGACAGGCATTGCAAGTATAATTGTGGGGCTTTTTGGTCTTGCAATTTTGCTTTATATTTACTATCGTGTGGGCGAAAAGAAAAACGCACCCATCTACAAAGTATTTGAAAACAACGTTGTTTTTGAAGACTATTCAATTACGGTATCAATGGACGGACAAGAGAAGAAGTCAAACCCCTTCCTTGATACAATGAGATTTGTAGGATCACTATTTACAAAACAAGGTTGGCGTAAAGTTTCTCGCACCTTGACGGATAAAGCAGACGTGCCAAATCTCGGCAAACAACAACCCATGGTCAGCGTCTGGATTGCCACAGGCTTTGCAGTGTTTTATTGGGTTATCAATCTTATCGTAGGACTTTTGTAATATACTATGAGCGCAAGACAACGGACAGGCATCACCTATCTTGTCATCATCATCTCGGCACTTCTTTTGCGCATATCCGTGTATGAAGGAGTGGGGGATAGGGTTGGCATAGACCTTGACAGTTATTTCACTATCATGGCTCAAATAGTGTGCTTTTTCTTGTTGCCTTTGTTGTTATATTTTATCTTCTCAATGCAAGATAAAAAATTCACATTGCGCACTTTATCCAATGATTTTGGTTTCAAAAAAGTCAGTTTCTGTCATTTTGCACTCACTTTGGTCATTGGAATATGTATGATTTATATAGCCACAATGATTGCAACTTTGTGGAACGCAATCCTCAAATTGATGGGCTATACAGCCTCACCCGGCACTGCCGACGAAAATACAATCGGCGCAATAATTTTGCAGTTGTTTATGACGGCAGTCTTGCCCGGATTTTGTGAAGAATTTACACACCGTGGACTTTTGTTTTATGGCTATCGTGACAGTGGTTTCAAGGTGGTCATTGTCACGGCTTTGCTCTTTGCACTTATGCACCAAAACATCCGTCAAACAGGCTATACCTTCTTTGACGGTATTGTCATAGGTCTTCTTGCATACTACACTGGCTCAATTTGGCCGGGCATATTCGTTCACTTTTTCAACAACGCATATTCAGTCCTTTCGGGCCACTTGGGCGTAAATAATATGCTTGCAGACTTTATGGCCAACCATCCCGTGTGGACAATAGTCCTTGGCACGCTGTTCTTTATCATGGCAAGCGCAAGTATGTTTTTCAGTTTTTGGAAACTTCGCAAAGACGCAGTCAAAAAAGGTGTCATACAAGACAGACCTTTTGCCCCTGCCTCTGAAATGGCTTTGCCCTTGCATAAAGACGTATTCTTCATTGTCACAGTTATACTTGGTGTGGCAGTGACAATATTCTCACTTGTATGGGGGATTATGAGATGAAAATCAACCTTATCGCCATAGGCAAGATTAAGGAAACATATATTACCGAAGGCATCAAGGAATATGCAAAGCGCATATCCCGTTTTGCCGAGTTCAATATTATCGAACTTCCTGATGCGCCCCAAGGCAAAACCCCAGAAGAACAAGCCGACGTTGAAGGCAAAAGACTTCTTGAAAAGGCAAAGGGCGTCATCATCATCCTTGACGGCAAAGGAAAGAACTTGTCCAGTGAAGGACTTGCCGAGTATATAGACAAGAAATGCACTGAGGGTAATGGCGAGTTTTCCTTCTTGATTGGTGGCAGTCACGGACACTCTATGGAAACAAAAAAGCGAGCAGACCTTCTTCTTTCATTTGGTGCAATGACTTTCCCCCACCAATTATTTAGGTTGATGCTCGCCGAACAAACATACAGGGCGTTGACCATACTAAACAACTTGCCTTACCACAAGTAAAAAATGTGCTATTTGGCGATTCGCTGCGTCAGGCACTATGCAACAATTCTCACATACAACAAGTATGCTTCGACCTGCCACAAACACGCTTGCCTTGGCACTCATCTCAATAAATTTACGGCAAGTTCGTTGGGGACTTACACAAGCACTCACTTATTACGAAGTTGCGAACGCGAGCCACAGGGTGGCGAGAAAGCGAGTGCCAAGCACCAGACGAAAGTACGCCAGTCACTTGGTGATCCTGTTTTTCCCACCAAGTGACAAGTGACATAATGAGAGAACGACACTTAATGTGCGCGTGCCGAGTGTTGCCCCTGCCCGCAGGGCTTGGCGAGAGCCAATGGGGGGAAACACATGAGGAAGGGGGGGACCTAAATTGATATGTTCGCACTCACATTGGGTGGTAAAGACTGGATATAAAAGATAACTATAATTTGAAACAAACACAACAACGATACAGTAAAATTATGGACGAAAAATTTATGCAAAGAGCCATTGGGCTCGCAAAAGAGTGCGGTGAGTATGACGAAGTGCCTGTGGGTGCAGTCATAGTCAAGGACGGCAAGATTATTGCCGAAAGTGGAAACAGGAAAGAGAGAGAAAACTGTGCTGTTTGCCATGCAGAAATTTTGGCGATCCAAAAGGCAACTGAAGTTGTGGGCAACTGGTGGCTTGAAGGCTGTGAGATGTACGTCACCCTTGAGCCTTGTGCAATGTGCGCTATGGCAATGATTCACTCTCGCATAGACACCCTTTACTTTGGTGCATTTGATGAAAAGACCGGTGCTTGTGGCAGTAAGGTCAATCTCTTTGAAAAGGACTTGTTCAACCACAACGTAAAGGTGGAAGGTGGCATCATGAAAGAGCAATGTGGCGCACTGCTCACAGAGTTTTTCAAGCACAAGAGAGAGTTGCAAAAGGCAATGAAACTCAAAAAATAATTGGCACATAGTATTGATTTTTCCACGTGGCAAGTGCTACCATAAACACAGCCACAACAAGCTGTCTCGTGCGGGGCAAATACACGTAAAGGAGACAGACTATGAGCAAAAAGAAAATGATTTCAATTTTGATTTCAGCCATACTATCCATAGTGGCAGCCGTCCTTGGTTGTGTCTATGGGATCAATGTGGATTTTTCGGGCATTGACGTAGAAGATCCTACGTCACTCAACTGTTCAGCAGAGATGACGCACGAACAGCCCAATGTATAATGTGGCATGAAAAGGCAGGGGGAAATCCCCTGTCTTTTTTTATAATTGTAGCGCGCCTTATCCATCACAACACAAGTGTCAAATCAAAGACAAACAATACTATATCGAATCACACGGCAAAATGGAATTTTGACAAAACAAACATTTTATGCCATAAAATAGTTGTTATAAACCATCTATTGTGTCAAATAATCAAAAAAATAAACGCAGAGCATATTCGCTCTGCGCTTTGTTGTTTTTGCGTTCGTTTGTGTTGGTTTTTTATTGTGCTTACTTGTTGCTTTCAATGAATTTTGTCACGACTTGCATGATGCTGTCTGCGTGCTTTCTTCTGCCGTCACTCTCGTCAAAGGACACAACAAGGTCAGTGATTCTTTTGTAGAAATTGGTCACTTCGTCAAATATATTCAAGTCTTTTTGATAGTGCTTCAACAAATATTCTCTCATTGATTTTGCAACGTTCAATAATATTGATGAATCTGGGCTTAATCCCGCTGCTTTTTTGAATCGTGCTTGGAGGAGCATGTCTTCAATACCAATATCATAGTCAATAAGATAATCAATGAGTCCTACGTCTGCAGGTGTCATTTTTGTGCCATTGGCAATATATATTACGGTATTTTGTACTGCATCACGGAGCACTCCTTCGTGGAGCAGTTTGCAATATGGGGGTAGGGGTGCGTTGTCGCAGAGTTCCTTGTTTTTGTAGAAAATAAGCATTCTGTTGCAAGCAGACTTGGCTTCAATCACATCTGTAGTGACGTGAATCATTGGTCTATCTTTGAAGAATTCTATGTGATCGGTTATGGCTTTAATATATTCGTTGGCACGTTGAAGGCGATCGGGGTCTTCCTTGCCGTTGCGCTTTATCACCAACAAAGCCTTCAAGTTTGCGTACATATTGACAAATCTATTGTAAAAGCCGTAATCTTTGCCGTATATTTCAAACATCATCTTATTGACGGCGCAGACCATATACAGTGTGTCGGGCGTGCTTTTATCACGTGCAAATATAACCAACTTTTCTGCAAAATTTTTTGCTTCTTTTTTGGAGAGATCGGGTCTGTTTGAAGCGATTGACATTAATTCAATTTCGGTATCCCCAATTTCTTTTGCGCCACCTGCCACAAATCCAACAAAGTCAATGATGTTGACTTCAAGATATTTGCGAGGGTCAAGAGCGTTTGGGTATAGTTCTTTAAGTTTGGGTAAAACGTTTTCGTATTCAAAAAGTTGCAAGAAAGCAGAGTAGTCTTCCTTGAAAATCTCAATGCGCTTTTCGTACATTTCTTTGTCCATATTTGCCCCCAAGTTGTTGATATATCAACAAAATTTTATCACACGCCCACGTGTATGTCAATATTGAAAAACGGCAGATGTCTTCCGTTTCCTGCATTTTAGAGAGAATTAATAACCCAAAAGATGGTTTAATTTTAAAAGGGCATATTTGCCAATATGTTCTATATATCTATTTGAATGTGTGATGATTGTGTCATCAACTTGACCGTTTATATTTGCAAGAGCGCTTGCCAAGGTTTTTAATAGGTTGAGTTCTTCATTCACAATAGTGTTTTTCCAAAACCGATTTCTTAAAAAGTGATTTTCTGCAGAAGATAGCAAGAGTATTGAAAATGGAATTTGCGTGGGATCGCACTCAGCCATCCGTTCTGCAATTATTTCTAAATCTTCAACAGTAAAATTTTGGTCGCATATAAAATTGACAAGGTCTGTTTCGTTTTGTGAAATGGTGGAAACACTTGCCAGTTTAACCAAAAATTCAACGATGTCTGTACAAAGTATAGAGTAGGCAATTTGACATATATTTGGGTAAATTGATTTGATGATAGGGTAATCGCAAATTTTCAGTATTGAATTATTCAATGAATCGTATTGCATTTTGGCTTGAGATAAAAATGAAAAACCCATCTCACTCCCTCCGAAAATAAAAAAAAGTGCGCCACAGGGACGCACCGAAAAAGTGCTTCCCTCATTGTTGCTACACAAGCTTACTCCATTCAGGTATAAGCAAAGAAGGAACACCTTTTGCCAAAGATTGTTCCTGAATGGAAGTGCATTAACTTGTGTAGCACGAAAATCATACCATAACACCGTGGAATTGTCAATGTTTGTTGGGTTTTTCATAGGCAAGTATTAAGTCCAGTTTGCATATATTGAAGTATGAAAAATTTGAAGATATATTTTGTTGAAAGTGAGTTTCAAGACCTTGAAATCCTTGGAAGAAAGGCAAAAGACTATATTTTCAAGGAATTTGACGGTGTAGAATATGAAGTTGTCAAAGATTTTTGTGATATT
>JAZLBO010000009.1:0-18677 GCA_045613765.1 Clostridia bacterium | reverse complement strand
CCCATAACTCTTGCTCTCTTGATTGCAACTGCAAGACTACGTTGGTGTTTTGCGCAAACGCCACTCATACGACGAGGTATGATCTTGCCCTTTTCTGTGACAAAACGGCGAAGTTTTGCGATATCTTTGTAGTCGATGTCTTCAATGTGTTCAACACAGAAAAGACAAACTTTCTTTTTGGGAACTCGCTTTGCGGGGCGAGGTGCTTTAATTTCATTCATTTCTGCCATAATTTTAACTCCTATAAAGTCCGATTAGAACGGAAGGTCTTCGTCAATAGGACGGAGTGCATCAAAATCCATATCGTCGAGTTCATCAACGCCATCTTCATTCTTTGTTGAAAGGAATTGGACTTCGTCTGCTGCGATTTCTGTGACGTAACGACGGCTACCGTCATTTGCATCATAGTTGCGGGTTTGAACTGAACCACTTACTGCAGCCTTTGAACCTTTTTTGAGATATCTTGCGCAGTTGTCTGCTTGTGCTCTCCAGACTACGACGTTGAGAAAATCTGTTTCTCTCTTTCCGTCTTTGCTGTAATTTCTTGACACTGCAAGTGTGAACTTGCAGAATTTAACGCCATTGTTAGTAGTAGACAATTCCGGGTCTTTCGTTAAATTTCCAATCAAAAATACTTTGTTCATAAATTACTCCTTTTTTGTCTTACTTCTTGCTTACTTCTTGATGAACATGCTTCTCATAACGTTGTCATCGATGCCCATTTGTCTGTCGATTTCGTCACGTGCTTCAACTGAACATTCAACGTTCATAAGAACGTAGAAACCTTCAGTTTGTTTGTCCATGACGTATGCGAACTTTCTAATGCCCCATTTGTCGAGATCGATCACTGTGCCAAGTGAGTTTGCAAGCGCTTCGTACTTTTCGACAACTGCATTCTTTTGGTCATCTTCGATGCCTGCGCGAATGATGTAGAGAATTTCGTACTTATTCATGTTTTTACCTCCTTTTGGACTGATGTCTTCCGTTTTTCACGAAAGAAAGGACTTGCATTACTTATATAATGCTTTGATATATTAATATATTATTCTCGAAATGTAAAGCAAAAAACGGCAGTATTTTCCTTTTAGCCACCATATTTTGCCTTATTTTTGCGAAAATAACCTATCAATCGAGTGAAACAAGGTCACGATATGCCTTGAAATAGATGTCAAAGATGGCTTTGATTGCAGAGAGTGAAATTCTTTCGTTGGGTTCGTGGATGATCATCTCGCCATAGCCGTTCATTTCAGGGCCAAACGCCACACAGTTTTTGAACTCTCTTGCATAAGTGCCACCTGCACTGCAAATAGGCTTGCTTTCTGTGTCGCCAGTCACTTCACTATATGCCTTCATAAGTGCTTGAATCATCTTTGAGTTGACGTCTGTCTTGAAGCCGTCTGCAGTTGATTTCAACTCAACTTTGACACTGTCACCTACGGTGTTTTCAATTTGTCCCACCATTGTGGGCGTGTCTGTTGTAAAAGGCAATCTGCTGTTGATACGCACTTCAAAGTCGCCTTTCTCGTAGTGGCAAAGACCAACGTTGACTGCGATTTTGCCATATTCGTCTTCTGCATAGCAACCAAGTTTTTCGCCATTGTAGTTTGTGCCAATACATCTGTTGTAGAACTCAACAAAACTGTCATCAATGACGTCCTTCATTGCATCAAGCGCATAGGATATTGCGTTGACACCATTGTGAGGGACACTGCCGTGGGCTGCTTTGCCACGGACAACGTAATCTGCCTTGCTTGAAAGAATTGATGACTTCACTGAACTTGAAAATTCAATGCCGTTTTCTTCCAACTTGCTTGCGATTGCATCCATTGCTTTTTGAAGGTTGCCGAGTGCGCCAAATCCCTTGGACTTCAATGTGAATTGACAAATGTCAGGCACTGCATTGATGACAATGCCACCATCAAGTTTTTCAAGGGCAACTTTGCCCTTTGACACGCCTTTTCCTGAAAGGAAAATATTGTTGATTGTGCGCTCAGCAAAGATAACCGGGAAGTTTGAGTCGGGTGTGACACCGTATGAAATGGGTTCATCAACTTCAAGATAGTGTTCCATACACTTTGAGCCTGTTTCTTCATTGCAACCAAAGATGATACGCACGCGCTTGTTGAACTCAAAACCTTCGTCCATGAGTGCCTTCACTGCAAACATTGAGATGATAATAGGTCCTTTGTCATCTATTGTGCCTCTGCCCCAAATTTCGTCATCAACCAACTGACCGGAGTAAGGAGGGACTTGCCAACCGTCGCCTTCGGGGACAACGTCAAGGTGACCGATGATGCCGACGATTTCTTCCCCTTGTCCAACTTCAGCATATCCACAATATCCATCAAGGTTGACAGTACGGAAACCAAGGTCTTTTGCAACTGACAAAATATATTCAAGACAGTCCTTATTTCCTTGACCAAAAGGGCCGCCTTCAACAGGTGTGTCAAGAACGGTTTTGATTTGAACTGACTTTGAAATTGTTTCAATGATTTGTGGCAAATATTTTTCTATCATAATGCTCTCCAAAATATTTATTAGGATAATTATAAACCAACTTTCAAGATTTTTCAATCAATTCTTTCATCACAATTATTTTTCTATAAAATCATCACTTTTGATGTGCAATTTTCAATGGCTCAACCGTACAACTCGCACCCGACAAAAAGCCAACTGCACGGCGTTGTATCTTGATTTTTATTGTCGCAATTTTTCCTTTTTAACACATAATTCAGTGTTTATGTTTGCATTTTGTGATTATAAAGTGCAAATTGTGGCAAAACTCACTTTGTGAACAATCAAGATTTCAAAGACTATTTGTCTCAATCATTTCACAACAGTGATGACCTGCTTTTTAGAGAAATTGACACCGAGTGCGCTCGTTGTATTTTGTCATACGTTGATGGTGGCAGTGACAAAACCCTGCTTGAACAAAACATAATATCCCCTCTCCTTAAGGCCACTGAACCCGTGTCAAACATCAACTTGGATAGAGTGATTTTTTACGGCGAAGAAGTGCCTGTTATCCCAAAGGAAAACTGCCCCCACAAAATTGCAGAAGGGGACATAATTCTGCACTTTGACGGGGAAGAAGACGGACTGCTTTTGAGCCTTAGAAAGTTTGACAAAAGGGCTATTGCAGAACCCCCTACTTCCAATGTTTTGAAGGGCCCACGAGAAGGGTTTATTGAAGAAATGAAAACCAACATTACATTGTTACGCAGACGATTGAAAACCCCTGACCTTACTGTGAAAAATCTCAACGTTGGCAAATATTCATCAACGGGCATTGCCGTGATGTACGTTGACGGAATTGCAGACGACTCGGTGGTTGATGAAATCGTAAAACGGCTCAACGAAATTGATATTGACGGTGTAATTGACGGATCTTACGTGGCATCCTTTATTCAAGGGCGAAGATATTGCTTTTTCAACCAAGTTGGAAGCAGTGAAAAACCCGACGTTGTGGCATCAAAACTCCTTGAAGGCAGAGTTGCCATCATTGTTGACGGCTCTCCCCTTGTTTTGACACTGCCTTTTGTGCTTTTTGAAGACTTGCAAGACGGATATGACTACTATTCAAACGATTGGTCATCTTCCCTTGCCCGACTTTTTCGCATCATGGGTGGTCTTCTCACTGTAATCTTGCCCGGCGCTTACGTTGCACTGCAGAGCCACCACTATCATCTCATGCCCTTGAAGTTTCTCATCACTTTAATGTCGGCAACCAACGGCATACCCTTCCCACCTGCCATAGAAATGTTCTTTGTGCTGATATTGTTTGAGATACTCAATCAAGCATCAATCCGTATGCCACGACTTATGGGCATATCCTTGTCAATTGTTGGAGCAATCGTCCTTGGGGATACTGCCGTAAAAGCAGGGTTGATTTCATCTCCTGCCGTCCTTGTGACTGCCCTTTCTGCCATAGGAATTTTCTGTGTTCCAGACCAAGTTGGTGCGCTGTCAATTCTTCGATTTATTTTTCTTTGTTGCTCGGCAGTTATGGGGTTGTTTGGCATTGTAATATTGATCATAATCATCACTGCTTATCTTGTTTCGCTTTCAAGTTACGGCGCACCTTATCTTGCCCCTTATGCACCACGAATAACACCCGATCTCAAAGACGGACTTTTGAAGTCAAGCACGGTCAATATGGACAAAAGGCCATATTCTATTCCAAACAAAAATCGTACGAGATTGACAAAAAACAATGATTAACACTGCAAAATATGAGTATAAAACATAGTTTATGTCAAAAAGCAAATACAACCACATTATACAACTCACAAATTGGTGCAGTTGTGTTTTTGTGCGCATTGTCCTACAAGTTGTCGGCACTGCCATCTATTGCAGGGGAATATTTGTCATCATCAACACTTTGGTTTTACTTGGTACTCACCGTCTTTGACACCATAGAATTTGCCCTATTGTACTTCTTCTTTTATGACGGCAGTGATGAAAGATTGAAAGACAAATTGGCATACAAAATCGGGCTTATATTTCTCACGATTTTCCTTGGGTTAAAGTGCATTGCATACTTCTCTTTTGCAGTGTTGTTTTTCACTGTGGAATTGTATGTTGGCATATCTCCAATTATCGTTGTGGCAATCTTGATTGCACCCATACTCTACCTTGGTTTGAAGGGTGGAAAAACCATTGGCCGTACGGCAGAAATCCTTGCGCCCATCGTGTTTACAATCATAGTGCTCAACTTGGTTTTCCTTGACTCACACACAGATTTTAGACGAAATCTTCCAATACTTGCAGTGCCGTTGAAAGACTTTGCACTGCACTCTCTAAAATATGGCACTTGGCTTGGAAATTTCTTCCCACTGCTATTTGTCAAAGTGAAAAACAAGACTTTCCCCTACATTTCAACATCAGTTGCCACAACGCAACTTTTGACGTTGGCAGTGATTTTGGTTGGTGTTGCAATGTATGGCGACGCAATGAAGATTCTTGGCAATCTTTTGGTGGAAATATCAGGATTCAATCAACTTTCAACTGAAATTGGCCGTATGGAGTGGACTTCCCTATTTGCAGTCATAGTCATGGGTGTCATGGAAATGGCGTTCCTATTCTACGGACTGACAGAGTGCTCGGTGCGACTTGTAAACAGCAAGTTTCCTGCCACAATACTTGTTGTTGTGGTGGTGTTCTTGTTGTCAATCTTGCTTCCTTCCCCACAAATCATTGCCGATATATCCCACACAACCGAGTTTGGAATTGTGATGTTTGTCCTGTCCCTTATCCTGCCCATATACTTCCTTACAGTCAAGGTCTTTTACAAGAAAAAGGAACAAAAAGCCACAACTTTTGACTTTAGTCAAAAATCCAAACAGGCGAGCAGGCAAGATATTGCAGAAGTCAATCATCAAATGGATAAAACTGCCGTGCCAAAGGGGGATAATCTATGAAAAAATGTCTTTCAAGAAGGTTGTCGGACAAGTTTTTTTCAACCAAATGGTTGGTGGTCTTGATTTCTGCCATTGTCCTTACTGTTTTTGGCAGATTGATTGACAACAAATCTCTCACTCAATCGGGTATTGTGGTTGGACTCGGCATTGACTACAACAACGAAACCTATGAAGTCACTGTGCAGACAGTCAGTGTCAGTGGCAGTGCAGGAACGGACAAAGCCACCACAAGTTATTTGACTTATTCGGCAAAGGGACAAACATTGACCGAAGCCATCAACTCTCTCAGTGAAAAACTTGGGCTTATCATATCTTTGTCACACTGCAACCTTGTGATTATGTCAAGAAATGCCCTATCTCTCAACCCAATACGAACGTTTTCGGCACTTACAAAGCCTTTGGCTTTGCCCGAGCAAGCACTTATCGTGGCAACGGACTACGATATACCCAAACTTTTTGCAAGCAAGATCCCGTCAACTGAAAACATATCCTTCTTTTTGCAGTCTGTACTCTTGCAAAATCTTGAGGCAGGTGGATTGACTTCTGTCAGTGTCAAAGATTTTCTTGCAATGAGATGTTCAAGAAGTGGAAGCGTTGCCGTGCCCTATCTTGAATTGACTGAAATGCCTGACAAACCCATATCTGCAACAGGTGGTGGGGATGAAAAAAACTATATCGTTGACATAAACAAAAATCTTGTGGTTGACGACAACGGCAACTTGCTTGTAGGCGAAGATACGGCAAAGGCTATCAATCTATTTTTCAGCGACAAAGTGAAGAACAAATTGCCCGTCCCCACTGGGAACGGCGTAATTGAATTCAGGATTGTGTCCAACTCTCGTTCCGTCAAGGTGGAAGGCATGAAAATCGTGGCAAAAATCAAGATGGACGTATCCTTTGTTGAAGCCCAAGGTTTTGACACGCCATATATACTCAACTGCAATTCCCCCGAAGTCCTTGAAGGGAGCAAAAATCTTGAAAAATTGCTTGAAAAGAGCCTTGTGGATAGTTTTCAACTATCCAAAACTTGTGGCATAGATTTTTTGGGGCTTGAAAACATACTCTATCAAAGCCTTGGCAGAACTCTTGAAAAAGATTGCTTTGACAAGATAGTCTTTGAAGTGGATTTTGACATTGAAGTGACAGAAAACAGTTGACAACACCAAAAACAATCGGTGCGAATAAAATATCGTATGGATATGGACTTTATTTTGCCAGATGACCTGACGGCAGAAAAGATGAAATCTGCCTATGATGAGATGTTGAAAAGGAAAAATACTGCAGTTTTTTCATTGTCAAACGTGGTGGAAAATGACACCGAAAACAGTGAAGACAATGTTGATGGCAAAAAATCTCAAGATTTTTCAAGGGGAAATTGCACAAATATTGCACTTTTTCAACGAGAAAACGCAAGCACTAAAATATTAGTGCTTTACTTTATATTCGCTTTGGGGTATAATCTTGGGTATGGAACTTCAATTTTTGACACCAACATTAGTATGGGAAGGTTTCAATCCCAAGAAAGACCCTTTGGAAACATCAACGGTTTTTTCAACCGAAGATGACTTTATTGTTTCAACGGGCACTTTTTTCACGTCCGAAAATCTTGCAGACGGCAAGGTGCGTGCCTTTGTCAATATTTGCTATGACAAGAGATGGCTTGACCCTCGCCCTGCTGTCCTTGCAATATCTTCCCACTCAAGATTGAAAGATGCTTTGTCTTTGACAAAGGACTTCATCAAAACCGGTTGCGTTGTCTGTCACCTTGACTTCAACGGCTCTTTTGACGGAGATTACAACACCGTATTCCCCGACTCTCTCTACTACGCTCAATACCCCGAGTGCAACCAACATCTTGACCATATTGAAGGCTCTGCAAAAAACAGCCCTTGGTTTCAATGGTCAAAGATTGTCCGTAGAGCAGTCACTCTCCTTGAAGATCATCCTCTTATTGACGCCAATCGCATCGGCATACTTGGTATAAGCAAAGGCGCACAAGTGGCTTGGCAAGTGGCAGGTATGGACGGCAGAGTTTCTGCCCTTGTTGCAGTCAATGGTGGTGGATATTTGTGGAGATCGGGCGCACACCGTTTTACAATGGGCAACGTGCCTACAACAGATGAAGAACGTGCTTTCTCAACGGGTGTTGGTGCAGAAACCTATGCTCGACTTGTGTCCTGCCCCACTTGCTATGTGGTGGCAACCAACAATAGATATGCAGACGTTGACCGTGCAGAAGCTCTCATAGATCTTGTGCCTGCACCTGCAAAAACGTTGATGATAAGCCGTGGCACTGACGATCAAATCACTTCAAACGTATATCAATCATTGAAAAGTTGGCTCAAGCGCAATTTGACACACGACACAGAGCCTGTCAAAATGCCATCACTTAACTACGAAGAAGTTGACGGCAGTCTATATCTCGTTCTTGAAGGGGATAGAGAGTTCACTGAAAAGCAAATCTCAATTTCCTATGGCGAGCCAGATCCCACTCAAAGATTTTGGACAACCCTTGAAGATGGTCAAAAGATTGGCGAAAACAAGTATGCCTACAAAGTGCCTGTCTTCAATGCTGATGAACTTATCACTGCATTTGCATCAGTGTCTATGGAAAACGTTATGGAACTCAGTTGTTCCCCCGTCATAGGCGTTGTGCCTTCAAAGTGTGGCGTCAAAGCCAACTCACACCACGAAAGCAACGATCGTATCATCTACACAGGCAGTATGGGTCTTGGCAGATTTTCATCAGAGTCCAACCACGTTATACTTGCTGATGACAATCTCACTTGTGAGATTGGCCCTTTCAATATCAAAGGTATTTCTGTCAAAGAAGGCAGACTTATCATGTATAGAAAGACAAGAGAACAATTTTCATCACAAAGAGATGCCGTCCTTCAATTTGACGCATTTTCAAATGAAGAAAAGACGGTGCAAGTCAACGTCCACGTTGAAGATGAATTGTTCACTGCATCTGTCAAACTCATTGGTGGAGAATTCTGGCAAAAAGTTTCACTGTCTGCCCTTGACTTCAAAAACCAATACGGCAAGCACATTTCTCTCTTTGCAGACGGCAAAAAGATTTCATTTGCAGGATGCGAAAAGGTCATATTCAACAACTTCTTGTGGTTGTAATCATCAAGTTGTTTGAGAATAAACCCACCCAAAGATACATAAGTTAAGATACATTTGACAATGGAAAACGAAATCGAAATCATCAATACACCTGCCGAGCGCAGAAGAAAAATAGTGTCCACCATAGCAACCATGGTGGTTGTTTTGGTGCTTGCAGTTGTGACGGCAGTGTTGTTGAAAACTTATGTCATCTTCACAATTCCCGTTGGTGGAGATAGTATGCTCCCCACTCTCAAAGGTGGACAATATATCACTGACGAAAACGGCAAAGTGGTTGAAACGGTGGCAAAGGGCGACGTACTTGTACTCAACAAAGTTGCCAAAGTGCAACGTGGGGACATTGTTGTCTTTGACGTAAAATGGCAAAGCGACCCCCTTGTCAAGCGTGTCATTGGTGTCGGGGGCGACCATATTGAAATCAAAAATGATGGCAAAGTCTACGTCAACGGCACTGCTCTTGAAGAAGACTATATCAAAGGAGCAACCTACTCTGCAGATGGAAATCCCATCAATGTAATCGTGCCAGACGGCTATATCTTCTGCCTTGGTGACAACCGTGAAAATAGCCACGATTCTCGCCATAGTGATATTGGGATTATCCCCATTGAAAACGTCCGTGGCAAGTGCATCTTGGTGTCAAGCGCAGACGGAAAACTCTATTCCCCATATTGATAATTGCATCAATATCGGCAGTGACAAAATCGCACAATCAACACTTTACAAACACAATTTCAACACATAAAACCCACAAAACACTCGCTTCAGAGTGTTTTTTCTTTTCTCAATACTGCTTTCAAAAACGCCTATTCTGCCATTGTCTTGTATTTGTCTATGCTTTTTAAGTAGGTTTGCCTTGCCTGAATTTCGCCTTTTTACAATAAAGACGAATATTTCTTCAATTATTACAATATATGTATAGACATAAAAGCGTCGATATGATATAATGAACATAATAACGATTTTGTTGATTGTTTCATTTTTATTTCAATCGGCAATGAAGGAACTATTTATGGCAGAATACATTATCGCAGCAGACAACGCTGCAGACCTTTACTTTGGCTACTACGATCAAAAACCCTCCTTGCAAGTGCCCATGCCTTTCACCGTTGACGGCAAAGATTACGAGCACGAAGCAGATTGTCCTCCCATGATGGACTACTATGATATGCTCAAAAACGGGCTTATGGTCAAGACTGCACAAGTCAATCGTGACACTGCATACACAATGCTCAAAAAAGCACTTGAAGAAAGTGACAAAGATCTTCTTTATTTGTCTTTCTCATCAGGTATGAGTGGCAGTTATGATAGCGTATGCGCAGTGGCAAATGATTTGAGAGTTGAGTTTCCAGACAGACGCATTGAAGTCATTGACACTCTTTCTGGCGCAGGTGGTGAAGGTCTTCTTTACTACTATGCAACAAAGATGCAAGAAAATGGCGCATCAATGGACGAAGTCATTGCTTGGATTGAAGAAAACAAGTGCAATGCACACCACATCTTCATTGTTGATGACTTGAAAAACCTTAAGCAAAGTGGTCGTATTTCTGCAATCGCTGCCCTTCTTGGTATGGTTATGCGCTTGAAACCTATCCTTGAACTCAGCAATGAAGGCAAGATTACACTTCTTGGCAAGGCTCTTGGCAGAAAGAAGGCTATGGCAGAAATCACACGTTTCTTCAGCGAATACTATGAAGAAGGCAAAAATGATTTCATCCTTATTTCACACACAGGCAACCAAGCAGATGCAGACAATCTTGCAGCACGCTTGCGTGAACTTATCCCCAACCTTCCCCCCATCAAGTTTGGATATATCAACAGACTTGTGTCAGGTTGCGCAGGATACAATGCTCTTGTTGTGTTCTTCATGGGCAAACGCCGTAAGAAACACATCATTGACAACATCTAATCAACATTTTTTAGACAAAACTGTCAAAATGATAGTCTAAAAGCAAATCCCCTACCAGTAGGGGATTTTTTGTTTGCTTTTTTTATACATAGTATATATAATAAAGCCATGGAAAACTTTGAAAAGACAAAATTTGTATTATCACAAGACGATTTGGACGACGCTTGCGACTTCGTCACAGATTTCTGCGAAGAACTTGAAAACCACAAAGGTAGACTCACTGGCACTGCTGAAGAAACTGCCACTGCTCGCCTTATCCGTGACCGTCTGCACAGCGAAACAAGTGCACGTGTCCGTCTTGAAGCATACAAGGCACGCCCTATGGCAGGACGTGGCTCTCTTTCACTTTTGGGCGCATGGTTTGGCGTATGCCTTGTCATATACTTCCTTTCATTTGTGAACAACAATCTTGCAGCAATGGTGTTGACAATCGCATCTTTGGTGCTTTTTGTTGCAGGCACAATCGCCATACTTCTCCTCTTTGTTGGCGAAGGTGGAAAATTGAAGAATATTCTTCCAAAGAAAGTGTCCTACAACGTTGTCAGTGAAAGATGCCCCAGTTGTTGCGAAGTTGGCAAGGAACGTACTGTTGTCATCTGCACCAACCATGATGCAGTCCTTGGCAATGCAATATACGATCTTGCAAAGTTGCGCAAGTTTGCTCTCATAATGGCACCCATCTCTGCAGTGGTGTTCATCACTTGCTGTATTGTCAAAACCCTTGTGGATATAACACAAATTGCAGCAATCACAACTCTTACAATCATACCCTTCCTTTCTGCAGTGGCAGGTATTGCAGTGCTTATCACACACTTTTCACAATCCAAAAAGCACGCAAGAGATAGAGGTGGTGTGTCAACGTCTGTTGCCCTTGCAACTTACGCATACTTTGTTGAAAACCCCCATCTTCTCCCCAATGACGTTCATCTCGTATTTGCATCATTTGGTGGCGAAAACTCTGCACATGGTGGCTCACACGCTTTTGTCAAGGCTCACTCCGAGTTCAGCAATGCAAAGGTTCTTGCAATAGGCGATATCCTTGACAACAACTTTGCCATCTACACAGGGGATCACTTCCTCAAAGTCAAACACTCTCCTGAAATTCTTGACACAATCAAAATGTCTGCAAAGGAACAAGGTGTTTCACTGAAAGTCTATGAAAACAATTCCGTTGTAAATCGCTTTTCTTGTTTGCACGGATTTATATCAAACGCATTTGCAAAGTCTAACATTTCATCGGCAACTATAACTGCAAAGTACAACGACGCAGTTGAAGGTGTCGTCCACAGAGATGACGTGGCAAAACTCTTTGCCCTTTCAGTCACCACTGTTGCTCATTTAATGGAGGATAAACGTAATTGAAAGAAGACACAAAACTTGTAGAAGACGTTGCCGTGGATGAAACCACAGACAACGCACAAGCCGAAGAAAAGGTTGAAACCGAAATGGTTGAAGACGTGGAAACTGAAACCACTGAAAGTTTGGTTGAAACCGAAGAAACAACTGAAGAAACATCACCCCAAGACAAAAAACAAAAGGCTCTTGCCATCGTCAAAAAGATATTCAACAGATATTTTATTGATGCCTTTACTGGCATGGCACAGGGTCTTTTCTGCACTCTTATTGCAGGCACAATCCTTGCTCAAATCGCAAGTTGGTGTGGAGATAATTCCTTTGCAAAGGCATTGGATTGTATGGCAAAAATCGCCAAAATGCTTATGGGCGCAGGAATTGGCGTTGGTATTGCAACCAAGTTGGGAGCAAAACCTTTGGTCATATTCACTGCTGCAGTCACAGGCCTTATTGGCGCATTTTCCGGTGGGCTTGTTGAAACAATGGTAAATGGCGCAGATTTTGCCCTTGCCTTTGGCGCACCCGGTAATCCTATTGGTGCTTACGTCCTTTCTGTGCTTACAGTTGAAGTGGCAGGATTGTATGCAGGCAAGACAAAGTTGGATATCGTCCTTATTCCCCTTGGTATGATGCTCTTGTCGGTGGCAGGAATCTTTGTTGCTTGGCCCTTCATCAAACTCATTGACCTTATTGCAGTTGTCCTTGTCCTTGCAATCGAGGCAGGCACTGCAGTGAAAGTGCTTGTTGGCATACTTGTTGCCGTTGTCATGGGCATACTTCTTACAATGCCCACGTCATCTGCAGCAATATGGGTGGCAATTGCAACGTCAAACACTGCCCTTGAAAACCCCGAAGTATTTGCAATCGCAGGTGGCGCAGCCGTGGCAGGTTGTGCAGCACACATGGTGGGCTTTGCAGTGAGCAGTTTCCGTGAAAATAAGTGGGCAGGCCTTATCTCTCAAGGCATTGGCACGTCAATGCTCCAAATCCCCAACATTATGAAAAAGCCCGTGATTATGGTGCCCGAAATCGTGGCAAGTGTATTTGCAGGGCTCACTGCCGTACTCCTTGACCTTCGTTGCAACTCTGCAGGTGGTGGCATGGGCACGTCAGGTCTTGTGGGACTCTTTGGCACAATTGACGCATCAATGGGACAAATCCCCGATTGGAAACTTGGTCTTGGCATAACGCTCTGCTTGTTCATTATCCCTGCAGGCGTCAGCCTTGGCATGAGCGAACTTCTGCGCAAAGTAGGCGTCATCAAACAAGGCGACCAAGCACTATAAACAACTGAAACAAAAAGACACTCAACCGAGTGTCTTTTTTAATTATATCCACCTATGGTGGATGAAATCACTTTGTGATGAAATCTTGCTCCACAAGATGAAATCTGCCTACGGCAGGTTGTGGTGCTATTACTGCGGGCGCTTCGTGAAACGCCCCTACAGGTGCGTATAAGTCAGTGCGCTATTCTGTTGCCTATGGCATGAAGTGGCTTTGCCATGATTTCTCGCTTTGCTCCATGAATTGCACCATTGGTGCATTGTGGATAGATTGTTGGCGTAAAGCATCACAAAACCATCTTAAACCAAACAAAAAAGGCACATAAAGTGCCTTTTATTATTGTATAAACTATTGTTTTATATCATTTGATATAAATTCTTTCCATTTCTTTTCTTTCTCCTCACTTGTCATTCCGTAAAACGGTCTATCTTGCTCTTGAAAAAGATTAATCACTCTCTTGCCTTGCTTGATAGCGTAAGCAACTGCCTTTTTTGCGCCACTATTTCTTCTCTCTTTGTCAATATAACAAATAATCAAATCACTTTCATCCACCATTTTTCTATTGGATATTTCTATCTGCTTTTTGTAATACTCTTCTTCTATATCATAAATAACAGTATCCACGTCCTTATACATATCGGCATCTGAATAGATTTCGCCCTTTCGCTTTTGTAACACGTTTAATGATGTAAAAACTACTGTAATTTTCAAATTCGGAAAGTCTTTTTTGATTTCTCTGCAAACTGACAAAACTAAACTATCAAACTCTCCATGAGTTCCCACCAAACAACAAACATCTTCGTTTAAGTTTGATTCTATCTCTTTTTTTACCCTTTCTCTAATTTCTCTGCCCCATAATAACCTATGACCAAAGAATGCAACAGTCTTTTTCATATTGTCATTATAACACAAAATAGAAGATATATCTCCTATTTCTATAAAATATCTTTGATAAACTTATAGAAGATATAACTTTGGAAAATAAATAAGTATGAAACTTGAAGAAGCAATTACCAAAAGGATTTATGCTTTGTGCGAAGAACGAGGCATAACACCAAATAAATTGGCAAGTCTTGCAGGTATGCCTGCCGGATCATTGAAAAGTATTTTCTATGGAAAAAGCAAAAATCCCGGCACAAGAACCTTGCTTGATATTTGCGATGCATTGGATATAACCTTGTACGACTTCTTCAATGACGACTTATTCAAAGACAAAACCATTGAAGGAACATATTAAAAAGACACTCGTTTGAGTGCCTTTTTTAATTATATCCACCTATGGTGGATGAAATCACTTTGTGATGAAATCTTGCCTTGCAAGATAAATCCACAATGCACCTTTGGTGCAATTCATGACACAAGGTGTCAATTCATGGAGCGTAGCGAGAATTCATGCCGTAGGCTATTCATTGCAAGATAATTGCACAAAAAAACTGCGATATTTTGATGGATGACAAGAAAGAAAAACCCACACGGGTCGTGGCGTACTTGTCGTACGTGAGATTCGTGTGGGTGTATCTGACAAAGTCAGGCGCTAAATAGCGCTGTTTTTTAGTCTGCGTTTTCCAACGCCTCAAGTCTAATCTGTTTCTTCTCTTCCTTTGTGAGTTTCTTGCCGTTGGGGATTGTTTTGCTGTCGCCGTGCTTGACAAGGCACATAAGGACGATGGCAAGGACGATACAGATGGCACTGTACAAGAACAGATATTTGTCTTGGACTGCGTCCATAACTGCGCCACCGATCATGGGGGTTATGGCTTGGGCAGACATTGTTGCCACATAGTAATAGCCTGTGTATTGTCCAACCGTTTCTGCCGTGGACAACTCTGTGACCATGGGGAAAGTGTTGACGTTGGCAATGATAAGTCCAAAGCCTGCAATGAGATAGAACAACGTAAACAGGACTGTAGGCACCATTTCGTTGTCACTGGGGCGCACTGCAAAGCAGACAAGCACAAAGGATACAACTGCAAGGGCAAAGCCGATTATGATAGACTTTCTTCTGCCGATCTTCACTGCCATATATCCAACGGGGATAAATGCCACTGCACTGATGATCATGCTTGCGCCTGATATGATTGATGATATGCCTGCAGACAAGTTGAGTGCTTTGGTTGTATAGACGGACAAGTTGGATGACACTGCATTGTAGCCCATAAACCACATAAAGATTGATGCAAGGATGAGCCAGAAAGATTTGAGCCTTTGCTTTTCTTCAACGGGCTTTGATGCCCACCACTCTTTAGGTGACTTGACTTTGGCAGTCTTTGCCTTGGCAATTTCCAAGATTTCCGGTGTGATTTCGGGCTTGTCTTCTGCCGTTGTTTCAACGTCTGCTGCCACGTTGTCAAGTTCTTCGTCTTGGTCTTCAACGTCTATGACTGTGCCAACCACAGCGTCAATGGCTGTTGCATCGTCGTCATCATCTTCATCTTCTTCAAAGTCATCAATGCCGTATTCTTCACAGATTTCTTGACATCTCTTGACCATTTTTCTTTCATTGACAAATGCGATATATCCTGCAAGAAGCAAGAGCATACCACCTGCCACTGCGCCAAAGATGATGACATAGTTGTGCAATCTTTCGCCAAACAACACCACAGTGTAGATAAGGAAGGCGATTGCTCCACCAAGACCACCACAAAGATTGATGATTGCATTGGCTTGTGAGCGCAAGGGCTTGGGTGTTACGTCAGGCATAAGTGCAACTGCAGGGCTACGGAAACTTGCCATTGCCACAAGGACAAGGAGCAAGATGACCATATACACTGCCAAACTGCCTATACCATCTTTGGTTGTTGTATAGTTGGCATACACGCCGTCACTGATGAAGGAATTGACAGAACTTGCAACAAAAGTCTTATATTCCTTGTTGCCGTCTGCGATTTGTTGATATGTACGGCCACTGACTGGCTCAACTGCGTTCATATCTGTCACTTCTTCCCCGTTGTAGAAGAAAGTTTCTTCCCCAAACAAAAGAAGTGCTTTCTTTGAAGTGAGATTTTCATCAAAACGGATGGAAATAAAATGTTCTCTATCAATACCATTTTGTTCAAGGTATTCAATATCCACTTCATAACTTTCCCCGCCGCCAGACACTGCATTGTCATACCACTCTGCGAGATGTGTTTCCATCCAAGCATCGTCATTGAGCAGAGCCTCTATGCTTTGAGAGTACTCGTCTGCCACTTCTTGTTGGCCAAGGGTTGCAACAGGCACAAACACCATAAGGACTATTGCACATATTGTGCCTATGACGATAAACGGTGTACGTCTGCCGTATTTCTGCACAAGTTTGCCTTTGGCGTTGTCACTGATCTTGCCAAACAAGGGGAGCATAAACAGTGCAAGCAAGTTGTCAAGCCCCATAATCAAGCCACGAAGTGCATTGGGCAATCCGTATGCTTGCTCAAGAAGAAGGGGGATTACAAAGTCATAAGCGTTCCAAAAAAGGATAATCCCTGCAAATGCAATGCCCACCTTGAAAGTTTGACCATAATCAAGTTTCAGTTTCTTTTCAACGGGTGCGCCATTTGATTGCACCGTATCCATATTGTTCTTTGATTTTCTCATAGTATTTCCTTACTATTCGGTTGTACTTCTCTTTATGGTATATAAATACTTATATAAAGATACTTACATTATATATCAAACACGCGCCCGTGTAAAGTATGATTTTTTACGCCCCTTCTCCAAACGCCCACAAAAGCAATCCTTCATATATGCCTTGTGCAAGTCTATGGCGATAGTTGTCGTCAAGCAGATTTCTTTCATCATCAGGGTTTGACAGAAAACCACACTCTATGATGATTGCAGGGCAAGGGCTTTCGTTGAGGATATATTTGTCTGTTTTAAGGACAGAAAAATTCCTGCCTGCGTCTATAAGGTTGAATTTCTCGTTGAGTTGGTTTTGCATAAGTGACGCCAAGGGCTTTGATGTATCATTGCCAAAGAACACTTGTATCCCCTTTCTTCGCTTATCGCTGAAACTATTTAGATGTATACTGACAACCACGTCTGCCCCTGCTTTTTTGATGATTTCCACTCGCCTTTTCATGTCCGTCTTTTTGACAAATCTTCCACCAACAAGAGCAGACTTATTTTTCCTTGTATAGACAACGTCAAATCCACCACCTTCCAAGTATTCCCCAAGACAGAGAGCAATGGTCAAAACAAGGTCACTTTCCTTCACTCCACTCTCACTTGAAACACCACTGTCAAGACCACCATGCCCCGGGTCGATAACTATGGTTTTTGTGTCATTTTTGTCAACGGCAACCACACTGGGCAAAAGGACAAAACCCACCAAAACCACACACAATATACTTGCAATAAAAACACGATTCTTTGACTTTATGCACATATTCAATGAATATTTTTATCGTTTTGATTTTATGCAGTTTTTTAGTTTTATACACTGTTGTCAACAAAGTTATCCACATTTTTCGTGTGGATTGTGGACAACTTGGGGGATAACCCTATCATTTTTCACATATCTCGGCATACCCTATTTCTCCCCCAAAATTTGCCATTTCGCCCATTTCTTGCAGTTTTTGTCGTTTTTTGGCAGATAAAGTGTGTGTTTTGACACTGAAGTTCTATGTGTGGACAAAGTTGCATATTGTTTTGACGGAGATGATGGTATGTACAATTTTTCTGTTCTTAAAAATAGACCAATTTTGTCAAAAGACGATTTATGCATAATCGGCAATTTGACTCACTGCGTTTTCGATGAAAATCTAAACAAGATTGCATATTTTTTATGCATAAAAGATGGGGTTGATTTTCTTATAAAAACAGACTGCATTTTATCCTTTGACGACGCCATTGTCGTAGGCAATAGAGAGTGTATTATTTCGATTGACGACATAGACTTTACCTCCCTCAAAACAGTGGCAAACAAAGAGGTATATTTGGACAACGGACACCTTATTGGCAAAGTGACGGATATAGTCTTTGACGCCAAGGGCAAAGTGACAAAACTTGTTGTTGACGATATTTCTTTGAAGACAAGTGACGTTGCAGGTGTTGGCGATATTCTTCTTGTAAAGTCAAACTCCAAAAAGCCCAAGAAGGCAAAGAGAGTTGATATTCTGTCCCTTGCCACTGAGGATAAGCCTGTTGCAATACTTGATGGCAACCTCTTAGATGCCACCACAAGCCTTGAAGACGGCACAGGCAACGCAAGTGACAATATCACTGCTCCACAACCCACAGAACAACCACAAGGGCTCAATCAATCTACAAGCCAATCTGTTGACGGAAGTGTTGTTGTCAGTGTTACACCCACTTTGCACGTAGCAGGACAAAAGACACAAGTGCCACCACGGATAATCAGTGACTACAACTTTTTGCTTGGACGAAATATAACTGAAAATATATATTCCTACAATGGCGAGTTGATAGCCTACAAGGACACCACCGTGACCGTTGCCATTGTTGACAAGGCAAGGACAAATGGCAAACTTCTTGAACTGACCTTGCACTCTAAATAAGGGATTGTAATAAATGTGCATGGGACTCGCTCATAGTGAGTGCGAACATATTTATTTAGGATTCCCCCCTTCCTCATGTGTTTCCCC
>JAZLBO010000008.1:0-8031 GCA_045613765.1 Clostridia bacterium | reverse complement strand
TGAAGTATGAAAAATTTGAAGATATATTTTGTTGAAAGTGAGTTTCAAGACCTTGAAATCCTTGGAAGAAAGGCAAAAGACTATATTTTCAAGGAATTTGACGGTGTAGAATATGAAGTTGTCAAAGATTTTTGTGATATTGATTTGTCCGTCTATCCAGTGGCTGTTTTGCCCCTTGATGCACCCTTGATTACACAAGAATACCTGTTTAGATTGACGGAATTTGCCAAAAGAAAGGGTGTGGGCAAGTTGTGTTTTGGCAATGAAAAATCCCCGTACTTTTTGAAAGCAGGCAAGGGGAAAACCACTTATTTTGTAGAAGACCAAGTCTTTTTGCAACTTGGGGGTGCAAAAAATTACAATATGGTGTATAATACTATACGCAAGGGTATTATTCTCCGTCTTGTACAAGACGGAATCCTGCTTCTTGGCGAAGAATTCCACATTGACGATACCGTTATTGTTGAAAGTGGTGTGACAATCAAATCTCCTACGACACTCAAAGGCAACACCGTCATAAGACAAGGGGTTGTGGTTGAAAACAGCATAATCATTGACAGTGAAATAGAAGAAAGCGCAAGTGTTACTTGCTCTCATCTATATCACTCAAAAGTCGGCAAAAATACAACGGTTGGGCCATTTGCTCGCCTTCGTGATGCAGACATACGGGATAATTGCAGAATAGGGGACTTTGTTGAAGTCAAAAACTCTCAGCTGAACACCGGTGTCAAGTGCGCTCATCTTTCATACGTTGGAGATGCAAAGGTGGGAGAGAACACCAATATTGGTTGTGGCAGTGTGTTCTGCAACTATGACGGAAAGTTGAAACATCACACCGAAGTAGGCAAAAATGTGTTTATTGGTGCAAACGTCAATCTTGTTGCGCCCCTGTCTATCGGGGATAATACATATATTGCAGCAGGCACAACGGTGACAAAGGACGTGACCGACAACGGATTTGTCATTGGCAGAGTTCGTCAAGAAATCAAGGACGCCAAACCCAAAAGCAAAAACTAAACAATCCACAGAACATACAAAAAGGAAAAACTATGTATCTTATCGTAGGACTGGGCAACCCCGGTATCAAGTACAAAAGCACATATCACAACATTGGTTTTATGACCGTTGACAAAGTGGCAAAAGATTTGCGACTTAAGTTTGTCAAGCAAAAAGGCACAGACGCCCACGTTGCAGAAGGGGAATATCACGGCACAAGATTTGTCCTTGCCAAGCCCGACACATATATGAACCTTTCTGGCAATGCCGTCAAAGCCCTTGTCAAAAAGTATCGTGTTGACGTCCGTGATGAACTGGTTGTCATATATGATGATGCAGATCTGCCCCTTGGCAAAACACGTATGAGAGAAGAAGGCAGTGCAGGTTCACACAATGGTATGCGCAGTATTGTCGGCATGCTCGAGCGCACAGATTTCAAGCGTATCCGTATTGGTATGAAAACAAGCGAACTTGCAGAAAAAGATGTTAAACTCATTGATTTGGTTCTTTCAAAGGTGGATTATGACAAAAAGCCTATTTTAGAAGAAGGCATAAATGCAAGTGTAGAAGCAGTCAAACAAATCCTTGAAGGCAAGGATATACAACGTATAGAAGAAGTGCTCAACAGAAGAAAATGATACCAAAATTTTTGCAACCTATATTCCTTGGGGACAAGTTTTCAAAACTTGCCCGTCTTGGTGACAAGCATCTCGCCGACAGCAAATTGTCGGCGATTTCCATATTGCGAATAAGTGAAGGGGCAAAGGCGCATCTTGCCTATTCAACACCGGGTGCAAAACTTTATATCACTGCAGATCAACTTCAAGCAAAGTCCGTCACAAAGAAACTCAACTCTTACGAAAAGGGTTGCGCCGTTTATCTTCCACACAAAGATGACTCACTCATTTATCGTGGTGGCACAAGCAAAATCGTAGAAAGAGAAAGATTGTCTGCATTGACAACCTATCTTTCAGGTGGGGCAAAGATCTTTGTGGTGTCTGCAGACGGACTTGTGCAAAAATTTTCAAAGCCACAACTTTTTGAAAAATTCACTTGCACCGTCAAGGTGGAAGACATATTGTCACCTATGACACTTGCAGACAATCTTGCAAAGGCAGGGTACGCTCGAGCAGGAGCAATAAGTGAAATTGGCGACTTTGCTCTCCGTGGGGATATTGTTGACATATACTCTGCAGACGGCAAGGCATATCGTATTGACTTCTTTGATGAAATGATTGAAGAAATCAAGGAAATCAACATAGAAGAAATGGTGTCCAAGGGCAATAGAGACACGCTTTCAATTCCTCCCAATGGCGATTTGATTGTAGATAGTGCCACTGCCACGGTTTTGGCAGAAAAAATAACCAAACTTGGCGAAAAAGCAAAGGTTAACCCTGACAAAATCCACGAAGGCGTCCTTGAAAATGAAATGATATGGGCAATGCCTTTTGTCAAAGACGAATTTGTGACGGTTTTTGACCTTTTGGACTACGTCGCAGACAAAAATCAAGAGCAAGGTGTTGTTATCATAGACGAGCCAAAGCCTTGCCACGAAAAGTTGAACATATTGGGCAAGGAATTTGGTGGCAGACTTTCACATCTCATTGAAGATGGCGAAGTTTTGCCTTGTCACATTGATGCAGTCATCAATCTCAACGAAGTGAAAAGACAACTTCTTCTTCGCAGAAAGATGAGTTTTACAGCCCTTGCTTTGTCCAATCCTATGTTTGATCCAAAGACCATCATAGAGCCAAAATGTTTGCCTGTGAGCAAGTATTATCTTGACTCTGGCAGTATCTTTGGGGATATGCGTGAGTTTTTGAAATACGGATATAAGGTGTTGCTTGCTTGTGGCAGTGAAGACAAGGCAAAGGCAGTGACAAAGAGCCTTATTGATGGTGATGTCTATGCCACGTTTAGCCTTGACGGAAATGTTGATTTTGAAGAAGCAACAGGTGTTGTTGTCACACCCCTTACAATAGAAAACGGATTTTGTTATCCAGACTTGAAAGTCATAGTTGTTGGCGTCAGCGAGTGCGTTGGAAAACAAAGAGAAAACTGCATAATTACGCAGAAAACACAGTTTATCGCACCAAAACAAGGGGATTATGTAGTCCATCGTGTACATGGTGTTGGCATGTGCCACGGCACAACCATAATGAAAGTCGGGGAATTTGAAAAGGAATTTATCGTCCTTAAATACCGTGACGGCGACACGTTGTATGTGGCAAGCGACCAGACGGATAACCTGCAAAAATTTGTTGGCGAAGAACATCCAAGGCTCAACAAAATTGGTGGAAAAGAGTTTGAAAGAGAAAAGGAAAAAGTCCGTCAATCTGCCAAGAAACTTGCAGTCAATCTTCTTGAATTATATGCCAAACGTGAAAAGCAAGAAGGCTTTAGATATGCTGAAGACACAGTGTGGCAAAAGGAATTTGAAGACGCTTTCCCCTACGAAGAAACACCCGACCAACTCAAAGCCATTGACGATATCAAAAGGGATATGGAAATTGGCAAGATTATGGACAGAGTTCTTGTCGGCGACGTTGGATTTGGCAAGACGGAAGTTGCATTTAGAGCAATGTTCAAGACAGTCCTTGACGGCAAGCAAGCAGTGCTCATTGCGCCTACAACAATTCTTGCAAGACAACATTACGAAAATCTCAAGCCAAGACTTGAAGAATTTGGCATAGATCTGGCACTTCTCACAAGATTGCAAACAAGCGCAGAAAACGTGGATACGTTGAAGCGACTTGCAGACGGCACTTTGCATATGGTTGTCGCAACCCACAAAGTATTGTCAGAAAAGGTCAATTTCCACGATCTTGGACTTATCGTCTTTGACGAAGAACAACGATTTGGCGTCAACCACAAAGAAAAACTCAAGGAAAAACACCCCAAAATGAACGTGTTGACCTTGTCTGCAACACCAATTCCACGTACGCTCAATATGGCGTTGACGGGGATACGAGATATATCCGTCCTTGAAACTGCACCCGTTGGTAGATTACCAGTGCAAACCTATGTGACGGCATACAGCGACACTCTTGTAAAGGACGCCATAGTGAGAGAGTGTGCAAGACAAGGACAAACTTTGATATTGCTCAACAATATTGAAGGGCTTGATATTTACGCAAGTAAACTTCGCAGTATGCTTGGGGATATACGTATTGTCACGGCACACGGACAAATGCAACCCACCGAACTTGAAAAAAGGATGTCTGCTTTCTATGACAAGCAATATGACGTGCTTATTTCAACCACAATCATTGAAAACGGCATAGACTTGCCTGATGCAAACACTCTTATCGTTCTCAATGCGGGGCATTTTGGACTTTCACAACTATATCAACTTCGTGGCAGAGTTGGCAGACGTGGTGCACTTGCTCACGCCTACTTTACACTCCCAGAAAACGGAACTTTGACAGATGATGCAGACAAGAGATTGCAAGCACTTCTTGACAACACTGAAATTGGCAGTGGATTTAAGGTGGCTTTGAGTGATTTGAGCATACGTGGTGCAGGAAATATCCTTGGAGCAGAGCAACACGGACACATTGAAAAGGTTGGATATGAAATGTACATCCAACTTCTCAACGAAGCAGTCGAAGAATTGCGTACTGGTGTGCCTCATAAGGAATTGCGAGAAGTGGAAATGAAGATTGACGCTCAAGCATATATCCACGAAGGCTATGTCAGTGGCAGAGATAAAATGCGCATCTACAAGCGTATTGCAGGAGTCAGCACAGTTTTGCAACGAGATGAACTTGTCAAGGAACTTGGGGATATCTTTGGCCCGACACCCAAGCCCTTGCAAAATCTCATCAATATATCCTTGCTCAAAAATATGGCAAGAAACTATGAAGTCACCAAGATTACGGTCAACAAAATTGGGGCAGGGGTTGTGTTTGAAGATGCAAGCGTCTTCAAAAATGAAGGCGTGATGCGAGCAGTTGCACTCTATTCCAACGAGGCAGTTATGACAAATACAATACCACCCAACCTTGTTTTCAACGTCAAAGATCTCTCTCCCGAAGAAAAAATCTCAAAACTTATTGATTTCTTCATTGCAGTGGGTGACTAAAAGAAAAAACTGCAAAAAACAAGGCAAAATATATGAAAAAGTTGAAAAAGGCACTCGTTTGGGTGTCTTTTTTTGTGGGAAGATGGGTTAAAAAAGAGATTTTGGCTGTCAATTTGGCAGAAAAAAGTAAGTTAAAATAACATCATTTCTATAGAAAGAGCAAAAAATGCTTGCGTGAGTGGGCGTATGTGTGTATAATGTTAATACTATTGTAAAATAATACCCTAAATGGAGTTTTATATGAAGAAAAAACTTGTTATCGCACTTACACTCATTCTTGTTCTCGTTTTCGCAATGGGATCACTTGTGGGTTGCGATGAAATTTTCAAAAGAAACGAAGAAAGAGATTCAAAGCAAATCGTTGCAACAGTCACTTATGGCAACCAAGTTGGCTACGTGACAAAGGGTGAACTTACTGCAAGTTTCAACGCTTATGCTTACTCCTACGTTTACTACTACGGCATGACTTATCAACAAGCAGCCGACTACATTGTCAAGTCACTTGCACAACGTGAACTTCTTGTCCTTTTCGCAAAGGAATACATCCTTGAAGAATATGTTGAACAAGGTTGGATGCCTGCAGGTTCAGTGCCTGAATCAACAAAGATTGAAGACCTTCTCACAAGAAGCGAAATCAACAAGGCAATCGAAGAAACAAATCACAGCATGGTGGATTCACTTTCATCAATCATTGATGGTCTTTTTGCAGACGATCAATACAATGATGGCAAAGTAGAAGAAGATGAAGAAGAAGTTGAAGTCACTGACCCCATCAAAGTGAAATTTGAAACATTTGACGGCAGTGCAGTTGAAACTCAAAAGATCCAAAAGGGCACAAAGGCAAAAGAACCCACTGCACCTACTTTGGCAAACAAGTCATTCTATGGCTGGTACACAGAAGACGGCAGTGAAAGTGGCGAATACGGTGCAAAATTTGACTTTGACACAAAGATCAATGAAAACACCACACTTTACGCAAAGTGGGTTGACTATCGTACACCCAGAGCAGAAATGCCTGAAGAAGTTGAAGAAGACGATTACGACGCAGATGACAACAGCGAATCAATCGAAATCGAAAACAAATTCTTTGATGCAGAATACATTGCAAAGATCAAGTCTAAGGAAGTTGAACTTGAAATCGAATCCAACATTGCAGACGAAGACTTTGCTCAATATGTAGATCGTGGCGTTGCAAAACTCAAGGAAAACCTCAAGTCAAGTTTCCGTGATTACGACTACTATCTTGAAAGCCAAATGAAGACAATCCTCATTGAAAAACTTGAAAGATACGTCGGCAATGCAGTTTCAGTTGAAAAGGCAGAAGTTGAAGCAAGATTTGCAAAACTCGTTGAAGCAAACCGTGATTCATTTAGCGCAAACGACACAGCATTTAAATCAGCACTCACATCAGCACTTACAACAACATATTTCCATCAAACAACAGTTGATGAAAACAACAGTGGCTACGGCTATGTTGTCAACATCCTTCTCAAACTCGACCAAGAATCAATCGACGAATTGGTGAAACTTGTCAAAAACGGCAACGTCCCCACAGAAAACATCCTTGCAGTCCGTGATCAAAAGATCGCAGAAATGATGGTTTCAGTATCAAACCCTGACTACGATGCAGACGCAGACGTTGACTACAACCAAGATGACAAGATTGACAGTGCAGACAAGGAAATCGCAGAAGATATGGTTGATCCTATGACAGATCCCAGCAACCCCTACAACGTCGCAGGCACAAAGTACAATGCAGACAATGACTACACAGCACTTGTCAAGTTTGGAAAGAACGAAGAAGGCGAATGGGAAATCACATACGGCGCAAAGGAATGTCCCACAATGGCATACCTTCTCGACAAAGTCCCTGCACTCGGTGCAAACGGTATCGTTGAACAAATCTACAACAGCCTTGAATCAGTCAAGCAAGCAGTTGCAGATGGCGAAATGACACACGTTGAAAGCATCTACTGGCTCAACAAAGTTGCAACAACATGGGTATATCTCGTTGGCGACGACACAGGTATGACAACAGAATCTTCAAACAACGGTGGTCTTGGATATCTCATCACACCCGAAGGCGAAGACACAACATACCTTGAAGACTTCACAACACTTGCACGTGGCATCATCAAGAACGGTATCGGCAGTTACTCAATTGATGGCACAGCAACAGAAGGCAACTTCTACACAATCGCAGACAGTTTCATTGAAAGCCGTAACACATCAAGCGCATACGCAGGTATCTTCGTCTTGCTCTGCTCATACAAAGCATGGGACAACACAGCATACGGTATCGTTGAAAACGAAGACGGCACACTCAGTGAACAACTTGTCACTCTCACCACAGCAGAAGATGGCTCAGGCGTCCTTCCTATGAACTATATCGTTTCATACGGCAAGACACTTGAAGATTGTGTCACCATTGAAGAACAAATCCGTACAGCACTTGAAGACGGCAAGAAGTCAGACAAGTACAGCAAGGTTGCAAACGAATTTGGCGTTGCAAACACAGACAACATTGTCTATCACGAAGACATCTACAAGTCACTCTGGAAAGATCTTCAATAAAAACGCACTATTTGGCGAATAACATCGTCAACTACAAATCCCACGAGCAGTCACGTACGACAAGTACGCTCCTGTCCGTGGGATTTTTGTTTCCTTGCTCTTCATCCAAATATTGCGTTTTTAGTTGTACGCAGAAAAAGAAATCACGTACGCCCTGTACGCGCCTGTCCGAATTTGTGTGATTTTTTCACGAATCTCCCAAAATGTATGGTTTTACGGCATGAGCGTGGGTACTTATACAAGCACTCACTTATTCGAAGACGGAACGGGAGCCACAGGGTGGCGACATAGCGAGTGCCAAGCACCAGATGAAAGTACGCCAGCCACTTGGGGATCCTGTTTTTCCCACCCAAGTGGCAAGTGACATAATGAGAGAA
>JAZLBO010000007.1:0-25243 GCA_045613765.1 Clostridia bacterium | reverse complement strand
TCAAAAATACAAAGGAAATTGAAAGACTCGTCAAGCCTATGCAAGACGAAATCATTGAAAACGTAAGACGTGATCTCATCAAAAAGAATTTGATCCCTTTGACAGATGACGAAGTCAAGGTTGCAGAACAACGTTTGAAATTCCGTGCAAGATCTGCAAGTTTGCACACAAACAAGTTGCAAACAATTTGTGGCATACTCTGTGTGGGTGTGGCACTTACAACTTGTATCCTTGCCCCCAACAACAGCAATAGAATAGTCGACTTAAACCATGACGGTCACTGCGACACTTGCAATCATGCAAGATATCACACTGACAATGACAATAATGGTCACTGCGACGTCTGCGATTATGTAACTTTCCACACCGACATCGATTGGGATGGACTTTGCGACATCTGTGACTACGATATTGCATTGAAATACTTTACATTTGAACTTAATCAAGATGGCAAAAGTTATAGTGTTGTTGGTGTTTCAAGCGAACTCGGAGAAAACTATCCTTCGGACGAAGATTTTATTTGCGCAATCCCTCGTGAATACAAGGGCAAACCTGTCACAACAATCAACTCTCACATATTCCAAGACATATTTGCCGTACGAGTAACACTGGTTATCCCAAGCAGTATCACCAGAATTGAGCCTTATGCTTTTTCGGGCCCAGTATTCCATAGCATTGTATTTGAAGAAAAAACAGACTGGTATCTTGTTGAACTTGGCAAATACTTGACCGAATATGATAGAGCATCATTTACAACACCAAAAGACATTGATGAAAGTGCCCTTTTCCTTTACGGAGAATACACTTGGGTCAAAGCCCAATAACAACACAAAAACAACATTAGAGCAACAAAACAACAATATAAAATACCATTTTAGCAGTTTGCAACTATAAAAGGAGATATTTATGGAACTTCGCAAACACGAACATTTACACAGTGAAAACGACCTTGTATACTACGTGAGATTCAGCAGTGGCGCAATTGAAGTCCACGAAGATTACGTGGTATGTCACAAAAACTGGTTGCCTTTTGAAAGATGCACAATCAACAGAGTTTCTGCAGTTTTTACCTATGAAAACATTGCAGATATAGTTTACAAAAAACACGGTTGGCTCATCCCCGGTTTCTTCGGCTTGCGCCCCAAATATGTCCGTGGCATCAACGGATTTTTGATCTTCAGTTGGAAGTTCTGGGCATACAAGAGAATACGCAGTGAATTCCAACCTGTCTATGATTTCATCTTCAACAAAGTGCACACCAATTGGAACAAAGGTCACTACGTTAAAGTCCAAACTGCAGACAATCTCAAAAAATTGGGATACTGCCCCGTTTGCGACAACACATTGGAAGAAGGCTCTTCCTTCTGCCCTAACTGTGGCAACAAAATAGGAGAATAATTATGAACGAATTGATTTGCACAACATGTGGCGCACCTTTGCAAAATAACGCTTTCTACTGCACAAAGTGTGGCGCAAGAGTAAATCAGCCTGTCAAGATTGAAGTCAGCGAAAAAACTCTTGCAAAAAGAGCAAAGGATGAAGCAAAGATTGCCGAACAAAAGGCAAAAAAACAAGAAAGAGATGCCAAACGTGAAGCAAAAAGAGAAGAAAACAGAATCAAAAGACAAGACCCTGCATACAAGAAAATGCAAAAGATTGTTGGCACAACTGTGCCATGTTCTGTGATTGTTGTCACCCTTCTCCTTGTCTTCCTTCTCGCTCCCGTCCAAGCAAGTGCCATGGGTTACGACATATCCTTGGCACCCTCTGACGTCGGTGGTATTGGGATCTACAACTACAACGACAAAACGGAATATCTTGAAATACCTGAGGAAATGTGGTATTTGGGTGCTATGCGCCCCGTTACATATATTGGCGATTATGCATTCGCTCTTTGCGACAGTTTGAGAAGCATAGACATCCCCGACGGCGTGACCACCATTGGCTATTATGCCTTCGGTACATGCACCAATTTGACAAGCGTGACAATAGGTAGTGGCGTGACCACCATTGGCTCATTTGCCTTCAGTAGTTGCTCCAGTTTGACAAGCATAGTCATCCCTGACAGTGTGACCACCATTGGCTATTGTGCCTTCTATGGATGCGACAGTTTGACAGACGTCTATTACACGGGCACTGAGGAACAATGGTACAATCTTTTCGTTTTCTTTGACTCTATCATTTTAAATGCAACCGTTCATTTCAATTACGTGCCCGACGCAGAATAATCAAATCAAACAAAAAGGGACTGCCAACTGCAGTCCTTTTTTTATGCATTGACACTTGAGAAAATAAGTTATATACTGACACTATGGAAAAGATTTTGAAAGGTTATTCTATCAGCGTTGACAAGGACGGATTGGTTGAGAGCATTGCACTTGACGGCAGTGAGGATATTGCTGTTATTGGGCTTTGTGACATTCACACTCACGGGGCTATGGGCTTTGACGTGAGTGTATGCACACAAGAGGCACTTGACGCAATATCCAAGTTCTATCTTGACAACGGAATCACTGCCTTTTGCCCCACTTTTGTGGCAACGCCTTTGGCTGTCCTTGACAAGGAACTTGACGCATTGTACTCTCTCAAGCAAAACTATGCAACAATGCTCCCTGCTCATATTGAAGGGCCATTTATAAGCAAGGCTCAAAAAGGTGCTCAACCCGAAAGTGCCATACTTGATGAATACAAAGACGAGTATCGTTGGTTCTTTGAAAAGCACCGTAACCACATTGGTATTGTCACTCTTTGCCCATCAGTGAAAAACGTCACTTCCCTTGTAGATTTGCTCATCTCGTTGGGCATAAAGGTGCAGGCAGGCCACGACAACTCCAACTATACGGATATTAGCAACGCCATATCCCACGGACTTGATGGAGTGACACATTTTGGCTCTGCAATGTCAACTTTGCACCGTGACAGCAACCTTGAAAAACATCTTGGATTGACTGAAACAGCACTTTACAATGACAATTTGTCAGTTGAACTCATTGTTGACGGCAAACACCTTGCCCAAGACGTTGTGGATATGGTGCACAAGTTCAAGGCAGATGACAAGATAATATACGTCAGTGACAGTCTTTCAACGGCAAGTATGCCTGCTGGAGAATATATGCTTGGAGATACGCCCGTCGTCAGTGACGGCACAGTCAGTTATCTCAAAAATATGACAACCCTTGCAGGCAGTGTCACCAATCTATACAAGGAATTGCGCCTTGCTCTTGACAATGGCGTTTCCCTTGAAAAAGCACTCTCCTATGTGGCAATCAATCCAAGAAGATATCTTTCATTGCCCACTGAAATCAAGGTTGGAGAAAAGGCAGACTTCGTTGTCTTTGACAAGGACGGCAATTTGAAAAAGGTTGTCCTTGGAGGCACTGTAATCACAAAGTAACACCACGCTTTTCAACGTAATTTTTGCAATAAAAAAGAGCATCATTTGATGCTCTTTTCTTTGTCTATCTTTGACTATACGTAGTAGTAGGTTGCGATTGTATTGCGCACGATACCAAAGAGTTCCTTTTTGATTTCTTCGGCAGATTGGACGCAACCGGACATAATCCACCATTTCAACACTTGAATAAATCCACCTGCAAAGAACTCTGCAAGGAGTTCAAGGGGCACTTCTGCTTTGGCAGGAAGTCTGCCCACCTTTTTGACAATGTTATCCTTGATGATTGTATGCACTTGATTGAACACAAGGTTGGCATCTGCCTTTGTGATGATTGTATAAAGTCTTTGTCTATTTTCACGGACAAATGCAAGTGAAATGTCAAATATATCGTTGTAATAGACAAGCATATCGCTGTCGCCATGGACACGATCAACTTCATCATCTAAGTTCATCATCATATCATACACAATCTTTTCAAGAAGTTGGTTTTTGTCTTGGAAATGGGTGTAAAACGTGCCACGGTTGATGAGAGCCTTTTCACAAATATCAATGACGGAAATATTTGAAAAATGCTTTTCTTCAAGAAGTTCAAATAATGTTTCAAGAATTGCTTTTTTTGTGCGTTGCACACGAAGGTCAACTTTTTTTGCCATAATACTGCTCCGATAAATTACTAACACCGTCAGTTTAACACATAACCATACACCTGTCAATCTACTTGACAACAGTCATTTATTTTATTAAAAAGGCACTCGCCCGAGTGCCTTTGTGTGTTTGGTTTGACTGTTTTGTTTGGTTTGATTGTCTTATTCTTCTACGCTTGTGTCGTAGGTCAAGTTGTAGAGATGATCGTCGCCTTTGGCTTTTTTGTTCTCTTTGACACCTTCCTTTTCCATAAGGTCGGCAATGAGTTTGTATGCTCTACGGACACCAAGAAGTGATTGCACCTTGACAAACATAGGGGTGTCGGCATATTTCTTCATATTGCCTCTATCCTTTTGGTGATACAAGTTGTAGTCATAGTCTTCAGGGTTCAAGGCAAGGGCAAGACGGATTGTTTTGCCAATGAAGATTATCTTGACAATTTGCTTGCCGGGACGACGGAAATAGTCGCCACCGTTGACAACTCTTGACTTGATGCCACGATAGGACAAGAGTTTGTTCTTCAATGCGTTGTAGATTGCTCTATTTTCCACTGATGCAGACAAGATCTTGGACTTAAACGTGATTTTGCCTTCTTCAGCACTTTCATCATTGTCCTTTTCATCTTCTGTGTTGTCTTCGGTTTCCACTCCTTTGAAGGCTTCTTCCACTGTGGGTGTAGGCACAAACTCGGGGTGCAAAGCGTATTTTTCTTCAAGTGTCAACTCTGCCTTTTGCTCTGTGGGTTGACTTTGTTGGGGAAGTGTGCTTTCGGCTTGTGTGCTGACGTCTTCTGTCATTGCACTTTCTTCTAAAACCTCGCTTTCTGCATTTCCATCATTGCCACCGTTGTCGTTGTTGTCATCCGTGTCGTCTTTCTTCTTTTTCTTGGAAAGGACAACAAACACCACAACTGCCACCAACAAAAGTACTGCAACACCGATTGACACGCCTGCGATTACACCATTGTTGTCATCATCTGTTTGATTTCCCTTTTCTTCAAACTTAAGGGCAAATTTGCTTGCGTTTTTGGTGGAATATTTCACTGTGATTTTGCCGTTTTCGTCAAAGTCAACTGTTTCCCATTGACCATCGGCATACATCAAAATTGACGTTGTATTTTGATCCTTTCTTTCAATGGTAAGGTCAAGATTTTCGTAGTCAACACTGCTTGTGCCGTTGTAGATTTTGATTGTTGTGCCACCACCGACACCTTCTGTCAAAATCAACTTATCGCCAAGTTCAAATCCTTCGTATCTTGACAAGGTGTATGTAAAATGCTCGTCACTTGCCGTCAAGATTTTGGGGCATACTGTCAGTGTTGCCCACTTTGAATACCATTGGTTTTGATCGTCTTTATTCTCTATATTTGTAAAGATAACATTGAAGTTTGCGTTGGAACTTGAGCCGTAGATTGTATATTTGCCAACTGCACTGCCATCAACCTCTGCGCCATTGCCGTCTTCAAGCCAAAATTCAAGGCTCAAATCACTTGCCTTAAATCCGTCTGGCAAAGTTGTAAGAATAAGGTATTCAATGTCAACTTCGCTGTATTCAAGGATTTTGATATTATATATCAACACTCTAACCATGCAAGGCTCAATGGTTATTGTAAGGGTTGTTTCAAGGGTATTGATGCTATCATTTGCCACAAATACGCCGTCCGTCCAAGAGCCAACCGTATAGACGACGTCAATTTCGTGTGTGCCAACTGCAAGGACGCTATCTGCAAGGGCACTGTCAACCAATGTGATTGTGTGGTTGCCACGAGATGGTGTGTTGAGCGAGCCAACGATATCTGCCACGGTCAAGCCGTATGTTTGTGTTGTCAAAAGTGCATTTTCATCAATATCGTCAAGTGTAATGTCCGTCTTTGAAATTTCAATTTCAACACCTTGTGACTTGCCTGTTGACGTAAACACCTTGCCACCAAGTTCAAGAGATACTGTGCCGTAGGCGTAGATTGTATATTTGCCATGGGCTTTGTTCATGCCAAATGCAAGGTTTTGACCATAACTTCCAAGGGCAATCTCTGCGCCATCTTCAACTGAGTAGCCCCAACCATAGCCACTTTCACTGTTGACAGGTGTGTATCCGTCGGGCTTGCGAACTTGGTCAAATATGTGTATTGCAGTTGCGCTGAACAAAAAGTTGTCCTTTTTCGTTGAATATGCTTGTGTTGTTCCAGTGCTTGCAACCACAGATATTTCAGGTGCGACAAAGTCAAAATCAAACTCTCCACCGACGCCAACAATATCTTCTATTGCAGAAAGGATAAGGCTTGGATCACAGTCTGTTGAACGATAAAGTTCTTCTGCAGTTGCAGTGCGAGTGAGGACAAACTCTCCATCTGCATAGTCAAGATAGAAAGATTCCACTTGGTCTGCCATTGCCACTGAAGTGTCAAAAAGACCACCTGCAAGGGCAAGTGTCAAAATGAGTGCAAATGCTATAAATGATGCTCTTGTAAACTTTTTCATACCTTTATCATACACGCACACGGGCGCATAGTCAATATAAAATAACCAAAAAACCTGCAAAAAACCCTATTTTTCCAAGACCTTTTGGTTTTTGCCTTACAAAAACATATCAAGAAAATCACGCAAACTTTATTGAACATCTGTAAAAAAAGTGCTACAATTATTAAAAGATACCTTTTTCTTTAATGTTTGTTTAATAAGACAAAGGCATAATAAGGGGGACAACATTAGAGGTGTTTTATGAGAATTTTACTTGTAGAAGATGAAAAAGAGTTATCAAGAGCCCTTGCAAAAATGCTTATGAAAGAAGGATATGACGTGGACACCGTCTATGATGGCGCAGACGGGCTCAACTTTGCCCTTTCTGGACTGTATGACCTTATTGTCCTTGATATCCTTATGCCCAAGAAAAACGGACTTGAAGTATTGCAAGAGATTAGACATCGTGGCCTTGAAACCCCCGTGCTTATGCTCACTGCCCTTGGAGAAAACAAAGATAAAGTGACAGGACTTGACAAAGGTGCAGATGACTATCTTGCAAAACCTTTCAATTACGAGGAATTGTCTGCAAGAATACGCGCGCTTTTGAGAAGACGTGGTCAACTTGTGCAAGACAACCGTCTTGTATATTCAAACACTGCCCTTGACCTTTCGGCATACACTCTTTCAACAGAAGAAAAAAGCATATCACTGACTTCAAAGGAATTTGAACTCTTGCGCTATCTTTTTGAATACCCCAACTTTGTTGCATCAAAGGAAGATTTGATCTTGAAGGCTTGGGGGCTTGACAGCGATTTTGAGTCCAACAACCTTGAAGTGTATATCTCATTTATACGCAAGAAACTTGTCCACGTTGGCGCAGACTTTTCAATCGAAGCAGTCCGTGGCGTTGGATATAAACTTGCAAAACACAACGTTTAATACTGCGAACAACAAGATAAACCATTAATTCTGCAATTATATTGCATTTATATTTGATTTGATATGACAGACATCATCACAAAAATTAGGCGTGAACATACTTTCTACGTGACAATGGTGGCAGGGATAATCCTTCTTTTACTTGTTGGCTGTGCCATTGGTCTTGCCACGCTTTCACGAGCAATGGAAGTGGATAGAGTTGCAGACATCATTTTGTCGCAAAAGGATATAGAACATCGCCCCGAAGAACTTGGGGTGGCAAGATGCTTTGCCTTTACAGTTGATGATGAGGGCGTGGACTACTTCCCTGCATACACAAGCGACCTTGAATACTACGAAGATTTGGCAGATGACATTGTTGTCGCTGCAACACAAACAAAGGACGGGCCTTTCAAGGTTGATGAATACAAGTTCTCTGTCACAAGCAATGAAACAGAAAATGGCACAATCTTCATTGTCTATGATAGCACTATTGATGCTGTCCATATGCGCACATCCCTTTTGTTCATTGCATCCTTGTACATTGTGGGTATGCTTGTGATTTGGTGGATTGCATATCTTTTCTCTGGCAAAACAACAAAACCTTTGAGAGATGCTTTTGACCTGCAAAAAGACCTTATTGCCAACGCTTCTCACGAACTCAAGACTCCCCTTGCAATCATATCTGCCGACCTTGCAGTTATGAACAGTGACAAATCTACAACCGTTGAAGACAACGAAAAGTGGATTGCATCAATATCTGGACAAGTGGATCGTATGAGCGAACTTGTGAAGAATATGTTGGAACTGAGCAAACTTGAAAAATCTGCAATCACAAAATCTGCCGTTGATTTCAGTTCGGTTGTGGAATCTGCTTGCCTTGGCATTGAAGTCATTGCGTTTGAAAAAGGTACAAGCCTTAAAACTGACATACAACCAAATCTGTTCACTCTTGGGGAAAAGGATACCCTTGAAAGACTTGCCCTTATACTTCTTGACAACGCATTGAAATATTGCAGCCCCAAAGGCGAAGTCCGTTGCACACTTACAGTGGTGGGCAAAAAGTTACACTTGTCCGTTGCCAACACGGGCGAAATCATCTCAAAGGAAGATGCTGAGCACGTCTTTGACAGATTTTATAGATCTGACAGTGCAAGACAAAATCCCGACAACAAGAGTTTTGGACTTGGACTTGCCATTGCGCAAACCATTGTCAAAGCCCACGGTGGTTCAATTTCTTGCCACGGTGTTGAACATTATGGAACGATCTTCCACGTATATCTTCCCGTCCACAAAAAGAAGGCCGACGCAAAATAGTGCCTTTGGCAAAAATACGCCATCGTGAGATAAATCATTGATTTGAACAATATTTTGAAATAAAAAAAGCACCGTATTCGGTGCTTTTTGTTTTGCTCGTTTTAGATTAGAGTGCTTTCACTTGTTCAATGAGTGCGAGTGCTCTCTTCAAAGCAAGTTTGCTGTTGACCTTGAATTGGAAAGGTACTTCTTCATAGACTTTCTTGTGTCCCATATTGATGTGGGGTGTTTTGCCGTCATTGAATTCTTCTGCATCAGGATCAAGGGGAAGGTTGATACGGAGTGATGTGCCAATAATTGTGATTTTGCCCACAATGTCGCCACCACGACGATATGTATCACATTGCTTTGAAATTCTGCTCTTGATTTGGGGTGTGCCCTTTTCTATGTTTGTAAATGCGTTTTTGAGGATTTCGTAGCGTTCCTTGATGATATCATCACTGAGTGCATATTTTTCTGCAAAGGTGAGGCTCTTACGATTTGCCTTCTTTGTCATAACCTTTTCATAGTCAAAGTTTTTGCCGAGTGATTTTTGTGCATACTTGACATCGTCGATTGCACTGTTTGCATTTTCAAGTGCGATTGATGCAGATGCGCAAGGTGTTGCATCATTGCGATCACAATATTTGCAGTAGTCATACATACCACACATATCTTTTTGGTACTTTTCACTATCCAACCATTTTTGCAAGTCGAGTTTGGCTTGAAGTTCAGTTCTGTTCATAAGTATCTCCATATTTGATGTAGTCTGTTTTTGGAATTCTATCCAATCGCTTTATATGTTGCCATTATAACAAAAAAGCCAGAGTTGTGCAACCAGAAACCACCACTATTTTCACATATTTCAAAAAATATGCATTTAGATGTCACATTCTGCCAAATTTAATTTTTTGATATTCTAATTAAACAAAATTTTGTCACACCCAAATAGAATTGTCTTTTTCAAAAGAAAAAGGGGGATTGGTGCGCCCAATCTCCCTTTATATTGTTGATTGTTTTCGGGGTGTTTTATTCAAGGATTGCCTTGATTCTTCTTACGCCTGCTGATGAACTTTGTTCCTTTGCGATACGGAATTTGCCCAAATCCTTTGTGTTTTCTGCGTGAGGACCACCACAGATTTCCTTGCTTGCGCCAATGGTGTAAACCTTGACCATTTCGCCATATCTATCGCCAAAGACACCAACTGCACCTGCATTTCTTGCTTCTTCAACTGTCATTTCTTCGCAGACGACGGGGGTTGCTTTTGCAATTTCTGCGTTGACGACGTCTTCGATTGCCTTGATTTCTTCTGCTGTCAAAGGACGTGCAAAGTTAAAGTCAAAACGGAGTCTTTCAGGTGTGATGTTGCTTCCTTTTTGTTGGATATTTTCATCATTCAAAACCTTCTTGAGTGCATAGTTGAGAAGGTGTGTTGCACTGTGAAGATTGGTTGTTGCTGCTGAGTGTTCTGTCAAGCCACCCTTTGCTGCTTGTGCTTGTGCCTTTGAAAGTTCTTGGTGTGCCTTAAATGCTTCGTTGAATCCGTTTTCGTCAACAGTAAGACCTCTTTCATTTGCAAGTTCCACTGTGAGTTCCAAAGGATAACCAAATGTATCGTACAATCTAAATGCTTGCTTGCCAGAGATTTCTGTTTCGGGCACGTAATTTGGATCTTTTTGTGACATAAATTCATTCTTTCTTTGCATGCCACCAACGATCTTGTCAAATTCCTTCATGCCACCTGCAAGAGTAACTTCAAATTTGTTGATTTCCTTTGTGATTTCGTCAAGGATATATCCTTCTTTTTCAACGAGAAGGGGATATGCTTCAAAATAGACTTTTTCAATAAAGACTTTTGCCACTTCGCACATTTCTGTTGCAGGGATACCCAAGTTCTTGCAGTATCTAATTGCACGACGCATAAGTCTTCTCAAAATATAGCCTGCACCTGTGTTTGAAGGTGTGATGCCGTTGACGTCGCCAATGAGCATAACTGCAGTTCTTGTGTGGTCTGCGATAATTCTCATTGCCTTTGTATCTGCACCGTTTTCGCCATACTTCTTGCCTGATGCGCTTTCAAGATGTGCGATTGCGCCTGCAAAAAGGTCTGTCTTGTAGCCGTCATCAAGTCCGTTCAAGAACAAGAGAAGTCTGTCAAGACCAAAGCCGGTGTCAACGTTTTTGTTTTCAAGTTCTTCGTAGCCACCTTCTGTCTTCTTGTATTGCATATAGACGTCATTGCCAATTTCAACGTATCTGCCACAATCACATTCTACGTCGCATTTGTCTGAGCAAGGTTGATCGTGACGGGGGTAGAACCACTCGTTGTCGGGGCCACAAGGTGTACCAACTGTGCCTTCAAGTTCCCACCAGTTGTTTGACTTGTCAAGATAGAAGATGTTTTCATCTTTGATGCCAAGTTCTTTAAGATATGATGCAGTTTGTTCATCACGGGGTGCTGATTCATTGCCTTCAAATACTGTTGAACAAATTTTGTCCTTTTCAAACCCAAAGACTTCAGTGAGAAGTTCAAATGTCCAAGCAGTCTTTTCCTTCTTGAAGTAGTCGCCAAGACTCCAGTTGCCCATCATTTCAAAGAAAGTGAAGTGGGTGGGATCGCCAACTGATTCAATGTCAACTGTTCTCACACAACCTTGAACGTTGCAAAGTCTTTTGCCCATGGGGTGTTCCTTGCCAAGAAGATAAGGCATGAGGGGTTGCATGCCTGCAACGTTGAACATAACACCCGTTGTGCCATCGCCAATGAGTGATGCTGCAGGGATAACTGCGTGTCCCTTTGCTTTGTAAAATTCAAGCCATGCGTTTCTAAGTTCGTTTGATGTAAATTTTTTCATATTTCCTACCTTTATTGGTCGTATTTACTGTTTTAAGTTCCTGTTTGGTTAATTTTGAAGATTTCCACCCATATCATTAAGCACACTTACAAAGGTGTCCTCAACGGTATTTTCTTCTATGCTCTTTGTAAAGGTAAATGCCACCGTGTCCCCCGCTGTCACAACGCCAAGATTGGTCTTTGCGTTCTTTGACACGTTGATGTTGAACACTGCCTTTTCAATGCCAAGACACTCTGGTGCATCAAGCCTTCCAAGATTGCTGATGATGGTTGTTTGGCGTGATTTCAAGAACAAGCGCAAGAATTTGGCTATTGCCATTTTCACCCACAAAGGCGCAATCTTCAAGAGCCCTGTCTTTTGTGCGCGCACCTGTGTTGCAATCATCTTGTTCAGTTCTTCTTTTCGGGTGGTGGCAGTCAGTTGCTTTGATGCCTCCAAGATGCAAGCCTCAACATCTTCACAGTTGTTTCTGTCAAATACAATGCGTACAAACGTGACAAAGTTTCGTACACTCTTGGACTCAAATATGGCACGAAGATTGACTGGCACCATGATGACAATAGGTTTGTCGCCATAGTTGATTTTGGCAAGAGAGTGGGCAAGCACTCCCGACATAAATGCAGTAAAAGTGACACCCCTATCCTTTGCCAACTTGCCGATTTGTGAATACTTGCCGTAATAGGTTGTTGCACTATATCCGTCACTGAGTGTGCCCTTGATAAGTTGGGGGTTTGCGCCCGTTAATGACTTGATGTCTGCATCTGCAAACTTGATTGGTGTATAGTGTCTTTGGCAAGAGTCTTCATTTTCTGCATCAAAGTCGGTCACTGAAAAATCAATAAGTCCGTCCCCTTCAACTTCCACACCTTGCAGTTGACGATATTTCTGCAATACACCTTTCAAAAATGCGATTGCCCCCGTGCCGTCACAGATGCCGTGGAACATTTCAAGGTATATGCGATTTTCTTCGTACACAAGACGGAATTGAAAGCCGTTGGTTTCCTTGGGATTGATAGGTTTCAAAAGACCGTTTGACTTGTCAAAAACTTTGGCTTTTTCAAGATTTTCTCCAAGGTAGTGCCAAGCATAGCCCATCTTAAGTTTTGTCTTGAAAGCAGGGAAACGGACAAGTGCTTCATTGAGTGCATCTTCTAAAAGTGCGCCGTCAACTTTGTCGCAGAGCACAACTGAAATACGAAACAAACTCTGCGCTTTTTTTGATGCCATAATTGGATAAAACAACGCAGAATTGTCAAGGGTATATCTTTTCAGTTGAACTTTCCTTTCCATAGGCATATTTTATTCTTTTTTTCGGTCGGTGTCAATTATTTATGCACGCACGCATATACTCATAGCATGGAAAAGACAAATAATAACGTAAAATCGGCATCAAACTCATCAAAAATCAGTGTTGCAGGGGGACAAAATACTTTTGCCACCACTGAAAGCACAAATCTTTCGTCATCAAAACCCACAGACAACAGAAATCACCGTGTGGAAATTGACGGACATCAACTTATTTCAATATGGGGTGTCAAGGGCGTGCCAACATTTGGGGACAAGGAAGTCAAGATTCAACTTGACGGCGAAGCATTGTTGCTGTCAGGACAAAACCTTGAAATCAAACTCCTTGATCTTGAAAAAGGTCAGTTGATTGTCAAAGGATACGTGACGGGGTTGAAATACACGTCAAGTGGCGCAGAAAAAGGTGTCTTAAAAAAGATTTTCAAATGATGCTACTCGGTGTTTCTTGGACAAGCCAATTTGTGTACGCCGTCACCACCTTTCTCTTTGGGTTTCTTGGTGGCGTAATTGCACGGCTATACTTTGTAAAGGGCAAAATAAACAAAATAGAGCAAGTCATTGTGGACTTTTTTGCCACAACGATCATTGCTCTAATGTTTTTGTTGTCTGTTGAAATTGGTGGAAAAGGTCAACTTACAGGTTATGCCCTTGCGTCTTTCCTTCTTGGCACAAGTTCCTTCACTTTTTTATGGAACAAGATTGCTCACTCGCTTCGTGCCTGTTGGCGAAGACGAAAGTCTTTCAAGGAATAACCTTTTCATCTCAACGTAATCCCCACAAAGCGTAAGGATATATCTTTGGCGTGCTTCGTGGGATAGGGTTGCCATATACTCCTTGTCTGCAAGTTGCTCCAAGGGATTGTCAACTTCTTCCCCTGCATCATAAAGGGCACGGATTTTGACAAATATTTCTCTTTGTGATGGTGTCAGGGTTGATGGTGGCTCAAGACCGGACGGAAAATACGTGCCGTCGGGCTTTGCCAATCTTTTCTTTGCGTCCAAAGCAAGATTGCGTATTGCACAAGATGGGTGTCGTACGTTGCTCATAATTCTCTCCAAAATTTACTGCCATCATATTAACACAATATTTTGAAGAAAATTGGTTTCTGCCATAACAAGACAAAATACTACAATCTTTCCTATTTTTCGCAGTTGTCAAAGGTGTCTTTCACGTCTTGACAAAGTGTTTCATCCGTTGCATCTTGCAAAATCTCGCCATTTTCGTCAATATTTTCAGTGGCGATTTCTTCATTTTCTGCCATAGTATTGTCACGATTTATGCTCTTTCGTATGCGCTCGCACACTTTGACCAATGGGATATACAACACAAGAAGGCTGATGACGACACTGATGACGTGGATTAAGTCAAACCAAAGCCCTTTGAGATAGTAAGAAACAAAATATGTGCCAAGCATATCTTTGCTCACTGCACCTACTACAAATAGTGTGTCTGTGCAAGCAGAAAGCACACCAAATGCAACTGTCATTACAAGTCCAATTCCAACGGATATTCCCATGGCAACGGGGGTCTTTTTGTTGCGCAAAGCGTAATAGAAAATCACTGCAAGAATTGGCCAATAAATGATATACAACAAAAGCCAACTTCCCACCCCGTATATTGCCATTTCCACAAGGCAAAATACTATGGTTGCAGGCAGTGAATATTTGAGCCCCCACACCGTTGAAAACACTGCAATGAGCAAAGTGATGACTTCCACGTTTGGAAGAAATGACAAGGCAAATTTAAGCGCAGTGATAAGCCCTGCCATCACTGCGACTTGGGTGACGTATTGTGCCGTAAGCACCGTACGTTTTTTTATTTTTTCTTTGTCTATTTGTTTGCTTTGCTTTTTCATTTCTTCACTCAATCAAATGTTTATTATATAATTTTGACAATATAAAACATTGCTTTTGTCAAACGTGGCTATTTTGTCTTGTGCCGTTAGTCAACCAAAATTGCGTATGTGCAACCGTCAACCAAGGGCAATGTGCCAACGCCGTTTGATGAATAATACAACTTGACGTTGCCGTAAGTTGTCACAACAAACTTGTTGCCAAATCCATCATCTTCAACCGTTGATCTGCCGGGGTTTCCCCAACTTGAATCAAGTCCTTTCAAGGCAAAAACATCAACGTTGTGCCACACGGAATAATACTTATAATTTGCCGTGTCTTGTTGAAGGTCATCAATGGCAGTGATAAAGGGATTGAGTTCATCTGTGCCATATTCGTATTGAGAAATTTTGCCTTCTTTCAAAAGGTCTTTGATGGCATCATGAAGATATGCTTTTCTTGTTGTAATTTCAAACTTATCTTCGCCGATATACAACACGATATTCTTTTCTTCAAAGTCTGCCTCATATCCACCCACTTGTTGTTGAAGTGAGTCAATTTGCTCTTTGAGTTTGTCAATTTCGGCTTGAAGCCCACTGTCGCAAGCAGTAAGCATCAAAGCAAGCGACAGGACAATCAAGACCATAAAAGTGATAAATTTTGCTCTTTTTGTCATAAAAAATACCCTCCGTACTTTTTGTCGCTCGGAGGGCACTGTGTATTTGAGCATAGTAAAACCTACACCCACCTCCCACCGAAGCGTTTGTTCAATAAGTCATAGGCCGGTATCCCGACTTGGACGACATTTCTGTCGGAGCGCCTTCCCCGTGTCTTGCACCACAGGTGACGTTATCTCATCACTTCCTCACGGTAGCGGGGGCTGTTGCAGACTTGCACTGCATTCCCGATTATCTTTGCGTCAGCAAAGCACCTTATGACCTTTGCATTATAACATAGTGGCAAAAATTTTGCAATCTTGTAAGGTTACAACTTTGTCTAAAAATAGTCGTATATCAACATTTTTCTCTTAGAGAAAACCAACAATTCCACCATTTTGAGCAAAATATCCTTGAAAACCGACAAATATCCACGTGAAAATACATAGTATTTAACTTTTGAAAAAAATTATCATTGACAACGGCAACTGTAAATACTATAATTATAAAGAACAATAATTACTAAACAAGGAGCGTCAACTATGTATACAAGATGTCCAAGTTGTAGAGCCGAAATCAGTTTTGAACCCCCGGTAAACGCCACTTCACTTCCTGACGGCTACAAACATAAGATTAAATGTCCCAGCTGTGGTGTCACAATCGCAGTCAAGATCCCTCGTCTTGAAAACACTGTACAACCAGTTGTAGAACCTCAAGCACCCGTCGCACCCGTTGCACCCGTTGAAACAAACGACGTCGCAACCAACAATTACGCAGAAGAATACACCAATGATACAGCAGCAGAAATGTCCGTTGCTCCCAAGGCAAAGAAACAACGCTTTGGTGGTGCAGCCAATACATTTGCAATGATTTGGTCACTCCTTCTCACAGGTTTCTTTGTTGTGGCATTCCTTTACACATTGGGCACAATTCCTGAAATGCCTATTCTTGAAGGAATTCAACAATATGATGCAATCTCAACAGTTATTGCATTCTGTCAACCTGGCTACTTTGCAGAAGCATGGGCAAGTGCTGGTCCTAATTTGCTTTGGTACTTTGTGCCCGTCATCACATTGCTCTTTGCATTTATCCAATTTATCGTGTCATTTAGTTGCCTTTGCGCAGGCAAGTATTCAAAGGGCTACAATGCAATTTGGACACTCCTCATCTTCACAGGCGCAGCACTTTCATTGGTCTACCCCATCATGTTCTTGATCACATCAGGTCTTACAACAGAACTTGATGTTGCAGCAGCAGATGCACTTGTTCAAAACATTATGACATACGTTGAAAACGGCGCATGGATCGCACTTATCGTAGCACCTGCTCTTGGATTTATTTCCTTCCTTACAGCACTCTGCTCACTCGGTGTCAAGAACCCCAACAAGCGCTCAAAGAAAGCACGTGAATAATCTTACTTAAAACACAAAAAGCCACGAGATTTTCGTGGCTTTTTCTTTTTGTCTTTTTTTGTGTTATTTTGCACAAAAATAAGTTGATAAACTCGCTTTTTACACCTAAAATATCTCTTTTGTCATTTTAATGACTTTTTTTTACTCTTTGATTTTGGCGTTTTTATGGCGATTGTTTTCTTAATCAAATCAAACTTTGACCTTCGTTTACGTCGTCAATGACATACAAGATTTCGGTTTCTGCGCCTGTCATTGCATCAATATAAATGAAGTATGTTCCATCGTGGTCGCATTGATATTCATAGCACAAAGTTTCCTTTTGTCCACCCTCTGGGATTAGGGCAAGTTTGCCCACTGCAATAGGCTCGTAGGACAGATTTTCTCTTGCTTTGTCTTCTGCTATTGTTGGCTTTTCAAACACTCTTTTGCGATGGTTGTATGCGTGATGGGTGCTGTCAAATCCTATGATAAGTCCACTTTCGTCATCAATCTTGACCTTTACAAGATCGGGGTACAGTATGATGCCGTCAACTACGGGCGCAAGGTTGATATAGGTGTGTCCGTGAGAAGTTGCAGTCCACACAACTTGCAAGTTTTCATATCCAAGTTTCTTGGCAAATGCCACTGCCTTTTCCCCTGCATTTTTCACAACCCCTGCATCACTTTCGCTTGTTGCAGACAGTGTATAGTTTACCACTTTGCCACCTTTGACTGAAAGTTGGATATATGCAGGCAAGCCCTTGTGGGTGAAGGTGTAATTGTCCGTCTTGATACGGCCATTAAATCTGCCAATATACTCAACGTCTGTTGCACCTTCAAAGAGTTTTTCTATGATTGCCTTCCCCTTTTCCTTGTCTATTTCTTCAAGTCCCTCAAGACCTTTTGCAGACATTGTTTCAAGTCCGTCAGAGAAAGGGCCGTCATATATCATCTTGGGATATTCAAAATCGGGCTTTGTGAAAGGAGAAAATGCCTTTGAAAAGTTTTGAAGCACTCCGTTTTCTTCTATAAACATCTTGCCGTCAACCAAATCTCCATTGATTTTTTCAAGAGATGCGCGCAAAGTGGCAATCATAGGACGCATTTTCATAAGGGTTTTGATTTCCTTTTCTGTCAAATCTTCCCCTTTTGCCAACTTGCCTGCGAGGTGCAAGGAATAATCTCCCAACTGATTGACAAACTTCACTGCAGTGCGCACCCCTTCGTCTTGATTTTCAAAGGTGGAAAGATATTCTTCTGCAAGTACTGATGAGCACCATACGTCATACAAAAGACTTTCTTGCTTTGCTCTCGTTTTGGCAACGGACAATTTGGCGAGAGTGCTATCTATGTCGTTGACGTCATCAAGCAAGTTGTAATACGCCTTGTGATATACACTTTCCATTTGGTTTTGATACGTGACTTGTGTTGTGATTTTGTCTTGGCTGAAGTATAGCGCAACACTAAGTCCAACAATTGCACCAACACCAAGGGCGTGAATCACTGCCATGGCAGTGCCATACCACCAACCTTTGCCCTTGTGCTTTTTGTGTTTTCCACAATCTCTGTTTTCGTTGTGTTGATTGTGGGTTTCTTCAATTTCCAATTTGTTGTCTTTTATATCTTTATTCATATTTCACCTCAACAAAATGCGTGGTTGCCGATTGACAACTTCACCGGGCGTGAGAGCATCCATTTGTTGGTTGCAGTCTTTGGATTGTAGTAAAATAGGCAACCATAAGTGGGATCCCAACCATTGAGAGCGTCTTGTGCTGCGTTTCTGGCAGTTGCGTTGGGCGTGAGATTGATTTGTCCATCTGCCACACAGTCAAATGCGCCCGATTGATATATTACACCTGCAATAGTGTTGGGGAAAGATGATGACTTAACTCTATTAAGCACCACTGCAGCCACTGCCACTTGACCTGTGTAAGGCTCGCCACGGGCTTCGCCATATACAACCCTTGCAAGAAGGTTCAAGTCTGTTGATGAAATGCCACCTGAAGACGTAGATGAACTTGACAATCGTATGCCAATGGCAGCAGCCGTCTTTGCCCCTACGATACCATCAACCACAAGCCCATTTCTCTTTTGGAAAAGTTTGACTGCACTGACAGTTTGACTTCCGTATATACCGTCAACTGCGCCCTTGTAATATCCCCAGTTTTTAAGACGTGTCTGCACATTGCGTACGTCTGTGCCACGGCTACCGTTTTTCAGGACTGCCGCTTCTGCAACAATAGTTTCCTGTGGAGATGAAAATGTTGCCGTCACCACTGCCGTAAAAAGCATTGCGAAAGCAACGGACATAACCACAACTGCAAATTTTTTCCTTTTCATATTCACCTCGTGGTTATTTTGTTTCCACCCTTTGTTTTTATGCAAAGATGATTATTTTTTGAAATGTCGGCAATAATAACACCATGAAAAATCAAACCGTAACTATCGTTGCAATATTCCTGCTTATAGCCTTTGCAGTGCTGTTGACTGCCTGCGATATTTTCCCAAAAAACATCAATGGGGATATATACGGCAGTGTTGTGCGCATACACATACGTGCCAATTCAAATGACCCTATTGACCAAGAAGTCAAACTGAAAGTCCGTGATGAAATAACCGTGTATCTTGGTGACTTGCTTGCAGATTGCAAGGACAAAGCGCAAGCACTTGAAATGATTTCTTCCAACCTTTCAAATATTGAGCAAATTGCAAACAACACACTTTATGCCAATGATTTTCAATATAAAAGTGCCGTTTCTGTCAAAAAAGAGTATTTTGAAGAAAGACAATATGATGAATACATATTCCCCGAAGGTGTCTATGATGCGCTCATCATTGAACTTGGCACAGGCACTGGCGACAACTGGTGGTGCGTTGCTTTTCCACCCCTTTGTTTTGTCCCCGACAGTGACGGAGAAGAAATAGTGTACAAGTCTTGGGTGAAGGAAATCCTTGACAAAATCTTTGATTGACACCACCTTGCACTGCCTTTTGAAAAGGTTGTGGGCATAGTTATTCAAGGAAAAAATAAGGCAAACGAGATAAGATACACTGCCTAAAACAAACCAAAATTACAAACTATATAGAGAGGTAAATATGAAGATTTATAGAGAAATCGTGCGCAACACCGAGATGGGCATACAGTCCATTTCAAACCTTATGTCACACATCAAAGACGAGGAATTTAGAAAGATCGTCACCGAGCAACAAGATAATCTTCGAAACTTCTACAACGAAGCACTCAACCAGCTTGACTGTGACGAGCAAGAGCAAGCCAAAAGTGGCTTTTTTGAAAAGACTATGCTCAAGGCAGGCGTCAGTATGAACACCATGTTCAATGACAATCTTTCACACCTTGCAGATATGCTCATTGACGGCTACAATATGGGTGTCAATAGTGTGCAAAAGTGCGTAAATGAATTGAAAAAAGACGGCAATGATATGCCGTCCCTTGCAAGCGAAGTATTAGATTTTTATGACGAGTGCATTTCTGCGCTCCGTGAATATCTTTGATTATTCGCCAATAAGCTTTGCCACTTGAATTATTCAAAGATGACAATGTAAATATTATAATTCGAGTGGGTTGCGATTGTGTAGATTTCAAACTTGGTTGTAAAAGTGTATGCTTTGATTTTTGTGCTCAAAGATTGTGCGTTATAGCACACATCTGTTGACACCTTGATTTCAAGCATTTTGCCGTTGTCCTTGGCATATTTCAATGCATTTTCAAGTTCATTGTTGCCAAAGATTGAGTTGTCATCTTCAATGTACAAGTCGAAGTCTTCGTTGCCATTTTCAACCACGGTATTTGCATAGTAATCAAAAGTGGTAATGCAAGCAGGATTGTAGCAGTTGGCATCTGCAAAGTGAGTGTTTTTGATATATTCGTCAGTGACAAGGAAATATTGCTTGTTGACACGCTCAATGCGATCGACTGAGCTACTTCTATCCGACCAAGTCGTATCGCACATAAACCACTCTTTTTTGCCGTCGCCATTGACGTCAATGAGCACTTTGTTCCAAGCGTGGCGTTCTCTTTGTGTGCTCTTGTCTGTTTGGCTTTCTCCTGTCACACGGATTGCCTTGATATCTTCAACGCCACAAAGGGCAACAAATGCTTTTGCTCTGCCGTCACAGACTGCTTGACCGTATCCTTCGCCATCTGCATCATTGAAGACACCTTCAAGAGAAAATGCGTTGTACGTCATGCTTTCAAAGTTGTCTGAATCAAGTTCTGCATCTGCAACTGCATAGTCGTAATCAACAGTTTGAGCAATCCACTCATATATTATGAGTGTCTTCTCGTAATCCGTCATATCGTCAGTCATATAGTCTATGGCAACTTGACGGATTTTCTCATACAAAGCCTTCATCTTTTGGCTTTCTGCACTGCTGTCAAAATACGGTTGATATCCCCAACCAATCACTCTATAGAGCATTTGGCTATTTTTGATAGGATCGGTGTAAACGGGATTGTCATCAATGGGCAAAACCGTGCGCTTTTCATTTTCTTCAAGTAGGCTATAATGCAAGATTGCCGTTGTGTCTTGATTGACAACCGTTGCAGGAGAATAATTTTTGCTTGGTGTCATAAATCTTGCTGCATCCGTAATGAAAAGCACGTAATCGTAGATTTCGCCCGTTGCACTATTTTGTTTTGCGCCAGTATTGATGGATATTCTACCCGATTCGTCTATGGTTGACATTGCGTGTTGCAAAACTGCATTTCTCTCGCTGTCATTTTCCATAAACATAAAGGTGCTTGCCATTGTAAAGGGGAAAACGTTTTCAACGTCTTCGCCATTGACGGCAACCTTTCTTGTTGAGAACATATATTGCAAAAATCTGTCAACGTCGGTTTGGTCTGTGAGATATGCATTTTCAACGCCGTCAACCCACACAAATACATCTTCGATGTATTTTTCGTTCTTTTGATAGTCGGCGTCAGTCATTGCAAAGACAACTATATGCTTGCTTTCAACATTGTCAACCACGGCTTTGACGATGGTTTCGCCATAGGCAGGAACAAAGGTCAGTTCCCTGCCGTCTTCGTCCATAACTCTCTCGCCATTTCTATCTCTTACAATCCAAGTGATAGGGGTGTCATAGTCAGTTTCCCCAACGGGTGTGGTTGAAAGAGTCACTGTGATTGCATCACGATTTTCACTGTACACTTCTTGATAATATTGTGTTTCCACACCACTGCCAATAGGATCTGCACCGTCTTCAAGGGCAAGAGTTGCAGTTGACACTGCACAGTAGCCTTCAATGACAATGACCTTCAATGACAAATGGTTGACGTGCTCGTTGTACGTGACAATAAGATTGATGATATATGTGCCTACGCCTGTGGGCGTGTATGAAAACTCGGTGTCGGTGTCAATGATTGCTCCGTCCCCGATTGCCCAAGCCAAAGTGACTTCGGCATCTTCAGGTATTGCACTCTCATCCCAACTTGCAATAAGTGTGATTTCTTCAATCTTGTCCACAGATTCTTGCACCACACCATCAAATATATCGTGGGTTGTTGATGTGATTTCAAGATTGGTCAAGTTGCTGGGATATTCCACGGACACAACAATTTTGTTGGTGCTTTCAACGTTGCCTGCAACTGCGCTGAACTCAACTTTGCCTTCCACGTGGGCGTCAAAGGTGTATTTCAACACCTTTTCGTTGCCAATTTGGCTCTTTTCGCCTGCAACTGTCATATACCACTTGTAGTCAACGTTTTCAGGGGCATTGTCATTGAGCATAATATCAAGGACAAATTCTTCCCCAATAAAAACAGAATATTCTCCTTCTGCCACCGTTGTAAGACCGTTTCTATGGACAACGGCAACTTGCGTCACTGTGGGGATTGGTGGTTTGATATTGGACAATATATCTTCAAAAATATTGCACGCAGAAAGAGTGGTTGCAACGATTACAACCATAAGAGCCAGCAAAATTATTTTTGAAACGTAACTTTTTTTCATGTCAATATCCTTTGAGTCAAACTCTCTGTAGCCACAAGATAATATACCTATATTATATTAACTTATTTCTCTCTTGTTGTCAATATCGAAAGTCTGTGCTAAAATATGGTTATGGCAAAGGCAGATTTCACTTTTACAACACCAATATCAACAGAAGATGCACTGAAAATGCACCCTATGACTCTCGCTTTCATTGGAGATGCTGTGCAATCTCTCTATGCTCGCACTCGCATATCATTGACGTCTTCATCAAAGACGGGCATACTTCACAAGGAAGTCACCAAAGTTGTCAAGGCAGTGGCACAAGCACAAACTGCCGAAAAACTTATGGAAACTTTTGACGAAGTGGAAGCAGACGTATTTAGACGCGCAAGAAATTGCCAAATTCAAACTTCTGCAAAACACGCTGATAGAAGTGAATATCGCAGAGCAAGTGGATTTGAGGCAGTCCTTGGCTATCTCTATATCACAGGTAATAACGCAAGACTTTTCTCTTTCCTTGAAAAGTCATTTGAGGAATAAATTTTATGATTATTTACGGAAGAAACCCAGTCAAAGAAGCCTACCGTGCAGGCAAAACCATTGAAAAATTGTACTTGCCCAAGGGCGCACCAGACCCCGTCCTTTCTCCCATCTACAAGATGGCAAAGGAAAAGCGTACAGTCATCTCTTACGTGGACAAGTTCACCATGGACAAACTCAGTGAAGGTGGCAACCATCAAGGCGTCCTTGCACAAATCACAGACTTCGACTACTGCACCGTTGAAGATATTATGGCAAAGGCAGAATCTCAAGATGAAGATCTGCTCATTGTCCTTCTTGACGGCATAACCGACCCTCACAACCTGGGCGCAATCGTCCGTAGCGCAGAGTGTTTTGGCGCACACGGTATTGTCATCCCCAAGCACAGAAGTGTGGGTGTCAATGACACGGTTGTCAAGGTGGCAAGTGGTGCAACCGAGCATATGCTCATTGCAAAAGTCACCAATATCAATGATACAATAAGAATGCTCAAAGAACACAATGTGTGGGTTTATGCAACAGATTTTGACGGTAAAGCCCCAAAATCTGCCAACTTAACAGGCAAAGTGGCAATCGTCATTGGCAGTGAAGGTGAAGGCATCAAGAAACTCACCAAGGAACTTTGTGATGACACTCTCACAATCCCCGAGTACGGCAAAATCAACTCACTCAACGCATCTGTCGCCACAGGCATTGTGCTTTACGAGGCAGTACGTCAAAGACATTGATGGATATTCAAGCAACCATATTGCAAGCAAAACAAGGCGACCTTAAGGCGCAAGAAGAAGTCCTTGTCTATTACGATAAGGTGATCTTTGACGTTGCCCTTGGATATAAAAATATTGAAGGATACGCCGTTGAAGACCTTATGCAAGAAGGCAAGATTTTGCTTACAAAATTGGTTGGTGTATATGATGAGAGCAAAGGGCCTTTTGGCGCACTTCTGCGCACTGCTCTCAACAATAAGTTTGTGGATATGGCAAGGAAGAAAGTGCCTATGACACTGTCTGTTGAAGGCAACACCAAAGACGAAGTGGATGCACGCAATTTTCTCTCATCACTGCCCTCTGATGACCCCAGTCCTTTTGACGTCCTTTCTCGTATGGATGAGATGAAATCATTTTATAAGTCCTTGCAGGAATTGCTGTCAAAAGAACAATACGAAGTGATGTGTCTGTACCTTCAAAACTACTCATACAAGGAAATCGCAGACAAACTCAATCTGCCCACCAAAAAGGTTGACAATCTCATCCTTGCATCAAAGAAAAAAATCAAATCCAGCAATTTGGTAAAATAAAAAACTATATCATACAAAAAAATATCAACCCCAACATACAAACAGAAAAGCGCACCTTTTTCGGTGCGCTTTATTTGTCAGTGTAATGTTAATTTTATTAGTCTTTATACACAATTTCTTTCCACTGTGATTTGCCCAAGCTTGTAATGAAGGCAAAACTATTAAAGACAATATCTACTACTGCTATGCTCATATTTAAAAATGCGGGCACAACATTGGCGATCATAAAAATGGGGTATCCCATAACCATATAGGCTACTCTAAACGAAGGCGCGCGATTTTCGTTTTTTATTGTTCTGTTGTACTCTCCACCCACTGAACGGAATAATGCTAAAACAAATCCTTCAACCAAAGCAATACAAATAATATCTACTAAGTAAAACCATAACGCACAAAGTCCTGTGCAGATAAAAATAACAATTCTTGCCGGCAGGCATTTGTCGTTGAAGAAGCACATTTTAAATTGCTCTGTTCTGTTTTTGATAGTTTCTTTAAGGTTCATAATATCCTCCACATTGTTTAGTGCATTTTCACGATTGCTTGCATGATATCACAATTTGAGATAATTGTCAATATCTCGTTTTGAGATTGTTATACTAATATTATGAGGTTGAAAGAATTAAGAGAAGAAAACAATTTGACTCAAACTCAGGTGGCAGAGTTGTTGAACGTCAAACAAAACACCTATTCTCAGTAC
>JAZLBO010000006.1:0-70942 GCA_045613765.1 Clostridia bacterium | reverse complement strand
TGGTAGAAATTGTATCGGGCGATTCGTGAATCGCCCCTACAACAAAACCCAAAGTGATACCACTAAATAAATAAAAATCCACATCAAACCGTCGGCATAGTATTATTGTGTCAACTAAGTAGAGTTATAACCCATACATTTTCGTAGGGGAGATTCACGAATCTCCCGCAAAGAGCTCAAGCCAACAACTTGTTGTCTATTCAAAACAATAAAAAACCGAGCGATTGCTCGGCTTTTTGTTTGGGCGATTGCCCGTTGCAACAAGGTTGCGTTGATTACTTGCAGCAGCCAATGCCTGTGCCACAGCAGTTCATGATGAGAAGCCAAGGAAGAATATCGCAGATATTGCAACCACAGCAACACACCAAGAGAAGGATAAGGATGTAGTCGTTGTTGCAACCACAACCACAATTTGTTCCACCGTTTGCAAAGAAGCCGTTCATTATGTAAACCCCCTATATTATTTGGATTGCTCCTACTTTACCATACGCGACTAAAATTTTTTGTGTTCACAAAGTTTCAAAAATCAAGACTAATTCTTTTCCAAATTCAAAATATTTGATTGTCAAAAGGTATGCTTTCAACACCTGCGCTATATAATATGCCGTGGATTACATCAAGAAATTGATAGGCATAGTGGTGGGGCTTTTTTGCACGTTCATAGTGGCGTGGTTTTCTGCATATTCGCTCAACATAGACTTTATTTGGTACAATTCGTTGTCTAAACCCTTGTTTTTGGTGGATAGAGCAGTTATGACTACCTTTGTTTCAGTTGTATATTTTTTGAGCATACTGGTTGTTGCAAGGCTTGTCACAGGCAAGCATTTCTTCCCGTCAATCATGGTGCAGGGGTTTCTTGGATTTTTTACAATTTTGTTTGTTCACTCGTTTTTCACGTTTCAAAACGTCTATCTTGCCTTTGTGTTTTCTGTGATCATTTTTCTTCTCTCACTCTTTCAACAAATATGGTTTTTCACAAAGGAACTGCGCATATCCATCTACTATCTGCCCATATTCATCTTCAATGTCTATTGTGTTTTGGTGATGTCTTACATAGCCTTTTCAAATTGATTTTTTTACAGATCTTACTCTCATCAATATAATCATTTTTGCCAAACTTTAACCCTTTTTCAAAGCACCAAATTACAACCAAATTCATCACTTAAATCTGCCGTCAATCAAAAAATTGACTTAAAAAGTCAATATCAAAAATATTTCTTGCGATTATCTCGTGTTTTTGGTATAATACTCATATTAAACGAGGTACACATTTTGATACTTACAATCGACATTGGCAATACAAACATTAAATTCGGCTCTTTTGTAGGGGATGATATGGTGGCAACAAGACGTGTTTCCACCGAGCGTCGTTGCACTGCAGACGAGTACGGCATCATCATCAAGGAACTTCTTTTGCAATCAGGCAACAAAGTTGAAGATGTTGAAGGTGTGGTGGTTTCATCTGTCGTCCCTGCACTCAACTATACAATGGAACACGCTTGCGAGTTCTTGTTTGGCAAAAAGCCCCTTGCAGTCAGCCATAAAATAGACACAGGCATCACCATTGACTATGACAACCCCACGGGTCTTGGCGCAGATAGAATTGTTGGTATGGCATCTGCCTATCACTACTATGGTGGTCCACTTATCACAATCGACTTTGGCACTGCCACCACGTTTAACCTTGTTGACAAGGACGGAAGATTTTTTGGTGGCGCAATCTGTCCCGGCATAAAGACGGGAGCAGAGGCACTTGTTGACAAAACTGCCAAACTTCCACATATTGAACTTGTCAAGCCTGACAGTATTGTGGGCAAAGACACTCGTGGATGTATGCAATCGGGCATCATTTACGGATATGCAGGGCTTGTGAAGTATATGGTTGAAAAGTTCAAGTCATTGCCCGAAATGGAAGGGGCAAAAGTTGTTGCAACAGGTGGACTTGGCTCGCTTATCTCACAAATAGAGCCTGACCTTGTTGACGTGACAGATAGAGCATTGGCACTGAAAGGGCTCAACTTCATCTATCACTTGAACAAAGGCAAAAACTGATCGTAAGCAAAACAAATTGTACGCAAAATAGAAAATACACGTTGACAATATATGGTGGCATTTGCCACAAAAGGAAAATATGAAAAAAATTGGCGTAGCACTTTTGGGTCTTGGCGTTGTGGGTGGTGGCACATATCAAATCCTCACAACCAAGAGAGATTATATCCTCAAAAACGAAGGCATTGACATTAAAGTCAAAGCAGTCCTTGAAAGAAATATGGACAGAGTCAAGGAATTGGGCATTGATGAAAGCATTGTTGCAACCAGCATTGATGAAATCGTTGCCAATCCCGAAATTCAAGTGGTGGCAGAATTCTTTGGTGGCGTTGAGCCTGCAAAGTCATTTTTGATCAAAGCACTTGAAAGTGGCAAGAGCATTGTCACTGCCAACAAGGAAATGTTTTCAAAGAGTTGGGTAGAACTTGAAAGAGCAGGCAAAAAAGGTGGCGCAGGCTTGTATTTTGAAGCATCTTGCGTTGGTGGCGTGCCCATTATTCGCACATTGACAGACGCAATGCAAGGCAACAAAATGACATCACTCAAAGGCATTGTCAACGGCACAACCAACTATATTTTGTCACGCATGAGTGACGAAGGTGTGGACTATAACACCTGCCTAAAAACTGCACAAGAACTTGGCTATGCAGAAGCCAATCCAACAGCAGACGTTGACGGATTTGACTCAATGTACAAGAATAGTATCTTGTCATCTCTTGCCTACAAAAAGAGAGTGCCAATCGACAAAATCTATCGTGAAGGCATATCCAAGGTTGACGTCAAAGACCTTGAAATTGGCAAGGAACTTGGCTATACAATGAAACTGCTTGCAATATCCAAAGATGACGGCAAAATGACAGAAGCAAGAGTTCATCCTGCATTTTTGCCCACTGAACACCCACTTTCTGGCGTAAAGGGTTCATTTAATGCAGTGTTTATCCACGGCGACAACGTTGATGACGTTATGCTTTACGGCCGTGGTGCAGGCTCACTTCCCACAGGCAGTGCAATCGTCAGTGACATTGTGTTTGCAGGCAAAAACACAGACCACAGAAGATTTTATTTTGAAGAAAACGAAGACGTGGGTGATGACACGTTTGCAACAGATTTTTCAACAGAATATTACCTTCGTTTCGTAGCAGATGAAAAGGGCGAGGGTCTTAACAAGATCTCTGCAATGCTCTTGGACAACGGCATTGAAGTTGTCAAGGCATTGACAAAGGGCAAGGACGTCATCATCATCACATCAAAAGCAAAAGAAAGCGTCATGCAAGACTTGGTGTCACGTATTGTCAAGTTGGCACAAGTTGACTGCCTTGGTGCACTTATTAGAATTGAAAAATAATGATAGTTTTCGTTGTAAGACAAAAAGTTGACAGTGACAGTTTTATCCGTTTTGGATACAGCAATTATCGTGACCTTTGTGGTCATCTTCACGGTGGACTACCCGAAAAAGTCAACATAATAAGAGAAGAAAATCGCAAGCCCCGTCTTGACGTTGACGGTGTCTATTTCAACCTTTCTCACTCTCATGGCTTGGTTATCCTTGCAGTGTCCAACACCGAGATTGGCGTTGACGTGGAAAAGATACGCCCTGTCAACAGAGAAAAGTTCACTTTCATTGATGCAGAAGATGATGCAGAATTTTTTGAGAAGTGGACGGAAAGGGAAAGTTACTGCAAGTTTACAGGGGAAGGCATAATATCCATACGTAAACCTATCCCCGAAGACGCTCACTTTGAGCATTTTGATATGTGGGACTATCACGCCTGTATATGCGCGCCCGAACAAAATATTCGTGCCTTTGAAATTGATCCAAAAGCAGTTGAAGATTTTGAAAATAAGTAGTACTTGAAATTTTCTTGAAAGTGTATTATAATGATACAAATGGGCTCAACAGCGAGAAGGCAACTGCCAAAGCCTAAAGGGTAGTATATACACCCACCGATAAATAAAAAACAACAGCAACACCGTTGCAATAAATAGAAAAAATAGCCGTAAGGCACAAGGAGAATAAAATGGCAATTTTTGAAGAACTCAGAGAAATCATCGTTGAACAAATGGGTTGCGATCCTGCATCCATCACCGAAGACACAAACATCACTGATGACATTGGTTGCGATAGCCTTGATATGGTTGAAATGCTTATGAACGTTGAAAACAAATATGGTTTTGAATTTGACAATGCAGAAGCAATTGACATCAAGACAGTTGGCGACGTTGTGAAACTTATCGAAGCAAAGCAAAACTAATTTTTGAAAGTTGTAAAAAGCCCGACCAATCGGTCGGGTTTTTTATTTTGCAAATAAAAAGAGCAAAAAATATTTATAAATGTATAAAAATCGCCCAAAATTGCATAAAATATGAGATATTCAAAATAATTTTGTTATTTTGCAAATTTTATGCAAAAATGTTTGCATTTTTTGGTATAAATTGGTATTATTGTCAAGCATTTATAAGAAATACAAATTTTTGGTGATATATGAAGAAAAAACTTTTGACAATTTTGGTTGTTTTGACCTTGCTTGTAGGGGCGCTTTTTGCCTTTGCAGGTTGCAACAAGCAAGACAAGACAGTGAAGATTGTTCCAATTGAATTGACGGGAGAGCAATACGGCTATTGTGTAAATACTGAAGACAGTCAGTTGCTTGCAAGTGTCAACAGTTTTCTTGAAAACATAATTGAAGACGGCACCCTTGACGGAATTTATGCAAAGTATGATAGCGCAAAAAACCACGAGTATTCATCAATCACAGGCATAGGTGCAGTGGCAACAGATGACAGTGGAATTGACAACCCACTTATTGTTGCAACCAACACCGACTTTGAGCCTTTTGAATACAAAAATGGGGAAAACTTCTGTGGTATTGACATGGAAGTCGCCTTGCTTCTTGCAGAATATCTTGGCAAAACATTGGTGGTCAAGGATATGGATTTTGATGCCGTTGTCACATCAGTTGAGCAAGGTCTTTGCCACATTGGCATGGCAGGTTTGACCATCAGTGATGATCGCAAAGAGGCAGTGCAATTTTCTATTCCATACTATGGCACAACACAAATGATTGTGGTTGATATTGACAATACAACCTTTGACAACTGCACCACAAAAGAAGACGTTGAAAAGACACTATCGGCACTTAAAGATGTCAAAGCAGGCGCACAAACCAGCACTACGGGATTTTACTACATAAATGGCAGTGAGGATTTTGGCTTTGATGGTTTTGAAAATATTGCACTCAATTCCTATGATTCTGCATCTTTGGCAGTGACGGACATGATCAACGGAGCAGTGGATTTTGTAATGGTTGACAAAGCACCTGCACTGGCTATGGTTGAAAAAATCAATTCACAAAATGAAAGTGGTGCAAAGTGGAAACTCTTTGTCCGTTCATTCAATGAATATGACGGTGGCAAGACAATTCTTGAAGGCTTGAAGAATACATTGCTCATTGCAGTCATTGGCCTTGCAATCGGTATTGTTATTGGCACAATCATTGCCGTCATCAAGGTTATGCCCCGTGAAAACAAGGTGGCAAAATTCTTTGGATACATTGGCGACTTGTATGTGACAGTATTCCGTGGCACACCACTGGTTGTCCAACTGCTTATTTTCTATTATATCCTTTTCCCCGCAATGGGACTTCGTATTGACAGCCTTGTTGTTGCAGTTGTCACGTTTGGCATGAATAGTGGTGCTTACGTGGCAGAAATTATGCGTGGTGGCATACAGTCCATTGACAAAGGACAGTTTGAGGCAGGCAGAGCATTGGGCCTTGGCTACGGCACAACTATGGCAAAGATTGTCATACCCCAAGCAATGAAAAACGTGCTTCCCACCCTTGGCAACGAGTTTATCGCACTCATCAAGGATACTTCGGTGGTTGGATTTATTGCAACCCTTGACATTACACAAGCCTTCAAGCGTATCGGCTCACAAAACTATGAATTTGTCGTGCCGTATCTTTTGTTGGCACTTATATATCTCGTTTTGGTGCTTGTCGTCACAGGCATCATCAAACTCATTGAAAGGAGGATGAAACGCAGTGATAGACGCAATTAACCTCACAAAGAAATACGGCGACCTTTTGGTCCTTGACGATATTACCACATCAATTAAAGAAGGGGAAAAAGTTGTCATAGTTGGCCCATCAGGTGGTGGCAAATCAACTTTCCTTCGTTGTCTTAACGTCCTTGAAGACCCCACTTCTGGCAAAGTTATGTTTATGGGCAACGATCTTGTTGACTTGAAAGTGGATATTGACGAGCAAAGAGAAAATGTTGGCATGGTTTTCCAACAGTTCAATCTGTTCAACAATCTCACAGTCAAAGAGAATATCACCCTTGCACCCATAACCATTGGACTGAAGAAAATACGTCAAATGAAATGGCAAAAATTGTATGTGCCAATGTACAACAGTTTTGTCAAAACCTTTGGTGCAAAATACAATGCAAATATAGACCAAAAGCGCAAGAAAATTGAAGAAGAAATAGCCGTCTTAAAAGAGCAACTTGCACCCTTGACAGAGCAGTGGGAAAAGACAAAAGTCATCAAGGAAAATGCAGGCAAAAAGTACGCCACTTATGACAAAAAGTTGACAAAAGAAAAGCTGGATTTGTCCTTGAAAATTGAAAAGAAAGAGCGCAAACTTTCACACCTTTTGCCCTATGAAGAAAAGGCAATTTCAATCCCCGAATTTGTCACTGCGCAAGAAGTGAAAGACAATGCAAATATCAAGGCAAATGAACTTCTTGAAAGAATTGGTCTTCTTGACAAAGCAGACGTATATCCAAGCACTCTTTCGGGTGGACAAAAGCAACGTGTTGCCATTGCAAGAGCCCTTGCAATGAACCCCAAAGTTTTGCTCTTTGATGAGCCCACGTCAGCCCTTGATCCTGAAATGGTTGGCGAAGTTCTTGAACTCATCAAACAAGTGGCAGAAGAAGGTATGACAATGGTTATCGTCACACACGAAATGGGCTTTGCAAGAGAAGTTGGCACAAGAATTGTGTTTATGGCAGAAGGCAAAATCTTGGAAGAAAACACCCCCGACAAGTTTTTCACAGAGCCAAAACATCCCAGACTCAAAGAATTTTTGTCAAATATTCTTGACTAAATTTTTGGGGCAGTTTGCTTTGAAAAATACACCCCTAAGACTTATGACGGGTTTATCGGTCAACAAACACAAGAAATAGTTTACAAAATCAATATATACATATAAAACACGGATTTGAGCAGGTCAAGACCGTGTTTTTTTGTTTTCAAACCCTGTAAAAAAGGGTGCAAAAGTGGGTATAATTTGGTGTGGAAAAACATTGCGCCCAACATGAAAAACCCGTTTCAAAAAATATTTGTTCTTTACAAAATGTAATAGAATATGCTAAGATATAGTGTAATCTTGTGTGGGCGTGCATATAAGCACACGCGCACGTAATGAATTTGACGGTGAAAAAATGAAATACGTTGAACTGAAAAAGCACATTGATGATGCCTTGAAAGGTGTCACTAAATTTGAGCCGATATACCTTATCGGTGGTGGTGACGCATACCTTCGTCAAAGTGCAACTGCAATGTTCAAGGGGCTTGTTGACCCCGATTATGCAGACTTCAACTTGTCCATTGTTGCACAAGGACAAGGGGTTTCATCTGCCATTGATGCACTGTCACTTTATCCTGTATTTGACGAGAGAAAAGTGGTCATCATCCCCGACTTTCCCGAGAAGGTTGCAGACCAAGATAAAGACCTTATCAAAGGGTATCTCAAAGCCCCAAATCCTGCATCAATTTTTGTTGTAGTTGGGGACGAAAAATCAGTCAAAGATTTTGCCAAGGAAGAAAAACTTGCATACGTAGATTGCGACAAACTTGATGAAAATATGATCGCATTTGAACTTGACACTTTGCTCAAGGAAAATCCTCAAAAATCCATAGAGCCAAAGGCACTTCACGCTCTTGTTGAAAAGACGCTCGGGGATATGTCAAGGATAGTCTGCGAAGTGAAAAAGTTGAAGTCATATTCGGGGGATATTATCACCCTTCAAGACGTGGAAGTTATGGTTGCCCCCGACCTTGAATTTGCCATCTATGAGTTGACTGGTGCAGTCAGTGAAAAGCAACCTGAAAAGGCACTTGAAATCCTTGACGTATTTTTCAAGCAAGGGGTTCGTGGACATACAATCATCACAATGCTTTACGGACAATATCGCAAAATGTTGCATGCCGAACTGCACAAAGCAACGGACAACGGACAACTTGCAAGTCATCTTGGCATATCAACAGGTCAGTTGTACCACGTCAAGAGAGTGTCAAAAAACTATACCCAAGTACGATTGAAACAAGCAGTGGATTATCTCCACAACTTGCAGTACTCAATTCTCATAGGCAAACGCCTTGAACAAACTGCAGTACATGATGCAGTGTTGACATTATTGAATATATGAACATCAACATAAATCCCAACAATAATTTGAAGATCAACCCCAAGTTCTACCCACTCATTTGGGTGGCGCTTATTTTTGCATACTTTGTCAACAACTTTTATGGTGTGTTTGTGGCATACGAGCCAAATTCATCAGTATGGCTTGCCATACTCTACGGATTGGTTGACGTAGTCGTCAGTTGTGGAATGAGCGCATTTCTCATATACCTTGTGGCATCATTTTTGTGGACACTGGGCGCAAGAAAAGGCTTGATTGCAATTCCAAGGCAAGATTTCAAGTATATCATTATGATATTTGTGGCATTTGCCACCTTGACAAATGGTATCATCAACACTTTCTCATTTATCGAGCCTGTTATTGAACTTTGTGTGCCTTTTGCAGTGAACATTGTCACAAGCACGGTGGCGTATGCACTTATGTTCTTCCTTGTGTTTATCCCACAATATCTCAAGCCAAGACAAGCAAGCAGATATTTCAACTACTATGGCAAGATCTACGTCATTTTGACAGTTGTACTCAACGTGTTTGCATCAGTCATGTTCTTGACCTTCTTTGATATTCTTGAAGATCCTGAATTGCTTGCCACCTTTGACAGCGTATATTACACAACGGCAGCAGGTGAATCAATGACCATTGCAGAACTTGGTCAAATGCTTGAATATGCAATCCCCGGCATGAAGGTGTCAATGTACATCAACTTGGCAGTGTGCGCCTTGATAATCATTGCATTTGTCGTCCTTGACAAATATCTCAAAAACAAGGCAAAAGACTTCAAAGAAGAAAATCCCACCATGGACGGTGTCGTATTCACAGACGGCAAAAACTTCTACACAGTAGATGACTTGAAGAAAAACGGCTTTGGTGCAAACGGCAATCCTTTTGCAGAAGACGAACCTGAAGACCAAGAAGAAAAAGTCTTTGATGAATTCGACTTGTAAGATAATCAAGACGGCAGAGCCACAAACGTGGCGCAGTTGGAACGGTAAACAAAAAACGGAAAATAAAACCGTATAAAATGATTTTGAAGACTTTGTCTTCACTTATGGAAAATAAACTCTTTTGAGAGGGTAGTATGTATAACTTTGTTGATTGGATCAAAAATATCGACTTGTATGCACTCATTGACGCAGTGATTGCCGTGACTTTCATTGTGTTGTTCATCATTTTCTTTGCATACAAGCGTCATTTGAGAGTGCTTTGTCTTTTGACATCAATCTTTATCCTTGACATTTTGGTGCAAGTCCTTGCAGGACTTCACGATGGCGAGGCATTGACACTTGCAAGATACTGCATGCATTACTTTACAATACTCGTGCTTGTGGTTGTTGCAGTTGTCTATCAAAGCGACTTCAAATCAATATTCCAAAAACTCGGCAACCCCAAAGGCTTGTCAATATTTGGCGAAAATATGTCAAGTGATGACGAACTTCGTGAAGCAACCACAGAAATTTTGTCTGCCTGTCAAGATATGGCAAAACAAGACGTGGGTGCAATTATCATCATTGATATGAACGGCGATATTCAAGACACAATCATTGAGTCCGGCACTATGCTTGGCGCAGTGTTGACAGCACCTTTGCTTGAAAGTATTTTCAATACCAAAGCACCTTTGCACGACGGCGCAGTTATCGTCCGTGGCAACAAAATTGTGGCGGCGGGTTGTTTCCTTCCTTTGACACAAAGAAACGTCAACAAGGAAATGGGCACACGTCACCGTGCTGCAATCGGCATCACTGAAGAAACCGACGTTCTCTCAATCGTTGTCAGTGAAGAAACAGGCATCATCTCTGTTGTAAGACACGGCGAAATCAAGAGATATATGACCATGGACAAACTTAAAGATGAAATCGAAGACGTCTATGGCATCTCACTTGCAGCACTTCAAAGACGTGAAGAAAAGAAAGAGAAAAAACATCACGGCAGGTTCTAATGAAAACAATCAAGTGTGTAGATATTTTACTTCCAAAAGTGGCAGAGCCTGAAAAGTGGGCAGTTGTATCTTGTGACCAATTCACATCACAACCGAGTTATTGGAAAGAGGTTGAAAGGGTGGTTGGAGATAGTCCCAGCACGTTGAAACTTATTTTCCCCGAAGTGTATCTTGAAGATGGCGACGGCGAAGAAAGAGTGGCTCAAATCAACGCCACAATGAAGGATTATCTTTCAAACAATGTATTTTATACATTGAAGGACAGTTTCATCCTTGTCAAACGCGACACGGAGTATCGTAGCCGTCTTGGACTTATGGTGGCAATCGACCTTGAAGACTACTCATACGCATACCCTACGAGCGCACCCTTGCGCGCAACCGAAGGCGTTGTGCCTGATAGAATCCCCCCTCGCCTCAAAATCCGTAGAGATGCACCAATCGAACTTCCTCATATCCTTGTGGTTATGGACGATAGAAAGGGCAGAGTCATTGAGGACTTGTATGAACAAAGGGACAAGTTTGAAAAACTTTATGACTTTGACCTCAATATGAAAGGTGGACATTTGACAGGATACAAGGTTGACAAAAAGGAAGTCTTTGACCGTCTTGCCAAGTACGAAGAAGACATAGACGGACTTTATGGTGTCAAGACAGAGTTGACCTTTGCAGTGGGAGATGGCAATCACTCTCTTGCAACTGCACAAGCACACTGGCAAGAAATCAAAAAGACGTTGCCTCTTGATGAACAGGAAAACCATCCTGCAAGATATGCCCTTTGTGAACTTGAAAATCTTCACGACAACGGCATAGTCTTTGAGCCTATACATAGAGTTGTATTTGACGTTGACAAGGCAGATTTTGTCAATGCACTTGAGGGTGGCATTTCTGGAAGTGGCGCACTTGAAATTATGGTTGACGGCACAAGCAAGGTTATTCCTTGCAACCCCATAGGCGCAGAGTGTATTGCAGAAGTGCAAAAGGTCATTGATGACTATATGGCAAAGGGTGGCGGCACTGTTGACTATATTCACGGACTTGAACACTTGAAAGCAGTGGCAGAAGAAAAGGACGGCGTGGCAATCTTGATGCCCACAATCAAAAAAGAAGAACTTTTCCAATATGTTGTAGATCACGGCAACCTTTGTAGAAAGGCATTTAGTATGGGCGAAGCAGAGGAAAAGAGATATTATTATGAGTGCCACAAAATCGTCAAGGACTGACAAAGTCAGTGACGTAGAAAATCACATTTTTCCAAAGGAAATCTTATTATAAAGTATAATGGGAGCATATATGAAAGTTTGCAAATTTGGCGGAACTTCAATGGCAAATGCAAGCACGATCAACAAGGTTGTGGATATTGTCGAAAGTGATCTGTCAAGAAAATATATCGTTGTATCAGCACCGGGCAAACGTACGCCACAAGACGTAAAGGTCACTGATGCGCTTTACGCTTGTTTCAGTGAAGTCAAGCAAAAAGGCAACTGTGATTCCACTTTCAAAACAGTGGAAAAACGTTTCCGTGAAATCGTTGAAGGCTTGAATGTTGACATTGAACTTGAAGAAAATCTTCAAATCATCAAAAAGGGTATTGAGGAGTCAACCACACCTGACTACGCAGCATCTCGTGGGGAATATTTGTCAGCAAAAATCCTTGCTGCAAAACTTGGCTATGAGTTTGTTGACGCCTACGACATCATCAAGTTCAACGACAAGGGTGAGTTGCTTTTGGACTATTCACTCGACAGAGTGAAGGCAAAACTCTCAACATTGCACTATGCAGTCATACCCGGCTTTTACGGAAGTGATAGTAAGGGCAAAGTCCACACCTTCTCACGTGGTGGCTCTGACATCAGTGGTGCAATCGTTGCTCGTGCAATGCACGTTGACATCTATGAAAACTGGACAGACGTTGACGGATTTTTGACTGCCGATCCTCGTATCGTTGAAAAGCCTACAACCATCAACTGTTTGAGTTATAAGGAATTGAGAGAATTGTCCTATATGGGCGCAGAAGTTATGCACCCGGAAAGCATTTTCCCCGTTCATAGCATAGGTCTTCCTATCAACATCAAAAACACCTTCAATCCTTCCCACCCTGGCACAATGATCGTCAAAAAGGTGGATCAACTTGACGGCAACAATATCGTCACGGGTATCTCCGGCAAGAAGGGTATGACAATCATCAATATCGAAAAGGATATGATGAACAGTGAAGTTGGCTTTGTCCGTAGAGTGCTTTCAATCCTTGAATACGAAGGAATATCCTTCGAGCATTTGCCCAGTGGTATTGACACAATGTCCCTTGTCATACGTGACGAGTTCTTGAACGGCAAGATGCAAAAGATATTGCAGAAAATCAAGGAAGACATCAACCCCGACAACCTTGAAATCCACAGTGGTCTTTCACTTGTGGCAATCGTTGGACACAATATGGCATCACGTCTTGGCACTGCTGCAACAGTGTTCTCGGCGCTTGCAGGGGCACATATCAACATAAGAATGATTGACCAAGGCTCAAGCGAGTTGAACATCATTGTCGGTGTTGACACTTGCGACTACGAGAAGGCAATCAACGCAATCTACTACGCATTTCAAAAGGAACAATAAGGAGAAAAACTATGGTTGAAGAAGCAAAAGTCGTACTGGAAGCACTGCGCACTTTGACAGGCACTGATGATATATACAAGGTCATTGAAGCAGAAGAAATTCTTGCAATCTTGCCCAAGCAAATGACCAAACTTCAACTTTCATCTATCATCAAAGACTTGCGTGATAGAGAGTATATCAAGGTCAAATACTTCAAGCCTGAAGAATACTGTCTTTTGACAGTCAAGGTTGTTGATGAAGTCCTTGAACACACAGAAGAAGTGGCAGAAGCCACTCTTGTGACTGCCCCTGCCAAGACAGATAAGGCAATCAACGTGTCATCAAGAAAAGCATTTTGGATGGGTTTCCTTGGCGCATTTCTTGGTGGTGGCACAGTGATGTCAATCGCAGTTGTTTTGCTCAAATACGTATTTTAATGTAATTAAAAGCACTATAAAGTGCTCTTTGGTGTACTATGGGAATAAATCTTGAAAGACAACACGTTCTCACAAAGAAAGAAAAATGGGTAATGCGTGTCATATATCAATCGGCAGACAAGAAAGATGGAACTTGTCTTATTTCACCCATCGAAATTTTTGAAAAGTTGCCCCTTGATATTGAATACGAAGAACATGAATTGGACACAATTATGTCCAACCTTGCAATCGACGGCTACTTTGAACTCACACGCAGTGACAAGAAGGGCGAACTTGTGTATTGCATCAATATGTTGCAGAAAGGTCTTGCTTTTGCAAGAGTTGAAAGGGCGTTCCGTTCAAACGTCACTTTCCGTCTTTTGCTTGCAGTTGGATGTGGTATTTGCTCCGGTCTTGCTGCTATGGGTCTTAAGGCTCTTATTGAGCATCTTCTCGCAAAATAAAACCAATTTTCTTTGGACGGACAAGAACGTAAGATATGAAATTTCAACTTGTTTCATCCTATAAGCCCTGTGGGGATCAACCACGGGCAATCGAGTCCCTTGCAGAAGGACTTGAAAACGGTTTTTCCACTCAAGTTTTGCTTGGCGTGACAGGCAGTGGAAAAACTTTTACTATGGCAAATGTCATTGAAAGATTGCAACGTCCTGCATTGGTCATTGCACACAACAAGACACTTGCTGCCCAACTTTGCAATGAATTTAGGGAGTTTTTCCCACACAATCGAGTTGAGTTTTTTGTCAGTTATTATGACTACTATCAACCCGAAGCATATATCCCACGCTCTGATACTTATATAGAAAAGGAACTTGAAATCAATGACGAGATTGACAAGTTGCGCCACTCTGCCACAAGTGCGCTTTGTGAAAGACGTGACGTAATTGTTGTTGCATCTGTCAGTTGTATATACGGCCTTGGTGCGCCCTTGGACTACTATTCTCAAGCCATATCCCTTCGTGAAGGGGAAGATATGGACAGAGATGCCCTTCTTCGCAACCTTGTGGATATACAATACAAGAGAGCAGACTTTGATTTTTCTCGTTCTACTTTCCGTGTCCGTGGCGACGTGGTTGACATTTTTCCTGCAAGCAACAGTGAAGTGGCAATCCGTGTGGAATTTTTTGGCGACACCATTGAGCGTATAAGTGAAATTGACGCCTTGACAGGCAAGATTTTGAACGATTTGAAACACGCAAATATTTTCCCTGCAAGTCACTATGTTGTTGGTGGCGAAAAGGAAGAAATCTTTGCGCAAATTCACAGAGATAAACAGCATCAAATTGAGTACTTCAAAGCCAACAACAAACTCATTGAGGCACAACGTATTGAAGAAAGAGTCAACTACGATGTGGAAATGATGAAAGAGATGGGCTATTGCACCGGCATTGAAAACTACTCACGATATTTTGACGGCAGAGAAATCGGTCAACCCCCATACACACTTTTGGACTTCTTCCCCAAGGACTTTATTGTCTTTGTTGATGAAAGCCACATGACCTTGCCACAAATCCGTGGTATGTATAACGGGGATAGAGCAAGAAAAACCAATCTTGTGGACTATGGTTTCCGTCTGCCATCTGCTTATGACAATAGACCGTTGAACTTTGAGGAATTTGACAGTAGAATACGTCAAATGGTCTGTGTGTCTGCAACCCCCGGCAAGTATGAAATGGATCTTGCAGACAATGTGGCAGAGCAGATCATCCGTCCCACAGGGCTTCTTGATCCCGAGATTGAAGTGCGCCCCGTTGACGGACAAATTGATGACTTGATTGGCGAAATCAACGCCGTTGTGAAACGTGGTGGCAGAGTGCTTGTGACAACTCTCACAAAGAAGATGGCAGAAAACCTTACAGACTATCTCAAAGAAGTGGGAATTCGTGTGAGATATATGCACTCAGATATAGACACCCTTGAGCGTATTGACATAGTTGGTGGACTTCGTGAAGGGCAGTTTGACGTGCTTGTGGGCATCGACCTTTTGAGAGAAGGCTTGGATATCCCCGAAGTGCAACTCGTTGCCATACTTGATGCCGACAAGGAAGGGTTCTTACGCAGTGAGCAAGCCTTGATTCAAACCATAGGCAGAGCAGCCCGAAACCACATGAGCAAAGTCATTATGTACGCTGATGTGATGACGGACAGTATGAATAGAGCCATCACAGAAACCAATCGCCGTAGGCAAATCCAAAGCGACTACAACAAGGCAAATGGCATAGTGCCAAGGACAGTTGAAAGACAGTTCAAAAACACCCTTGAAATCACAAAAAAGAAAGTTAAAGATGAGGTTTTGTCACATAAAGACCTTGTAAGTGAAATTGAACGCTTGAAAGGACTTATGAAAGTGGCATCAAGCGACCTTGATTTTGAAAAGGCAATCAAACTTCGTGATGAGATAAGCGAACTCAAAAAACAACTGAACAAATTTAAGTAGTATGAAAGAAATTTTTGTAAAAGGCGCAAAGGAAAACAATCTTCAAAACATAGACCTGTCTATCCCAAGAGATAAACTGGTTGTGTTCTCTGGCTTGTCTGGATCAGGCAAGTCATCTCTTGCTTTTGACACCATTTTTGCAGAAGGTCAAAGAAAGTATATGGAAAGTCTTTCTTCCTATGCAAGAATGTTCCTTGGACAAATGCAAAAGCCCGACGTGGAGTATATTGAAGGTCTTTCCCCTGCCGTTTCAATTGACCAAAAAACAACATCAAAAAATCCTCGCTCAACGGTGGGTACAGTCACTGAAATATATGACTATCTTCGTCTTTTGTATGCTCGCATTGGCAAGCCTCATTGTCCAAAATGTGGCAGAGAAATAGAAAGACAAACCGTTGACCAAATCACAGACAAGGTTATGGCTCGTACAGGGGCAAAAACCCTTGTAATTGCACCTGTTGTCCGTGGCAGAAAAGGGGAATATAAAAAGGAACTTGAACAATACAAGAGAGCAGGCTACGTCCGTGTACGTATTGACGGTGTAAACTACACTCTTGACGAAGAAATAACCCTTGACAAAAACGTCAAGCACGAGATCGGTGTCATCATTGACAGACTTGTCATCAAGGAAGGCGTTGAAAGACGTGTCAGTGAGGCAGTGGAAAATGCAGTCAAACTTGCAGAAGGACTTGTGATTGTAGATTTTGACAGCGAAGAAGTCATCTACTCAACAAAGTACGCTTGCCCTCATTGTGAATTGAGTTTTGAGGAACTGACACCAAGACTTTTCTCTTTCAACAACCCCTATGGTGCTTGCCCCCATTGTACAGGTCTTGGGTTCACTCAAAAGATAGATCCACAACTTCTCATCCGTGATGAAAACTTGTCCTTGGCAGAAGGTGGCATCAAGGCAAACGGATGGTATATCGACTCATCAAAGATGGCTCGCAACGAGTTCAAAGCATTGGCAGAAGAATATGGCTTTTCTATGCATACACCTGTCAAAGATTTGTCCAAATCGGCACTTAATGTCATCTTTTACGGCACTGAAGGTGCTCCTATTGCAGTTGAGTGGAATTCTCGCAGTTTCTCAGGGGTTATGCACACGCCCTTTGAAGGCATAGTCAACAACCTTGAAAGAAGATATCGTGAAACAGACAGCGAAATGGTCAAAGCCGAGATTTCAAGGTATATGATCAACGTGCCTTGTCCTGTGTGCAACGGCAAGAGATTAAAGGCCGAAGCACTTGCAGTGACAGTGGGTGGATTGAATATTTATGACCTTTGCGAGTTGTCCGTCCTTAAGATGAACGACTTTATCTCAAGCCTGCAACTTACTTCAACAGAAGAAATGATTGCAAGGCGAATTTTGAAGGAAATCAATGCAAGGCTCAACTTCCTTATCAACGTTGGGCTTGGTTATCTCACGTTGAGCCGTACTGCATCAACGTTGTCTGGTGGAGAGAGCCAACGTATCCGTCTTGCCACACAAATTGGCAGTGGACTTACAGGCGTCCTTTATATCCTTGACGAGCCAAGCATTGGACTTCATCAAAGGGATAATAGAAAGTTGCTCAACTCATTGAAAGGACTTCGTGACTTGGGCAATACCCTCATTGTTGTCGAACACGACGAAGAAACAGTCCGTGAAGCCGACTATATTGTAGATATAGGCCCGGGCGCAGGCGTGCACGGTGGCAAAGTTGTTGCACAAGGCACTGTTGAAGATATCATCAACTGCAAGGATAGTATCACGGGCAAATACTTGTCTGGTGAATATTCTATTGACGTACCCCAAAAACGTAGAGAAATAGGGGATAAATTCATATCCGTCAAAGGCGCAAGCCAAAACAACTTGAAAAATGTTGATGTCAACTTCCCCATAGGCGTATTTACGGCAGTGACAGGTGTCAGTGGCAGTGGAAAATCATCACTTGTCAACGAAATTTTGTACCCTGCACTTTCCAATAAACTTATGGGCAGTCATATTGTAGAAGGCAAATACAATTCCATAGACGGCGTTGAGCATCTTGACAAAGTCATCTGCATAGACCAAAGTCCTATCGGCAGAACACCTCGCTCAAACCCTGCAACGTACACAGGCGTGTTTGGTCCAATTAGAGAACTCTTTGCATCACTGCCTGATGCAAAAGCAAGAGGTTATAACGCAGGCAGATTCTCATTTAATGTGGCAGGTGGCAGATGTGAGCATTGTTCAGGCGATGGCATAATCAAGATTGAAATGCACTTCCTTCCCGACATATATATTCCTTGTGAAGTGTGCAAGGGCGCACGCTATAATAGAGAAACATTGGAAGTCAAGTACAAGGGCAAATCCATAGGCGAAGTCCTTGAAATGACGGTGGAAGAAGCACTTGAATTCTTCAAAAACGTGCCCAAAATCAAATCTAAAATCCAAACCTTGTATGATGTTGGTCTTGGATATATCAAACTTGGACAGTCATCAACAACCCTTTCAGGTGGCGAAGCCCAAAGAGTGAAACTTGCCACCGAACTTTCAAAGCGTAGCACGGGCAAAACCGTCTATATCCTTGACGAGCCAACAACAGGACTGCACTCGCACGACGTTTCAAGACTTCTTTCAATTCTCAACCGACTTGCAGACAGTGGCAACACGGTTATCGTCATTGAACACAACCTTGACGTTATCAAGGTGGCAGACCATATCATAGATCTTGGCCCAGCAGGTGGAGATGGTGGTGGAACAATCGTGGCAATAGGCACACCCGAGCAAGTCGCCAAGGTTGAAAGCAGTGCCACTGGGGAATACTTGAATAAAATTCTAAAATAATTAAAACAAAACGATATAAGAAAAACTGTGACAAAAATCAAATCAACGAAACGTTGACTGAAACAAAAAGCGAAACACGATTTGTGTTTCGCTTTTATTTTGCTCGCAAAGGTCATTTGCGCTTGATTTTCAGGGGAAGGAGAGAAATACCCCTTTGATATTAGTAGTTTCTTCTGCCAATAAGGTAGTCAACTGAAACTTCAAAATATATGCTGAGTTCAATCAAAATGTCAAAACTTGGTTGATTTCTGCCAACTTCCCAGCCGGAAACGGCAGATTTTGTCACTTTGAGATGTTCTGCAAGATCACTTTGCTTGATATTCTTTTCTTGACGAAGTGATTTGAGTCTTTCAGGGAAACATGTATGAAGCATATTGCACCTCCATTTGATTGTATCCTATTATAATACACGGTATGTGTCTTGTCAATCACACGAGCCGTGCTTTTGAAAATATTTTTTATTTCTTTTGACAAAAATTAGTTTACATTGTATACTATTTGTATGGAAAGAAATTTTGAAAACAACGCATATTTTTTCAGCGCTTTCAAGAAGTTGGAGCAATCCTACACCAAGCACCTTTTGAAAGCACTTGGCAGATTTACACTTTCTCCCAACGAGATTGAAGTTTTGTGTTGTCTTATACACACAAATTCTGCAAGGGAAATCGTGGCAATGACTGATGTGAGCAAAGGTCTTGTATCTCGCAGTGTCAAATCCTTGAAAGAAAAAGGATATATCACTGCCCAAGTGTCCAACGCCGACAAACGTGAGCAAACGTTGGTGCTTACTACAAAAGGAGAAGAAATTCGTCTTGCCATTGAAGAAACAAGAGCAGAATTTTTTGAAAAGGCCTTCAATCACTTTGAAACAACAGAAAGACAAGTCTTTGAGGCTTTGCTCAAATTGATGACAAACAATATTGATGCAGAAGGATAAGAGAGGAATATGATTTATCTTGACCAATTCAAATTGCCCGCCCATGCCCAAGAAGATGATATTTCGCAGGGCGATTGGTATAGTAGTCAAGCAGGATACACCTCAAATCCGTATCCTTGCCGTATATTTATTGAAAAAGGTCTTTCAAGCCTTGATTTCAGTGACGTGACAATTTTGTATGGTGGCAACGGAAGTGGCAAAAGCACATTGCTCAACCTTATAACAAACAAGTTGAGTTTGAAAAGAATGGCGCCGTTCAATAGTAGTACAATGTTTGACGTTTACACTGATTGTTGCAAGCACAAAATGGGTTATGATGACGAAGGGGACAAACTAAACGTGCCAAACGGCAGTAGAATAATCACAAGTGATGATGTGTTTGACTATATGCTCAATGTCCGTGTCAACAATCAAGATATACACGACAACGTGGAAAACGTACGTCAAATGCATCTTGAACTTAAGTATAGCGACACCGTTAAAATGCGTGGCCTTGAAGACTATGAAGAAAAGAGAGAACAAGTCCTTGCAAGGAAAAAGAGTTTGTCCAAAAGGCAATACGTATATCTCAAAAACGGCAAGGAAGTCAAACTCAATTCCAATGGAGAAACTGCGCTCAAGTTCTTCTACAAAAAGTTGAAAAACGATACACTCTTCCTTCTTGACGAGCCTGAAAATAGTCTATCCCCCAAATTCCAAATGGAACTTGCAGATATGATCAAGGATATGGCAAAGTACAGTGGTTGTCAGTTTATCATTGCCACTCACTCACCCTTTATGCTTGCCATAGACAATGCCAAAATCTATGACCTTGACGAATACCCTGTGTCCGTGAAAAAGTGGTGGGAACTTGAAAATCCCAAAATGTATTTTAATTTCTTCAATAAGCACAAAGAACACTTTATGTGCGAAGAATAGGAAGATAAAACACTATTTCAAGCAAATTACAAAAAATAAATGTCATCATTTGCCATCATCAAATGACATGAACAAAATTGACTATTGACATTGTGCGCAAGAAGGTGTATTATCATCAATAGATGATATTTGTGCGACAAAACGCAGTGCAAATATCGGTGTATCAAAAGAAAAATAATTTAACAAAAAAGGAATATAGAAATGACTTTAGGCAGAAAATCTACAGCATCAGCAATCTTCTATTATCTCTTGGGTTGTGCAATTCTTTGCATGGTTCTCACAGTTGCAACAATCGTTGGCGTCATAGTTGTCATCTCATTGTATGGCCCCGGTCTTTTTGTTGATGGATACTATGTGTCACTCATTGTTGGACTCTTTTTGGCAGTCACCATTTGTGGTAGCGTTTGGTTTACAATCCGTTTTGTCAACTGGAAGAAATCCCCCGAAGACCTTGTCCGTATTGAAGGCGACAATCTTGTTATCTACACAAGAAAAGGCGAAGTGGTCATTGCAAAAGATGATATCGACACAATTATTGGTGTCCCTGAAAACCTTTTCATCAAATATCTTGTGAGAGATTACGGTGTGTTGCACATTGACACAACAGGCAAAAACTACAAAGTCCACTTTGTTGAAGGCGTGACATCATTGCCCAACCAAATCTTCAATGCACTTGGTCTTACAAATTCTATCAACATAGGCTAAAACGTCAAATCAAATAGCGTATCTCAAATCAATCAAAACAAAAAAGCACCGAAACTTCGGTGCTTTTTCATTTGCTAATTGTAGGTTGTTGATTATTGTTTTGCTTGGTTGATATTTACTTTGTCAAGGATATCAATTACTTCAATCTAAGGTCTTGACCGGGGATATTGCGCATAAGTGATCCCTTTGCATCACTCAATCTGCTGAAGATACGCTCGCCATATCTTTCCTTCAACTGCAATTCACTGAGATTGGTTGTGATGATAGTCGTCACGTTTCTGCGCACTCTTTCGTCAAGGATGAGTTGCATATATTCACAAGTTACGTTTTTGAGCATAGGCTCTGTGCCAAGGTCGTCAATGACAAGGAAATCGCAGGTCATCACGTCGTGAAGGATACGATTTTTGTCTTCCATAGGTGCGAGATGGCAGTTGAGAGAGTTGTTGTTGAACTCGTATGCAGACATCACAAGTGCGCTTTTTCCTTTTTCAAGGACTGCCTTTCTTGACATGGCAGATGCAAGACAACTTTTGCCTGTGCCGGTTGCGCCCATAAACACCAAAATGTGTTTTGTGACGTTTGGGTATTTTGCCACGTATTTCTCTGCAAAATCATAGAGTTTTTTAAGTGCATCTCCTTGTTCCTTTCTCATGCCGTCAGTGTTGCAATCTTTGAAAGAGAAGGGGGCTTTTGTGATGATATCGCACTCTTTTGCAAGGTTGATGATATATTTTTTTTTGACACAACCACACAACTTACCGTCAGTGTATCCCGTGTCGCCACAAGCCTTGCAGAAAGGCACGTAATCAAAGGAATTTTCACTATATCCGTATTTTACAAGTGCATTTATATACTTTGAACGTGCGTTTTTGAGATTTTCATCATTTTGAACACCTTTTGCAAGAGCGTCAAACTTTGCCTTTGAATAATCTCTTTGTGCATTGGAGATTTCTTCAATCTCGTATGCTTGTGCACGCAAAGATGCAAGGGCGTTTTGCCTTGCTTGTACTTTTTGATTGAGGTCGGCAAAGACCTTGTCAAGAACTCTTTTTTTCATATCAAATTTCCAGATTGTCAAAGTTGTCTATATCACTGAAAATTGCTTGGATTTCTTCTTCAGTGTATTGTCTTTCAATATAGGTTTCTTTGTGGTTTTGTTGCTTGTTTTCTGCCACTTTTACGCCAAGTTTCTTTGCATCATCAATGGTTGAAACGTTTGCATTTTTCCAACCTGAAAGAAGTTGGTTGATGAAAGTCATAGGGTAGGGCTTGCCCACTGCAAGTTCTGCTGCGTAAAGGATGATTTCATCATCAAATCCCCACACGCTTGTCCAAGTGCGATAGAACTCTCTATCCTTACCACTGACATTTCGACTGCTTTGAACTTTGTCAATGATGTCTTTGATTTTGCCGTCTTGCTTGATGCCGGCAGAGATAAATTCATCAACGCCTTCTGCAGTTATGTAGCCTTGTGAGTAGAACTTGTTGACTGCATTGTTCATGCCGTCAAGGGTGCGTATGCCACTGACAAAGCAGTAGTGTGCAATCTTCAAAAGTGCATCATCACTGAAACCCTTTGTTGTCCAAGGGATAGTGTAAACTTCAATGATGTGCTCAAGTGATTCGTAATATACGCCAATGGTTTTGTTGATTGCAATGGCAAGTTCATTGAGATGCTCACGATATTGAGCGTAGTCCTTCATTTCTTCGGGAGTGAAGATGTTCATACGGAAGAACTCGTCAAGTTTTGCATCCAACTTTTTGAAAGTTTTGCCACCTTTGAGTGATTTTGATGCAGTCAAAATGGCAGGAAGTTCAAATCCCCAACTACGTTTCCACTTGCGAAGCATTTGTTTTTCTTCAATATCTGCGCCACTCTTTCTGCCAAGAGAAAGGAGAATTTCGCGCATTTCTTCGCTTTGAGATTCAAACTCGTTGAGTTTGTTTTCAACGTCAGTGACAGTACGGACACCATCTTGTATCCAACTTCTTGCCACTGTAAAGACGTAGGGGTATCTCACGGAAGGGCCCTTTGCATCAATGCAGTATTGCACGATCATAAGAAGCACGTCTTCTTGGATCTTGGTGCTTTCAATGAAGTTGTAGTACTCGTTGTACTCGTTGGGTGTGAGCAATCTTTCGGGGAAAAGAGATTGAAGAATAGTGTTGAAATCGTTCCACTTTTCTGCCTTGTACTTCTTGGGGGGTTGCATACCACGTTTCAAAGAGAGATATTTCACTTCAAAAGGCAATGTATTCAAAATCTTCACAAGACCAAGATCTTCAAATTCCTTGTAGATTGCAAGGAGTTCATCTTCAGTGACGTCAAGGACGGTGCAGAGATTTTCCACAGTATTGTCGCAGTTTGTACCACAAAGATAAAGACCATAGATATAGACCTTGATTTGTTTTTCTTCAAGATAGGGCAAATGCTCGTGGACAAAAAGGTTGTCAACGAGAGTGAAAGTTTCCATCAAAAAGTCGCTTGAAAATCGTACAAATGCCATATCTATATCTCCAAAATTAAGTGAAACAAATTTTAGCACAAAACTCAAAAAAAACCAAAGGGGTAAAATAATAAAATTATTTTTTACAATATATGGTGGCACGACTGGTTGTCGGCGACTATTGAAAATCTTGCCAAATCTTGCAAAAAATTGAGAAATAGACTCGATTGAATATAAAAATGCGAGCAAAATTGAACATATCTTGGCTTTTTTTACAATGGCTATTGCCGACACCCGTGAAAGTGTGTTATCATATATTAAAATATATTGATTTTAGGAGTTAGTATGCACGAATTCAAAGATATGGATTTTATGAATAGCGCTTTCAACACCGGCTGTTTTGTCACTGCTGATGACAATCCTATGGTTTGCAGTTGGGGTTTTGTTGGCGTCATGTGGGGCAAAAAGATTTTCATTGCACCCATAAGAGAGTGCCGTCACACATACGGTCTTATTGAAAAGACAAGAGAGTTTACAGTCAGTGTCCCCGAGGCAGGCACTTTCAAAAAGGAACTTGGTTTTTGTGGCTCAAAGAGTGGCAGAGATTATGACAAGTGGGCAGAAACAGGCATGGAAAAACAACCTGCAAAATCTGTTGGAACTTGTGTTGTCAAGGGTTGCCAAAAGTACTATGAATGTAAGGTCGTTGGCATAGTGCCTATGGGCGATATGGACGTGAGCCTTGTGCCAAAGTGGTACACCGGCAAAGACCAATATTCAGCAGACGATAGACACTCATTTTTCTTTGGCGAAATTATAGAAGAATACTAATATGAAAATCTGGGCAAAACTTATGAAGGGCGACAAACTTTTGAAGAGCATTATCCACGATAGTGCCCTTGTGTCAACCCCTGCAAATTTCAAAAAAGACTTGCAAGAAATATGCTATACAATGGATGTTTCAACACCCGTCAGTCTTCCTACACACTACAAGCATTTTGACAAATTCAACCGTATCAAATATATCCCTCGTGACTTTGTTGAAGATGTTGATTTTACATCATTGGTGCTTGAATTGGTGGTGGAAAAGAAGTGATAGAAAATTCTTCAACTGACCGAAAACGGATTTTATAGTAAAAAATTGGAATAATAAACCTTCTGCAATGCAAACTACAAAGCAGGAGGTTTTTTCTATGAACGGAACAATCACAAGACGAATTGACGAGTTGGGACGTATTGTAATCCCCAAAGAATTAAGACGCACACTGCGTATCAAGGAAGGAGATGAGCTTGAAATTTTGCCCCAAGGAGAAAACCTTGTATTGCGCAAATACTCCCCCTTTGATGAGATGCTTTATGCCTCTGATGGCGTTGTGAATATGATAGGGGAGTACGTTGGTGGCGAAGTGTATGTCATTGCAGGAGATAGGGTTATTTCTTGCTTTGGCAAGGGCAAAAGTCCACGAAATTCCACTCCAACCGACAACTTGAACAAGGTCATTTCAACACGCAGTTCCGTTGTGCTTGACGCTCTTGAAATGGGTGCTATTTTTGAAGAACAACCTGTCAAGGAAGGCTATTTGATTGCAGAGCCCGTCCTTGTCAATGGGGATCTTCTTGGCACTGTTATCGTGGTGTCAAAAGTGCAACTTGATGAAAACAAACTTGGCTATATTCGTTTTGCATCGGCAGTCCTTGGCGCAGTGGTTGGACAATGAAGGAAAAGTCTATTTCAAAGTTCAAAAAGCATGGTAGTTTGATGAGTGGTGCATCTGTTCTTGCCACAGGATCGGTGGTGGCAAAAGTCATTGGTGCACTATATCGCATACCCTTGACCAACGTTCTTGGAGCAGAGGGCATGGGTATGTATCAACTTGTGTTTCCTGTCTTTGCTCTTTTTATGGTGTTGTCAAGTGCAGGAGTGCCTACGGCACTGTCACGAATTGTGGCAGAAAAGCGAGCAGTGGGCGAAGGTGTCAAGAAATACCTTTTTGCAAGCATAGCCGTCCTTGCACTATTATCCGTCATAAGCACGGTGCTTGTATTATCTCTTGCACGCCCCCTTGCCAAGTGGCAAGGAAACGAAGATGTGGCACTCGGCTTTCAAATTGTTGCACCATCAATATTTTTCGTTGGGATAATCGCGGGATTTCGTGGTTGGTTTCAAGGAGAAATGTATATGCTCCCCACTGCCGTATCAAACGTCATAGAGCAAGCAGTGAAGTTGGGGCTTGGGTTGTTTCTTGCCATATACTTGAAACCATACGGACTTATGTGGTCGGTGGCAGGGGCTTTTGTTGGAGTGACGGTGTCTGAAATTGTGGCACTTGTATATCTCATTGCCACCTATGTTTATAGACAGCGAAAACACAAGGTGCAAGACAAAGTCTTGCGATTTGACAAAAAGGAAGGGGCAAGGATGTTTCGTATTGCCTTCCCCATTGCCATCGTGGCGATAATTATGCCCCTATCCAACTTTTTTGACAGTTTTATGGTTGTCAACTTGTTGAAAATGGGTGGACTTTCAACGGCAAGCGCAACGTCCAACTACGGATTGTTGTCCGGCCCCGTCACGTCACTTGTCAATATGCCCGTGGTGTTTATAATGTCCCTTGCCATTGCAATCGTGCCATCGGTGTCGGTGTCAAGAGCAGAGCGAGATGTCAGTAGCATACTTTTCAAAAGTCGCCTATCCTTGAAACTTGCCTATACAATAGGCATACCATCTTCGGTATTTATGATGGTGTTTTCAAAGGAAATCATATCCGTGCTATACTCGTCCTTGGACTATAACTCGGTGTTGATTGCATCACGGCTTCTCACGATAACTGCGCCAAATATCCTCATAATGTCAGTTATGCAGATATACGTATCCCTTTTGCAAGCCCTTGACAGAACAAAGTGGGCAGTGGGTGGTCTTGGTGGTGCAGTTGTTGTCAAAACACTGCTTATGTTGGTGCTTGTGCGATACCTTGGCATAGTTGGGGCAGGTGTTGCGCTATTGTCTATGGGAGTTGTATCTCTTGCGATAGTCAACGCCTACTTCTTGAAACTCACGTCAATGTCAATCCGTAATCCCATTGGACTGGCTCTGTTTTCAGGATTGATGACAGCCCTTGCACTTATCGTGCCAAAGGTTTATATCGTACACGATATACTTGCGCTTTTGGTGGGTTTTGTGTTATGCTATGTAATGTACTTCTTTCTGTCTATACTCTTTGGAGTTTTGGACAAGCAAGAGTACAATTCAATACCAATGGGCAAAGTCCTGTTGAAAGCACACCGAATAATTCGGTTTTGGGAGTATTCAAATGGCACTCAATGACAAAATCAACGGCTCATACCAAGTCTATATGGGGGAAGATTTCACCCCCAGTTACATACTTGTCAACAAACGTATTCCTTGCATAGTCAAAGTGACGGACAAGTCAATGTGCAAGTCAGTCAAGGACAAGATTGTGTCTGCCTACGGAAGTGAAAAGTCCGTAGTTTTTTCACTCGACGGAAAGGAAGAAAATGTCAAAGCAACAGACCTTGAACTCTTTGATGAAGTGCTCTTGGACAGTGAAAAAACCTTGACTGAAAGAAAGCGTTTTGACCTTGGCGATCTTGAAGAAATTATGAAAAGACTTCGTGCAGATGACGGCTGTGAGTGGGACAAAATTCAAACCCATGATTCAATCCGTATCAATCTCATTGAGGAGGCTTATGAACTCCTTGAAGGCATAGATGCAAAGGATAGAGAAATGATGCTTGAAGAGTGTGGCGACGTGATGTTGCAAGCAGTGTTCCACACCCAAATTGCAGAAGACGAAAAGGACTTCACTTGGACGGATATGATCACAGGAATTTGCAGAAAACTCCTTGACCGTCACACCCATATTTTTGGAGAAAACCATGCCGATACACCCGAGGAGGCTTTGATGTATTGGGCAGAGGCAAAAAAGAAGGAAAAGAAATATACGTCAAGCACGGATGCAATGGGCAGAGTGCCCAAAAATTTCCCTGCACTTTTGTATGCAGAAAAGGTGCAAAAAATAGCCAAAAAATGTGGCTTTGATTGGGATAACGTTGACGGCGCAGTTGACAAAGTCAAGGAAGAACTTGACGAACTTTTGACTGCCAAACCTGAAGATAGACACGAAGAAGCAGGGGATCTTCTCTTTGCAGTTTGCAACGTTCTCCGTTTCTTCAAAGTTGACAACGAAATGGCACTTCACGATGCATCAAGAAAGTTTGTAAGACGCTTTGAAGTGGTTGAACAAATGGCAACGAAGGACGGCAAATCAATGACAGATTTCACCCTTGCCGAACTTGATGAATTTTGGAACGAAGCCAAAAGACAGGGCAAATAACTGATAAAGTCAATTCTCAGCGAAATTACACAAACGATAGATAAAATACACAAAACAAGTTGATAAAATGCGTATTGGCAACATTGAACTGAAATCAAATCTTATGTTTGCACCCATTGCAGGCTTTTCTGACGCAGGGGCAAGGCATCTTTCTGCACGCTATGGTGCAGGGCTTTTATATACAGAAATGGTCAGTGCCAAAGGGCTTTGCTATGGTGGTAGAGGCACAGAAGATTTACTCCATACAACGGACACGGGTGTGCCTACAGCAGTGCAAATTTTTGGCAGTGAGCCTGAGTATATCTACAAGGCATCAAAGGATGAAAGACTACATAAATTTGACATTATAGATATCAATATGGGTTGCCCTGTACGGAAGATTGTTTCCAATGGCGAAGGCAGTGCCTTGATGGAAAATCCCACACTCATCAACGAGATCGTTTGCGCTGCAAAAGAAGGTGGCAAAAGACCTGTCACAGTCAAGATTCGTGCAGGTGTAAAAATGGGAGAAATCCTTGCCGTTGAGTGTGCGCTTTCTGCTGAAAAAGGTGGTGCAGATATGGTGGCAGTCCACCCAAGATTTAGGGAGCAAATGTATGCAGGATATGCCGATCACACCATAACGAAAATGGTCAAAGATGCACTCAAAATTCCCGTCGTTGCCAATGGGGATATAGTGGATAAAAATAGCCTTGAAAGAGTGAAAGAAATCAGTGGCGCAGACGGCTTTATGATTGCCCGTGGCGCACTTGGAAAGCCCTATATTTTCAGTGAAATTCAAGACGCAGAATTTGAGTACGACAACAAAAAAACAGTTCTTGAACATATTGAAATTTTACGCTCACATCTTCCCGACAGAGTTGTGGCAAATATGATGAAATTACACCTCTGCCACTATGCCAAAAACACCGGCAACACTAAGGCAGTGCGTATGGCACTTGCAACTGCCACCGACCTTGACGGCATACTCAAATTGGTTGACGAATACCTTTGATTTTATAATTGCAAACACAGATACAGATAAAGATATTAAACAATTTTGTACAATTAAGGATATGGAAGAATTTATTTTAGTAAAAGTTTCAGAGGAATATGCAAGTCAAATTGCAGATTATCGTCAGGAAATGCTTGATATGGGCAGTTCAATGGACGGCACAGGCTCATTGAGGGTTATGGAAAATCCTTATGACTACATAGCAAAGTGCAGAAATTATGAGAAGAAAGAAACCTTGCCTGAAGGAAGAGTTATTGCAACTCAGTTTATGTTTGTAAGAAAGAGTGATAGCAAAATAGTTGGTATGATTCAAGTAAGACACTATTTCAATGAGTATCTTGAAAAATATGCAGGACATATTGGCTATTCAATTCGCCCCACCGAAAGAAGAAAAAGATATGGAACAGAGATGCTCAAAATGGTTTTGCCATTTTGTAGTAGTATAGGACTTGACAAAGTGCTTATCACTTGCAATGATGACAATATAGGCAGTGAAAAGGTCATACGTGCCAACGGTGGCGTGTACGAATCGACTGTTTTTGAGCCAGATGAACAAGTCAATCTCAAAAGATTTTGGGTCAAAACCAACAAAAACAACTAAAAACGAAAGACAATAGTGGATTATTATGGCATTTAATATAGTTCTGGTTGAGCCAGAAATCCCACAAAATACGGGCAATATAGCGCGCACCTGCGCAGCAACAGGGGCAAGATTGCATCTCATCAAGCCCTTGGGCTTTGCCATTGACGACAAGTCCTTGAAACGTGCAGGGCTTGATTATTGGCATCTTCTTGACGTGACGGTCTATGAAAACCTTGATGAATTCTTTGAGAAGAATAAGGACGGCAACAAGTGGTATCTCACCACAAAAGGTGCAAAAAGATATGACCAAGCACCCTTGAAAGATGGCGACTACTTCATTTTTGGCAAGGAAACAAAAGGACTTCCCGAAGAACTTTTGCACGATAATTATGACAATGCAATCCGTATTCCTATGATTGCAGATGCAAGAAGTTTGAATTTGTCCAATTCCGTTGCAATAGTTGTCTACGAGGCAATACGCCAAAACGATTGCAGTCACCTTCTTGAACAAGGACACCTCACAAAATATTGAAATTAATCAAAAATACTAAAAAGAAGAGCCAATAAATCGCGCTCACAGAAATAAAAAGATCAAAAGACAACCGACGGGTTGTCTTTTTTTGTGTCAATTATATGTCAATTTTACGGAATTTTGTTCTTGGAAACAAAGAAAACAACTCAAAATATAAAAGACACCATTTTTGTAATAAAACACGATAAGTGTATTAAATGTGGACAAAAATCGCCAAAACTGCCAAAATCAAGCCTATTTACCCGTATTTGAAATATATAAAAACACGAAAAGTGTACAATATAACCCCATAATAACACGATAAGTGTACGGTGTTTTATTTGTGTTATGGATTGGGCAAGGGTTCTAACGCAAGCACTTGATTGTTTCAAAGACCTGACGCGCAAGCCGTGAGCGATGGACGGCGATTTTATTCTCGTTGTCGCCCATGATGTGAAAGCGACTTTCAAGCGCCAGACGTGAGCGTGTCTGCAGCTTGGGATCATAAATCGTGGGAATTTGCTCTTGTCTAAATTTGCGAGTTTTTTGTTGGTTATAGACAAATATTTGTCTAAATGAGATTTTTCTTGCTATTTTCTGGAATTTGTGCTAAAATTTCTATCTGTGGCACGTGTATATGCGTACATGAACGCATAGTTTACTATCTCTTGCCACAAAAATTTTGAAATATTTATTTTAAGGAGAATACATTTATGGCAAAAATGACTGTCCGTGACATCGATGTCAAAGGCAAAAAAGTTCTCGTCCGTTGCGACTTCAACGTTCCTATGAAAGACGGTGTCATCACTGATGAAAACCGTATCAATGGCGCACTTCCCACAATCAAGCACTTGGTTGAAAATGGCGCAAAGGTTATCCTTTGTTCACACATGGGCAAGCCACACAACATTTTCACACCCGGCTTTGGTTTGACAAAGAAGGAAAAGAAGGCAGTGGAAGCACTTCCTCAAGAAGAACAAGCAGCAGCAAAGCAAGAATACATTGAAAAGGCTCTCAAGAGCGACCCCAAAAAGTTCACATTGAAGCCCGTTGCAGACAGACTTGCAGATCATTTCCCCGGAAAGGTCACATTTGCAACAGATCTTGTTGGCGAAGATGCAAAAGCAAAAGTTGCAGCACTTGGCGACGGCGAAATCGTCCTTCTTGAAAACACACGTTTCTACCAAGGCGAAGAAAAGAACAGTGAAGAACTTTGCAAAGCACTTGCAGAATTCTGCGACATCTATGTCAACGACGCATTTGGCACAGCACACAGAGCACACGCAACCACAGCAGGTATCGTTCAATACGGCTTTGCAAAGGAAGCAGTCAGTGGTTTCCTTATTGAAAAGGAACTTAAGTTCCTTGGTGGCGCAGTTGAAGAACCCGTCCGTCCCTTCGTAGCAATCCTTGGTGGCGCAAAAGTTGCAGACAAACTCAACGTTATCGACAACCTTCTCAACAAGTGTGACACACTCATTATCGGTGGTGGTATGGCATACACCTTCATCAAAGCACAAGGTGGTTCAATCGGTACATCATTGGTTGATGATGAAAAGATTGAATACTGCAAGGAAATGCTTGCAAAAGCAAAAGAACTTGGCAAGGAAATCTATCTCCCCATCGATTCAGCAACAGTAGTTGACTTCCCCAACCCCATTGATGCACCCGTGGAAATCGAATATTATCCCACAAATGCAATCCCCGCAGACAGAATGGGTCTTGACATTGGTCCTAAGACACAAGAACTCTTTGCAAACGCAGTCAAGAACGCAAAGACAGTCGTCTGGAACGGACCTATGGGCGTCTTTGAAAACCCCACACTCGCAGCAGGCACAAACGCAGTTGCAAAGGCAATGGCAGACACAGACGCAATCACAATTATCGGTGGTGGCGACAGCGCAGCAGCAGTTGCACAACTTGGTTATGCAGACAAGATGAGCCACATCTCAACAGGTGGTGGCGCATCACTTGAATACCTTGAAGGCAAAGTCCTCCCCGGTATTGCATGCCTCAACGAAAAATAAGCACACTCTAAACCACGGCACAACAAGGCTCTTGATTGTGCCGTACGTCTTTTAGACGTAAGTCAAAGACGAATACAAAATAACACACAATCTTGTACAGGAGAAACTAAATAATATGGCAAGAAAACCTATCATCGCAGGCAACTGGAAAATGAACAACACCATCGCAGAAACAAAGGCTCTTATCGAAGAACTCAAGCCCCTTGTCAAAGATGCAAAATGTGACGTCGTTATCTGCACACCTTACACAGACCTTATGGCAGCAGTTGAACTCACAAAGGGTTCAAACATCAAAGTCGGTGCAGAAAACGTTCACTGGGCAGAAAAGGGTGCATTTACAGGCGAAATCAGTGCAAAAATGCTTGTTGAACTTGGTGTTGAATACGTCATTATCGGCCATAGCGAACGCCGTCAATACTTTGGCGAAACCGATGCAACAGTCAATGCACGCACAAAGGCAGCACTTGCAAGTGGTCTTAAACCCATTATCTGCGTAGGCGAAACACTTGAACAACGTGAAAAGAATCGCACAAAGTCAGTCCTTCGTAAGCAAGTCAATGGCGCATTTGAAGGCATTGATGCAGAAGAACTCAAGAATATCGTAATCGCATACGAACCCGTCTGGGCAATCGGCACAGGCAAGACAGCAACAAGCGAACAAGCAGAAGAAACAATCAAGAACATCCGTTCAATGATTGCAAAACTCTACGGCAGAAAACTTGCAAACAAACTTCGCATCCAATACGGTGGAAGTATGAACCCCAAGAACGCAAGTGAACTTATGGCACAACCCAACATTGACGGTGGTCTTATTGGTGGTGCATCACTCAAAGCAGTAGATTTCTCACAAGTCGTAAACTATTAATATTTGAAAGGACTGCGCCGAAACACCGAAACTTGTTTCGGTGCAGATTGTTTTATTATGAAAAATATCGTTCTCGTAGTAATGGACGGCATAGGCAAGTCAAAGACTGGCCTTGGAGATGCCGTCACTCTTGCAAACACACCCGTCCTTGACAAACTTCTTGCAACTTGCCCCCATACCTATATCAAAGCACACGGCACAGCAGTTGGTCTTCCTTCTGATGACGATATGGGCAACAGTGAAGTCGGTCACAACGCACTTGGTTGTGGTCAAGTCTATTCACAAGGCGCAAAACTCGTTGAAGAAGCAATTGAAAGTGGCGAAATCTTCAAGTCATCTGCTTGGACAACCCTCAAGGATAACTGTGTTGACAACAAGTCCACAATGCACTTTATCGGCCTTCTTTCAGACGGCAACGTTCACAGCAATATCGGCCATCTTATCGCACTTGTAAAGGGCGCAAAAAATGATGGTGTTCAAAGAGTTCGCATCCACGTTCTTCTTGACGGACGTGACGTGCCTGCAACATCTGCGCTTGTGTATATCGACCAACTTGAAAGCGCACTTGCAGAACTCAACGACAGCACATTTGATGGCAGAATCGCATCAGGTGGTGGCAGAATGACCATCACAATGGACAGATACTTCGCCAACTGGGATATGGTCAAAAAAGGCTTTTATACACACGTTTATGGTGAAGGAACTGCCTTTTCAAGCGCAACAGAAGCAGTTGAGAAGTTTAGAGCAGACAATCCCGGCATTATCGACCAAGACCTTCCTGCCTTTGTCGTTGCAGAAAACGGAGCACCCGTTGGCGCAATGAAAGACAACGATAGCGTCATTCTTTTCAACTTCCGTGGAGATAGAGCAATCGAACTCTCTATGGCATTTGACAATGCAGAATTTGACGGCTTTGACCGTAAGGATATGCCCAAAGTTATGTATGCAGGCATGCTCCAATATGACGGAGATTTGGCACTTCCCAAGCGTTTCTTGGTTGAACCTCCCAAAATTAAGCACACGCTCTCAGAGTTCTGTGTCAACCACGGCATCAACTCTTACGCAGTGAGCGAAACACAAAAGTACGGCCACGTGACATATTTCTGGAACGGCAACAGAAGTGAAAAGTTCAGTGATACACTTGAAACATGGGCAGAAATCGAAAGTGACAAAGTGTCCTTTGATGAACGTCCTTGGATGAAGTCAGCAGAAGTCACAGATGCAGTCATCAACGCCATTGAAAGTGGCAAATATCAATTCATCCGTTGCAACTATCCCAACGGGGATATGGTTGGTCATACAGGCAGTCTTGACGCTACAATTATCGGCGTAGAAGCAGTTGACCTTGCACTCAAGCGTCTTCTTCCCGTCATTGACAAATCAGGCTCAATCCTTGTCATTACAGCAGACCACGGCAATGCAGATGAAATGCTTGAAATGAACAAGAAAGGCAAGACAGCAGTGCGTACAGCACACAGTCTTAACCCCGTTCCTTTCATCATCTACAATGCAGATGTTGAAATCGAAGATGGCGAATATGGTCTTTCAAACGTTGCTGCAACAGTTGCAAAACTTATGGGTCTTGAACCCAATGCCAACTGGGATAAGGCAATGATCAAGTAATCGTTTGAAGACAAAACTCATCTTCACAACAGATTTTACAACAAAAAAAGGCACTCAAATCGAGTGCCTTTTTTGATTGAATTTTTGCATTTTATTTGATATTTTTTGCCCCCAAATTTGTTGTATTTTTAGGGCGCATATTATCCTTTCAAATCAAACAACACAATGTTTATGTGTCATTTTGACAATTATAAAACCTTTTTTATGCGATTTCTTCGCTTATTTCAACGTCGTTTTCTGTTTCAAGAATTGTGGTGTTTTCATCTTCTGCCAATTCGTCTTCAACACCATTTTCTTTGCCGTCATTTTCAGCGTCGAGAGAGGGTGTGGGGAACAAACCTTCCACCATTGATGCAGGCATTTCAAGGTCTTTCTTCAAGAAGATCTTTTTGATGGTTGCAAGTGCGATGGGGAAGAAGATTGCAAGGGACACTGCTTCTGAAATGGGGAAGGAAATCCAGAAGCCGACCATGCCAAGTTCAGTGAATTGTGAAAGCACAATTGCAAGGGGGATGAGCAATCCAATTTGACGAAGGATTGACATGAGCATTGCCTTGATGCCGTGTCCAACTGCATTGAACATTGCAATGGTGATGACACTGACTGCTGCAGGGATAAATGCAAGAGAGCAGAGACGCAAGGCTCTTGCACCTTCAAAGAGCACAACTGCATCATTGGGGGCAGAGAACAACTTAAGGAAAGGCACGGGCATTGCGTGGAACAAGATTGTTGCAAAGGTCATATATGAAAGTGCAATGATGATTGACAGACGGAAGGTCTTGTCAAAGCGCTTTCTAATGTTTGCACCGTAGTTGTAGCCCATGATGGGGATACAACCTTGGTTGAGCCCAAAGCAAGGCATAAATGCAAATGAATTGAGTTTGAAGTAGATGCCAAATGCCCACACGCCAACTGCAAAATCCTTGGTTGTGCCGTTGTCGTTGATGGGTGTTGTAAAGCCGTTGAGAAGGGTGTTGGCAATCATATACATAATTGAACCGATTGAGTTCATAACGATAGTGGGCAAGCCAACTTGCAAAATGCCACCCAAGATATTTTTGCGCAGACGATATTCTTTTGTAAAGAATATATCCACGTCAAACTTGCTCTTGTCCTTTATGATGATGAAGATAGGCACGCACATTGCCACAATTTGTCCAATGATGGTTGCAACAGCAGCACCCACTGCTCCCATACCTGCCACACTGATGAGGATTGGGTCAAGGATGATGTTGACAACTGCGCCCACGATTTGAGTTATCATAGGGATAATCATATTGCCCATTGATTGCAAAATACGGTTGAACATAATTTCAATCATCATACCAAATGAACAACAAGTGCAGATTGTAAGATAATCGGCAGACATCTTGTAGATGACGGGGTCATCTGTGTAAATACCCACAAAAGCGTGTGCAATAAAGTAGCCTGAAATTGCAAATACGGCACTCATAATTAGGGCGAGCAAAAGACCTGTTTGAGCAGTGAGTCCTGCCTCTTTATTTTTGCCTTCGCCGAGAAGACGAGAGATCATTGAGCCTGTGCCAACTGCAAGACCAACGCCAAAGGCGTTGACAAGCAACTGAATTGGCAATGCGTATGAAAGAGCAAGAACGCCGTTTGTAGGGTCGTACATGCCGATAAAAATGCTGTCAACAATGTTGTAAAGTGCTTGAACAAGCATTGAAAGAATTGCAGGGCCACTCATAGAGAAAATGAGTTTGCCAATGGGCATTGTGCCAAGTTTTTTTGATGTGAGTTCTTGTGCCATATTTATCCTAAAAAATCATTTAATCTGCCGTAAATTCACTTGAAAAATTCAAAGGTTTATATCTTGTAAATTTAAGTGTCAATGATATATAGCACTATTTGAAAGTTTAAGTCAAGCAAAAAGCACCCCCAATTTTGCACTCTTTGAAAATTTTTTTGAAAAATTTAGATTATTTATTGTCACAAAGCAAAAACTTACATAAAACATCATCAAAAATCACTTTTTGTTCATTAAAACCCCCCAAAATCCAACGGGAAATTATGTAATAATTTAATCGTTGACAGAAACGGTTGGTGGTGTTAAAATGATAAGGTGCAATGTTGCATATTTTTGCCGTTGCATTTTCTTTATTGCGTGCGCACACACCTTATGCACACGCAAGACAAAAGTTGAAAGACAGAAATAAAACACAAAATTGCAGACAAAAAGCAGGAGAAAATCTTATGCTAACAATTAAAAATTTGAAGAAAACTTACCCCAAAAGTGACAGACTTGCAGTCAACGATATTTCCATCGAGTTGAAACCCGGTGAAATCTTCGGTTTCCTTGGACAAAACGGCGCAGGCAAGTCCACAACAATCAAGTGTCTTACAGGCATCTTGCCTTTTGACAGTGGCACAATTGAAATTTGTGGCTACGATATGCAAAAAGAACCTATTAAAGCAAAAATGGAAATGGGCTACGTCCCCGACAACCACTCTGTTTATGAAAAATTGACGGGCAGAGAATACGTCAACTATGTTGCAGATCTCTACAAGGTGTCCCTTGAGGACAGAACAGCACGTCTTGAACACTATCTTGACCTTTTCCGTCTTCGCTTTGCAGTGGATAGACAAATCAAGGCATACTCACACGGCATGAAACAAAAGATTTGTATCATTGCAGCCCTCATCCACGAACCTAAACTCTGGGTGCTTGATGAACCTATGATGGGTCTTGACCCTCAATCAACGGCAGAAATTATCGCATATATGCGTGAGCACTGCAGAAAAGGTAATACAGTATTTTTCAGTTCACACAACCTTGACCTTGTCAAGAAACTTTGTGATAGAGTGGCAATCATCAATGACGGACAACTCATTGATATGTTTGATTTGAAAAACAACGAACAAAACAAAGCCAACCTTGAAGAAAGATTCTTCAAAATCACAGGCACTTATGAAAAGCGTCTTTTTGAAGACTACGCATCACAAGAGAGTGAAGATATGCGTCCAGAACTTCCTGCAGAAGAAACTGAAACAGAAGACGTGACACCCACTGAAACAAAAGAGGAAAAATAATGAAAAACGGCAGTATCTCTTGGCAAAGCGTACTGACGCTTTTCCGTCTTGACCTTAGGTCAAGAAAAGACAATGCTCACGAAATGGGCAAAAAGGACAAAGCAATGAAGGTGATGAACTTCATCTTTGGTCTTGTCCTTTACGGCATGCTTGTGACAGGCATATACTTCTTCTCAAATATGTTTGTCAAAAGAGCAGGGCTTCGCATTGAGTTTTTGACCATTGCCAACCTTTTGACAATAGGCATCTCAACCATTGTCGCAGTGTCCACCGTCGTCAAAAACCTTTATATGAACGGTGACAACGAATTGCTTTTGCGATTCCCTGTCAGTGGCGCAGAAATTCTCATTGCAAAGTCAATCTATTGTGCTTTGCACAATCTTGTGGTGACAGTGCTCATCACACTCCCTTTCCACGTAGTATTTGGAGCAATCACAGGGGCAAACGTAGGATATTATTTTGCATCAATCGCAATGGTGCTTTTCCAAACGTTGTTCCCCTTCTTTGTCGCCAACCTTATTGCAATCCCCGTGATGAAGATTGTCAACGTAATCAAAAACCAATTCCTTTTGGTGTTGATTATGATCATCATTGCAATCTGTGCTTGCTTTGTTGCATATATGACAGCACTCTCAAGCGTTCTTGAATATCTTGCAACCAACAGAGTAAACCTCTTTGATGATCCCACAATCTATGAAAGCATAGTCAAGTTTGCAAGCAACTGCTATCCCTTCAACTGGTATGCATACTTGCTCAACGGCAAAGTGCAAGCAGGTCTTACAGGTGGCGACCTTGGTCTTGCTTTCCTTTGGTTGTTCCTTATCAATGCAGCACTTGGCGTGGGCGCATTTTTCGTCACAACAAAGTGCTATTACGGCACAATCTTGAAAGGTATTGAAAGCGAAAAGGAATCATTGGTCAAACTCAACAAGAAAAACAAAGTGCGCAGTGTCTTTGGCACATTGCTCAACAGAGAGTTCTTCTTGATTTTTAGAAGTTTCAACTATTCCTTCCAATATCTCGCAATGGCATGCGCAGCACCTGTTATGGTGTACTATTGCAACGCACTCGCAAGCGCAATGGGCACAAAGAGTGTCGGCACAACCATCGTGCCCGGCTTGACACTTCTTGTCATCATCATCTTCGTCACAATCATAGTTTCATTTGCATCAACCTCAATTTCAAGAGAAGGCAACGTATTCTATCATACGAAGATAATCCCCGTCAGTTTCACAAATCAAATTCTCACAAAGTTGTTCCTTTACGGCATTGTGGCAACGGCATCAGTGGTGCTTTGTTGTGTGACGGTGGCAATCGCCTTTGCAACGGAAGCAGGGGGCAATCTGTTGACACCCCTTGACGTGGGCATGATATTCATCATCAGTGAATTGGTTGTCCTTGCAGAAACTTGCCTTTCAATATGGGCAGACATCAAGTCACCCACCTTCAACGTCAGTGGCGACGGCGAGTTGGTTTCTGCCAACAAAAACGTGGCACTTGCATTGTTTGTAGGCATATTTACAGCAGTGCTTTACGGCGTATTTGCAATGGTGTTCAGTTTCCAAGGCTTGACACTGGGCAGTGTAGTGTTTGATATGAAACCTGCAGAGGTCTATGGCATACTCATTGGCGTGTCTGCTGCAATCTTGATTGGCAGTGCCTGTCTGTTGTTTGTCAACCTTGAAAAGCGCTATCAAAAGATAGTTCCGTAAACTTTGAATTGACGGCAGTCTTTTAGACTGCCAAGGAGATATTATGAAAAAAGTAATGATCGGCATCCTTGTCATTATCCCTGTGATAATCGTTCTGGTGGTGGCACTTGTCAGTGTCTTCGTTTCCATGAGAACACATATCGCAGTTGATGATATCACTCTTGAAATAAGTGAGCAGTACAAGCAACCGAACAAAGATTATTTAGAATTAGAATACAATTCTGCCAACTCAACCTACAAGTTGTCAGATCTCTTTGACGTGACGATTACACCCGATAGGGCAAGCAACAAGAACTATACTTGGAGCATTGAAAACCTTGTGTGTATTGACAGCGAATATGCAAGTATGTGGAAAGAAGGCTCTGCACCTGCACCTGCCTTTGTACACAACAGCGTAGATGTGTCAAGAGAAGAAGTCCTTGGGGACATTGAAGATTCAACTTGTGGACCAAAAGGATATTTGCATATCAACACATATTGCTCATTTAAGTTGAAGGTGCAAGCAGAAACCCACACAGCCACTTGCTTTGTGTATGTGGTTGGTTTTAAGGTTGAAAAAATTGAGATTAATTGCCCCACAGAAATGGCAATCGGTCAAAATGCACTTCTTCAAGTGGAAACAGACCCCGTTGAAGCAATCGTAGATACGTGGATTTATACAAGCAGCAACACCGACGTTTTGACAGTTGACAGCAACGGTGTCATTAATGCAGTCGGTGCAGGCACATCAACAGTGACAGTCAAAGCAAGTGTCTTTGGCGAAACAAACAGGTTTGTTTCAAAGTCAGTGACAATCACAGTCAAAGACGGTGTGACGCTCTACGGCAACAATATTGTCACATCAAGAGATGAAATCTTGTTCTCACAACTTGGTGTAAACAAAGACAACGTGACAATTGGTGTTGGTGCAGAACTCAATTCAGCAGGTGACGGAATTGTCATCACTGATGATATTGCAATCATTGACGTCAACGGCACAACAGTCAGTATCACCAAGTGCGAAGAAGGTGCAATCATCATTGACAACGCAAATCTCTTTGAAGCACAAGAAAGTGGTGGCTACGTCCTTCCTACAGGTGGCAAACTCTATCTCACAGCAAGTTTTGCAGATTGCTTTACAACGAGCAGACCTGACGTCACTTGGTCATCAAACCGTCCTTCCATTGCACAAGTCAGTGAAGACGGCACAGTGACAGGTGTCAGCAACGGCAGAGCAGAAATCACTGCAACCACCGGAGATGGCAAGAGTTATACCTTTACAATCAACGTAAGAGAAATCGTCACAGTCCTTTTGATTGAAACACCCGACGAGTGCGAAAGTGCAGGTATAGCAGGGGAAACAATCAACGGCAGTATGGTTTACGTCAATCTTTTTGCCAACGTCACAAACCCCGACACTTACGTGCCTAAACTTGCAGACTTCAACCTTACAAAGAAAGACAATAGTTTCGACTTCAAGTTCTTGCGTCCTTCACTTCCTGAAAACGCCAACGAAGAAGAATTCTATTCTGCATTTGATTTCAAAGTTCAAGAATATCAAGGTTCTGGGGATGACAGAGTTCTCGTTGACACCGACAAGGCAAGGTTTGATGGCAATACGTTGATTTTCAACAGTGTCAACATTGACAGTTACAGTGAACTCATAGTGACAATCACTGCAAAATACCCCAAATTCCCTTCACGTCCTGAATATACGACAGTTCAATTTACAGTGAAGGTCACAAATGGTGTCAATATCACAAGTTGGGCAGAAATGCTTGCAGTATCTGACGAAAACTACAAATTGCGCAAAGCAAACAGTAATGCTCGCACATACGATATGTGCCTTGCACAAAATATCCAAAGAGCAGATGGTTTCCGTCCCAATGATGAACTCATCACAGCACTTGAAGCAATCAATAACAAGATGGTTGCAGGCACAGCACTTTCTGCAGATGAAGAAGCACTCTGGCTTGAAAACGGAGAGAGCGCAGGCCTTGACTACTTGAAACGTATGCGCACATACACAAGAGATACGTCAATCCACCTTCGCAACAATCTCTACGGCAACGGCCACATGATCTATGGATATAAGGAACAATATCACGGCACAACGGGTGACCAAAATATCCGTATCATTGAAGGTGGTGTCACTGTGTCCAACGTTATCATTCGTTCTTGCGAAGTTGGAGATATTATCGTAGATGATCCCGAAGATACGTCAGGTCTTGTGGGCAACTGTATCCGTGTTGAATCAATCAACAGTGGCAACTACGATTTGCGCCTTGAAAACAACGTCATTGAATTCTGTATCCTTGAAAATACTGCAACGGTATTGCGTATTTACGGCAGTGACGTCACGTTGGACGGTTGTATTGCAAGAAACACATCACAAACTGCAATCTACACCCCCATCAGACGTAATGGAGATAAGGTCAGTTATACACATCTCACGCTCAACAACTGCGTGTTTTCCAATATGCTTGCAACAGCAATGACAGTCCGTTTTGACGGCTTTGTCAAGGACACCGATCCTGCATCTGTTGAAAGAGCACTCAAAGACCAAGCAGAAGGCAGAACGTTTGTTCTCAATCAAACAGGCTTCTGGGACATCTACAACTGGCAATCAGTCAACGTCCTCAACTTCCTTGATGCAATCGACGGCTTGAACGGACTTGATCTCAACGGACTTATAAGAAAAGCCCTTGAAGAAAGCAACAAGTTCAGTGAGTACAGCATTATGGTTGAAGATGAAGAATATTTCCACTTGGGCTTCCTTATCGCAGGCTTTGGCACATCAATCGTTGAAACACCATATCCCGTCTATAGTTTTGAAGACGAGAGAATACAAATGGTCAACTCACAAGAACTCTTTGCAGATGCAAAGGGCGCAGCAAGTGCAATCTTGGGCAGTTTGAAACCCATCTATATGTTCACTTATGGACACAACTATGGCGAAATTGGCCCCGGTAGCACCTACGAAGTTGACAAGAACCTTATCCGTCACTTGCACGGCGAAATCTAAATAATGTAATTATTTACACGCACTCAATTTTTGGGTGCGTGTATAAATAATCCAACCTTACAAAAAAGCAGGGTTATATTTTATGAACAAAATTATTTTAATTGATGGCAACAGTTTGTTGCATAGAGCCTACCACGCACTCCCAGGACTTAAAACCTCAAAGGGATTTTTTACCGGTGCGATTTTTGGTTTCCTTCGTCTAATCACAAAACTTGTCAAAGAGCATAAGCCCACCCACATGGCAGTGGCGTTTGACCTGAAAGCACCCACTTTTAGACATTTGCGCTTTGCAGAATACAAGGCAACTCGCAAGCCTATGGATCCCGAACTTGCAATGCAAATTCAACCTTTGAAAGACCTTCTTGCCCTTATGGACATCAAGGTTGTATCAATGGAAGGCTACGAGGCAGACGATATTCTTGGCACACTCTCAAAGAGATTTGCAGACACCACCTACGTTGTCACAGGGGATAGAGATAGTTTCCAACTTGTCAGTGATACAACCACAATTTTGTGGACAAAGAAAGGTGTCACGGATATTGAATATATCACACCCGAGTGGTTGCTCAACGACGGCTTTACAGTGGACACCTTCATTGACTATAAGGCACTTCGTGGCGACCCTTCAGACAATATTCCCGGCGTCAAAGGGGTAGGGGAGAAGACGGCAAGAGATCTTCTTCAAACCTACGGCAACCTTGACGGCGTATATGCTCACGCAGAGGAAATCAAGGGCAAACTTGGTGAAACCATCCGTGGAAGCGAAGACGTTGCTCGTTTGAGCAGAGAACTTGCCACAATAGAGTGCAATGCACCCATACCTTGCACCCTTGAAGATATGATCTTCAAAGGGGTGTATTCTATGGACGTAAAGCGTAAACTTGCAGAACTTGAACTGAACTCTGTGTCTGCAGGTATGACCTTTGACGAAGCAGAAGTAGGGGAAGTCAATTTTGAAAAGACGGTTGAGCAAATTGACACTGTTGACGGCATTTTGAAGGCATTGAAAGGGGAAGAAGTTGCACTTCTTGTGAGAGAACAAATATCCTTTTCAACAGACGGCAAAACTGAATACGTCATCAACTGTGGGGACGATCTTTTTGCAGAATTGACCTTTGATATAGCCATTGACACAGTAAAAAGTGCCATTTCGGGCAAAACACTCATCTGCTACGACTACAAATCTTTGTCAAAAGAGTACGGCATCAACCAAGAGAAATTCTTTGATAATATGATTGGTGCACACCTTGTGAGAGATAGTGCCCCCATGAAATCAATAGACGCTTGCCTTGGTGCAGACGGATATGAAATCGGTGCAGCAGAACTCTTTGCACAAAGAAAAAAGATTGAAAAAGCACTTGAAGAAAAGGGACTTACAAAACTCTTTTATGAAGTGGAACAACCCCTTGCAGTAGTACTGAAAAATATGGAAGAAAGGGGTTTTGCAGTGGATAGTGATGAACTGCAAAAACTCAATGAAAAATATACGAGCCTTGTTGACGGACTTGTTCGAAATATACACGAATCCGTTGGCTTTGAATTTAATGTGGCATCTCCCAAACAACTTGGAGAAGTGCTTTTTGAAAGACTTGGTCTTCGTCACGGAAAGAAGACTAAGACAGGTTATAGCGTAGGGGAAGAAGTCCTTGTGGGGCTCAAAGACGAGCATCCCGTCATAGAACTCATCCTTGACTACCGTCACTATGCAAAACTCTTGTCAACCTACGTACAAGGTCTGCAACCCTTGGTCAACAGAGGCAGAATTCACACTGAATTCAACCAATGTATTACAACAACGGGCAGACTTTCATCAACCAACCCCAACTTGCAAAACATACCCGTGCGCAGTGAAGAATCAAAGGACATCAAAAAAGCCTTTGTACCTTCAAAGGGTTGCAGGCTTGTGTCTGCCGACTACAGTCAAATTGAACTTCGTCTTCTTGCACACTTTAGCAAGGACGATATTTTGCTTGCTTCATACAACAATGGCATAGACGTCCACGCCACCACTGCATCACAAATCTTTGGTGTGCCAGTTGAAGAAGTGACAGATGATATGCGCAGAGATGCAAAAGCCGTCAACTTTGGCATCATCTATGGCATGAGCGACTTTGGTCTTGCCGAGCAACTTGGCATATCCAACTATCGTGCCAAGGAATTTATCGAAAGGTATTTTGAAAAATATCCCACAGTCAAGGACTATCTTGAAGGCAACGTCCGTGAGGCAACAGAAAAAGGATATAGCACTACAATCCTTGGCAGACGCAGAAATCTCAGTGATTTGAGCGCAAGCAATTATCTTGTGCGCAGTGCAGCACAACGCATGGCAAAGAACACACCCTTGCAAGGCTCTGCAGCCGACATCATCAAGGTGGCAATGCTTGGTGTTGAAAAACGCCTTGAAAATATGAAGTCAAAGATGATCCTTCAAGTCCACGACGAATTGATTATTGATGCAGATGCAGGCGAAGTGGAAGAAGTCAAAGCCATCCTTCAAGAAGAAATGGAAAAGGCAATGGCACTCAACGTACCCCTTGTTGCAGAAGCAGTGGTAGGGGACAACTGGGCAGAGATTTAAGATATGAAAATTGCAGTTATAGGTGGAATAGGCAGTGGCAAAAGTGAAGTTATGCTCGCATTTGAACGGGCAGGCTACACCACGCTCTCTGCCGACAAAATCAATGGCGAACTGTGGCAAGACGACGCTTATCTTGACACACTGAAAGCCAATTTCCCCGAGGCAGTCATAGATGGCAATATCACAAAGTCAACTCTTGCAAGCGTAGTATTTGGCAACAAAGAAAAACTTGATTTGCTCAACTCAATGGCACACCCATTGATCGTGGGCAAAATCAAAGAGTGCAATGATGAGCATCTTGCAGTAGAGTTGCCCCTTGCAATAGAAAGTGGAATTCTTGACACCTTTGACAAAGTGATATTGGTTGACACAAAAAAGCGAGTGCGCTTGAAACGTCTTGAAGGCAGGGGAGTGACAAGAAAGAGAGCCAAGGAGATTATGGCAGTACAACCCCCCGTGAAAGAACTGAAAAAGCACGCCCATATCATCTTGACCAACAACGGCACAATGGAGCAACTTATCTCAAAAGCAAGCGCAATCGCAAGTGCATTGCTGTAACAAAACTCAAAAAAAATATCAGCAGGTGATAGTATGATAAACAACAAAAAAATCGTTTTGACAGGAGCAAACAGCGGCATCGGTCTTGAAGTCTTGAAACTTCTTGCCGAGGGCGACAACAAGATTTTGGCAGTAGATTTGCACACTGACAAACTTGAAACTTTTGACAATTCCAAGGTTATCCCCATGGTTATGGACGTGTCCAAAAAGGAGAACGTTGACCTTATTTTTGAAAGGGCAATAGAAGTCCTTGGTGGCATTGATATTTTCTATGCCAACGCCGGCTATCCCTACTATGAACTCTTTGATTACACCAACTGGGAGCGAGTGGAAAAGATGTTTGAAACCAACGTTTTCTCACCCATCTATTCCTACTCAAAATACGTGGAATATCTTGACGGCAGACAAGGACAATTTGCCATCACAGTGTCTGCAATCGGCACAATGGCAATCCCCGGCTACACCATTTATAGCGCATCAAAATTTGCCATGAACGGCTTTCAAGAAGGCGTGCAAATGGAGATCCCAGACAACGTCAAACTCACTTGTTTGTACCCTATTGCAACAGACACGGGATTCTTCAAAAAGGCAACGGAAGGCAGCCACAGAAAGATCACGGAAAGACCTTTCCCCGTGCAAAGCCCCAAGGTTGTTGCAAGGCGTATGGTCAAAGGACTTGAGAAGGGAAAGAAGAAAGTCAACCCCTCAAAACTCTTTGTATTTGCCAAAGTTCTCATGGCAATTTTGCCCCCTGTAAAGTGGATATATCTTGCCATGGAAAAGAAGAAACTCACACGTTTCCTTCAACAAAAAGAAGAGGCACAAACGCACTGATTTTGCATACATAAAAGGACTGCGCGCGCAGTTCTTTTGATTAAAATAAATATAAAGCACAAAAAACGGGAGAATTTGCAAAAATTGGCTAAAAACCCTTAAAAAAGGCAGTTTTTGCCCCAAAATCACCCATTTTTGTACTCTGTGAGAACCTAAAAAGGCAAAATTCTCGCATTTCGAGAGTAATTCTCGGGTTGGTGGAGCACACTTTTGCCCACGGTGTTGTACAATAAAGCCATGAAAAAGACGTTGTACGCCATGGCATTTGATAAGTACTATACAACAGTTTTTCAGAGTATAAAAAACAAAAAAGATTTGGCTTGCTCAACACGTGAGATTGCAGGCCGAACCAAAGGAAATCAAGATGAAAAAATTTACAGTAATTTTGATATTGGCATTGCTCCTGACAGTGGCATTGACATTGACTGCATGTGATGAATTGTGCAATCATGATATCGTCATTGATGAAGCAGTTCCTGCAACTTGCACAGAAGGTGGATTCACTGAAGGCAAGCATTGTAGCCGTTGTTTCAAAGGCTTTGTCGCACAAGAAAAAATACCTGCTCTTGGACACACAGAAGTCATAGATCAAGCAGTGCCTTCAACCTGTACAACAACAGGTCTCACCGAAGGCAAACACTGTGCAACCTGTGGCGAAGTTCTTGTAGAGCAACAAGTGATTGAAATGTGTGCACACACAGAAGAAATCATCCCCGCAGTGCCTTCAACTTGTACAACAACAGGTCTTACAGAAGGCAAGCGTTGTACGGTATGTGGAAAGACAACCGTAGAACAACAAGTGGTTGGCATGCACAATATCGTAGCAGGTCAAGCACGTCCTGCAACCTGCACAACCACAGGTCTTACAGCGGGAAGATATTGCAACATATGTGGCGAAACAATCGAGGTACAACAAGTAATTGATGCACTTGGACACACAGAAGAAATATTGCCTGCAGTGCCTGCAACTTGCACGACCTCTGGCCTTACCGAAGGCAAGCATTGCACAACTTGTGGCAAGGATACCGTCGAACAAAAAGTTGTTGATGCACTTGAACACACAGAAGAAATTTTGTCTGCAGTTGCACCCACCTGCACAACAACAGGTCTTACAGAAGGCAAGCGCTGTTCAACTTGCGACAAAGTTCTCGTAGCACAAGAAGTTGTTGATGCGCTTGGACATACAGAAGGTGCAGTTGTTGTAGAGAACAATGTTGCACCCACTTGCACAACCGATGGTTCTTACGACAATGTTGTTCGTTGTACAGTGTGTGAAGTGGAACTTAGTAGAGAAACCGTTGTGGTGGATGATGCACTTGGACACGTCAACAATGAAAATGGTGCTTGTGTAAGGTGTGATTATAGTTATTTCACTTATCAATTTGGATCAAATGAATTAGGCGAATACTATGACATTATTAAGGCAGATAAAAGCATTAGTGGCGATATTGTTATCCCAAGTACATATAACGGAAAACCAATAAGAGAAATCAGCGCATTTACTTTTCAGTATTGTCATAATTTGACAGGTGTCACTGTTCCAGATACTGTAAATTTCATTGGACAATCTGCATTTGGGTCATGTGATAACCTGCAAAAAGCAGTTCTCAACAACGCTGGACTTATTTTTAACGATGCATTTGCCGGATGCACCAACTTGACGGATGTAACCATAACCAATGCATACTATATCAAAGATGGAGCATTTGACGGTTGTGGCTTTGCAAGCATAACCATTCCCGCAAGTGTAAGACAAGTTACAGATAATGCATTTGTAAACTGCAATAACTTGGCAGAAATCAAGGTGGACGCAAACAGCCAATATCTCAAGGCAGTTGATGATGTGTTGTATAGCATTGATGGCACAAGCCTTATTTTGTATGCTCCTGCAAGCAATGGTGAAGCTTTTGTAATTCCTGCAGAAGTTACAATAATTGGTAGTGAGGCCTTTAGTGGTTGTCAAAACTTGAAAACCATCATCATCCCCAACACAGTAACAAAACTCGGCACACATTATAATTTCAACGGTTGCACCAGTTTGACAAGTGTTGTCATCCCCGACAGTGTGACTACCATTGGCAACCACGCTTTCTCACAATGTGATAACCTGACGAGCGTGACAATCCCCGATAGTGTAACAATATTGGAAGAATCTGCTTTCAGTCTTTGTGACAATTTGACAACGGTCAATATCAGTTCAAATAGCAAACTTGTAACAATCGGCAGATTCGTGTTTGAGGGATATAACAAACTCACTTCAATCACGATTCCCAACACTGTGACAACAATTGGCGAACGCGCATTCTACAATTGTCGCGAACTTACAGATATCTATTTCACAGGCACAGAAGCAGAATGGAACGCAATTGTCATCGCAGAAGGCAATGACGCTTTGGCAAATGCAACCATCCACTTTATTGAGATCCGTGATGCAGTTGCACCCACTTGTACAGAAACAGGTCTTACAGAAGGTAAGTATTGTGCAACTTGTGACAAAGTTCTCGTAGCACAAGAAGTTGTTGATACACTTGAACACAATATAGTCAACCACAAGGCAAAAGCACCCACCTGCACACAAATTGGTTGGGATGCTTATGAAGCCTGTTCGCGTTGTGATTACAGCACATACAATGAAATCCCCGCAACAGGACACGACATTGATGAGAACGATGTTTGCATCCACGGCGATTATGCAGTTGGCGTCACGTATATACCTGTAAAAAACGGCATGGAATACGAACTTGTAGAAGTGAATAAAAACGTCAGAGGAGACTTTGTTGTCCCCAGCAAATTCAACGGTAAGCCTGTGACAGCGATTGCCAATAATGCATTTTCAGGTTGTGTAAATCTTACAAGCATCAAGATTGAAGAAGGTTATTACAATTTGACCATCGGGTCATCCGCATTTGCAAAATGTGCAAGGTTGAAAACTATAGAAATTCCAAGCAACGTGACCAAGATTGAGGATGATGCATTCCACGATTGCCTAAGTCTTACGGATATTTATTATTATGGCTCCGAAGATAGATGGGATGACGTTTATGATGTAATTTACTTGCCATCTGCAGGTATAGGAACTGATTTGGAAAATGTTAAAATTCACTTTATCATAACCCTTGATGCAGTTGAACCCACTTGCACAAAGACCGGTCTTACTGAAGGTAAGTACTGCGAAACATGCAAAAAAACTGTCGTTGCACAAGAAAGCATTGATGCCCTTGGACACGATTATGACAGCAATGGAAACTGCTGGGTGTGTGAAGATCCAGAATCAAGATATACACTCACAGAAGATGGCACAGGTTATATTCTTGAACGCATTGCCAACAAAAATCTTGCAGGCACTTACGTGATGGAAAACATGTACAATAATAAGCCCATTACCGTCATAGGAAAATTTGCATTTGATATGTGCGCACAATTGGAGTCCGTTGTTATCTCTGACAGTGTCACAACCATTGAAGAAATGGCATTTACAGGCTGTACAAGCCTGACAAGTGTTGTCATTCCCAAGAGCGTAACAATCATTGGCATGGGCGCATTTTCTCTCTGCGACAATCTTACTGACATCTATTTCACAGGCACAGAAGCAGAATGGAACGCACTGACCAAAAATTCTCTTGCTCTTGCAGGAACGTCAAACGTAACAATCCATTTCAACTATGTTCCCGAACAAAACTAAATCAACAAACAAAACAGAAAGGACTGCGATTTGCAGTCCTTTCTGTCAATAAAAAGAAAAAAATAATTGAATTTTCGTGTTGACTCATTTATGCACAGTGCCCAATTATTTTTCAAAAATAGCACTTAAACATATCAAAAATGAGCAATAAACACTGAAAACTGCACAAAAATAACAAATTCTCATATTGCGAGAATTTGAAAAATGCCGAAATCTTAAATTTCGGGAGTGGCTCCCGTTTTGGTAGAGAACAATTTTGTCCATTGTGTGATACAATAAAGCCATGAAAAAGACGTTGTACGCCATGGCTTTCGTCAACGAAAAGGAGAAAAGTAAATGAACAAAGCAAGAAAGAACTTAATGACAATAATGATATGCATACTCATGCTTGCATGCTTGTGTATGCTTGTAGCGTGCAATCATAATTGCCAACACAACTACAGTGATTGGGTTACAATCAAAGAAGCAACATGTACTGCAAGGGGCAGAGAAATAAGATGCTGTTTCAACTGTGATGAAACAGAGGTTAGAGATTCTGGCGAAATTTTGCAACATGATATTCGATGGAGCACAAACGATGACATCAGTTTGGTGTCAACTTTCTGTCAAGTTTGCGGAGAAGAAACGGTATATGATCTCTCCGACATATTTGGTGAGTCAGAAGGTGGCCATGCAGAGATCGTTGACTTTTATGTCCACGATGTTACAGATGTGCCAGTAATTGTCATCAAGCCTGTGGCAGATGAGGGTTATTATTTTCTTAATTGGAAGAGAGAAAGCCAGAACCAAATTTCGGTAGCACATGATGCAATTCTTGGCACCAATGTTACACTGGTCTCATTGTGGGATGAAGAGTACACTCCAGTTTTCACACAAGATGAATCGCTGATTCAACCCATCACAGTTGATATTCAGGTGGAAAATAACTTGGGTGTTGACATAGAGTATTTGCCTTATGTAAACAAAGCACATCCATCTTTCTCATATCATATTCACAAGAACGATAAATTGGCATTGCGCACACACACCTCAATTCTCAAAGAAACCGACCCAGAAAGTCCTATTGGTGGATATGTGATCGGTCACGTCGAGGAAGAAACAGGTGTAAAACTTTTGCCCCATAGCACTGGCTATACATACAGTAGTTTTACAACAGAAACATGTATGATCGACACCGTCACATTTGATTTTGCAGACATTAGGGATAAATATATTCTCACATTGAATGAAGTTGATATTGCCCTTGAAGAAGTCCACAAGATTTGCGACAAAAATCAAGTGGTCAACGTGGATACAACCCTTTTGGGAAGAACAGGCATTTTCAAGGAGTGGCAAGACAAAGACGGCAACGTCATTTCCACCCAAGAGGAATTTGAGTTTATAGTAACTGAAACCACAACGTTGTATCTCATTGTTCGCACATTTGAAGTTAGCACAGTTTATAAAGGCAAGCAATTCTATTTCACAATCAATGACGATAATACGTTGACTTTGCACGATTTTGTTGCTGAACAATTTGATGACGTGGAAATCCCAATGGAAGTGGACGGCAGAAAAGTCACAGGACTTGGCGTTTTGAACGAACAATTTGCAGGCAACTTGATCATCCCCGATACAATCGTCAATTTTGCCCGCGGTGCATTTAGATACTTGGGCTATGGTGGATTTGCAACAGTGACGTTTGGTGCAGATAGAACAGATTTGAAAGCAACAGATTTTTATGGTTGCTCAGAAAATGTCATTTTGAATATGAGCGAAACAAACTTGAGAGGCATTGTGGTAAACGAATTGCACAAACTGACAAAATCTATTGTTGGCATAAACATCATTTTTGACGAGAATATGCCAGAAGGCATTTTTGGTTTCTATACAGAGGGGACACAAACCATAACAATTCAAAAATTGACTGAAGGAGAATATTACACAAGAGGAATTGTCAGCGTTCTTATTCACGAAGTCCGTCACTACTATCAAAGCATTGCGATTGGATCAGTGGACGGATGTAGCGTGGACGATCTACTTGTTGTGCCCACAGACAATCAATATGGCGCATGGAAATATTTGGACTATACAGACTCTGCTGAAGATTATGACAAATATTATTATAATGCAAGAGAAATTGATGCAAGAGAATATGCAGAATACGTTTTGGGATATTAATCCAACAAGCCAATTCAACAAAGTAAAAAGGACTGCAAATCGCAGTCCTTTTTTTTGGGGCTTTTTGAAATTTTATGATGTGATTTTTGCCTATTATAAACTTGTTTTTGGGGCAGTTTTTAGGTGGTGCTTAATTTGATGTTATCAAATTCACTATTGACGGATTTTGGTTTTTGTGGTAGAATATCCAAGCATTAGAAATAGTATATAAAATACGGCTTAATTGGAATTAAGTAGAAAGAATTTTAAGGGAGAAAAATATGTTCAACGTAATCATCAACGGCAAAACGGTAGCCGTCAACAAGGGACAAAGAGTCATCGACCTTATCCCCGAAAACCAAAAGGACGACTTTATCATCTGCAAAGTTGGTTCTGTCATCAAGGAACTCAACTATCAACTGACCAACAAAAATGACGGAGAAGAAATCACACTCCTTGGTCTTGATCACGAGGAGGCGTCAAAGGCATACGAAACCAGCCTTCGCTTTGTGGTGGCAATGGCTTTCCATAGATTGTACCCTGACGTGCAAGTGCGTTTCAGTTATAACGTATCACGTGCAATCTTCTGCCAATCATTGACCCCCGGCTTTAATATGTCAAGAGCCACTGAGCCCATCAAGAGAGAAGTGGAAAAGATTATCGCAGAAGACCTTTTCATTGACCGTGTTGTTGTCAGCACGGAGGAGGCAAAGGAAGTATATACCAAGTTCGGCCATCTCGACAAAATGGAAATCTTGGAATTCCGTCCCGAATCCACCGTCCACCTTTACAAGTGTGCAGAGTACTGCGACTATTTGCACGGCTATATGGTTTCATCAACGGGTGCAATCAAAAACTATCGCATCTCCCCCTATAGCCCCGGTATGATCATCCAATATCCTCGTCACGAATTGGGAGCAACAATTCCTGAATTCCAAGAGGAAACAACCTACGGAAAAACACTTCAAAACGCATATCAATGGTCAAAGAAGGTTGGCGTGCAGACAATCGTCAGCATCAACAAAAAGATCATCCAAGGCAATCCCAGAGATTTCGTTCAACTCTGCGAAGCGCGTCACAACCACATGCTCTCAGAATTGGGCAACGCCATTGAAAAGGAAAAGGAAAACATCCGTCTTATCGGTATCGCAGGCCCCAGTTCAAGTGGTAAGACCACCTTCTGCAACCGTTTGCGCATAGAATTGTTGTCAAGAGGCATCAAGCCCGTCATGATCTCAATGGATGACTATTATCTTCCAAAGGCAGAGATCTGCAAAATCCAAGGTGTGTCCCTTGCAGAAATAGACCTTGAACACGTCAACACCCTTGACGTAGAGCAGTTCAATAAGGACTTGTATGACCTTATCAACGGAGAAGAAGTCACACTTCCGTATTTCAACTTCAAGACAGGTCAAAGAGAGGCGGGCAAGACCATCAGAGTTGACAGCGATAGCCCCATCATCATTGAAGGCATACACGCACTCAACGAGCAACTTACATCATCAATCCCCAAACATCAAAAGTTTAAGATCTTCATTGCACCACAAGCACAAATCAACATTGATGACCATGCACCATTGTCAACCACAGACGTTCGTCTTATTCGCAGAATCGTCCGTGATATGAAACATCGTGGCGCAAGCGCAGCAACAACAATTGATATGTGGAAGTCAGTGCGCAACGGCGAGTTTAGATGGATTTATCCCCATCAAGAAGGCGTCAACTTTGTGTTCAACTCATCATTGCTTTATGAACTCTGTGTCCTCAGAAAACAAGCAATGCCTGCACTCAAAGAGATCAAACCCACCGATCCTCAATACGTCATTGCAAACAGACTCATCAAATATCTCAAGTACTTCAAACCCCTTGAAGATGAAAGCGTCATCCCTTGCAACTCAATCCTTCGTGAGTTTGTAGGGGGCAGTTGTTTCGAAGTGTAAAAAACTGCGCTATTTAGCGAATAACTTCGGCAGGCACTTTTATTTCAATCCTTATGTACGACAAGTACACTGCGGACTGATCTAAAAGTGCCTTTCTTGTTCTTCATCTAAATATCACAGTTTTTAGTGAGTGCATTAAAAAGCAGACTGCAAACATCCACCACTTAAATTCACGCTATTTAGCGCCTGACTTTGGACGCGATTGACGGTAAACCGTAGCAATGCGCTATTCCGTCACCTCGTTCCTTACAGATACAACCCACACGATTCTCGCGTACGACAAGTACGCCACGACCCGTGTGGGTTTTTCTTTCTCGTCATGCATCTAAATATCGCAGTTTTTTGTGAGTGTGCTTATAGTGCAATGAATTGCAACTGCGTTGCATGAATTGTGCCTATGGCACATTTTGGTGTAATTATATCGGGCGATTCGTGAATCGCCCCTACTGCCAAACTCAAACTCATACCAACGAAAAAAGAAATTGTACATCAATCAAATGATAATGACATCTTCCCAAATGGTGGGATGATTTATAAACTCCCTGTAGGGGAGATTCACGAATCTTCCGAAAAGTAGGGTTTTACGGCAAGTTCGTGGGGTACTTATACAAGCACTCACTTATACGAAGACGGAACGGGAGCCACAGGGTGGCGACATAGCGAGTGCCAAGCACCAGACGAAAGTACGCCAGCCACTTGGGAATCCTATTTTTCCCACCCAAGTGGCAAGTGACATAATGAGAGGAATATCCCTAATGTGCGCGTGCCGAGTGTGTCCCCTGCCCGCAGGGCTTTGCCGTAGGCAAATGGGGGGAAACACATGAGGAAGGGGGGGGGATCCTGAATAGACATGTTCGCACTCACTTTGCGCTATTGAATTGGATTATAAAACTTTCTCAAAGCAAGTGTTTACAAAAACAAAAAGCAGACCATAAAGTCTGCTTTTTGCTTTTTTCTTAAATAAAATGGAGATATTGGTTTTATCTTTGAAGATTAGTTTTTCTTGTTTTTGGGCTTTCTAATACGATTGAGTTTTTTGTTCATCTTAAGGAGTTCTTCCTTTGTAAATGAGATGTTCATCATACCCATCATACTTGTCAAACGAAGGACTGTAAAGCTGCCCATCATTTGCATGATGCCACCGTCTGCCTTGAGATCAACCTCAAATCCACCGGAGTTCTTTTCGCCTTTCTTGCCTTTCTTGTTTGCGTCCATTTGTTTCTTGATTTGAAGACCGACACCCAAGAACCAAAGTTTGCCACGGAAAGATGACATAATGTCTGCAATCTTGTCGTTGAGTGAGAATCTGCCTTCAGGAGCATTGACGTCAAACCAGTTGAGCACTGCACCCTTTTCAACAAGGACGTAATCCATATTCATTTCGTCGACTTTGCGGATGTGACCTTCGTCTGTGAGTTCGCCTGCCTTTGCAACGATTGTGCTTTCGCCAACGTTGGGGACGTCAAAGTAGAAGAAGTGGTCATCTGCAGTCTTTTTGCCAAGGCTTTCGCCGTTGACGAAAAGTTCAACTTCAGGAAGGTTGGAGTACACTGTAACCTTTGTCACGTCTTCAACTCTGTCGACGTATCTCTTGCCACAAAGGTGTACAAAAGGATCGACTTCGGGGGACACCAACCATGCCTTGTATGCATAGAAAGAGTCTTTCTTGTACTTTCTATCCATTGTCACAAGACCTTTGTGGTTTTGACCGTTTTCGCCACCTTCTGCTCTTGCATCTGCGCCAAAGTCAAACATATTCCATACGTGAGTTGCCCAGATATACTTTCTTGTGTAAAGTTGTTTGATGAGTTCTTCGTGATAGTATGCTTGATATTCTTCGGTGTAGTCGCCTTGTCTGGGGTCGCTTGTGTGCCAGTTCAATGCTTCGCAACCATATTCGGAGCAACCGATAGGGATGTTGGGGTGCATTGCATGGAATTTGTCAAACCAAGGGCCGTTCATTGATGTTTCGCCACCGTACCAACCGAAGTAGTGGTTGTATGAAACGACGTCGGGGATTTGGAGATAAGGATCTTCCATCTTGCACATTGAAACTGCTGCAATGGTTGTAAGACGTGTCTTGTCCATGCTGTGAACGAGATCGTTCAAGATGCGATGGTTTTCAAGCAAATCTTCGTCTGATCCTGCGATTGAGATTTCGTTTGAAAGTCCCCAAACAACAATACTGGGGTGGTTGTAGTTTTGAGCAACCAATTCCTTCATTTGTGAGATTGTGTTTTCACGGCCTGTGGGCATGTGTCTTGAAATGTAGGGGATTTCTGCCCAGATGACCAAGCCCTTTTCGTCACAAAGATCATAGAAGTATTGATCGTGTTGATAGTGTGCAAGACGGATTGTTGTTGCGCCCATTTCACAAATGAGTTCAATGTCTTCTTCGTGATGTTCCTTAAGGAGAGCATTGCCAACACCAGTTCTGTCTTGGTGACGTGATACGCCACGGAGAGGATATTCTTCACCATTGAGGATAAATCCGTTGTTGGGGTCAATGACAAATGTACGGCAACCAAAACGACTGCAAACATTGTCAAGAACTTGGCCGTTTTCCACTATTTCAACTTCACAGCAGTAGAGATAGGGGTCTTTGCGTCCGTGCCAGAGATGTACGTTTTCAATTTCAAAGGTGACAGTTGTGTCTGTTGTTTCCACCTTTTGAAGTTCATTTTCTTCCTTATCGTAGAGAGTGTAGGCAAGTGATTGACCGTCTTTCAAGTTCTTGACGTAAGCAACCACTTCAACTGATGCCTTTGTGCCGTTGACTGTAGGCGTAATTTGGATTCCAGGTGCACCATAGTAGTCAAGGTCAAAGTGAGCATCATTGACGCAGACAAGGTTCACATCACGGTAAATACCACCGTAGAAAGTGAAGTCTGCCATTTGGGGATAAACTGTTTCGTTGATTGTATTTTCAACAAGGACTGCGATTTCTGTTTCATCAGTGAGTTCCTCAGTGATGTTGACACGCCATGTTGAATAGCCACCATCGTGATGAGCAAGTTTCTTGCCGTTGACATAAACGTCTGCTGATGCGTTTGTGCCTCTAAATTCAAGATAGTAAAGGTCGCTTTCAGGAAGTTCTGCCTTGACAAGTTTCTTTGAATAAAGGCATGATCCACGGAAGTAGTCGTTGCCACCGTCATAGCCGTCTTCTGCGTTCCAAGAGTGGGGCAGATTGAGTGCTACACCGTCATTGCGAGTGATGTCTGTTGTATCTTTGACAAATAACCAGTTTTCATTGAGATTGATTATTTTTCTCATATTTTCTCCTTATTATATATTGGTATATCCCAATATCAAATATAAAAGCCTTATAAAAGGCGTCCGTCCAAACGAACGGACGCCCAAGTTTTAAGTTCAGTGATTATTCTTTATCGTTGTCAATAATTTCGGGGAATTCGACCACGGGGAATTCGGGTGATTCCAATTCAGGCATTTCAACTTCAGGAACATCACATTGTCCACAAGGATCTTCTTCTGTTGTGAAGACGTTGTCTTCTGTTTCAACATTTTCTTCGCCTTCTGCAACTTCGCCGTTTTCTTGTGCTTCTTGTTCTGCGTTGAGTTTGCGTTGTTCTTGGAGTTCTTCTGTCATCTTGATGAGAGTCTTCTTGTCAATGTTGTAGATGACGCCAATACCGATAAATTGAACAACTGCACTGAAGAGATAGAGGCCTGCAACGAGCCAGCACATATTGTGTGATGTTTCAAATGATTGACCTTCTGTGCCAAGTGCTGAAACGTAACCGAGTGCGCCCATGATGAGAAGGACGATTGAGGGTCCAACACCTTGTGCAAGTTTACGGAAGAATGAGTGGAGTGAATAGACTGTGCCTTCTTCACGTTGACCTGTCTTCCATTCGTTGTAGTCGATTGCGTCGCCCATGAGTGCCCATGAAACACAGGTGTAGAAGCCCATGCCAAGACCAAAGAGAACGAGAGCAACCATATAGACAGCAAGTGCTGCGTCAGTGTTCTTGATTGCGGGGAAGATCATCATGACTGCGCCACCAAGGACTGAAACCAACGTGCCAACTGTTGATGCTTCTTTCTTGCCGAACTTATCAACAAGTTTCTTTACGAAGGGCATAAATACGAACATAGGCACAAAACCTATTGCCATGACAAGGCCTGCCCATTCTGCCTTGCCAAAGTATGTTGCAAACATAACTGTATTTGCTGTTGTTGCAGATTGCATACCAAGGAACATACCCATTGCTGCAACAGTTGCGCCAACTGCAGGACGGTTCTTTATAAAGTTGACAAATGCTTTGCCTACGTTGAATTTTCCGCCACCTTCATTTGTTTTGACTGAATATTCGTCTGCACGGATTGTGATGCCTTTGATCATAAACATAAAGCATGCAAATCCAAGGACACCCATAATGAGTGCTGCCCAGAAAACTCTGTCGCCCATGAGGGTTTGAACTTGTTTTCCTGTTTCGGGGTTGATGATAGGATTGCCTGCTGCATCAACTTCATTGTGCCAGATAAGGAAGGGAAGGATAACACCGGGAAGGATATTGCCGATCATTGAGCCGATTGAACGCCATGTTGAAAGTTGTGCTCTTTCTGATGCGTCTTCTGAGACCAATGAAAGCATTGAGCCGTAAGGCACGTTTGCCATTGTGTATGCTGCGTCCCAAACGATATAGCCAAGGATGAAGAGAACACACTTGAGCCAGAGATCTGCATTGGGGAAGGGCAAGAATACCATTGCGCCACCGACGATAAGACCAATTGCGCCAATCAAGATATAGGTCTTGAATTTGCCAAGTTTGTACTTGCGCTTGTCTGCGTCAATAATTGTGCCGATAATGGGGTCATTGATTGCGTCCCAAATTTGAACGACCAAGAGAAGTGCAGAAAGGATACCGGTTTCCATGGCCATATAGATGAGCCAGAATGTTTGGACGGTACTCTTCAAACCAAAACTCATGTTACAGCCAAGATCGCCTGCTGCATAAGCCAGTTTGTCGAGAATACCAAATTTGCGACGGCCATTGGCATCCAATTGGGGTTGTCTTTTTTTCATTTGATTTTCTCCCTTATGTTTTTAATATTGTTTTTATATTGTGTCTTAAAGACTGATTATATTATAACTGCATTTAGAAAAAAATTATAGAGCAAATTTAATCTTTTTTTGTATTATTTTCATATTTGTTGAAAAAAAACTATTGCAAAAGTCAAAAATTCGTGTAATAATGAAAGCACAAAGGAAATTGGCGCAACAAAATTTGTGCAATAGGTGAGATATGAATTGTGAAGTGGAATACAAGTTTTTGATTGACACATTGACCAAATGTCATATTCACACCTGCAATTTTTCACAAGATGACAAGGCAGAAGTGATGCTTGATTCATATCTTACGTCAATCGTTGGGGATTGCAAGTCCTTGAGTGTCACAATAAAAGAGTATCTTGGCACTGTTGACGCAAAGACGAAGTACAATTTCGTCAACGAGTTTAGATTGCACTTCATAGTCATCAAACTTCCCACCAAAGATGAGCAAAACCTGTTATCTATTGGGCCCTATCTCAAAAATCCCATGTCTTCAAACGAGATTTTGGAAATCAGCGAGAAACTTGCCATTGCCCCCAATGTGCAGAAATATTTGAAAGAGTATTACACAACTTTGCCTATCATTGGCGACAACGATCATTTGTTTATGATGATTGACGCCTTTTGTGAAAATATTTGGGACACAAAGTCCTTTGCAATCGTTGACGTCAACAAAGGGGATCTTCTCGCATTTTCATCTCTTGACCAAATCACAAGAAATGATGACTTCAATGAAACCCTTGCCAATATTGAAAGGCTTGAACTTCGCTATGCCTTTGAAAATGAAATGATACAAGCAGTGGCACTTGGTCAACAGCACAAGGACAAAATTTTGATGTCTACCTTCACGAGCAACATTTTGGAAAAGAGAGTGCAAGACCCAGTTAGAAATGCGAAAAACTACTGCATCATCATGAATACGCTCCTTCGTAAAGCAGCAGAACAAGGTGGTGTCCACCCCTTGCACATAGATAGAATATCATCACGTATTGCCACCAAGATTGAGCAAATCGCCAATGTGAAAACAGTGCCTGATATGATGAGAGAAATCTTTTCTTCATATTGCCGTCTTGTAAGAAAACACGTGACAAACAAGTATTCTAACGTGGTAAAAAACACAATCTTGATGATTGAAGCAGACATTTCTGCCGAACTTTCTCTCCACGACCTTGCAAGAAGGCAAAACATAACTGCAGAGTATCTTGCAACCGTGTTCAAAAAGGAAACGGGAAAGACAGTCATTGAGTATATAAGAGATAAGCGCATCAATCACGCAGTGCACCTTCTCAACACAACCAATCTGCAAATCCAAACAATCGCAATGCACTGTGGCATTATGGACGTGCAGTACTTCTCAAAAATATTCAAAAGACAAGTGGGCAAAACCCCTCGTGAATATCGTGAGAATATAAGAAAATAAGTGACTGAATAGGACAAACTATACAAGGACTACAAGGAGAAAAAGATGTCAAAATTTTTGGATAAGAACTTTCTTTTGAACACAAAGACTTCAAGGAAACTCTATTTTGACTATGCAGAAAAATTGCCTATCATTGACTATCATTGTCACGTCAATCCCAAAGAGATTTACGAAGATAAGCACTTTGCCAACATAACTGAACTTTGGCTTTCTGGCGACCACTACAAGTGGCGTCTTATGCGCTCTAACGGAGTTGATGAATATTACATCACAGGTGGCGCAACACCCTATGAAAAGTTTGTCAAATTTGCAGAACTTCTTCCCAAGGCAATCGGCAATCCTATGTATCACTGGTGTCACTTGGAACTTAAGAAATATTTTGGATATACAGGCGTTCTAAACGGACAAACTGCCAAAGACGTGTGGGATCTTTGTGAGAAAAAACTCAAGGAAGAAAATGTCAGTGTGCGCAGTATCATCAAGGATAGCAACGTTCAAATGATTGGCACAACAGACGATCCCATTGACACCCTCGAATACCACAAATTGCTCAAAGAAGACAACACCTTTGACACAGTGGTTGCCCCTTCATTTAGACCTGACAAAGCACTCAATCTTGAAAAGGCAGATTGGACAGAATACATCAAAAAACTTGAAGTTGTGTCCGGTGTTGAAATCAAGGATTTGAATTCAATCAAGAGTGCGCTTACAAATAGAATTGAATATTTCAACAATCACGGATGCAAGGCAAGTGATCACGGTCTTGACAAGATGATTTATGTTGAGGCAAGTGAAGATGAAATGAACAAAATCATCTCAAAAGCACTTGCAGGCAAGAGCGTCACAGCAGAAGAAGTTGAAAGTGTCAAAACTGAACTTCTTGTCCACTGTGCAAGAGAGTACAATCGTTTGGGTTGGGTTATGCAACTTCATTACAACTGTATGCGCAACCCCAATTCAAAGGCATTTGCAACCCTTGGTGCAGACACAGGATTTGATTGCATAGGCCCCGACAACGGCAGTAGAAAACTTGCATCACTTCTTGACAGACTCAACAAAGAAAACAATTTGCCCAAAACAATCATTTACAGCCTTGACCCCAGTGACAATCAATTTATTGACACACTTATCGGTGCTTTCCAAGGCACAGAAGTTCAAGGCAAAATACAACACGGCAGTGCTTGGTGGTTCAACGACAACAAACAGGGTATGCGTGACCAACTTACAAGCCTTGCCAATTTGTCCCTTCTTGGCAACTTTGTGGGTATGCTCACAGACAGCAGAAGTTTCTTGAGTTATACAAGACACGAGTATTTTAGAAGAATACTTTGCAGTCTTATAGGCGAGTGGGTAGAAAACGGCGAATATCCTTGCGACTATGACGCCCTTGGCAAAATTGTCAGTGACATCTGCCACCACAATGCACAAAAATATTTTAATCTGTAAAATTTGTTCAATATAAAAGGAGAATAGATATATGCCAATGAAAATGACTTTTCGCTGGTATGGCGAAGGAAATGATCGCATAAAACTCAGTGACATCAAGCAAATTCCCGGTGTTGACGGAATCGTGTGGGCACTTCATCACAAACTTCCCGGCGAAGTGTGGACAGAAGAAGAAATCGCTGAAGTCAAAGCACAATTTGATGAATACGGCTTCAATATGGACGTTGTAGAATCAGTCAACGTGCACGACGACATCAAGATTGGTCTTCCCACAAGAGATGGCTACATTGAAAACTACAAGACAACCATCCGCAACCTTTCAAAATTTGGTGTCAAAGTTATATGTTATAACTTTATGCCCATCTTTGACTGGACAAGAAGTGATCTTTTCCACCCCGTAGGCGACGGCTCAACGGCACTTTTCTACCAAAAGAATATGATCCAAGATGACTACAATGCAATGGCAAAGTACATCCTTGACTTCACAGAAAAGTACAATATGTCTTTCCCCGGTTGGGAGCCTGAACGTATGGCAAAACTTGATGAACTTTTCAAGGCATATGAAGGTATCGACCACGAAAAACTTTGGGCAAATCTCAAATACTTCCTTGAAGCAATTATGCCCACTTGCCGTGAGTGTGACATTAAGATGGCAATCCACATGGATGATCCCCCTTGGGATATCTTTGGTCTTCCCAGACTTCTTGTCAACGAGGCAAATATTGACAGATTTCTCAAGATGGTTGATGATGAATACAACTGTCTTACCCTTTGTTCTGGCAGTCTTAATGCAGACCCCAACAACAACGTGGCAGAAATCGTACGCAAGCACTGCGATAGAATTGCATTTGCACACATAAGAAACGTCAAGCACTTTGAAAACGGTGATTTTTCAGAGGCAAGCCATAGAGATTGTGACGGAGATACAGGCATTCTTGAAATCCTCAAAGCATATCACGATTGTGGCTTTGAAGGATACATCCGTCCCGACCACGGCAGACACCTTTGGGACGAAGTTCCCGGCAAGGTACGTCCCGGCTATGGACTTTATGACCGTGCTCTCGGCATAATGTATATGCTCGGCGTGTGGGATAGCCTTGAAAAGTTTGACAAAAAATAGTCGGTTAGAACACTCAAAACAAACAAAATATTCAAAAACACAAACAAATTTATCAAAACAAATTAAAATGTTATATTGATTTAATGATAAGGAGAACATATAAATGATACAACTTCCCATCAACGTAGATTTCAGTGGAAAAGTAGTGGTTGTCACAGGTGCAGGTGGACTTATCTGTGGCGCAATGGCAAGAGCATTTGCTCAATCAGGCGCAAAGGTTGCAGCCCTTGACCTTAATGAAGATGCAGTCAAGGCACTTGCAGAAGAATTGAAGGCAGAAGGCTTTGTCTGTGAAGGTTACAAGGCAAACGTCCTTGATCCCGTTTCTCTTGAAGAAGTGCATCAAGCAGTCCTTCGTGACCTTGGTGCTTGCGATATCCTTGTCAACGGTGCAGGTGGCAACAACCCCAGAGCAACCACAGACAACGAATATCAACACGAAGCAAAAGAAGGTGGAAAGTCTTTCTTTGACCTTTCAGCAGACGGTGTAGATTTCGTCTTCAAACTCAACTTCCAAGGCACACTTCTTCCCACACAAGCATTTGCAAAAGATATGGTTGAAAAGAAGAGTGGTTGTATCCTCAACGTTTCATCAATGAACGCATACACACCTCTCACCAAAATTCCTGCATATTCAGCAGCAAAGGCAGGCATCTCCAACTTTACACAATGGCTTGCAACACACTTTGCAGGCACAGGCATCCGTTGCAATGCAATCGCACCCGGATTTTTGGTGTCAGCACAAAATTACAAACTTCTCTACAACGAAGATGGCACACCCACAGCACGTAGCGAAAAGATCTTGAAAGGCACACCTATGGGACGTTTTGTTGACGCAAGCGAACTTCTTGGTGGCACACTCTTCCTTTGTGATGACAAGTCTGCATCAGCAATCACAGGTGTCGTCCTTCCCATCGACTGTGGCTTTGCATCATACTCAGGTGTGTAAAAGGAGAGCATAATGGAAAGATTTATCCCTGTTGTAGTCATCAAAGAACTTGGTGAAACAGACAAAATTCTTACAGCATTGAAAAACAACGGCATCAACTGTGCAGAAATCACTTTCCGTACAGCCTGTGCAAGAGAAGCCATTGAATATGCAGTGAAAAACTATCCCGATATGGAAATTGGCGCAGGCACAGTCATCAATGGCGAGCAATGCCTTCAAGCACTTGAAGCAGGCGCAACCTTTATCGTATCTCCCGGATTTTCTCACGCAGTGGCAAAGATTTGCGTTGAACGTGGCGTGCCATACTATCCTGGTTGTGTAACCCCCACAGAAATTATGACAGCCCTTGAATACGGCATCACAACAGTCAAATTCTTTCCTGCAAACATCTATGGTGGACTTAAGGCATTGAAAGCACTCTCTGCACCTTTCCCCCAAGTGAAGTTTATCCCCACAGGTGGAGTGGACAGAAGCAATATTGACGAGTTTTTGGCATTTGACAAGATCGCAGCCATTGGTGGCAGTTTCTTTGTCAAAGAGGCACTTGAAAAAATGGAGGCAGAAAAATAATGAAAAGAGTTGTAACATTTGGCGAACTTATGCTTCGTCTTGCACCCAACGGATATTATAGATTTTTCCAAAACGATCAAATGCAAGCAACGTTTGGCGGCGGAGAAGCCAACGTGGCAGTATCCCTTGCCAACTACGGCCTTGACAGTGTCTATGTGACAAAACTTCCCAAGCACGCAATCGGTCAAGCAGCAGTGGATTCTCTTAGATATTTTGGTGTTGACACATCAAAGGTTGTCCGTGGTGGCGATAGAGTAGGCATCTACTTCCTTGAAAAAGGCGCATCACAAAGAGGCTCTGTGTGTATCTACGATAGAGCACACTCTGCAATCGCAGAAGCAAAGCCCGAAGACTTTGATTGGGATAGCATTTTTGAAGGCGCAGACTGGTTCCACTTTACAGGCATAACCCCTGCACTCGGTGGCAATATGGTTGACATCTGCCTTGAGGCTTGCAAAGTGGCAAAGGCAAAAGGTGTCAAGATTTCTTGCGACCTTAACTATCGTGGCAAACTTTGGACAAGAGCAGAAGCAAGAGAAGCAATGACAAAACTCTGTCAGTACATTGACGTGTGCATCTCAAACGAAGAAGATGCAAAGGACGTCTTTGGTATCGAAGCAGAAAATACAGACATCTACGGTGGCAAACTCAATCACGAAGGCTACAAATCAGTGGCAAAACAACTTGCAGACAAGTTCGGCTTTGAAAAAGTTGCAATCACACTTCGTTCATCAATCTCTGCCAACGACAATGATTGGGCAGGCATGCTCTATGATGGCGATAACTATTGTTTCTCAAAGTCATATCATCTTCACATTGTTGACCGTGTTGGTGGTGGCGACAGTTTTGGTGGTGGTCTTATCTACGCTCTCTTGAACGGCAAAGACACACAACAAGCCATTGAATTTGCAGTGGCAGCATCTGCACTCAAACACTCAGTTGAAGGGGACTACAACCGTGTCAGCGTCAGCGAAGTTGAAAAACTCGCAGGTGGCGACGGCAGTGGCAGAGTGCAAAGATAATCCAAATAGGCACTTAAACAAGCAAAAAAGTGGACATTAAGTCCACTTTTTGTTTATGTAAAATCACTTGTATTTTTATTATTTCATGATATAATAGTGTTGAAATAAACAACTGAATCGGGCTTTCACTGAGACTTTTCAGTGGAGTGTGGCATAAAAGGGAGAATAAATGAAAAAGTTTTCTGCAGTTTTGATATTGGTGATTGTGTTGACTCTGTCAGCACTGTTTCTTTGTTCGTGCAATATTGATTGGGCAAATATCGGTCCACAAATCCCCGATGGCACAAATCCCACCGAGCAGGATACCCACGCTCACACTTATCAATATGCCCTTGTCAACAACAATGGCGTATTTGCTCTTGAAGGCACTTGTGTTGCTGAAAACTGCAATAAAACCATATACGTAGATGAAGGTCTTGTGCCTGAATATACCCATACTGCACCCACTTGCACAAGTGGTGGACAAAGCGTCTGGAGTTACACAAAGGACGGAAGTGAATACACGATTATCGTCACGTTCCAACCTGATGAAAACAATCACTCTTATGTGAACAATACTTGCAAGTATTGTGGCGCAACAATCCCAAGCGACACCCCAGATACCCCTGTGCATACACACTCTTGGACAGAAGCCACTTGCACAACCCCCAAAGTTTGTTCCACTTGTGGAACAACTGAAGGCAGTGCCAAAGGGCATAATTGGAGCAACGCAACCTGCACCTTGCCCAAGACCTGTGGCACTTGTGGCACAACAACAGGCACTGCGCTTGGTCACTCTTGGAATAATGCAACCTGCACAACCCCCAAGACCTGTGGCACTTGTGGTACAACAACAGGCACAGCACTCGGTCACTCTTGGAACAGTGCAACCTGCACAACACCCAAGACCTGTGACACTTGTGGCACAACATCAGGCACAAAACTCGACCATCAATATTCAAATGGAAAGTGCACTGGATGTGGGGCAGATGATCCCGATTACGTAGAGTCCGAGCATACTCACACCGACACCAATAATGACGACCAATGCGATACTTGCTTTGAGTCAGTGCTCGTTGTCCTTGACTTTTATGTGGTCAATGATTTGCACGGCAAATTCTGCGACACGGACTCTCAACCCGGCGTTGACAACCTTGCAACCTACTTGAAGGATAGAGAAAACTATGACGACAACGTGATTATTTTCTCATCAGGGGATATGTGGCAAGGCGCAGCAGAATCCAACCTTACCAACGGACTTATCCTTACAGAGTGGATGAACGAGTTGAACTTTGTGTCAATGACTCTCGGCAACCACGAATACGATTGGGGAGAAGATGCCATAAGAGAAAATCTTGCAGTGGCAGAGTTTCCTTTCCTTGCAATCAATATTTACGATAAGACCACTGGCAAACTTGCCGATTACTGCACGCCATCTGTGGTTGTGGAATGTGACGGAATACAGGTTGGCATTATCGGTGCAATCGGGGATTGCTATAGTTCAATATCATCAGATATGGTGTCCAACGTTGAGTTCAAAGTTGGCAGTGAACTTACGGCACTTATCAAAGCAGAGGCAAATAGACTCCGTGCAGAAGGTGTTGATCTCATAGTCTATTCATTGCATGATGGATACGGAAGTAGCAGTTCATCTGTCGGTTCTGTATCATCAAGTAGCATTTCGTCATATTACGATACTGCACTCTCCAACGGCTACGTGGACGTCGTTTTTGAGGGACATACCCATCAAAGTTACACTCTCTACGATAATTACAACGTCTATCACTTGCAAGGTGGTGGGGAAAACAAGGGCATAACCCACGTGGAAATTTCTCTTAATTTCGTCAATGGCAACAAGAAAGTCAATGAGGCAGAAGTAGTTCAAAATAGCACTTACTCAATCTATGCAGAAGACGATGCAACTGAGGCAATAGAAGACAAATATGCAGACGTCATTGATATGGCATACACCGTCATTGGCAACGTATCCACCAAGCAATCAAGCACCACGTTGAAGAATATTATGGCAGAACTCTATCTCAAGGCAGGGCTTGAAAGATGGGGAGATAAATATGATATCGTGTTGGGTGGTGGATATATTAGCACAAGAAGTCCCTATGACCTTTCTGCAGGGCAGGTGACCTATTCGGACGTGCTTTCACTATTCCCCTTTGACAATCAAATCGTGTTGTGCTCAATTTCGGGCAAGTATCTCAGTAGCGCATTTGTCAACACAAGCAATACCAACTACTACAATGCATACAGCACCTATGGCGAAAGCGTAAAGAATAATATCAGTTCATCAAATACCTATTACGTCATTGTTGATATGTACTCGGCACTCTATACTGCCAATAATTTGACAATCGTTGATTACTATGATGAAGGTGTCTATGCAAGAGATCTCCTTGCAGCAGAAATCAAGGCAGGCAGATTTGACACAAGTGGTGGCAATACGGGTGAGAACACAGGTGGCGACGCCGGATACACACTCACGTCAATCCCCGACATTATTGCCAAAGGCAAAACCCTTGGCTCAGGTGGACAAACCACAGAGAGTTACTATGTAAAAGGCACAATCAAGTCCATCTCAAACACCACCTACGGCAATATGTACATTGAAGACGAAGATGGCAATCAACTTTTGATCTATGGATTGTACGATTCCAACGGCAACAAATACGGCTCAATGAGCAACAAGCCACAAGTGGGAGATACAATCATAGTCTGTGGGCCAATCTTGTACTACAACGGCACAACTGTGGAAATCAAAGACGGCGTGCTTATAACCTAACAACCCAAACAAAAAGGCGAGAAAATCTCGCCTTTTATTTTTTTTGTATGTAATATTACGCTTGCATAGAAAAGAATCGAAAACAAAATAAGTGGGAAATTGATAGGTTAAGTAATGAACAAATTATAAATTTCTTTATGGCGTTTAATGGCATATTTATATGCGATTGCAGTGCCACTTTTTCGTAAATGATTTTTGTCATTTTCGACAGTTGCCAGGTGGTTTTCGTTATAATAAAATACACAACAATCAGATTTGTCTATCATTACATAATTTCTTTCCACGTATGAATATTTGCCTGCTTTTACGAGTTTTTCTGGATAATAAGTTTCTTCATAGGAACTAAGCAGATAATCTTCATATGATTTATCTATGTCTTTGAAAGCAGCCCTTACATATACTCGTTTTATATGTGGGTAAGTTTTTTTTAATTCTGTTACAATTTTCCATGATAAATCATCAAATTCGCTCATACTACCAAAAAGGAAAGTGTTTGCACCTTTTTTAATAAGTTGCAGTGTGGTTTCTTTTAACAAAGAAATCAAGTCATCTGTTTGGGTAATTTTTCTATGACCGATAAAACAAACTTGCATACTCGCCTCATTTTCGTGGAATTCCACAAAATAATTATATAAAAACTTTGTGCAATAGTCAATATCGTGGAACTCCACGAGAAAATAATTTTAATGATTCATATAATAATTTCGTGGAACAACGATAAGAAAGTCCACGAAGGGATAATTATGAACTTAAATGATGCAATAATAAAGAGAATAGAAGAAGTTTGCAGTGAAAAGGGTATGAACGTATGTGAAACTGCATTAAATGGTGGCAAATCTCCTTCTGCAATATATGATTTGATAAAAGGCAGAACAAAGTGTTCAAAGGTGTCAACCATCAAGGCATTTTGTCAAGGCGCAGGAATAACTTTGGCAGAGTTTTTTGACAGGGATTATTTCAATGATTTTGAAGAATAACAAAAAGGCGAGAAAATCTCGCCTTTTCTTTTTGTAAAAACTACATTATTAAAAACTTCAAACAACAAAAAAACACCGAAAACAATTCGGTGTTTTGTTTGGTGCAGATGAAGGGACTTGTAGAGAACGAAGTGAACGTAATAGCGAACGGACAAACTTGTTTGTAAGAGTGAGCGCCAGCCATAGAATATGGGTTCACACACGAAGTGTGGTGCGATAGCACAAAGCCCCTTCAAACAACAAAAAAACACCGAAAACAATTCGGTGTTTTGTTTGGTGCAGATGAAGGGACTTGAACCCATATGAAAAAAGCTTTCACTAGAACCTGAATCTAGCGCGTCTGCCAATTCCGCCACATCTGCGTCGCATTGTATTTTACAAAATAGACGGGCAAATGTCAATCTATTTTGACTTTTGGTGGTATTGTTTTTTTTTGTTTTGTTTGCAAAACAATGGGTTGATTTTGGTTAGAATAGGGGTTTGATTGACGGTTTTTCAACATTTTTGATTAAAAGTTGACAAAGTGGGTTGTATTTTGTTTGTTTTTTTGCTGAATTTGTGATATATTTTGTAAAACTTTTATTTATAAAAGAAATTTGCAATGAGAATGTTGTCTATTTTGGAATCGTGCCATCTTTTGAAAACATTGGGCACAACGTTCCTTTTGGGAGGACAAGATGAATAAAAAAACAAACGAACAAAAAGGTTGGTGGAGCAGACACGCTTGGGTCGTGTCAATTTTGCTTACATTGACGGTTATAATTATTCTTGCATGCTTGAAGTGTTGCAACTTTGAGGAAGACATCCCCGGTGATCCTATCACGGACAATGGTAGTGTTGGCACAGGTGGTGCTGGCGATTTGGAAGTAGAGTCACCTGCACCCCACACTCACACTTGGGGAGAGTATGTTGTCACAACTCCTGCAACCTGCTTGAACGAAGGCGTTTTGACTGCAACTTGTGATTGTGGCGCAACAACCACAAAGACAACTCCTGCAAATGAACATCAACCTACAACATGGACACGCAAAGACAATGATACACACGTTAGTTTGTGTCAATGTGGCGAATATGAGTTCACGGCAGATTGTGAGTTTATAGCAGCAGAAGTGTTTTATCCCGATTGTGAAGAAGAAGGCTATACAATCTTCTGTTGCACCGAGTGTGAAAATATGTATATGGGAGATATAGTTCCCGCCACAGGACACGTTTGGGGCGATTGGATTGACAATGTCAATGACACACACAAACGAGATTGTGAGAATTGTATCACAACCCAAACAGAAGATTGTTACGGTGGCACTGCAGATTGTGAAAATGGTGCAAAATGCACAATTTGCAACCAAGAATATGCAGATCCCATTGGACACGCTTGGGGTGAGTGGATTGACAACGGCGACGGCGAACACAAGAGAGTGTGCGACAATGACGCAAGCCAC
>JAZLBO010000005.1:0-70108 GCA_045613765.1 Clostridia bacterium | reverse complement strand
GTTTGGGGGAACATATCGTAGGGTTGCAGTGATGTGATTTGGTATTTTTCTTGGAGAGTTTTCAAATCTCTGCCAAGGGTTGCAGGGTTGCAAGAGATATAGATAACTTTTGCAAACTCACCTTTCACTATGCTGTCAAGGACTTCAGGGGAGCAACCTTTTCTTGGTGGATCAAGAATAATGGCAGAGTTTTGGGCTTTGCCTTTCATATTTTCCATAAACTTGGTGGCATCATCATTGACACACTCAACTCTATGGTCAAATCCAAGTTTGGACATAAGTGCTTTGGCGTCGAGGGTTGCCTCTTTGACAATTTCCACTGATATGATTTTTGTACGTGGAAGTCTTGATGCGATTTCTGCCGTCAAAAGACCCACGCCAGAGTATAATTCCACAATGTTGCCATCAAATCCTTTGAGATTTTCTGCAACTGCACTATATATTGCGTCACGGACTTTTGCGTTGACTTGCAAGAAACTCATAGGTGAAACAACTGCCTTGAACATACCAAGATTTTGCTCCACTTCCTTGCCATAGACAAGTTTTGCGCTATCGCCCAAAATGACGTTTGTATTCTTTTTGTTGATTGATATGAAAACCGTGGTGTCCCCAAACTTTTCATCAAGGGCCTTGCCAAGAGTTTCCACTCCTTGCACGCTATCCCCATTGATGACGAGAGTGACGGACAAGTTGTCAATCTTTCTTGCAACGAGATGACGAAGAAGACCTTTGCCAGTGTTTTCATTATAGACGGTGAGTTTATTTTCATTTGCCCACTTTGTGACAACGTCAATAAGTTCACTTGCCCACTCACCGTGAAGGGCGCAGTGTTTCATAGACACAACTTTGTGTGTGCGTTTTTCATAAAAACCTACAACAACGTCCCCAAGACCATTGACACCAAAGGGCAAGGACAACTTGTTGCGATAACCCCAATCGTTCAACGAAACTACTGGGGGAACATCATAGTCAAAACCACCATTTCTTCTAAGACTGCGCTCTACGCTTACACGCTTGATTTCAAGTTGAACGGACTTTGACATGTGTTGCAAATCACATCCCCCACATTTGCCAAAATAACAGCAACGGGGCTTTACGCGCTCTTTTGAAGGGGATAAAACTTCAATAAGGTCGCCAAAGGCGTAATCTTTCTTGACATAGTTGATGCGCACACGCACTTTTTCAAGTGGCAGTGCAAATGGCACGAAAATAGGAAGTGTATCATATTTGATCACCCCTTCTCCCGTGACACCAAGGTCTATGACCTCGCCTTCAATTATGTCGCCAACAAGCAGTTTTAACATTGTACCTTCCCTTTGAGCGCTTTGTGATAGTTTTTCAAAAATCTTTCCACTCGTTGATAGCCAAGGGACAAGTCAATGCCAAGTGACATCATCTCGTCCTTGTACCAAGTCATGATACGAAGCATATCCTTTCTTGCAGGGGCAAAGGGGATACGCTTGACGTAGCAGTGCCCACTGTTGAACAGGTTTTTGCCAACGTAATACTCGTTGCGCACCCCTGCTTTTGTCAGTGCTTCTGCCATACGGTTGGCATCTCGTGAACAAAGACAGTCAAGTATGCCACCATTATTGTACGTTGTGGGAAAGTCTGGTGTAAGGCAATTCAATGGGCTTACTTCTTTGTATAAATCCCAATGTCTAAACTCCTTGCCCGACTTCATACCACTAAAATATTTCAGTGAAAGTTGATGCACAAAAGGCATACGATACATGACGTCGAAACAAAATGCGCCACTGATGAAAATATGCCTTGCAGGCTTCACTTGAGGTGTTGGAAGACCAAACTTTTCAACATAGTCAGGTCGCACGCTTGCAACACCAAGGCAAGCGCCGAGATGCCCACCGGAACTATCCCCACACACCGTGATTTTGTCAAGGTCAAGATTGTATTCATCTTGTAGAGAAATGACAAAATTGTAGGCGTCAATGACGTCAATGAGATGCTCGGGGAAATGAACCATAGGGGAAACCCTATGCTCTGTGACAAAGACAACTGCCCCCATTGTTGCGTACATAGAGGCATATCCTGCACGGCGCTTTCGATTGCGCACCATCCAGCCACCACCGGGCACTTCAAAGACAACAGGAAACTTGCCGTCAACCTTTGCAGTGGGCAGATAAATATCCATCTTCAAGTCTTCGCCATCTATGGTCTTGTACACCACGTCTGCAAGCACCTTTACTTCCTTATTGAAAGGCGTCTTTGCATTTTGTGTTGCCCTTGTCCTTTCAGAATAATCGTAAAGGTAGGACATCAGTGGATACTTTGCCATACCATGCTCGGCTCGAAAATCTTTGTTTTCCTTTCGTCTTTCAGCGCGAGTGAGTTTGTCCATTGTCTATTCAAATACAAATTGCCCACAACCTTATGGTTGTGAGCAACTGTCACGGCAAACGAGTTGCCGTCTATTTGTTATTTTTGTGCGTAAACTTTCTTGAGTTTTGCAAATCTGGGAAGACCATCTTCAAGGGGTGCTTTTGCGTCGCCTTGGATGAGAGGAAGTGCATATTCAACAAAGTCATCACTGATGCCTGTGCCTTCATTGGTGATCCAGTTGAGAGGAACGGTCTTTTCTGTGTTTGCTGCAAGTTCCAAAGGCATAAGGACACAGTTACACTTGTATCCGTCTGTCATATCTCTTTCAAAGATGACCATCTTGTCTGTTTCGCCTTCGCATGCGCTCTTGACTGCAAATGCACCTGCTGCAAATGCTTCTTCGACGTCTTGCTTTGATGCAAGGTGTGCGCCACATCTTTGCATGAGTGAAAGTTCGATAGGACGGACTTTGACGTTGAGTTTTTCTTTGATGATTGCTGCAAGTCTTGCTGCAAGACCACCAAGTTGTGCATGGCCGAAGCCGTCGTTTGCACCTGCTTTGCCTTCGCTGATATATCTGCCATCTTTGTCCTTGATACCTTCGCTGACAACTGCGATACACTTGTTGTTGTTCTTTGCGCAAACTGCTTTGACGTCTTCAACAAACTTGTCAACGTCAAAAGGCATTTCGGGGAGATAAATCAAATCTGCGCCTGCGCCCTTGTGTTCTGCAAGTTTTGCTGCTGCTGTAAGCCAACCTGCATTACGGCCCATTGCTTCAATGATACATACGCAACCAAAGTCATAGACTTTTGCATCAAGGTTGACTTCCATGATTGTTGTTGCGATATATTTTGCTGCACTTGCAAAGCCAGGGCAATGGTCTGTGCCGAAAAGATCGTTGTCGATTGTCTTGGGGACGCCGATAACGTTGCATTCATAACCTACTGATTGCATATATTTGCTGATCTTGTTGCAGGTGTCCATACTGTCGTTGCCACCGTTGTAGAAGAAGTAACGGACATCATACTTCTTGAAAACTTCAAGGATGCGCTTGTAATCTGTATCATCAACAGATGCGTCTTTGAGTTTGTATCTTGCAGAACCGAGTGCGCTTGAAGGTGTGTACTTCAAAAGTTCGATTTCACGAGGATCTTCTTTTGACATATCAAAGAATTTTTCATTGAGAATGCCAACGATACCGTGTTCTGCACCATAGACTGCAGTGATGTTGCCTTGTTTGAGTGCTTCGGTGAAAACGCCTGCTGCACTGCTGTTGATGACTGATGTAGGGCCACCACTTTGACCAAACATACATGCTCCAACCAAATTTTTCATGTTGAATATCTCCTATTTTGTTGTTTTTCTTTTGATTTGGATTGTTTATATCTTCACTCAATTACAAGTAATTGCCGTGTCAATATCAATAGATACTATTTGCTGATTTTCATTGCGATATCATAGATGGTATCGTCAAATTTCTTTTGACACTTCAATGCTTCGCACACTGATTTGTCAATGATGTCGTTTCCGTTGATGCCGACAACTCTGCCACTTTGACCTTCTTCAATGAGTTCCACTGCTCTCACTGCAAAGCGTGATGCAAGCACTCTGTCTGCCATTGCAGGATAGCCACCACGTTGCATGTATGAAAGTGACACGTGATTAACACGTCTGCCTGTTGCTGCGCCAACCTTTTCAATGAGTGCATCTTTGAGATCATTGCGTGCTTCTGCAAGAACGATAATTGTTGAAGTCTTGCCCTTGTCAAAACCTTCCTTGACACTTTGTGCGATTTCATCAACGTCAACGGGTTTTTCCCCTACGAGCACATATTCTGCGCCACCTGCAAGTGCAGAGTTGATTGCGATATCTCCACAATGTCTGCCCATAACTTCAAGGATCATAATTCTATCGTGTGATGTGATTGTGTCACGAAGACGAAGAATTGCATCAATGACTGTATTGCAAGCAGTGTCAAAGCCGATTGTAAAATCGGTGTAGCCCATATCGTTGTCAATGGTTGCAGGTATGCCGATAACTCGCATATCCGTGTGCTTGTGGATTTCATTGAGTCCTCTAAATGAGCCGTCGCCACCGATAACTACGAGATGGTTGCATCCACGTTTCAAAAGGTTGTTGACTGCTTCCTTCATGACTTCGGTCTTCATAAACTCTTTGCTTCTGCCTGTGCGCAAGATTGTGCCACCTGTATGGACACAATTTGAAACACTGCTATATTGCATTTCAAAGATGTCATCTTCAATAAGACCAACGTAGCCACGGCGTACGCCATAAACCGTGTATCCTTGTGCCATTGCATAACGTACAACTGCACGGATGCAAGCGTTCATACCTGATGCATCCCCACCACTGGTGAGCACTGCTATTTTTTTGTTGTCGTATTCCATAATCTCTCCTGTGTGGATTTCCACATAATAACTTCTAATATTTTAGCACATACTCTCTTGCAATGCAAGAGAAATTACACACACAGTCTTTTTATGAAAAAAAGCAGGAATTTGTGCTTTCCTGCTTTTTCATGCGTCTATTTTATTTTGTGTAAGTTTGGTTTTGTTTATGCCCCTTTTCACTCAAAAAGGTTTACTTTTTGACGTACTTGACTCTTGCCTCGCCAACAATATTGCCGATACGCTTCAAAAGTTCGTCCGTCACTTCAACCTTTGTGGAATATTCCATAAGCACAGACTTGCCGTCACGCTTGACTTGTGCTTGTACGGGGGTGTCACCGGGGAACATTGAAAGGACGCCAGAAATGAGTTTTTGTTCTGTTGCAGTGTTGACGAGAACATACAAAATTCCCTTGCCCGTTGATGAACTTTCGTTTGAGTTGTTTTGCCACTTTTCAATTCTGTCAATGTTGACCTTGGGGTCTGTTTCATCTCTCAGGTCAATACGTCCATAGACCTTTATAGGTGCATCAGATTCAAGAAGTGCGCCGTATTGCTCGTAGGCTCTTGCATACATACTAAATGAGATTGTGCCCATCTTGTCCTCAAGCATGCCGACTGCAAATTTTTGACCGTTGTTTTTGGACAATTTCTTTTCAAATGCAGACACGATACAACCAAGGCTGACTTGCTTTCCGTTCCATGAAGGATCAACCGTCATACCTTGATCAATGAACTCGCCCGATTCTTCGTTTTCGACAAAATCAGTACCATAAAGCATACTTGTTTCGAAGTTAAAGTCCCCTTTGCGTGATTTGTAGTTGTCAAGAGGGTGTCCACTGACGTACATACCAAGGACTTCTTTTTCGTCTGCCAAGATCTGTTCAAGAGGGTATTCCTCAAGTTCTGTATATTGAATACTCACATCTTCAACAAGGTCATCAAACAAACTCATTTGACCTGTCAAACTGCTCTTTTTATCATTGGAAACAGTTGCCATAATGCGTTCATAAGATGCCATAAGTGTTGCTCTTGTTTTGCCAAAGCAGTCAAGTGCGCCACCCTTGATAAGACTTTCAACCATACGCTTGTTGATTTGTCCGGGGCATCTTTCAATGAAGTCACGGATATCCTTGAAAGGACCACCGTTTTGTCTTTCTGTAAGGACGTATTCCATTGCTTGTTCGCCAACGTTTTTGATGCCCATAAGACCATAACGGACGTTGTCGCCTTCAATAGAAAATACCTTCTTTGAACGGTTGATATCAGGTGCCATAATCTTGACACCTTGACGGCGCAAGTAGTTGACGTAGTGACGGAGTTCGTCAGAGTTTGTGATACGGTTGTTGATGACTGCCACCATCAAATATGCAGGATAATAGCACTTGAGATATGCAGTTTGATATGTAAGGAAAGTGTATGCTGCAGCGTGTGATTTGTTGAAAGCATAACTTGCAAACTTCAAGATTTGGTCAAAAAGTGTGCTTGCAATTTTTTCATCAACACCGTTTGCGATTGCACCGGGAACGTATTTTTTGGTCTTGTCGCCATCAAGGACACCACCGTGCAAAAAGATTTCTCTTTGCTTTTCAAGTTTTTTCAAGTCCTTTTTTGCAATACCACGTCTCATAATGTCTGCGCCACCAAATGAGTAGCCTGCCACCTTTTGTGCGATTTGCATAACTTGTTCTTGATAGACGATACAGCCGTAAGTGACTTCAAGGATTTCTTTGAGAAGGGGGTGCGCATAGACAACCGAACTTGGATCTCTCTTGCCTTTCAAGAAGTCATCAATAAACTGCATAGGGCCGGGACGATACATTGAAATGCCTGCCATAACGTCTTCAAGGTTTGAGGGTTGAAGTTGGTTCATAAACTTGGTCATACCACCACTTTCAAGTTGGAATACTGAAACACAGTCCCCTGATGAAATAAGTTCATAAACTTTGGGATCGTCATATCCTAATTTGTGGAAGTCAATATCAATGCCCTTGTCTTCCTTAATATATTTGATTGCCTCACTGATGTCTGTCAGTGTTTTAAGACCCAAAAAGTCCATTTTGAGAAGACCAATTCTCTCAATCATAACCTTGTCGTATTGTGTGGTTATATCGTCGCCATTTCTTGACAAAGCAACGTGTTCGACAATGGGCTCTCCACAAATAACAACACCTGCAGCGTGTTCACTGGTCTGTCGGGGCATACCTTCAAGTTTCATTGCAACGTCAATGATTTCTCTTGCTTGGGGATTGGTTTCGTAGAGAATTTTGAAGTCTTCAGAATAACAATCTGTGCCTTCTGTAAGACACATTTGAAGCATAACCTTACCACCGGGGATAAATTTTGCCCAGTTGTTTGAGTCGGTGTATGAAATATTGTAAACTCTTGCCACGTCTTTGAACGCAGCCTTTGCACTCATTGTTGAGTAGGCGATAATTTGTGATACGTTGTTTGCGCCGTACTTTTCAACGCAATAGTCAATGATTTCAGGACGTCTTACAAAGCAGAAGTCAATATCAAAGTCGGGCATTGAAACTCTTTCCTTTGACAAAAATCTTTCAAAGAGAAGATTATACTTCAAAGGATCAACGTCGGTTATACCAATGGAATATGCAACAATACTGCCAACGCCACTACCACGGCCGGGGCCTACGGGGATACCCTTTTGTTGTGCAGCGTGGACGTAGTCCCAAACGATAAGGAAGTAATCGTTGAAACCGCACTCGTCAATGACACTGAGTTCGTAGTCAAGTCTTTCTGCGATTTCGGGAGTGATTTCGTCATATCTTGTCTTGATCTTTTCCCAAGCAATGTCGTGGAGATATTGCTTTGTATCTCTATCCCCCATTTCTTCATTGGTGTATTTGGGGATGTAGTTTTTGCCTGCATCAACCACATAGTAGTCCCCATCAACTTTGTCTGCAATTTCAACCGTTGTTGCGATTGCTTCAGGACACCACTTGAAAAGGTCACTCATTTCTTCATAAGATTTGAGATAGAAACTGTCATTTTCAAATCTTGCCTTATTGACTTCGTTCTTTTTACAGCCAAGGTTGATACATTCCATTGTATCTTGTATGTCTGCATCTTCCTTTTCAAGATAGTGGACGTCGTTGGTGGCAACAACTTTGACACCAATTTCCTTTGCCAACTGATAAAGCAAAGGCAACACTTTCTTTTCTTCGGGCAAAGCGTGGTCTTGAAGTTCAATATAGAAATCCCCTTCTGCAAACATACCCTTCATTTTGAGAGCGTATTCCTTTGCCCCTTCATAGTCGCCGTGAAGAAGATGTCTGGGGATTGCACCTGCAAGACAAGCAGTGCAACAAATCAAGCCTTCTGTATGTTTTTGAAGAAGGTCAAGGTCAATACGAGGCTTTCCATAAAAGCCGTCAACAAATGATGCTGATGACAACTTCATAAGGTTTTTGTAGCCTGTCATATTTTTGGCAAGAAGAACAAGGTGATAGTTTTTGTAAAGGACGTCAGAGTTTTTGACATACATATTGTCTGCCACATAAAACTCACTGCCGACAATAGGCTTAATTCCGTTTTTGCGCATTGCTTCAACAAAGACGTGGACGCCATACATATTGCCGTGGTCGGTGATTGCCACTGCATCCATACCTCTTGCTTTCAATGCATCAGCAAGGGGACAGATGGACGTGGTCTTCAAATGACCTGCATCATCCTTTTTCAAAACTTGATGTGCAAGACGCACTGCACCATCAAGCAGACTGTACTCACTGTGAAGATGTAAGTGTACAAAGTTTCCCATTTTGTTCTCCGTATATTTTGCCAAATAAAAGGTTTTATCTCATTGTTTTGAGTGCATTAACTATCGTTATTGTTCGTTTTGGATATTTTCTGCTAGTTCAACAAGTTTGCGCAATCTATGGTTCAAACAACTCTTGCTCACCCCAAGAATATCTGCCATTTCTTCGTATGATGCTTGTTGGAATTCCATACGGCATCTTGCAGTTTCTTGAAGTGCAACAGGCAGACTGTCAAGGCCTACGCTGTCCTCTATTATGCCAATGGCAAGAAGATGTTTTGATGCTGCAACGTATATTTTGTCAAGGTTGGCAGTTTCACAAATGACGGCACGATTGAGTGCATTTGCAGTTTCTCTTTCGTCAATAATTTTGCGCAGTGCAATGACACTATCCCCAAGGTTCATAACCCCAAGAAGTTTGACTATTTCTTCCTTGTCCTTGATATAGACAAGCCACATATTGCCTCTTTCATTTATCTTTGCACTGACACCAAATGATGCCAGAAGTTGAAGGACGCTTTTGGCAGTTTCTTCATCTTCAAGACGATATTCAAAGTGGTATCCATCCTTCTTTTCTTCGCCATCAAGAGAGGGGACGTATATTCCACCACAAGCAAGGAAAAGACCTTTGAGATATTCAACTGCATAGGCGTATTCCTTGGCAAATTTATGTGGTACGTCAATCTCTATGCCGGGCAAATCATCATTGATAAGGCAAGCGTCTTCAAGGACTTGTTTTGTAAAGCCCGTTTGCACTGCCACGGTGTATGCTCTTTCCCCTTTCTTTGCACCGGATTTGATTTCATCACAAGAGATTTCAAACTCGGTGGGATAGACAGATTTCAACACTTCCACAAGGTGCATTGCCACTGCATAGGTGTCCACTGACATCACAAGATTGATGCGCTTTTTGTTGATAAGGATAACACCTGCGTTCTTTGCGATTGCAGACACAAATGCAAAAACTTCGTCCTGTGATTTTTGTGGGGACGCTATGATTTCATCTATAACGCTATTTCTAAAACTTGTATTTTCTGTCATTGTCATTATCCTTTCTTTGTCTTAAACGTAGGCTTTTGATTAAGCCCGAAAACCCTATCCAAAGGCACGTTATATTTTTCAATAAATGCGCTCACTCTTTCAAATCTGCCCACTCTTTCAGGTTTGTGAGCGTCAGAGCCAACAATGAGTTTTACACCACTTTCAACAATTATATCTGCGTCTTTTTCAAGGGTTTCAACGTGCTTTTCATTGAGTTCAAGATATACGCCCTTTTCAACTGCCTTTTCACATATTGCTTTCATATCAATGGGGCAACGGTGACCGGGGTGCACTATGACGTCAACGGGATATTTGTCCATTGCTTTGAGATACCCTTCAGTGTTTAGTGCCTTGATTTTTTCTTTTGCCTTGTTTGAGCCATATCCGTTGACAAAAATGTACTTGGAATTTTTGAAAGCATTGCCAAAATCAACGAATCTATGGAAACCTATGTGGAGAATATCCACTCTTTCAATGATGTCATCAGGTATGTCAATATCTCCGTCAAATCCCAAAAGGTTGCCTTCAACACTGTGAAGCACTTTGATGTGATCCCCGCAAGTGTCATAATATCTTGCGATTTCGTCTTCTTGAAGTTGAAATTTTTCTCTTGTCATATTGCAAGCAAGGGTTGAAAATGAGTGGTCTGCGATTGCCACTTCTTCAAGACCGTAATTTTGCGCAGACAAAATATTGTCAAGGACACTGCCCTTGCCGTCACTTTGCTTTGTATGTGTGTGATAGTCGCCGTAAAATTTCATACTTCTCCAAGCACCTTAAATTCTTCTGTCAGTTGCACACCGAACTCATTGTAAACTTTTTCTTTGGCAAGGCTCACAAGATAAAGATAGTCACTTGCACTGCCACCACCCATATTGACAATAAAATTGCCGTGCATTGATGATATTTGTGCACCACCTTTAATTGTGCCTTTCAGCCCTGCTTTGTCTATATAATACCCTGCGCCTTGTCCCACGTTTTTGAAAACACTGCCGGCACTTCGCCCTTTTGGTTGACGAAGTGAACGCAAGGATTTATATTCATTTTCTCTTTCAATAGACTTGTCTATTGCCGCTCTTTCAAGATGAAATTCAACTTGAAGTATAACCCCGTCATACCCTTTGCGATAACCAAAATTGTATGGTGGCAAAATCTCTATAATCTCATTATCGGCACTTAATGACACAATTTTGTTAACATAAACACCGATTTCTTGCCCAAATGCGCCTGCGTTCATTTTTACAAGCCCACCTATTGTTGCAGGCACGCCCATCATAAACTCAAGCCCACCAAAGCCATATTCTCTCACGGTGCGCATCAGTCTTGAAAGCCTGACGCCTGCGCCAACAATCACTTTCTCCCCATCAACGACAATGCCATCAAGGTGTTTGAAAGATACCACGTTTGCGTTGTTTATGCCGTCAAGGATAATAGTGTTTGAGCCACCACCAAGGATATGAATATTGTCTTTTTTGTCGTATAGGTCAACAACTTCGTCTATGTTTTCAGGAAAACACAATTCCTTCAAAACGCCATTGCCACCGTAAGTTGTGATATTCTTTGCAGACACGTTGTATTTGATTTCCATACAACATTGTACGCAAAAGCCACAATTTTAGACGCGTATTTTATATTATATATAAAACCACCTTTGATTTCAACAAGTTTTTTGTTGCAATTTTTCAATCACAAGGTGTTGTGCCCCAATCTTTCTTCTTACACTTGAAGTCAATCTTCTTTTGTGGCAAGGATTTTTTCAATCTTATCTTTAAGTGACTTTGCACCCGTCACTGAAAAGCCGTCAACAGTGGCAATTTCTTCATCAGTTGCCCTACGGATATTTTCAACGGATCCAAACTTTTTCAGCAATTCTGCCGATTTCTTTTTGCCTATGCCATCAACCTTTGTGAGCAAACTCTCGTTCATCTTTTTGCCATGAAGGTTTCTGTGATATGATATTGCAAATCTGTGGGCTTCATCTCTCACTCGTTGAAGCAGTTGCAAAGCAACTGAATCCTTTGAAATGACAACTGGTTTCTTGGGGTCTGTGCCTTTGAAGATTTCTTCATTTCTCTCTGCAAGTGATATGATTTGCAAGTATTCAAGCCCCAATGTATGAAGGACGTCAAGAGCATAAGACAGTTGCCCTTTGCCACCGTCAACCACAATGAGATCTGGTGTTGATGAAAAACTTTCATCACTTTCGTCTGCACTTTTCAATCTTTCAAGACGCCTTGTCAAAGTTTCCTTCATTGATGCAAAGTCATTGTTGCCTTCAACTGTCTTGATTTTGAACTTTCTGTAATGGCTTTTCTTTGGTTCGCCATCTTCAAAAACCACCATGCTTGACACCTTGTCAACGCCAGACACGTGGGATATATCAAAGCACTCAATTCGTCTTGGCAAAATCTTAAGATCAAGGATTTCTGCCAGTTGTTTCACTGCACCTTTGGTGCGAATATCCTTTCTTTCTTCAATAGAGCCGTGTTTTTCAAGAGCATCTTGAGCATTGGCGTGAGCAAGGTCAAGGAGTTGCTTTCGCACACCTTGTTTGGGGGATAGGACGTGAATTTTGCGTCCTGCCAAGTTGAAAAGTGCCGTTTCAAGAGTGACATTATCTGCCACACCGTCAGTTATGATTTCATCACAAACAGGCAGAGTGTTTGAATAGAATTGATAGAGATATGACGTGAGATTATCGTCAATTTCATCACGATTAAATTGATCAATGCCGTCGGGCTGCTCTGCAATCATACTTTGTGAGAAACCTGTCTGCAAAACTTTATTTTCTGCGCCCACAAGTTTACCACCACGGACAACAAGCATATTGATGGCAATATTTATGCCATTGGTTTCCATTGCAAAGACGTCAAGATTGAAGTCCTTGGGCAATGCCGACACTTGCTTGCGCACAAGTTTGTCAAGGACGGCAAGTTTTTCTTTATATTTGAGAGCCACCTCAAAGTTTTCTTCTTCTGCAAAATGTTGCATCTTTTCAGTCAACACTCTTTCGACTTCTCTATCGTTGCCTTTCAAGAATCCAACCACTCTCATAATTTCTTCACGATATTCTTCCTTGCTGACACATCCCGAGCAGGGTGCAAGACATCTATCAAGATGAGCATTAAGGCAAGGGCGAGATGGTTTTGTCATATCACGGTGACAGTCACGGACACGGAAAGCCGAGTGGATAAGATCAAAAATATCCTTGATATTGACAGATTGCATATATGGGCCAAAATATTTTGCGCCGTCATTTTTCAAGGCACGGACAAGGGATATGGTGGGATAATCTTCCTTGAGATTTATGCGAATAAAAGGATATGACTTGTCATCTTTGAGAAGTATGTTGTATTGGGGGGAGTGCTTTTTGATGAGATTGTTTTCAGTGACAAGGGCATCAACTTCAGTTGCGCAAATTATATATCTGAAATCTGCCACGTGGTCCAACATTGCCGTAACCTTGACAGTCTTCACAGAGTTATGGAAATACTGACGAAGCCTATTTTTGAGATTTTTGGCTTTGCCCACGTAGATTATATTGCCGTCCTTGTCCAGCATTTGATATACACCGGGATTTTCGGGGACGTCTTTCAGTTTTGTCTTGAAATCAACCATAATTCAATTATACCCCAAAATTTCCATTTAGTAAATATATTAAATATATAATAAGCCGAGAAATCTCGGCTTATTGGTAAACACCTGTTGAAAAAACCTCTTTCAAAATGTATTTTTCAGTCTTTCAAGGCAAAATCATTGATACCTTCCACAAAAACATCCACCATTGTTGTCAGGCTCGGTGTTTGAAGACAGTGTCAATGCCAAAAGAATTGCGCCCATAACTGCAATCTCCGTGCCACTCAACGCCCCATCACCTGAAAATACCAAAAACACTATGAGCAGAAACAAATACCAATTATTTTCAAACATAATTCCCCCCAACTACATTTTTATCACAATATGCCCCACCAAGCGACAAAGTGCCTTGTTTTTTTCGGTTTTATTTATGCTAATATGCTGATATGGAAACATTACTTGATTTTGAAACAGCAACTCTTGTCAAAAACTATCTACCAAGAAATGCAGTGCTCTACTCTCTCTCCGAATTTTTTGGTGCTTGCGCAGATGCCACACGGACAAAAATTATATGCGCTTTGTCCATAAGTGAAATGTGTGTCAGCGACCTATGTGCACTGCTTTCACTCAACCAAACAACCTGCTCTCATCAACTACGATATTTGCGCTCGGCAAATATAGTGAGAGCAAGACGGCAAGGCAAAATTGTGTACTACTCACTACGGAACAAAAAGATTGAAGAAGTCATTGAGGCAGGCGCAGAATTTTTGGGCTATATCAACAGACACGCCGATTGATTGATCTCAGCGAGTGTCTTAAAAGGTGTAATTTTGCACCATGATTTAGGCATGTTTTCCACAACAAAAAACAGTCCATTTTGGTGGACTGTTTTTTCTTTGTTTTGCTTACAACAAGTGTTTATGTTGTAAAATTATGCTTATAAACTTGTTTTTGTGCTATTTTGTCAATTTTCTTCGGTTTTGTTTTCTTCTTCGGCTTTTACATTGCCACTGCCTTCTTCAACATCATCAAAGGGGCTTAAATCTTCAACTGCTTCATCTTCTTCAACGGGGGTTTTGTCAATCTTCTTGATTGCTTTTGACACTCTCTTTTTCAGTGCTTGATAGACATATCCCATAAGGAAATCAACGAGGAGCAACAACACTATTCCAACAAGTTCCACTGCCCAGAAAGGCACTTCCCCAATGATGTCGTTTGATATCATAATGGTGCCTGCAACATAATACAAAAATGCAAGGGCAAGACCAATGAAAACAACTTTCACGGGGATTGAAATGTAGAGTTTCACTTCCTTTTCAAGCATAACCATGGAGATTATGCTCATAGGAGCAAAGTACACCACGTAGCCTGCAATAATAAAAATATCGCCCACTATGGCAAATGCCAAAAGGGACGATACTATGTATGCCGATATTGTTGCAATATAATATCTTTGTGTCAAAGGCATCAAGATGGCAAGGCTTGCCAAAATATACAGACTGATTGTGCCATATCTTGCAATCACAGACAACCAAACAAGAAGAAGTGCCATGGCAGATGAAATTCCACCAAGAGCAACTTCATAAATTATTTGACTGCGTGATCTTTTTGTCTTCATGCCTTTTACGTGGGCGCACTGCCCAACCTATTTTATTGCGTGTGTATGATGTAAATCTATTTATCGCCCTGCCGTCTGCTATGTTTTGCAACGTTGCAAGCAAGATTTCAAGCCATACAACTTGTGCTTGTTAGCAACAAGAAATCAAGTCGCCACCCATACACTCACAGCAACAGTCTGCGCAAATAAGTCCTTGACAAACTCTACAAGCAGTGTCTTCAGGATCTCTTTGACGATAACTGCGGCCATAGTGATATTCGCTGTGTTCTTCTTGTCCATTTCTACGGCTCTTGCCTTGACGTTGATCTTGCTTAAATGCATGAGTGCCGTCAATCTTCTTTTTCATATTGTCAAGGGCCTTTTGATATTTTGCATTACCCGGGTCAAGAGAAAGCGCAATCTCAAGTTGCTTTTTGCTTTCATTGAGCCAACTCTTTTCATAATAGACGATTGCTTGATAGTAGTGCCACTCGCCACCACGATCAAAGATGTCGTCAAGAAGGCGTTGTGCCTTGGCGTAGTCCTTGTTTTTGATTGCATCTTTGACTTCGCTAAATCCGTCAAAACCTTCTTCATAACTGCCGTTTTCTGTCTTGATTGATGCACCACCGTGTGAGTAGTCCATTGCGCGTTGATATGCATCTTCAAGTTCATCAAGCATACGAGCAGCGTTTGTGCCAACTTGACCTTCTTCAAAAAGAAGGGCTTGATATTCTGCGCGTTTTTCCTTGTATGCATCAAGGATTTCGCTTTGTGTTGCATTTCTGTCAATTCCAAGAATTACAAACGGATCTTTTGACATTTTTCCACTCCTTTGAGCATGCGCTCAATTTGCAAATCAAGTCCAAGATATATGGTGTTGGAAAGGACGCCTTCCCCCACTTTTATATCCATTGTGTTATAACTTTCAACCATGCGATTATATGCAGATTTCAACAAAAACGACAGTTCTTCGCCATTTTTGGCAAGATAATCACTCTTTTCTGTGCATTTGCCAAAATTGTTGACTACCACGTTGTAGCGTCCTTTCTTACTGTCTTCTTCAATGTCATCAACGGCATCAAGAAGATATATTAGACGTCCAAGATTGTATGTGAATAGGTCTATGCTTTCATCTGTCTTGACAATGAGTTTTGTCATGTCTCGCATGACAACTGCCGTGCAATCTGCCACTTCATCAATGGATGATGAATTGCTCTTTTCAAGGACACTGAGCCTTGAAAACTCTCTTTTCATAAGTGCATCAACTTCAGGAAGTCGCTTGGCTGCTGCACGCTTTCTGTTGTGCAAACGCCACTTGATTGCAAGCCTTGACTTCTTGCCGTCTTCAATATCATCAACCACGTTGTAGTACGTGAGAAGGACTGCAATATCTGCTGCCTTCTTTGACAAGTCATCAACTTCAATCATAGGTTTCTTCTTGCAAGTGAGTGCGCAAAATTTGCTTTCAATCTTTGGCTCAACACCTGCAATTGAGTGAAGAAGTACACTATAAAAAGTCACGTCATAGTTGGTGCAAAGACGTGTAAGTGGACCACCCGTTTTTCCAAGTGCTCTACAAAGTCCACAGTAGTAGCCTTGAAACACGTTGAAGTCCTTGATGTACATATTTTGTTTGTCAGGAATCACGTATCCAAACATTGTCTTTGCCTATATTATTTACAATTTGTTTATTTTAATTAAATTTCTCTTGAAAAAGTAATGAGAAGACTGATTTTCCAACAATTCCAATATGCAACAGACACAACTTCCCAGCCTTGTCTTGCCATATCGTTCATTATTCTTTCTGCATTGCCTTTACTGGATTCAACAACTCTGTATTCTTTCATTATTTCGTATATTCTCCTATTTGTTATTTGGGTTGAACAAAACCTACTTTGCGATACACCTTTGAGAGTGTCTTGTTGGCAAGATATGATGCAGTGCTTGCGCCCTTCTTCATTATATCTTCAAGGTAATCTTTGTTCTTCATATAGTAATCGTATTTTTCTTGGATGGGTTTCAAGTATTCAACAACACATTCGCCAACCTTCAACTTGAAATCTGCATAAGATACGCCTTCAAATTCCTTTTCTGCATCTTCAATGGTTGTGCCATTAAAGACAGAATAGATTGTGAGAAGATTGCTGATGCCGGGCTTATCCTCTCTAAACACGATATCGTGATCGCAGTCGGTGACTGCACGTTTGAACTTGCTCATAATTGTGTCTGCCTTATCAAGAAGGAAGACGACACCACCTGCATTGTCATCCGTCTTGCCCATCTTTGTTGTGGGGCTCAAAAGGTTGGCAATCTTTGCACCTTGCTTGGGGAAAATGCCATCAGGCACAACAAATGTGGGTGAATACTTTGAATTGAATCTTTGTGCTATATCTCTTGCAAGTTCCAAGTGTTGCTTTTGGTCCTTGCCGATTGGCACATAGTCAGTTTGGTACAAGAGAATATCTGCTGCCATCAATGTGGGGTATGCAAAAAGACCAAGGTTGATGTTTTCGGGGTGCTTCAAACTCTTGTCCTTGAATTGTGTCATACGACTTGCTTCGCCAAATTGTGTATAGCAGTTGAGTACCCATGCAAGTTCTGCGTGTTGAGGAACGTGTGATTGAACAAACAACACAGACTTTTCAGGGTCAAGACCTATAGCAAGGAAAAGTGCCATAAAGTCATAGGTGCGCTTGCGAAGATCTGCAGGAACGTTGTCAACGGTGATTGAGTGCATATCTGCAACGGTATAGATACATCTATATTCGTCTTGCAATCTAATCATGTTTTTGAGTGCGCCAATATAGTTGCCAAGTTGCAAATCGCCAGTGGGTTTCAATGCGCTGTAAACTATCTTATTTGACTGAACAACTGTTTTATCTTGTATATTTTCCATAATTAACCTCTTGTTGTGTCGAGAGCAAAGTCAAGCACTGCTTGCTTGACATCTTTGATGCCCACGACTTTTTTGTGGATAATTTTCTTTTCGTTTATGTAGTAGAGTTCCCCGGGACAATCAAGACCACTTTCGTTTTGCAGTTTGAGCATTGCCTTGAAAGTGTCCTTTTCACGCTTGCCTGTCAATGCTTCAAGGACGTCGATGGGGAATTTGTAAGGGCTTGCAGTTGACACGATTATGGTTGTTGTATCATCTTCAGTGTCGATTGAATAGTCATTATAGACACTGCCTGCAACTGCAGTGTGTGGGTCAAACGTGACGTCATCAAGGTCAAAGTAATTGTAAATTGCCTCTTTGGTTTCTGCCTCGTCTGCCCAACCTGCTTCAAATATACTGTTGTCAAGAAGTTTCTTGTCAAAGGTAAATTCACCCTTTTCTTTCAAGTCCTTGTATATCTCTCTCATAAGACCTGCATCTCTGCCTGAAAGTTCAAACAAAAGTCTTTCAAGGTTTGATGACACAAGGATATCCATTGAAGGAGATGCCGTCTTGTAGAAACTTCTATTGACTGAATATTTGCCTTCGTTGAAGAAATCTGTCAACACGTTGTTTGCATTTGATGCCACAATGAGTTTTGCAACGGGAAGTCCCATCTTGTAGGCATAATATCCTGCAAGGATATTGCCAAAGTTGCCCGTTGGCACGACAAAATTGATTTTGTCCCCATTTTCAATCTCGCCACTTGCAACAAGGTCTGCGTATGATGAAATGTAGTATGCAATTTGTGGGGCAAGTCTTCCCCAGTTGATTGAGTTGGCTGATGACGTTGCTCTGCCCGTTGCTTTCAATGCACTTGCAAGACTTTCGTCAACAAACATTTCCTTTACTGCTCTTTGAGCGTCATCAAAGTTTCCGTTGATGCCAACCACTGAAAGATTGTCTCCTTCTTGTGTGGACATTTGAAGGAATTGCATATCACTGACACCGTGACGGGGGAAGAATACCATAACTTCTGTGCCGTCAACGTTTTTGAAACCTTCAAGGGCTGCTTTACCCGTGTCGCCACTTGTTGCAACCAAGACCAAAGTCTTTTCATCAATGCCCAATTTCTTTTTGGATGCAACCATAAGATGAGGGAGCAACGTGAGAGCCATGTCTTTGAAAGCAAAGGTAGGGCCGTGCCAAAGTTCCATCACAAAGAGCGCATCTTCAATTTTTACAACGGGACAAGGATCTCCGTCAAAGCGAGAGTATGCCTTTTCTGCATAGGACAAAAGTTCCTCATAAGAAAACTCGTCCATATAAAGATGCAGGACTTTTGCCACTCTTTCAGGGTATGAAAGATCTTCAAAACCACTGATAAAATTACTGTCTATGGTTGGAAAAGACGACGGAACAAAAAGTCCGCCGTCATCTGCAATACCTTTGACTATGGTTTCAGGCGCAGAATATGAACATTCTGCGTTGCGTGTGCTTATGTATTTCATTGACTGATTATCCCAAATACTTGTTCAAAAATTCAGGGAGATCTTCTTCTTGGCTCACTGTCAAAACAAAGTCAGTTTCTGTCTTTTCACCAATTTCTTCAAGGTCACTGAAGAAGTGTTCCATTTGGTCGGCTGTTTTGCCGAGCATACGGTGTGCACCGTCAATGTACATTGTTTCGATATCATGGTTGCCTGCAAGGACACCATAAATGAAACCAACAAGCATATCTTCACGGACGATAGGTTCTGTGCCACGATGAAGGATTGCTGTGTTGATTGCACGGATTTGATAACGAAGGGAATACATATATCTGTCTGTATCTGTCAAGAAGACGATGTCGCCCTTTGCTGTTTCAACGTGATCGTTGGCGATATCAATAATTGCTTTGGTTTTGCCTGCGCCTTTGTTGCCTGTAATAAGTTTTATCATTTTTCACCTCTGATTATATTTTACATAAAATATAACCAAAAAACAAGTCCTAATTTTTTATTTTTCTGCTTTTGCTTATTCTTCTACGTTCTCAAGAAGTTTGTTTTGCACTGCGATTTGGAGGGCAGAGATCATTTCACCCATATCGCCAAGCATAAATTTATCAAGAGAATAAAGTGTAAATCCAATACGGTGGTCGGTGACTCTGCCTTGGGGAAAGTTGTATGTTCTAATACGTTCACTTCTGTCCCCTGTGCCAACTTGAGCACGACGTGCCTCTGCATATTCCTTGTCGGCTTGTGATTGGAAATGGTCGTAAAGGCGTGATTTCATAACCTTCATTGCCTTTTCTCTATTCTTAATTTGGCTTCGTTCATCTTGACACTCAACAACGATACCCGTGGGGATATGTGTCATACGGATTGCAGATTCCGTCTTGTTGACATGCTGTCCACCTGCGCCAGAACTTCTGTACGTGTCAATCTTGAGATCCTTTTCTTCAATGACGATTTCAACGTCTTCTGCTTCGGGGAGCACTGCCACTGTAACCGTTGACGTATGAATTCTGCCTTGAGATTCTGTTTCGGGCACTCTCTGAACTCTATGAACACCACTTTCAAACTTAAGTTTGCCGTATGCGCCCTTGCCTGCGATCATAAAGACTGCTTCCTTGACGCCACCGAGTTCTGTCATGTTGATGTTGATTTCTTCAACTTTCCATCTGTTGGCATCTGCAAAGTGATAATACATCTTCATAAGTTCTGTGCCAAACAAACTTGCTTCTTCGCCACCTGCACCACCACGGATTTCAACGATAACGTTGTTGTCTTCGTTGGGATCTTTGGGAAGAAGTGCAATCTTGAGATTGTTTTCATCTTCTTCAAGAGTGTCACGGAGTTCGTTTTGTTCTGCTTTCAAAAGGTCACGCATATCTGCGTCTGTTTCGATTGCCAACAATTCCTCACAATCTTCAAATTGCTTTTTGTGTGAAGAATAGAGATCATAGCACTCTACAATAGGTGTAAGTCCTGCAAGTTCCTTGCCCAGTTCTCTAAATTTCTTTTGGTCGGAGATGACTTCGGGCTTTGAAAGCAACTCGCCTATTTCATTGTATCTCACCTTGATTTTGTCAAGTTTTGAGAGCATACCTGCTGATATTTTCATAACTATTATTGCTCCAATAAGTTAAATAAGTCTTAATTTCTTGTCACTACGGCAATACGTTCAACACCTTCAAGGTCAAGAAGGATTTCCACTTGGTATGCCGAGAATATTTCCTTGATGCCTGCACTTTGACCAATGCCAAATTCAAGAAGAAGTGTTCCGTTATCGTTAAGGCAAGTGTCAAGAGTGTCTGCAATTCTCTTGTAAAGATCAAGTCCGTCTTCGCCACCATCAAGAGCGAGTGTAGGCTCAAAATCTTTCACTTTTTTGTCGAGAGTTTCAATATCCTTTGTGGGAATATAGGGGGGATTTGCAGTGATAATATCAAACTTGCCATCAACGTTTGCAAACAAATCACTGCTCACAAAATTGATCTTTGCGCCGTTCAAGACTGCATTTGACCTTGCAACTTCAAGTGCGTCAAGTGATATATCACTTGCAGTCATTTCAACTGCCGTATTCTTGCTCACTGCGATTGCGATTGCGCCACTGCCTGTGCATATATCAAGGCAAGTTCCGTATCCCTTTTCTTTGATGAGATTGATTGCCTTTTCTGCAAGAAGTTCAGTTTCAGGGCGAGGGATAAGCACACTCTTGTTGACGGCAAGTTTCAATCCGTAAAACTCGGTGTTGCCAAGAGCATATTGCAAAGGTGTGCCGTCTGCCATCTTCTCTGCAATCTTTATTGCCTTTTCATATTCGGCTTGAGAAAGTCTGTCAAAGGTTGCAAGTTCACTACGCTTTTTGCCAGTGACTTCCACCAAAATCCAGTCAATATCGCTTTGGTCAATATCCTTCACTCTGTCTTCAATACGCTTTCTTGCAACAGGTGTGGGCATCTTGATATCAAATGTTGTCGTGGGGATGGTGGGATCTTCTTCCATTGCCAAAACTGTCGTAAATGCAGCAATGCTCACTTCAAGCATATCGTCTGTGGGTTCTTTGGTGGTCAACTTTTGAAGCCACATACCGGGTGCGCGCAATATACGTACGGGGAGTGCATCTGACTTGGCAAGAAGTTTCAATATTTCATAAGATACGCCTGCAACAAAGGGCAAGAATACAAGTTTTGATGCCATTTTGATCAGTGCATCAACGACGGTTTTGCCTGTGAGCCAACCAAGTTCGCCAAGTCCCCAGTTGATGACGGTAAATGTTGCAAGGCTGACCATAAGCACGAAGAAAAGAAATGTTGTGCCACAACGACTATGTTTTGTGGACATTGTCTTTGCATTTTCAACGGTCAAATCAAGGCCGTGCTCATAGCAACTGATAACTTTGTGCTCTGCTCCGTGATACATAAACACTCTCTTGACGTCCTTCATTAAGGTGCAGAAAAGTATGTATATCACAAAGACAACAAGCATAATGCCACCTTCAATCAAACTATACCAAAGGCTATGGAGTGAGTGATTGGCAATGGCAGGTATTTTGCAGATAAGACCAGCAAGAGCGTTGGGTGTAAACACAAAGAGCAGAACTGCAAGAGCAACGCCAAGAACAAGTGAAAATCCAAGCATAATATTCATAGGATTAATCTTGCACTTCTCTGCCATTTTCTTTTCAAATCTGGTGGGTTCTGCAAAGTCGCCATAGACTTCTGCCGAGCGCATCAAAATACGCATACCATCAAAAAGTTGTGTGATGAGATTGACAACACCACGCACAAAAGGCAAACGTAAAAATACATTTCTTTCCTTTGCACTTTTGACACGTTTGCTTTCGACAGTGATCTCGCCTGCCTCTGTTCTCACTGCAGTTGCAATGACACTTTCGCCCTTCATCATGACGCCTTCAAGCACAGCTTGACCACCGATTGAAGTACGTTTTACGGGGCAACTTTTCTCTTTTTTGACCTTATCTTCTTTCATTTTTGCCATAAATACCCTAAAAAAAGCAAAATACAGTCACCATTTGGCGACTGTATTCCTTCCAAACTAATCGAGATTGTATCTCTTCTTGAACTTATCAACACGGCCACCGGTGTCAACCAGCTTTTGCTTGCCTGTGAAGTAAGGATGGCACTTTGAGCAGATTTCTACTCTAAGTTCGTCACCTTTCTTTGTGGTGCCTGTTTGGAATGTGTGACCGCAAGCGCAGATAACGTTTACGGTATGGTAATCGGGATGAATACCTTCTTTCATGTTCAGTTCTCCTGATATAATGATTTTTACATCCACACACGCCACCATGAATACGTGTATATGACATAAAGTTTCTTTATTATAACACAATCAAAAATATAGTCAAGTGATTTGACCCCCAATTTGAAAGAATTAAACTATTTATCCTTGCAAGTTGGCTCTCACCCAGCATCACAAATCTTTGTCAGTTGATTGCCCCAAGCAATGAGTTTCTTATGTCAACAAGATTTGTATCCGTGAGTTTTCTTGATTGTTTGTCTGTGTCAATTTTGCCTTCAAGAACAATGTTTGCCGGCCTTCCACCAATGACCATATATTTGTCTGCCGAAAGAAGACACTCGTCAATGGCGTGAGTGACAAAGATGATTGTCTTCGGGCTTATCTCACAAAGACGGAAAAGCCACTCAAACAACCTATGGCGCAGTGCAGTATCAAGTGCCTTGAAGGGCTCGTCCATAAGCAAAACTTCGCTTGGATACAGAAAGGCTCTTGCCATGCAGGCACGCTGTGCTTGACCACCACTTATCTCACTTGGGCGCTTGTCACGGCAGTCTGTAATTTCAAGGATTTCAAGCATTTCTTCAATATGTTGTTTGCGTTCTTCCTTGTCTTTGTAAACTGATTTAAGTATCAAATCAAGGTTTTTATACACCGAAATTGATGGTATTAACCTGTCTTTTTGAAAAATGTAAGAAATTCCACCATCAACACCTTCGATATCGCCATCGTGTTTTACAAGCCCTGCGATTGCTCCAATCAAGGTTGATTTGCCAACGCCACTGCCACCAAGGATAACGTTGATTTTGCCCTTTTCAAAGGTGGCATCAAAGGATTCAAAGACAACTTGTTCGCCATATTTTACACATAAGTTTTTTACGGTAATTTCGCTCATTTTCTCAACCCCCAAAGTCTCTTGATGCCAATGACAATTCCTTCAAAGGCAAAGGACAAGACTATTGCAAGTATTGTCCAAGCAAGGAGAATTGCCACTTCAAATGCTTGATTTGCCCTTTGCATTTCAAGACCGATACTGCCCTTTGCATAGGTCAAAACTTCTGCTGCAATGACAACCTTCAACGTCAATGAGATTGTTGTCTTTGACACGTCAAACGTTTGTGGTGCAATCTCTGGAGCATACAATCCAAAGATAATATCGGCAGGCTTGACTTTGTAGAACTTTGCCATTTCAACAAGGTCTTTGTCAACGCCAACTATTGCTGTGTATATGCCTTGATACAAAATGGGGAAGGCTATGAGGAATCCCACAAAGACAGGTGCTGTTTGTCCGTCCACCCAGAGCATCATCACAAGTATGATGGCAAGTGTCGGCGCAGAACGAAGTATGCTGACAATGGGGGACATAACCTTGTGTATGGGCGTCCAAAGTCCACCAAGAACTGCCATTGCAAAGGCAAGGACAAAGGATATGGCAAAGCATATCACTGTACGAAGAAGCGTAAGTCCCACGGATTTCCAAAAGTTTGCCCCTGCAAATAGGTTGAAAAACTCAACCACAACTTTGTCGGGTGTTGGCAAAACCAGTGGTTTGTCCTTGACGGCAGACACAATCCACCATATCCCCACTACAAGAAGTATGGATAAAAGTGGATATGCCACGTTCTCTATTATCTTTTTTGTTTTTGCATCAAGTTTTTTCATTTGATTTGAAAACCTACCATTTCTTTTTTTGATATTTCAGTTGATTATCGGCAATTCGCCACACTCAACTGTTACACAAACAAATCTACGTTTGCCCAGTTGACTGCAGGGATCATAAGATTGAGATATGTGATGATTGCTTGTTGCGTTGCAGTGTTGTCTGCTCTATTCACAACGATTGCGCATCTGGGAATGCTGGGTGCAGGGAAAGTGGTTGTACTGCCCTTTGCTTGAATTGTTGCTGTCACTTCAGTGGGGTTTGCAATGACCCAATCTCTGCTATCTTCAAGTGCTTTCAAAAGTGCAGCCATAAATTCTGCATCCTTTGTGAGTTCTGTCTTGACAAAAAGACTTGCTTGAGGATAGTTGGCGTCGTTGCCGTTGATTGCTTTGTAAAGTGCTTGCAAATCCATTCTTGCAGAGAAACCACCACCATTTGCAGTGCCAAATGCAGTTGCTGCAGGTTCGCCTACGATTGCAAAGTCGCAAGGATTGTTTTCTCTCATAAGTGCAACCTTTGCTGCAGGGCCGTCTGCACACCACTCAATTGTTGCAGTTTGACCGTCACTGAACGTGATGACGTCATTTGTATCGTCATAAGTGACACCGTCCGTGTTGTCAATGATATACTTGAAAACTTTGTCGGGTGTGTTGTTTTGACCGATTGATGCAATCTTCTTGCCTTTCAAATCGTCAATGTTGATTGTTGTGTTTCCGTCAACCTTTTCGGGTTTGCCGATAAGGTAAAGACTGCCTTCAACTGCAACTGACACAAGTTTGTAGTCTGCGCCTTTGTTGATAAGATTTGCGCCTGCGTTGGTGGGTGCGATAATAACGTCTGCTTTGCCACCACCGATTTCAGTTTGAATTGACGTTGATGCAACGATTTCCGTTGTCACCTTGTAGCCGCCAATATCTTTGGTTTCGCCAAGGAAACTCAATGCAGCAAGTGCAGGTGTGCCGTCAGGCATAACAAAACGAAGTGAGCCTTTGCTTTGGTTTGCATCGGGATCGCCGTCAGTATTGTCGGGGGTTACAGGGTTGCAAGCAACAAGCGTAAAGAGTGTTGCACACAACAATAATGCCACTATAATTATAGATATTTTTTTCATACGTCTTTCTCCTTTTATGTCCATATATCAACACCAATCATTTGCAATATATAACATAATCTGTGTTTTATTGTATTATTTTGAGATTTTAAGTGCTTTTTATGTCAACAATCAATTTCAACAGATGTCAGTGCAGACTTCACTGAAAGTTCCTCAAACTTACCAAGTCTGCCTGTCAATGCAGACACTCTTTCCACACTGCCTTCAACGATAATGCTGATGACGTTTGCCTCAGGTCTTGGCACACCCATTCTGCCAATGATGATGTCACCAAACTCGCTCAAAACCTTTTGCATTTCAACTGCAACTGCTCTGTCGCCCTTGATTACAATGCCTACTACACCAATTCTTTTCATAGTATTCTCCTATCCCAAAACTCAAACAAAAATGCCACCGAAGACGGTGGCATAAATCATCAAAAATAGTTCACACATAAGGTGAAAATCATTTTTTTTGTATTACTGCGCCGTCTTACACTCCGACATATCGTCATCGTTTTGGATTGCTATTTCTATATATAATCTATCACGATTTTCGCATTTTGTCAATAGGAAGAAAACAAGATTAAATGTATGGCAAGAAAGGAAAGAAAGAAAAAACCACGGGGCATGGTGTACTTGTTGTACATAAAAGTCCCGTGGGTTGCGTCTGCCGAAGTTAGACACCGAATAGCAAAACTACGCTTGTTGTCGGCGTCCAATCTTGTTAGGTGCACTTGAAAAATGGGATATTTGGATGAGTCGCAAGAAAGGTGCGTTTGCAACAGGTCGTAGCATACTTGTCGTATGTGAGAATTGTTGCATAGTGCCTGACACAGCGAATCGCCAAATAGCACATTTTTCACCAGTTGTTGGATTCAGTAACACAATGCTGATGCATTGGTGCTTCAACAAAGAATCCTTCTGCTTGCTTGACACCTGCAAGTGCGCCCATACGGTTTGCACGGAGAGCGAAATACAATGCTTGTGTTTCTGCAAGAGATTCGCTCATTTGTGACTTGTGTATCTTAAATGATGCAAGTTGTTTCATTTGATCGTCATCACTGAATTCCACAAATGTGTTGGCCCTATGTGTAAAGTAGTATGCAATGATATGGCTTGATTTGATTTTGTCTTGCTCAAACTTCAAGCCGTTTCTTTCTGCCACTATACGATAACTTGCAATAAACAAAGCCGTGTTGGTGGCTCTACCACATTTCAAGTGGTCGGGGTGTGTTTCGGTGGGAAGATGAGGATCGGGGCAGAAAATCACATCAGGTTGATACTCATAGATAACTCTGCCGATTTCTCTTGCCAAATCGTTTTCGTCATAAGGTGCGCCATCTTCAAAATCAAGTCTTTCAAATTCAACACCAAGAAATTCTGCCGATTGTTTTGCCTCTGCAAGACGGATATCTGCCACTTCCTTGCCTGTTATATTAGGATCCCCAGTTCCTGCACCACCATCAGTGCAAACAAGGAATTTTATTTGTGCCTTTTTGTTGGTGCGCTTGATTTTGCATACTGTTGCGCCTGCACCAATTTCAATATCGTCAGGGTGTGGCCCAATAAACAAAAATCTGTTATGTTTTTCAATGTCGGGCAAGGGAGCAATCATTTCAAGGATTTTGTCGTCTCCAAGAATTTTGTCAAGCCCTGCCACCAATTTCTTTTTCAATTTGAAAAGTGCCATATTTCCCCCCCCCCCCATATCAATTGTTAATTTTCTCTGCCAAGGATTGCAGTGAGCGCTTCTTGATACAACTTGTCAACTTCTTCATCAAATGCCACGTATCCTTCATCGTCAAGTGCAACGGGTGTCATATTTGCAATATCAATAAGTGCATAAATGCCATCTTCAAAGAAAGTGTCAACTCTCTTGTCAAGATCTGCTTTCGCTGAAGGATAGCAAGCCTCAATTTCGCTTGCGCGTTTGGTTTCAAATTGTGCGCAAATGTTTTCATACCATTGTTGATTGAAAGTTGTGGCGACACTGCTAACTTCTTCGCCAGTGACAAAGCGCATCAAAATTCTTGCACTGTTTTGCACTGCATTTGCGCTTTCCAAACTTTGATTGACACTGTATTCAAGGTATGCTTTTTTGAAGACGTCATAGATTAAGTCTGCAGTGTACAATTCCACCACTCGCAACACCTCAACATCTCCAATCATTGTGCCCGAAGGACTGTCCACATACAAAAGTGCCACAACTGATATTGCGTTCATTTTGCTATCTCTTGTGCCATCGCCTGCAAGCACTTCAACAAGGTCTTGCACAAGGGATTTTGCCACTGCAATTTGACTTGACAAGGTGTCGCCGGTTGCAGTGTATTCAACACCTGCAAGGGCAAGGAACATACGAGCATAAGCAACGATTTCGTTTGCGCTATCGTCGTCGCCTTCTATTGCATATCCTTCGCCAAGGCAAGTTGTTACGCCACTGATGAAAGGATATTCATTTCCGTTTTTCTTGAGAGCAACTCCTCTTGCATTTGACACTATATCTTCAAGAGCAGGCAAAATTTTGGGGAGAACTTTGTTTTGTTCAATGACTGTAAACACATCACTGATAACACCACTGCCAACGACGAGTTTGTCATAGATATTGCTCACTTTGTCAAGGGCATCAACAACTTCGTCAACTTGACCTTCAAGGTCTGCAACTGCATCTTCAATATAGTCAAGGACTGATGAAAGATATGTTGCCATTTCCCCTTGGCTTGCATCTTGCAACATGCCTGTCTGCAGGGCTGTAATAAGGTTCTTGTTTGTGCCGTTGCCAAAGAGCATTGCGTTGTTATAAGCAAAAGAAACAATGGTTTTGACACCACTTTCGGCATCTTTAAGTGCCTTTAGTGTATTTTGACGATCAACAACGGCGTTTTCAAAAGATTGCGCACCTACTTGCATTTCTTGAAGAACCTCATCAAGATTTTGTCTTGTTTGAGCGCTTGCACCTGCCTTTGATTTCACTTGATTGATGAGTGCGATTGCATTTGAATAAATGGTGTCGCCACTCTCAATAAACTTATAAAGCCCACCATACACAAGGCTTTCAACGTCGGTTGCAGTAAGACCAACACCACTCATAAATTCAAAAACAAGGTTGCCGTCAAATTCTTCTGCTTTGAAGATTTTTTGACCTTCATCACTTGCAATATACTTTGTGATATTGTTGATTTTTTCTGTTTGCAAAGGGCTTTTGTCAATGACGTCTGCATAGAACTTGGTCATTTCAACTGCCAAGATATAATCCCCCGCATTGGGAAGATTTGCCATTTCATCTGCGCTCATTGTCACGTTTGTCCACAGTGTGTCAAGGGATTTGACAAAGGTGTTTGTGAAGACGTCAACGACCTCTTTTCTTTCCTTTGCAGGATCTGGCTCAACGTCGGGTTCGCACGCCACAAGAGTGACAACAAGGGTTGCCACAAGGATAAAACAAATGATGATTTTTGCAAGTTTATCTTTCATAATTTACCTATCAAAATTCACAGACTAAAATGTGCTTTGCTTCTTCAATGAGTAGCCCTTCTTGAACCCTGCAAGCAAAGGTATAAGGGCGTATCCAACGGTGAGCACTGCGCCAACAATTGCCACTGTGCCTGCACTGTACATAAAGTCAAAGTACAAGCCGAATATTCTCAATGCGCCAATGAGTGATGCAGTCATCAATGCGCTTGCGCCAAAGGATACCACAAAGGCAACAAAGCCTGTCAGTGCATACTCTATGACTTCGCCACCGAGCAAAGTATTCTTTGACATACCTGCAGACAAAAATGCTGTCCTTGTCTTTTCGCCAGAAGGACGGCTTGCCACTGCACCTGCCACAAGCACCATATATACAAGGACTGCCATGACAAATGCCAATGTGCCAACAAGGTCAAACACACTGCCCAAGGACTCTGCATCCCACCTGTACATTGTCAATGCTTCTATGGAATAATAGTTTCGTTCTGCATATTGTGAGCGAATTGCATCTGCCGTCTTGGATGCGTCGTCTGCCACCACCAAAATGGTGTCTGCGCCCATACCATACATATCCTTCAAAGTGCCCAGTGATACCACTGCATAGTTGCCGTTGAAAAGATTGTGGCTGACAATTCCACACACTGTGAGAGTTGCGCTCTTGCCGTCAATGTCAAGAGTGATTTTATCCCCCACGTTTATTTTGTACAATTCTTGATATGCCTTGTCTATGACCACGTTTCCATTTTCAAGGAGTTTTTCACGGATTGTATTTTCTTCTGTGATATATTCAAAGTCAACAATATCAAGGGTGTTTTCACTGCCAAGGACGTTGACGTTTTGGCTCTTGCCTGTTTCTACAATACTGCCTTGTTTCCAAACCATAGGGATTGCATTTTTGACCCCTTCCATTTGAAGTATGCCGTCAATATCCCCGTTTTCAAGGGTTGATGACGTGATGTTTGTCACAAACACCTTGTCTTCAAACTCTTTGAGATAGCCAGTGAAAATATCTGTTGTCACCGACCAAGCCATAAACATAAGCATTGCAACGGTCATGCCTGCCGTCAAGATTTGAAGCCTTGTGTGTCTTCTCTCTCTTGCAACCGTCTTTGCAGACAACTGCACCACGGACTTTTGCACCTTTGAAAGCAAGATTGCCACCAATCGCAAAACCGTAGGCACTGCCACCACCACTGCCAAAAGCACAAGGACAAGGTTGACCATTGACATTGCGCCCTTGCCACCCTTTGCAGTATGCTCAACAATGACAGAAACTATTGCCACAAGAACAAGTGCAATGGGCAATGCCACTGCCACCACCGACTTTGATTTCTTTTCGTTTTCGTTGGCACGGACTGTTGATTTCAACGCAGTTACAATGGGAATCATGACTGCAAGGACTGCCGTGATAAAACCGATTGATGAAGACAAGAAAAGTTTCAACACTGACACACTAAACGCCACTGTTGAAGACAACGTCAACTTGAGAAGAAGTGCAAACACACCACTTGCAAGGATAGAGCCTATGACTGCGCCACCAAATGCAAGAATAAGGACTTCCCAAAGGAAAGTGAAAAGGATTTGCGTCTTGGTTGCACCAACAACTGTGAGTTTTGCAACAAACTTTTTCCTTTCCGTCAGAGATGTAAATGCAATAAGCACCACAAATGCCATTGCAAGCACATACACCCCAAGCCCTGCGATTACAACAGGTGCAGACATAGAGTCGGTGTGATTTTGGATATATTCAACGTCTTGGCTTGCGCTCACTGTCATTTGTGAGTAGGTTTCCACTGCCAAAATCTTGTCAATGACGTCTTCAACCTTGACGTCGTCTTTGACCATAATATAAATTTCGTTGTAAACGGCTTGCTCGCCAAAAATCAATCTTGACACGCCTTTGACGTTGCCGATTACGGTATAAGGGCTTGATGCAAGGAAGTGGCCACTGTCTTCTGCGATTGCAACCACATAAAACGTGACCTTTCTTTCTCCCATTTCAATTTCAAGAGATGAGCCAACAGAAAGTTCGTACGCTTTTGCCATACTCTCACCGATGACGACGTTGTCCGTGTTTTGATCAAGAGCATCAATATCCCCATCAACAACTTCCATTTGCGAGAGTTTTTGATAATCTCCCTTGTTAAAGCCACGCAAGGACAAATAGTCATCTTTGTATAAGCCGAACAAGTTGAGAGTGGGCACAACCGTGTCAACGCCCTCTATGTTTTCTATGCCATCTGCGCCAAATATTCTGTCGCTTGTGGAATTGGTTTTGATTGTAATATCACTTATTCCTGCCCCTGCAGTTTCAACTTGGAAAAGGTAGTCATACACTGCATCCGAGAAAGAAAGCATGGCAAAAATCAGTGACACTGCCACTGCCACAACAAATATGGTTGCCACTGCACGCCAAGGTTTAGAAGATATATTTTTCAGTGCAAGTTTGAAAGTCACTTGATTCTTCCGTCCTCAATTTCAATTTTTCTCGTTGCGTACTCTGCGTGTGTAGGGGAGTGGGTGACCATAAGAAGTGCCACTCCGTGATTTTCGTTGATATCTTTAAGGATTTCCATAACTTGTCTGCCACGTTCACTGTCAAGTGAGCCGGTGGGTTCGTCAAGGAAGATGACTTTGGGCTCGATTGCAAGTGCGCGTGCTATTGCCACACGCTGTTGCTCGCCACCCGACAACTCGTTTGGATAGTTTTGAAGACGCTCGCCAATGCCAAGTTCATCACAAAGAGCAATCACTCTTTCTTTAATTTCGCTTTCCTTTTTGCCGTCAAGAAGAAGGGGCAAAGTTATGTTTTCATAAGCAGTGAGATGGGGCACAAGGTTGTCATATTGATAGACGAAAGCAACATCTCTACGGCGCAGAGATGCCATATCATCATCTTTGATGTCCTTCAAGTTTCTGCCGACCAATTCCACTTCGCCAGTGGTGGGAGTGTCTATGCCTGCAAGGATATAAAGAAGGGTGGACTTACCCGAACCGGACTCGCCAACGATGGCAACAAATTCCCCTTCCATCACTTCAAGATCAATGCCTTTGAGCACTTCTGTTGACGTGAGAGCAGAAAATGTTTTGCAAATTGAGTGTGCTTTGACTACTGCTTGTTTTTCCATAAAATCAAAATCCTTTTTATAAGTACGAAGTACATTATAACACAGAAAACACCGACACTCAACACCCTTTTTGAAATTTTCATAGATTTTGAAACTTTTGTTTCAAATGGGCATGTGCGCCCTTCCAACCTGACCGAGATGACTTGCAGTAAATCCTTCGCCGTGATATAATGAAGATATGAAGATTGAAGACATCAAAACAACTGAAAAACCAAGGCTTCTTTTGCAGGTCTGTTGCGCACCATGTTATGCAGGCAGTGTGGAATATTTGACGGAACACTTTGACGTCACTGCTTTCTTCTACAATCCAAATATTCAACCAAAACAAGAGTTTAACTTGCGACTTGATGCACTTAAACAACTGATTGAGAGTTTTCCGTCGGTAAAACTTGTTGTACCAGAGCAAGATGAAAATGAGTATTTGACCTACATCAAAGGGCTTGAAAAAGAAAAGGAAGGTGGCGCAAGATGCACGGGTTGCTTTGAGTTGCGTCTTGAAAAAACTGCCAAGTATATGATGGATAATATGGGCGACTTTGACTACTTTGCCACCACTCTTACAGTAAGCCCACACAAAAATGCAAAACTCATCAACGAAATTGGCAACAAGATTGCAACCAAATATGGCGTAAACTATCTTGAAAGCGATTTCAAAAAGAAAGACGGATTTCTCCGTTCCATCAACAAAAGCAAGGAATTGGGGCTCTACCGTCAAGACTACTGTGGTTGCTCATTCAGCAACTGGCACAAGTAAAAGCACCCAAGCATGGGTGCTTTTCAATTATATCCACCTGTGGTGGATGAAATCGCATTGCGATGAAATCTTGCCTTGCAAGATGAAATCTTCCTACGGCAGGTTGTGGTTTTATTAATGCGGGCGCTTCGTGAAACGCCCCTACAGAGTTACATGAGCCAGTGCGCTACACTATCATTATCCGTTTCGGATGCTTGTTGATTACACTTGCTCAAAGTGAGTGCTTGTATAAGTACCCCACGAACTTGCCGTAGAAAGCATAAAAAACGCAATATTGAGATGTATAATGCGAAAGAAAAATCCACAGGGGTCGCAGCGTACTTGGTGTACGTGAGAATCCTGTGGATTGCATCTGACAAAATTAGACGCTCAATAGCAACGACTAAACTTATTTCTGCCCCAAACTTTATGCAAAAACGGATAAAACTGCGATATTTTGATGCATGGCAAGGAAAGAAAAAGTCCACGGATAGGAGCGTACTTGGCGTACGTGTGACCACTCTACAATGTTTTAGTATTGTAAAAACGCAATATTTGGATGAAGAATGAGGAAACAAAAATCCCACGGACAGGAGCGTACTTATCGTACGTGACTGCTCGTGGGATTTGTCGTTGACAAAATTATTCGCCAAATAGTGCGTTTTTATTTGGAGTATTTCTCTTCAATAGCCGTAATCATATCAATGCGACGTTGATGACGTCCACCTTCATATTCTGCCGTGTACCATGCTTTTACAATGGCTTTTGCATCTTCGGGGGTGGTGACTCTGCCACCAAGTGCAAGAACGTTGGAATTGTTGTGATTCTTTGTTGCAGTTGCCATAAACTCATTGGTGACAAGGGCGCAACGGACACCGGGCACTTTGTTTGCAGAGATTGAAATGCCAATGCCTGTGCCACACATAACCACACCACAATCACATTTGCCTTCTGCCACTGCCTCGGCCACTTTAAGACCGAATTCGGGGTAATCAACAGATTGGTCGGTCATTGTGCCGAAGTCCACTATTTCTGCCCCTAAATCCGTTAAGACACTTACAACTGCATCTTTCAAAACTATTCCGCCGTGGTCACAACCAATTGCAACTTTTGTCATTTTTCTATCCTACCTAATTTGATATATCTCATTATACTATATTATCATCAACCTTTCAACTTTTTTTCATTTTCTTTGAAAAAGAAAAGAGCGAGATTGCTCTCGCTCTTTTTGTTAGATTGATTATTTTTTGCCAACAACAGGGGGTGTATTGGGTTTGTTTCCAACCACTGGAGGTGTTGCAGGCTTTGTGCCGACCACAGGGGGTGTTGCAGGCTTTGCAGGAGCACTGGGTGCAGGTTTTGTGCCGACCACGGGAGGTGCACTTGGCTTTGCAGGTGCAACAGGCTTTGCGGGAGCAGGTGCAGGTGCAGGTGCTGTGGGCTTTGCAGGAGCAGGTGCAGGAGCAGGTGCAACAGGTTTTGTGCCAACAACGGGAGGCGCCGTCTTAGGAGCAGGTGCTGCTGCAGGCTTTGCTGTTGTGGGTGTTGCACTGGGTGCAGTTACCTTTGGAGCTGCTGTAGGTTGTGCAGGTGCTGTTGCAGGTTTGGTTTGGACAGGTGTGCCGGGGGCTGCCGTTGCCTTGGGTTTCATTGTAGGCATGGGTGCTGCCTTGTTTGCAGAAACGGGTTTTGCTTCTGCCTTCTTGGCGTCTGCCTTTTCCTTTGCTTTGCGATCTGCCTCTGCTTGCTTGTCGGCTTTTGCCTTTTGCTCTGCTTGGGCTTTACGCTCTGCTTCTGCCTTCTTGGCATCTTCGGCTTTCTTTTGTTCTTCGGCTTTCTTTGCTGCCTTTTCTTCCTTCTTATTGGGCTTATTGGGCTTATCTCCGTCAGGATCTTCGCCTTTCTTTTTCTTCTTCTTGGATGCAGCAACACCACAAGAAATGCTTACGATAAGGATGACAAGGACAACACCGCCGCCAATTGCGATCCATACCCAGATGGGAAGACCTGCAAAGTATTGAGATTCATCTCTAATCATACGGAAGGCAACAACTGAATCAATATAGTCTGTTGTATATTGGATTGTGCCATCGGAGTTGACAACCACATCTTCAATCAAGTGCAATGCACCGTCCTTGCCAACTGCGTAGAATACGTATTCTTCAATGGGGTGTTCAAGGATGAATTCCACTGTCATCTTGACTTGTCCACCGGGTTGAGTTGCAACGCCGTTGTTCATAAGACGGATTTGCATAATGACGTCAAGTTTGGCAATCTTATCCTTTTCTTTGATATAAGGAGTATAACTGTCAACTGCAAGCCAATATGCATAGAGTGCATCATCTTCAACATATTCTGTGATTTCTGTCACAACAAGTTGTGCTTTTGCAGAAACAATGCCCTTTCCGTCAAGGTATTCCATTGTCAAGCCTTCGCCACTGATTGTAGGTGTTGAAACATTGAATACGCCAACGTTGCCTGTCAAACGATAGTTTTTGTTGATCTTTGTTGAAGGTGCTTCGTTTGTGCCGAGTTCAATGACTGTATATGACTTGTCTGCATCATACTTTGATGTGTCTGAGTTGCCCTTTTCAAGATAGTAGATTGCAAACTCGTAGGTGCCTGCGCCTGTAATGACTTTGCTGGCTCTTCCTGAGAATTGGACTTGGAATTTGTCTGCATCAAGATCGCCTGCATCAACGCCGTATTTTGCCTTGTATTCTTCTGAGAAGTCATACTTGAATACAAAGTTGAGTGTTTCAGGAAGGATGATCTTGCCTTCTTCGTCAAATTCAGCAATCATTGAGTTTTCGCTTGCAAGGATTGTGATGACGATAGGTGCAGGGATAACCTTGAAGTTGAAGGTATATGAATAGTCATTGTAGTTTTGAAGGATAATATCTTCTTCGCTTTCTACTGTTGTAGGTGCTGTGAAGATGACTTCCACCATATATTCGCCAACGTCTTCAACTTTCTTGACAATGTATTGATTTTCTTCTTCAACTTCATAGAAGTTGATTGTAAGGCTTCTAAGGACTGCATCTCTGTCTGCGTTGGCAACGCCTCTCAAACTGTTGTAGATTGCATTTTTAATATCCTTAATAAAGTCACGATCTTGATAATCATACTTTGCCGTTGTCAAGCCAACTGACATATTGGACTTTTCAACTGTCATTGTGCTTGTGAGTGTTGTTGTGGTTGTGTATGCTCCAACAGTCTTTGTAAGTTTTGCAACAACAATGTATGTGCCAACGTTCTTGATTTCATCAACACGGTTTTCTTCTGCCACTGAACCAACATAGTATTCATATTCGATTGCAATGTCTGTAAGGTTGCCGGAGATTGCGATATTGCTTTCTTGATTAGAGCCGTTGTGTGCGACTGTTGTATCTTTGATTGTGACACCTGTGATTGCAGGCATTACGATTTCAAGTTTTGCTTCGCCAACCACTTCAAAGTCATAGTTTGATGCAGAGAGTTTTGTTGTGTCAACAACTGCAACGTAATATTGACCTTCTTCAAGTTCGCTTGTAGGAACAGGATTTTCGGGCATATCAACGTAATCTGTGCCGTTGAAGAACTTAAATGCCACTGCTCCATCGCTGACTGTGATTTTGTTTGTGCCGTCATTGCCGACAAAGCCGTAGTATGAAAGCACGATTGTGGGAAGACCTTCAAGATAGTTTGCTTTATAACTATATTCGCCATCGCCACGGACTGCACTGACTTTCAATGTCTTCTTGCCAATGACAAGTTCACTTTCTGCGAGAGTTGCATCATAAGTGCTGTTGCCGTCAACAAACTTGGAATATCTAAAGTTGAAGTTGTAGTTGGTTGCATTGCCACCGGCAAGAGTTGCTTTGTATGTGCCAGTGATTGCTTGTTTTGTTGCGTTTGTGACCATTGAAGGTTCAACAAACGTGTCGGGAAGGACAACGTATTCGCCGTTTTCGTCCTTTGTAAAGACACCGTCAACAAGGTTATAGCGTCTTGCGTTTTGTTCTTCAAGAGTAAGTGAGAGCCAGAGTGCATTGTATGCTTCTGCGTAGTCACTGACTGCCATGTAACCCTTTGTGCCATCAATGATGACTGCATATTCTTCGCCACCGACGTTGATTGAGTAGTTGATGACAACTTGATATTTGCTGACGTCGTCGCCGTAAGTTCCGTTGATTGCATTAAGAACTGCGTTCATTTCTGCTTTCTTAATTGAACCCTTGATGACGTATGTTGCGCCTGATGCTGTATAGTTGAGATAGATGTTTGTGCCGTCTGCACTTGCAAGTGCGCCATCTTCAAAGACAAATCTAACTTCTGCAACACCGGCTTTTGATGTGGTGTATGCCACTGTGAACTTGTTTTGATCAAGGCTTACGCTTTCGCCATCTGTGCCAATAAATCCTGAGGTCATGCCAATGTTGTAATCAACACCAACAATGCCACCAAAGATGTTTGTGCCGTCATAGACTTTGTTGAAGGCATCTTTGCCAAGCACTTCAATGATCATTGTGACTTCTCTTTGATTGATCTTGCCAACTGCATCTGTGTCAACTGCGAGAGCCTTTGTTGTTTTGCCTTGGATGTTTGCGCCTTCGCTGAAGAGATAATAGACCTTGCCTGCACGTGTGTATGTGTCAATAAAGTAGGTCATATCAACGCTGTCTGCCACTTCAACAAACTCTGCTTGTGTGAGTTCATAGACGTTTTCTGTGTTGAGTTGATAGTAGTAAACGGGTTGGCCGTTTTCATCAACTGCAGGAAGTGCGCCGAGTTCTGCGATTTCTGTGAGTCCGTCAATCTTTTCTGCACTTGCAAAGACGGGATAGTAGTTTACTCTTGACGTTGAAAGGTTGCGGAGTGCAATGCCGTAGAGTTTTGCGCCCTTGACATCACAGATATTGCCATCTGCATCAAAGACGTTTGCATCGTCGTAATGTCCTGCAAGGACATCAACACCGTAAAGGTCTGTTTCTGAAGGATAGACACCGGTGAGTGTGTACTTGATCTTTGCAACGTCAAGTGCATTTGTTCCGTCATAAACCTTTTCGCCAACGTTTGCTGTGACAAGCACAGGGGCAGGAAGGATGCTTTGTTCTGCAATCCACTCTGATGAACTGTTGATGAGATAGTTTGATGCAACGTCTTCAGGTGCATTGTCCTTGTTGACGAAGCCGATTATTCTCAATGAAACCTTTTGCTTGCCAACGTCTTTGGTGTCAAAGTGTGCATCAAATGCGAAGTCAACAAATTCAGTGTCTTCTGCTGCAACACCAAGTTCTGTTGTGATGTTTGCTGTTGCGTAAGCAGTCTTTGTTCCGTCGTAGATCTTGGGAAGGACTGTAATGCTGTTGTTTGCTGTGATGACCTTTCTTGCCATAGGTGCAACTGCAAGACATTCAAAGTCTGCAAGTGTGCCTTCTGCAAGAGCGATATTCATCACTTCGTATTGACCGAGAGTATCGTTCCAAGCATAAGCAACTATTTCATAGTTGTTGAGTGCTTGAGGATTTGTTGAAGAAAGTGCAAGTCCACTGACTTTGACGTTGTGATCAACCACTTCGCCATCTACAAATGCAACGCTGCCGTTGACTTGTCCGTCGATTGTGTAATAGAAGTTGACTGCATCAAAGTCCCATGTGATTGTGCCAATTTCATTTGCCCAAGCATTGCCGTCCATATCAACGTTTGAAATCAAACGGAAGGCATAGCCGTCGCCCTTGACAATGTCTGCAGGATATGCACCGTCAACCTTTGTAAGAAGTGCGTTGAGTCTGCCATTGTATTCTTTGTCTTGGTTGTATTGAACGTTGAGTTCAACTTGTGCTCTTGCAATTTCCACTCTTGCATTTGCAAGGTTTGAAAGTTCTTGTGCTGTGAAATTGACCTTGTAGTTTGCACTGCCAATGACTATGTCATTGATTGTGACTGCCTTTGTGCCGACGTTTGCATCACTTGCTGTTGCAACAAGTTTGATGCCAAGGTCTGCAAGGTTGTCGCCTTCGCCAAAGACGTTGTTGTTGATGTCAAATGTCATATCAACTGTGTCTTTGCCGTTGTAGATACGATCAACTGCGTTGATGTTTGCAAAGTCGCCAAGTGCGATTTCCTTTGCAGTGATTGTTCCGGGAACAAGTGAGAGTGAAAGTTTCAAACCTTCGCTTTCAATTGAGATGTACTCACGTGAGCCTTCGTCAATGATAAATGTGCTTTCATCAATGCCAACGAAGATAAGGACAAGGTCTGTTGCAAAGTTGTTTGTGACGTTTGCGCCATTAAATGAGATGGGATTTGCAATGTAGAATTCCACACCACTGAGCATACATTCACTGTCAATGACGATATGTTCTTCACTGATGATTGAAGTGCCGTCATAGACCTTTGTAATGTTGAAGTATCTCTTTTCAATGACAAGTGCCTTGCTTGTGATCTTGATGGGATTGCCTTCTCTTGTTGAAGTGACTTCAAATTCAACTTCAATGCCGACGAGAACGTAGTTTGCACTGTCTTCTCCTACAAGGACGAAATCCGAGAAGATGACTGTCTTGTTGTCGCCTTCGGTGTAGTCTGTAAAGAGTGCTGTAAAGTCAACATACACATTATCTTCAAGACGTACAAGTTGACTTGCAATGTCAAACATCAATTCCTTTTCGCCTTCGCCAAAGACTGCAACGGGTGAATTGTTGAAGACTTTGTCATTTGCGTAAAGTTTGCTTGTGTCAACTGTGCTGAAGTCGATTGTCTTGGGGTTGATGACAAGGACGTATCCTTCAAGGTCTTCAACCACAACTGTGAAGTTTGCATTTGATGATGTAAAGACGTTGCCAACTGCAACACCATAACGATATTGAACACCGTTCTTTTCGTATGTGCCGTCTGCATTTGAAACGCCGTCATATCTTTCGCCGTAGCCAACAACTTCTGCTCCGTGATAGATTGCTCTCACAAATGAGCCGGAAACCACTGATGCAAAGTCAATATTATCAAATCCGTTTGCATTGATTTCGTAGCCAAAGCCGTAGGCTGTATCCATGTCGCCATAGATCTTTTCTGTTGATGCAAATGTGGGACGGACTGAGATTGTTGCAGGTGTGATTGACACTGTGTATGATTCAACAAACACTGTATATTCACTGCTGACATCTGTGTCGCCATCATAGACTTTGACTTCGTCAATCATTGCCATATAGTTGCCAACGTTGACACCGTCGATTGCAGGTGTAAACTCAATACGGAAGTTTTGAGGAAGTTCGCCACCTGTCACTGCGTAGGCAAAGCCTTGTCCGTCTGCGCCTGTGATGACAACCTTGTCAAGTGTGTTGTTGCCGTCATAGACTTTGTATGATGCGCCGTCCTTTGTGATGACGATTGTCACGTTGCCGTCAACTGCTTTCTTGACTGTGATGACAACACCGTCTGTAAGGACAAACTCAACGTTTGTGTTGTTTGAACTCAAAACACCACCGACAATGAGTGTGATTTGTTCAAATCCGTTTTCTTCTGTCACGTCGCCACTTTGTGTAAAGTTCCACACTGCAACAAGTGCATCTGCAAAACGATAATCATCAAGGGCGTAGCCGACGTTGTAGTTGTTTTCTTCGTTGTAAGCAAATTCTTGACCACTATTGGGGGTGACAACCACTGTTCTCTTTGTGATTGTGAACACCTTGCCTTGTACGTCAACAACAACTTTGTAGTTTGTGTCTGTGTCAAAAGATGATGAGGTTGCTTTATAACTATATTCGCCAACGTCTTCCCCTGCATTTCTTGAAATGAGAGCGTCACCCGTCAATGTGATGATGTTGCCATCTGCACTTACCACTTGAGCATTTTTGATGATGTCAGTGATATTTGTACTGTCAATGCCTTGGGGGAGTGATGTCAAGTCAACTGTGAAGTTGATGTTGCCATCGTTGTCGCCATAGACCTTTGTGCCGTTAACTGCAGAAACAACGATTTCTCTTTGAGAAATAATGTGTCTTGCTTCTGTAAGTGTGGGCAATGCATAGTTGTCTGAGAGATATCCGTTGGATACTTCAAGGTTAAATGAAAGTCTATATGAACCAACGTTGTAATCACTGAAATCGTTGCCGTCAACTGACACGCCGTCCATCATAATCCACTCTGCAACTGAAGGAAGCGCAAGACCAGATTCTGCTGTGAAGGTGTAAGTTGCAGGATCCCATGCTTCGAGATCTGCGCCAACAAGACCATTGACTGTATAACCAAATGATTGACCATCGCCATAGCGACCTGTTGTTGAGTTGATTACGATTGAAAGACTTCTCTTGTTGATGAAATATTCCATTGCCACAGGTGCATCAGTGATGTAACTATCTGAGTCAATGTGCATTGTAAATGAATATTCGCCAACGTTTGTAGGACGTACGTTTGTTTCAAAACCTTCAAAGTTGTATTCAACGTAGGGTTTTGCGTTTTCGTTTGAGATTGTGTAAGGCACTGTTGTGGGTGCGCCTTCATAGTACACTGAATTGTTGAGCACTGAAATTTCAACATATTCACGGAATACGAAGTAAACGTCAAGTGCTTGTCCAGATTGTGTTTGAAGTTGGCCAAGATTTTCATCATCCATGACCAATGTCAAGGTTGTGCCAGACACTGAAACGGGTGCTTGGTCATAACTGACGTCCTTTGATGTGGGATTGTCTGTAACCCAAAGGGTTGCAAGTTCTTCGCCACCATTGTTCATCATGAACTTGTAAGGAACGTAAGCACTGTCATCACTGATTGCATATTCAATCACTGCGCTTTGACCACGTTTGACTGCTGTCTTTGAGCCACCACTTACCATTGTGACGTCTGTTTGTCCATCAAAGATGCCATTGTCAATACGACCTGTCACATAGTAGGTTGTTGCATCTGCAAGTATGTAATACTTGTTGAGTGCACTTCTGTTTCCTGCTTGGTCAGCTGTCCAGAAGAAGATTACTCTCATACCTGCACCGAGTTTGCTGTCAAGAGCAAGGTTCAATGCATTGAGATCGTCAAGTTCGTTTGCCTTATAACTTTCTGCAAGGTCAAATCCGTATGATGTGATATTGTCGTAGCCACCTTCGTAGTCACGAGCAAATCTTTCGATATTTTCAAAGTCTGCCTCTGTGACAACGTTCTTCATTGCATAGTACACTTTGATGTCTCCACCAAAGTCTGCTGCCAAATCGTCGGAGAAGTCAAATTGTCCGGGGAACGTCCAGCCACTTGTGTACCAAGTTCTTTCTGCAACTGAAGGGATTACAAATTCGCTCATTTCAAAGATGTATTCTTCTTCAAGAGCGTCACTATTCATAAAGTTGGGTGCGATAGGTGCGTTTCTGTCTGCGCGAATATGCACGCCTGCGATGTACTTGCCACCTTGCTTATATTGCCACTTGCCGTGTTCAACACCGTTTGTGACAACTGTTTCGCCATTATCTATGTATGTGATAAGGTTTTCGTTTTCAAGATCAACGCCTGTTGCAATTTCAAAGGTGCTGACGTAATTGTAGTTGACAAAAATGTCCTTGCCTTGTTCTTGCTTTAAGATTTCGCTTGCAAATGTGATTGTCCACACTGCTTTATTTTCTGCGTTGAGGGTGTATTCAACATATACAGTTCTGCCACCTGAGTGGATTACAACTCTGCCATCCACTGCATATACGATTGCGCCGTTTTCATCAAGGGTGTAAAGCATGCCATCTTTGACAAAGATATTTTGTGTCACTTCCATATCACCTTCGTCAAGTGTGATAAATGTGAGTGTATTGCCAGAGATGTTGGGTTTGTCTTGTGTCAATGTGATGACAAGTGCATCCCCTGCTGCCCAATCGGGGTTGTCAAGGCTTACGCCGTTTGATGATTTGTCAAGGGTGTGGTATGCAGCCTCATAGTCCACCTTGACATAGTAGGAAATGACGCCTGTTGTTTCATCAAATCTACCAGACATATCCATCTTGTAGAATGAGAACAGGTAGTAGCCAGAGCCTGTTGCCACTATGTCACCGTTTTGGTTGCCAATTTCCCCATTGGCAAGACCAGTTGTAAAGTCGTATGTAAATGCCAACGTATTGATTGCAAAAGGCAATTTATTCATCAAAAGGTCTCTATCCCAAAGTGATTCAAACAAATCTGCAGGGTTGTCTGCCTTCATGACTGAATAGAACCACATATAAGGTGTGTGGCCTGCCATTTGCTCTGTATTGTCTTCGTTGAATTCGAAGTTGACACTTGATGTGTGTGTCCACTTGATATTGTCATAGCTTGCAACGTCAACATAATCGCTTGCTGCCAAGAAGAAATCTTTGCTATCTGCAACGATTGTTTCCATTGCGCTGGGATCATCAAGGTCAATACCCTTGACACTGATGGTCTTTGTCACTTGCATTCCGCCGTAGTCAGTGACCGTGATTGAAAGGTCTACATTCTTTGCAAAATACAATTGGACTTGAATTTTACTTCTATGATATGCATAAACACGTCCCCAACCGACAGTGACGCCCTCAACCTTGATTTCTTTAAGTGCAGTTGATTTGCCTTCTTGGTCAAATGCCCAAAGTCCGTTGTCTGTATTGTGTCCAAGATAGCTGTCGCCTACTTTGACACTCTTGATGCCTGATGCATACCATTTTTGTCCGTTGCCGTCTGCAGTTTTGACCGTTGATGAGCCGTAACTATATTGGTCAACGAAGGTTTCATTCAATTCCTTGTAATAGGTGACACCACTGGTTGTCTTTCCATCTGTCTTTGCATTGACAAAACTGTGGAGATAGACGTTGTTGTTGGCATCAACTTTGTCAAGATTGTTGTTGTAGATTCCTGCAACTTGCTCGTCAATGCTTGTTGTAATATCGTTGGGATAGTAATTCCAACCTGAATTTATTGTATTGTCTGTACGGAAAGGTGATTTGCTATCAACTGATTGCAAAATAGGTGCTTCGCCATCGTTGATGACAGTGCCTGAATAGTCTGCTTGTGTGATGGTTATCTTGAAAGAAAGTTTGATGTCGTGAATATATCCTGTAGGATAATCGCCATCAGTACCACCGCCGATTTCAAATGCCATTGCAATTACGTTGTGGCTTGATGCAAGTGTAATGGCACTTGTATTTGTGATTGTCCAGTTCTTGCTGCCGCTCTTAGTAAAGCCTGTTTTTGTGACGTCGTCATCAACACCACATGACGCAGCGGCCACAGGGGCTGATGAAGCAAACACTCTATATGATGACTCACTACCACTTGCTCTTTCAAACACCGCAGAAAAACCCGTGAACTGAACGGTTGCGTTGGTGTTGGAGATCATCGTCTTCAAGAAGGGACTCAATTGATAGTTGACAACTGCGTAAACTTGATATCCGTCACCAACAAGAGGAGGATCGTTATCATTGCCGTTTTTTGCAAACTTAAATTCACCCGTTCTCGTTTCAATCACAATAGGCTTCGTTGTGTTTGCAGAACACGCACTAACGTTGGATGATGAGAACTTAACGTTGCTAAAAGTTTCATTGTGTGACCATACCGTCACATTACTTCCACTTCCGGGGAAACCTGTGCCGTACTTGTCTGCAGTCAACTCGCCTGAGTTGCCGTAAATGCCGACTGCCGTACCAATTTGAGAGTCGATGTCTGCAAAGGCAACTTCGGTTGAGCTTTCGATGGGAGTTGCAATGATAATCGCAAATGCCAAAATAAATGTCAGTGCAACAAGCACTGTTCTTGCGATTTTGATTGCGTTTTGTTTTGCTTTCATAATTTCACCTCTATTCCGTCAAATAGACATTTTGAGTACATATTGATTTCCGTACAACTGCGAGTCCCCCTTGCGCACCATGGTGCAAAACTATGCTCGCTCGCCTGCGCTTTCACATATATACGCACGCATATACGGATAATATACGAAAATATATTATACCTTTCAACTTATAAAGTCAACCCCCAAATTCCATTTGATGATTTCTCAACAAATTTTGCAAGATTTTTTCCACAACAATTTTCAAACAAAATTCACTAAAAAAATTTGCTATTATATTGATTTTTCGGCAATCTAACCCATTTGATTTTGTTTTTACTAATTTTGCCTTCCCTGTGAAAAACTGGCAGATTTTACAAAAATTTATTTTCATAAAAATTTTACAAGACACATGTCTTCTCTTGTGCCTAAAAATATCTATGCCACTATATTTTGCCTTTTTGAAAAATTTGTCTAAAAATATTGGATTTCTTTTGCTCATCGTGGTACAATCCTTACACAACAAAAAGGAGCGCAACATTTTGGACAATCTCAACCCCAAAAACCCAATGGCTATGGATAGCAAAATCCAAAAACTTGTGATTTTGTTTATGTTTGAGAAGATGGCAATTCCTCTTACGGAAGCCACCGTCCTTGACGTATGCTCTTCTGAAAACGATTGGCTCTCATATATGGAATGCAAGCAGTATCTTTTGGAACTGATTGACACCAATCTCGTCTATAGAGTGCCCAAGAGCGATTGCTTGAACATCACTCAAGACGGCATCAGTTGTCTTGCATTGTTCTTCACACGTATTCCATCTTCAATCCGTGATGCAATCACTGCATACGCTCGTGATAATCGTATGCGCTTCAAAAAGCGCCAATCATATTTCTGCGACTACTCAAAAAATGCAGACGGCACATACACGGTCATCATGAAGATCAACAACGAAAGCACTACTCTCATGGAATTGAAACTTGTTGTCGCCACACGCCAACTTGCCAAATTCTTGTATAAGAGTTGGGTGGACAAAGCATCACAAACCTATGCCCTGATCCACGACACACTTTTAGATTAAACAAAAAAAGCACTCGAACCGAGTGCTTTTTATTTTAGTGAAATGGTAATGGTGAAGATTGAACATTTGTGAAAATAAATGAATTGCAATTCTTTATTAATATGTAAATATTCATAAAACGCGATATTGAGATGTATAATGCGAAAAGCCCATTATAAACTGTATGATAACGTAGTTTTGCAAAAACTGCGATATTTAGATGAAGAACAAGAAAGGCACTTTTTTATCAGTCCGCAGTGTACTTGGCGTACATGACTGCTGTCCACCATAATATAGAGTGCATAAAAACGCAATATTTGGATGAAGAATGAGGAAACAAAAATCCCACGGACAGGAGCGTACTTTCCGTACGTGACTGCTCGTGGGATTTGTAGTTGTAAGGAACGAAGTGACGGAATAGCGCATTGCTACGGCTTTGCCGTCAATCGCGTCCAAAATTATTCGCCAAATAGTGCGCCTGCAAAAAAAACACGATATTGAGATGTATAATGCGAAAAGCCCCTTATAGACCGACCGTAGTGTACTTGGCGTACATGAGGGTGGGCTATAAGGGGCTTGACAAAATTAGACGCTCAATAGCGTGTTTTTTAGATTTCGACGAGAATATTGTTATACTGATAAGGATATTCCACACATTTTTCAATCATTGTGGGCACATCTTCAAAATAAACTTTTTCTGTGATGACTCCGTCTATTTTAATGATTTTGTTGGCAAGAAGGTTGATTGCAGAACTCATTTCGCCATAGCCGTGTGCAACACCTTTCACCGTCAACTTCTTTTCAAGGATAATATTCATATCAAGTTGATGCTTTTTGTGTGAAGAATATCCCGACACTATGACAACACCATTTTCTTTCACAAGGCGTGCAATATTGGCAAATGCCACGCTATCCCCTGTGAAAACGGCAAATTCACACATTCTGCCACCTGTGATTTCTTCCACGCGTCTTTCAAGATTGTCAAACATAGGGTTCAACGTGTAATATACGCCCCATTTTTGAGCCAATTTGAGATTGTCGCCATTGATATCCACAAGTATTGGCACAAGTTGATAGTATATTGCGATTTGTGCAAGGATAAGGCCAACAGTTGATGCGCTTGAAATCAAGATATAGTCGCCCTTTTGGCAGTCCATACTTTCAATAATATTGCTGCCCAATGCCACATAATCTGTGAAAACCGCTTCGTCATCACTTATGCCGTCGGGGATTGAATAGACGTTTTCAGCAGGAAGGGACACAAAGTCAACCAAAAGACCGTCTTTGTTTACGCCGAGAACGTCAATTTTTTCAACGCCAAACTTTTCCCCTTTGATGAAGGGGCTGACAATAACTCGTGAGCCAAGTCTAAAACCAAGAGATTCGTCTGCTTCACTGACGTATGCCACGCCACTGTGTCCGGGGACGATATGCTCGCCATCACTGTAAAAGTGGACAATGTCATCTGCGCTCAAAGCAACTTTGCTCATCTTCACTTTGACTTCGTCTTCTCCACGAGTGACAAGGTTTTCTACAAGTTTTATTTGGTTTTCGTTGTCAATACACCATTTTCTCATAGCTATTATATTATACCACAATATTGTCTTCATTGCAAGACCTTTTGTTTTTGGGCATTGCAACCAAGAGTTTTATTTGATTTTTACAATTTTACTACATTTTCCGGCAAAGATTTTTCATCAACGCCCTTTTCAAAGGTGTGGTCAACTCTGCCACACTTGTCATCTGCCACAAGATAGACGTCTGTATCCTTCAAGACACCCTTCTTTTCCATAGAAAATACGTCAATTTCCTTGTATGCTTCCAAGACTTCGGGATGAACTGTGACAAGAACACTATTGCACCTGTTTTTTATGACAAAATCAACAAGATCTGCCCTCATCATAAGGAGTGCTTGCACCCCAGACACCACGTGTCCATCCATACAATCTTTGCACTCGTCAAGCATAAATTCTTGTATGGGGAGAGAGGTCTTCTTCCTTGTCAACTGCACAAGACCAAGAGAGGTCATTTCCACTGCAGACGTGCGCTTGCTATCCTTTTTCAAGCACTCATTCAGCCTTTCAACCACTGCCTTACTGTGAGTGTCATCAGTCATATCAATAAAGTCAATGACAACAATGCCACCAATGTTTCTTAGACGCAGTTGTCTTGCAATTTCTTCTGCACTTTCAAGGTTGGTTTGATAAACAGTGTCTTCAAGATTTGCCCCACCAACAAACTTGCCAGTGTTGACGTCAATAACCGTCAATGCCTCTGTCTTGTCTATGACCAAATAGCCACCACTCTTGAGATTGACACGTCTTTCATAAAGTCCATTGATTTGTCCGTCTATGCCGTAATGACGGAATATGTTTCTATCCCCGTCATAAAATTCCACCTTGCCTTTGCCCACACTCTTTTCAAGGTGCTCGGCAATGTTTTTCTCGTTGACGATAACCTTGTCAATATCTTCTGCGAGAGTGTCACGGATTGCTCTTTCAAGAAGTTCTGCCTCTTGAAAAACAAGGGCTGTTGGAGATGCTGATTGATATGCTTTTGTCACCCTTTCCCACAGCGCAACAAGTCGGCTGGCTTCTGCTTTAATTTCATCATCCGTGGCTTTATATGATGCAGAACGCACGATAAACCCCATATTTGGTGGACAAAGCGATTTTATCAAGTCCTCGAGATACTGTCTTCTTTCGGGGTTTTCAATCTTTCTTGACACGCCAATAAAGTTGGACATTGGTGTGAAAACAAGATAGTATCCGGGCAGTGTAATATCCGTTGTAAGACGTGGCCCTTTTGTGCCAAATCCGTCTTTGACAACCTGACACATAATCATATCCCCTGCGCTTGCAGTCAGTTGCTTATGACTGCCGTCTGCCATGACCACACCAGGATCAACAAGACTATCCCCAATGTGCAAAAAACCATTTTTGTCAAGTCCAATGTTAACAAAAACGGCCTTCATGCCCGAGAGCACATTTTCCACTCTGCCCTTGTAAATGTTGCCGACAATACCCGTGCTTGATGAACTTTCAACAGAAAATTCTTCCACGGTTTTGCCGTCACAAAGGGCAACTCGGACAATGCCTTCAGTATAGTCTATTATGATATTTTTCATACTGCCAAAACTATTTGAGATATGTGTCAACGTCAACTTCTTTGCCGTTTTCGTCAACGTATTGAGTGATTTTTGCTATGGTTGTAATCTTGATATCTTTGCCATATTTTGCATTGAGTCCCGTGGCAAGTCTATCAACACGGAGATTGTTGTTTCCTGATGCAAGACGCACACCAAGTCTGCCGTCTGCATTGAAAATTCCAAGGATTTTTTTGCTTATGTCTTCTGTCACCATTTCATCTTTTTTCTTGTAGGTGATTTCAAAGCCGTCCTTGTATTCAAACTCAAAGTAAGGCACGTCGAGAACATAGTCTGCAGACACGCTCTTGCCTTGGATATTGGGGTTTTTGTCGCAAGAAAACCATGCGATTGCTTTAAGTCCGTCGGGGACTGAACGATTATATCGTTCAAAGACTTCTGCTCCTGCCATATCTGTGTCTATTGACACATATTCTGCATAGGAATCTACACCCAACACCATAGGGGGTGAGAAAAAGAGCAATGCGTGGGGGTTGAAACCTTGTGAGTGCTTGACAGGTATGCCTGCTCTACGCAAAATTCTGCCCACGTGTTTGAGAAGGTCTATGTGAGAGATGAATCTTGCATCAAGTCGCTTTGTGTATTTCAAAACTATCATATAATCGTGCACCTTCCAAGTTTATTTGCGCCACAACCATTGCAACCTTCTCTGCAATTCTTTGTGGTCACTGCTTGATATGCAAGATGTCTTTGTCCAAGCAAATATTTTCTGCTGACACCAATATCAATAAAGTCCCAAGGCAATTCCTTATCTTCGGGGATTTCGCCAATATAGTCCTGCATTTCAACGCCACAATCTGCAAATGCTTGCGTCCAAATGTCCCAGCTGAAATACTCTGACCAACTGTCAAATCTTGCGCCCAATTCGTATGCACGAAGGATGACGGGAGCAAGACGCTTATCCCCTCTTGCAAGGACAACTTCAAGGACAGATGTTTCTGCACCGTGCCAAGAGAAAGATACACCCTTGATTTCACGGAGTGCGCCTCTCAAAAGCTTTTGTCTGCGCAACATTTCTTCAAGAGAGATTTGACCTTCCCATTGGAAAGGAGTGCTGGGTTTCGGTATAAATACCGAACATGACACAGATATTGTCAAATTCTTCTTCTTGCGGATTTGGATATAAAGGTTTCTCAGTCTTCTGCAAATATCTGCAATGCCCAAAATATCTTCATCAGTTTCTGTGGGCAAACCGAGCATAAAGTAGAGTTTGACATTGTCATATCCTGCCTCAAATGCTCTGCCGATATTGTTGATTTCTTCATCAGTCACGTTCTTGTTGATGACGTTGCGAAGTCTTTGTGTGCCTGCCTCGGGGGCAAAGGTCAATGAACTACGTCTTGAAGATTGTGCCATTTCCTTTGTAAAACTTGAAAGTCTAAGGCTGGGCAATGCAAGTGTAATCTTCTTCTCTTCAATGAAGGGACGGAGTTGCTTTTCAAGGTCCATAAGACCTGTATAGTCACTTGTTGAAAGTGAGCAAAGTGAGATTTCGCCAAAGCCTGTGTTTTCCACCATCTTTTTGCCGTATTCTGCACACTTGTCTGCAGAGCGTTCACGGATAGGACGATAGTAATATCCTGCTTGACAGAATCTGCAACCACTTGCGCAACCACGGTACAACTCAAGCGTTGCTCTATCGTGGACGATTTCAATATTTGGCACAAGGGGTTTTGTGGGATAAGGTGCGTTTTCAAAGTCCTTGATGACTGCTTTGACAACCTTTTCCCCTTTTTCAAAGAGTGAAGGCACATATACACCCTCAATTTTCTTCAATTCTTTGAGAATTTCAACCTTGCTCAAGCCCTTTTCCTTGCCGTCTGCAACAACCTTGAGCATTTCAAGATCGGTTTCTTCCCCTTCGCCAATGATAATACAATCAAAAAACGGAGCAAAAGGCTCGGGGTTGACTGCGCAAGGGCCACCTGCACAAAGAATAGGATATTCTTCTCCTCTATCCTTTGCATAGTATGGGATCTTGGCAAGATCGAGCATATAGAGTACGTTTGAGTACAAAAGTTCAAATTGTACAGAAAAGCCCACCATATCAAAGTCCTTCAATGGTGTGGCAGTTTCAAGGCTCAAAAGGGGGATATTATTTTCACGGAGTTTTGCCCCCATATCAGGCCAAGGTGCATAGCATCTTTCTGCAATAAAATCAGGGTGCTTGTTGATGATATCGTAAAGGATTTGCAATCCAAGATTGCTCATGCCAATTTCGTATATATCAGGAAAGCAAAAGCAGAATTTTGCTCTTGTAGGTTTTGTCATGTCGGGGACGTTCCACTCCCCACCCACATATCGTGCAGGCTTTTCGACAGACAACAAAAGTTCGTCAATTTTCTTTCTATATTCGTTCATTTCAGTTCATTGAAAGGCATGCTGCACCAATGATGCCTGCATCATTTCCAAGGGTTGCTGCTGCCACTTTAATCTTGGGATTGTACTTTGAGCCATAGACGTTTCTTGACACGTATCTTTGCAAAGGTTTCACAAGGACGTCACCTTGTCTTGACACGCCACCACCAACGATAATGACCTCGGGATAGAACAAATTGGCAAAGTTCACAAGACCCATGCCGACGTACTTGATATATTTGTTAAGTGTCGCAATAGCCACTTTATCCCCTTGTTTTGCTGCACTAAACACCGTCTTTCCGTTGAGTCCATAGAATTTGACAACTTCGTGCAAAATGCTTTCGGGGTGCTTTTCCATTGCTTGTCTTGTTTGTTCAATAAGGGCAGTTGCTGATGCGTATGCCTCGTAGTGTCCCTTCTTTCCACACCCACAAGTTGCGCCACCAAAGTTGATTTGCATGTGTCCACCTTCTGCACCTGCACTGCGATTGCCGGTGAGGAGTTTGCCTTCAACGATAATGCCTGTGCCAAGACCTGTGCCGATTGTGATCATGACAGAGTTCATTGCGCCCTTGCCTGCGCCATATCTTGTTTCTGCAAGTGCTGCACAGTTGGCGTCGTTGCTGATCTTGATGTTCTTGACACCAAGGCGTGCTGTAAGCATTTTTACAACGGGCACTTTGACAAGATTGATGTTGCAACAATAGACGATTTCGCCCTTTTGATCCCACACTGATCCGGGGAAGCCAAGGCCAATACCACTGATGTCTGCCATTGTAAGACCGTGTGCTTTTGCAACGTCTTCAATGAGAACTGCGATTTCTTCAACTATTTCGTCAGATGGTTTGTTGGGGACTGTGACAATGGTTTTATGTCTTAAAATTTTGCCGGCTTCGTCAACTACGCCTGCTTTGATGCTCATGCCACCTACGTCAATTCCAATATAGTACATAAATCCTCCGTGCTTTGAAGCGATTGTATTTTTTTTAGATTTTAGCACAAAACGACAAAAAAATCAATGTTTTGGTGTTTTTATTTATAAAGCAAATTGCTTTATAATGTTGTTTTTCTTTTTATCTTTTCAGTTTTGCTCTTTTTCTTCCTGAAAAAGAGAGATTTTCCATCTCATTTTCTTCTTGCAGCACCCTTGTATTACAACACTTCCTTGGGGCATTTCCGGTGATTGCATAGCCTATGGGTGTTGTCATTTTGTACATTAAAGCAAAGTCCTTCAATTCCTTTTCACTTAAAGTGAATTTTTCCTCCAAATCAATTATTATGAAGGTGCAGATTGTATTCTGCCCACAAAATCGCAAAAGCCGTTGCAATGGCACGTCTTTGGATATATAAATTCTCCTTTCTTCTACACCTGTGGTGTAGTCCTTTGAAATCGGCGAGAAAATACTGATATAATTTTCTTCGGCTCGGTCTGTGATTGCACCATAAAAAAGGAAAATTCCAACCACTGCCAACGTAAAATTCGGCGTGAAAAAACAGGATACAACAAACAGTGCAAACGCAATAATGCCCACTGTTATACCCACGATTTTCAGCACTTTTAACGCTCTTAGTTTGTTTTTTGCAAGCCCAACCAAAACCCTTGCACCATCAAGGGGATATGTTGGAAGAAGGTTGAAAAATGCCATTGATATATTGGCATACAAAAAAGGTTTCGTGATTGTGTACGTTGTGGGAAATATCCACCACACTCCCACCGTTGCCACTGCAAGAAAAATGTTTGTCAGTGGCCCTGCAAGACCAATAAGCACACTTGACGCGTTGTCAAAATTCTCTTTTGTGCTCATCTCTGCGCCAAAGGGCATAAGGACTATACTTCCCATAAGATAGCCCCTTGTCCTTGCCACCAAATAATGCCCCATTTCATGCAGTAAAACTGCAAGAAAAGTCCAAAACATACCCCCACCAGCACCAAAAATTATGGTGATGATGACAAGCACGCCAAATAGTGGGTGCACCTTGATTTTCACAGTATATTACACCAATTTGTCAAACATTGAAGTGATATTTTCCACCCCTGCCGAACCAAAAATCCCTGCAAATAAAAATCCCAATGAAATAAACACCCCCATTGTCACGGGCAAGATTGCCATATCCAACAAGTCAATACCACGGGATTTCAAGGAAAACTTCTTCTTTTCTTGCACTCTGTTTTCTACAAATTGGTTTTCTGTGACCACTGCTTCAATTCTTTCAGTTTGTTCCATATTTCACCTCGCAGAAAATACTATGCAAGGTCTTTTCAATATATTCCACAATCGACGTCTTCTGCAGTGGAAAATTTCTTGGTGTCTTCTGCCGTAAAAGATATGTTTACTTTGTAAAATCCGTAGTCATCAAGTTCAACTTTGACGTCAACATCACTGTCAAGGACAAAATAATCTTTGAAAAATCGTGACATTTCCGTCTTAAAAACTCGCATAAAGCCGTCCCCGACACCCATTTTGTCATAGACGAGCATCTTTTTCAATCTATCAAAGGTTTCTCTTGATGTTTTCATCTTGCTCTCCACCACCTTTTTTGACGGGGTTCAACAATATTCCTTGTGGATTTTGCCACGTTTTCTGCAAGAATATCCCCATATTTTTCACTGACTGCAAAGTCGGGCACTCTGCCAAGTTGTTGATATATTGTCACGTGATCGTCCTCGGGTATTACCCCCACAACAGGCAAGTGCAAAAGATTGCCAATCTCTTTGAAAGACAACATTTCTCCACGGCGCACCATATCATATCGCACACGATTGACCACCAAAGATACGTCTTGAAGCCTATATGAAGACAATAGACTTCGCACCTTGTCTGCATCACGAATTGCAGATGCAGATGGTGTTGTGACAACAATCGCTTCATTTGCAGATGACACTGCCCTATGAAAACCTTCATCTATGCCGGCAGGACAGTCAATTATCACAAAATCAACCCCTCGAATAGTGTCAATTATTCCACGAAATGCTTGTGGGCTGACGTTGAGTTTTCGTGATGAAGAAGGCAACACAGACACCCCGCTTTCACTGTCAACCACAAGTGCTTGCGACAACTTGCACCTTCCGTCAAGGACGTCGCTGACATCATAAACAACCTTGTGTTCAATGCCCATGACAACGTCAAGATTGTTGAGCCCGACATCTCCATCAACAAGGACAACTTTGTATCCAAGCATGGCCAATTTTCTTCCAAGCAATGCAGTGATCGTGGTCTTGCCCACGCCACCTTTTCCAGATGTGACAACCAGTTTTCTCATAAGAAAATAATAACAAAAAGACACCGAAAATGGTGTCTTGTTTTGTCATATTATTTGCTCTTTTGTCTATTTTATCATATCAAATTGACAAGATAAACTATTGATTGTGCGATTTAACGCATATTTTGTCAGTCAAGTTTGATGCCAAGCAAATTGCCAAGATAGTGCATATCATCAAAGAATTTGACGCCACCGAGTGCAACTGCATTTTCAACGTCAGCGACCACTGTCACAGGGAGTTCAAGTGCTTGTTCAATATAGTCCACAAGTCCGGGAATATAGGTTGAACCACCTGAAACGAAGATGCCCTTGCGCAAGATTTCTGCACTGAGTTCCGGGGGTGTTTGTTGAAGGACAGACATGATGACTTCAATCAAATCATCAACAAGAGGAAGCACTGCATCACGCATATCTTCTGCAGACACACTGAGATTTTTTGGGCCACCGTCATTGCCACTGCCACTGACTGTATATGTGCCTTCATCATTAATATAAAATGACAAGGCGTTTTTTTTCATTTTTTCCACTGTATAGTCGCCAATCTTGACACCGTAATGTCTTTGTAAACTGTCAATGATTGCATTGTTGAAAGCGTCCCCCGCAATGTTGACTGCCACACCTGATGCGATGCCACGGTTTGTCACTGATGCAATTTCTGTTTTGCCTGCACCAATATCAACAAACATACCACCAATACTGCCTGTGTATGCAAGAAGGGACAAGGGTGATTCAACAAGGATGACTTCCTTGACGCCTGCACCAACAAAGCACTTTTCAACTGCGCGTCTATCACTATTGGTCATTGCGCAAGTGATGTTGACGATTGCTTTCACTCTGGGGGGAATAAATGTTGAAGGCAAAATACGTTTCAAAAACTCTTTGAGAAGAAGTGTAAACATTTCTTCATCAACGATAAAGCCTTCTTGCACGGGGCAAACCACTTTTGCACCACCAAGAGATGTTGAAATTATGCTTTCTGCTCTAAATCCTGCTTCACGGATTTCAAGGCGATCCTTTGTTTTTTGTGCAATAGCAATACAGGGCTCACGAAGAACAAGCCCTACACCTTTTTGGCATATTGTGATAAATTTACTGCCAAGGTCAACAGAAAGTTGAATATTAGCCATTGATTATTCCTATCCTTTTGAGTACTTTAGAAAGTTTTTCTGTGGGCAAGCCCATAATGTTTGTATAACTGCCAATCCACTTTTTGACAACGGTGTTTTCCTGTATGGCATAAGCACCAGCTTTGTCTAATGGACGGAAGGTGTTGACATAGTCTTCAATCTCGGCTTTTGAAAGATTTTTGAGCCTTACAAGAGAGCGCACGGCAAAGGGATATTCCTTGCCGTCCGAGTACACAACAACACCTGTGTAAACACTGTGCCACTTGCCACAAAGTTCTGTCAAAAATTTCACTGCTTGTGACAAATCACGGGGTTTTGTGTACTCTTTCTTGCGATAAACTATGGTATCTGCAGAAATGACAACATTTTCTCCACAGTCAAATTGAAGTCTTGCCTCACGATTTTTGAGCAATGCTTCTTTTATAACAAGGCGTTTTGGATTGTGGTCCAAAACGCTTTTTTCGTCCACTGTTGGGACAAGGATTTCTGTGTCAATTCCCATCTCGCTCATCAGGTCCTTTCTGCGAGGCGAACCTGATGCGAGAATAATCTTAGAGTATTTCAAGATTCTTTCCGTATGCCGCCTTGAATTCGGGTGCTGCATGAAGTGCATCTTTGATTTCAAGTGAGCAATCTCCACCTTCGGTTTGTGTCTTGACAATTACGCTATCGCCAAGGACGTCACAGTCAATGCCGGTGACAACACTGCTTTGGCTTCTGTCAAAACTTTCTGCGATTTGCAAGATGACAGAGAGTTTGCGCACTGCTTCCACATCTTCGGGAGAAAGAATGCTGAGATATTTTTGGATATCTTCTCTGGGGATTTCACTTGTCTTGCGATGTCCACTTGCAACAAGGGCTGCAAGGATAAGATCCTTGTGAGGCACACCATAAAGGTTGCTGTTGAGGATAATATAACTTGAGTGCAAGTGATGGTTGTAATATTTGATGCGCATACCACTATCGTGAAGAAGTGAAGCAATCTTCAATACTCTCACGTATGCTCGGGGAAGTTTGTGCAACACTTTCAGTTGCTTGAAAAGTTGGATTGAAAGGTTGTACACTTGCTCTGCATGGTTTTCATTGATGTCAAAGTACTTCATCAATGTATGGAGTGAGTGTCCAAGAACGTCACTGATGGGTCTTTCATTGACGCCGGGCACTGCATATCTAAACATTGCGCCTTCTCTCAAGCCACAGCCACTGATTGTGACCTTTTCAAAGTTGAATCTTGAGAAGACTGCCTTCATCACTGCGAGTGCACTGGGGAAGATGTCTGCTCTGCCACTTGAAAGCCCCTTGATCTTCATTGTGCTGTCAAGGTCAAGTTTTCTTATGGTTGCATAAATCTTTTCAAATTCATCCATAGGCACGTCATAGTTGTGTGTCATACGGAAGGGATATTTCTTCATAAGGCGAGAAATTCTGCCAAGGTTTCTAAATGCGCCACCTACACCAACAACTTGTGTGTCGGGGTCAACTTGGTCAAGCCAAGAAATTTTGTCAAGTTGTTCGCCAATGAATTCCTCAATCTTTCTTGCTCTTTCTTCAGGCTCACTGCTGTCGTTCTTGAAAAGATCTGTCAAAGTCACAGAGCCAAAGGGCAATGTATCATAGTGGATAAGGTTCTTGCGATTGTAGTAAATAAGGTTGGTTGAACCACCACCCATTTCCATAATCAAGCCCTTGGGGATATCCATTGAGTTGATGACACCTTGATAGACAAGCATTGCTTGTTCTTCAACGGTCAAGACCTTGATCTTGATGCCACAAGTCATTGCCACTTCGTCAAGGAAGGACTTTTGGTTTTTGGCACGTCTAACTGCAGCCGTTGCATAAGCAAAGATTTTGTCCACATGGTTTGCATCGCAAAGACGACGGAACATGGTGAGAGTTTTGATTGTCTGTGCTATGCGTTGAGGTTTAATGAAACCGTCCCAGTCCATATCTTGTCCAAGACGCACAGATTCCTTGAGTTCATCAAAAACTACAAAGTGTCCTCCTTCAAGAATATTGACCAAAACCAGTCTTGCTGAATTTGAGCCAATGTCGATGATTGCGATTTTTTCCATATAAATTTCTCCTTAGGTTTTGGGTGCACGAAAATGCCGAGCATCCCCTACTATCACTATTTTAATACATAATTCCAACATATTCAAGACCGAATTTTTGAAAAACTCAATTTTTTTGTGATTTTTTGAAAAATTTTCGGCGTATTCTTCCATTATTAAATGAAAAAATCCGTTGCAGAGCAAAAATCTATCATTAATTGGAAAGTGTCAAAACCGAAGAAAAACGCCGTAAATACCACGAAAAACGGCGATTTTTCCACTGACGCGCCCATTATAATACAGACTTGTGCAAATGTAAATACCCATTTTTACAAAAATGGGGTTTACAACCTGAAAATTTCATATATTTTTGTGTAGATCAAAGTTTTGGGGAGTATTTCATATTGCCTTAGGCTTTCTTCAACGTTTGCACAAAAAATGATGAAATTGCAGTGACAACCAAAAATACTCCAAATAGTTTTGAAAGCAACTGCCCGTCCAAGTCCGTTGCAAAAATTGACGACAACACTGACGCAGGCAAAGCAGGGACTAAAATTGCCGTTGCATTTTTCACATCAACAAGTTTGTTTTTGAAATGGATGCCCAGTGCCAAAACTCCCGTTGGCAGAAAGGCAACGAGATTGACTGTCTGCGCAAGACTTTGCCCTACTCCAAGGACTAAAACAAGCAGTGGGATTGTCAGCGTGCCACCACCCATACCCATGCCTGCAAGTATTCCACCAAGGACACCACAAATGATAAACCATAGACTTTTCATACTGTCTTTTCTCCCATTTTACAACCACTCAAAGCACACGATTTTGCCAAAAATTCAAATGCAATAGAATCAAATCATTTTGTCAATAATAATTGCATAACGGCAGTTTATGTGTTGAATTGTGGACTTTAAGTGCGATATTTGTCAAAATATCATTTTCAACCCTGCAAAGAGCATAACCCCATAAAACAAAATTTGAAGGGCTATATTGCTGCATTTTTTCAATGCGTATGCCCCCATCAATCCACCTATGACAACACCCAAAATTGTGGGCGCAAATACGTCTTTGTCATAGACGCCTTTTGACAAATAAATGACGGCACTGACAAGACAGAGTGGCAGTATCACAAGTATTGCAGTGGCGTGAGAACGCTTGGTGTTGAGCCCTGCAACCATAGTGAGCAAGGGTACGGCAAGCATGCCACCACCTGCGCCAAATAGTCCGTTGACAAAGCCGATAAATAGCCCTGCAACACCCAAGATAACCGTCTTTTTGACCTTGTCCTTTTTGTTGGGTGTGGCAAATTTTTTCTTGCCAAGATATTGATTGACGTTGACATGTTCAATTCCTTCCATGAGATTATTTTGATAAATTTGCAAGAATTTATGAAAAGCGTTTGCCAAAATTATGTTTTTAGTATAGAATAATCAAGCATATTGTTTTAATAGTATGCGCACATGGGCATTATCTACGTGAGAGACCCAAATCTTAAAATACAAATAACTACTCGTTTAGACGAAAACGAAAAAGGTGAGTATGAATAAGAAAAGACTTACAGTATTAGCACTAATGATGGCACTTTTGATGGTGCTTTCACTCGTCATGCTTGTCGCTTGCGACAAACCTGACACAGACACCGATAGTGAAGAAACAACCACTATCGAACCTACCGAAGGTTTGCTGATCTCCAACGGCGACTTCAAAGTCACCAAGACAAGTGATAAAACATATCCCTTGACAGCAGACGGTTGGTCAGGCGCAGCAATGTATGCAAGTGGATCATATCCCAAGGGTGTTATCGCTGGCGTTATCAGCCTCGAAGAAGCACTCTATGATGCAAACAAGGCTGAATGGAATGATGATAGCAAGAAGATCTACAATGCTCTCAAATCACACTACTCAAGTGATAAAGATGCAGTCAACAATGCTCTCATGATTTACATGCCCAAGGCATCTGAAATCACAGATGACGAAGACTACGGCCCTACTGCATACGGCTACACATCATCAAGTTTCAAACTTGAAGCACAAAAGTACTACAAACTTTCTGTTGACGTGTTGACATACGGCATTGAAGGAAGTCTTGACGAAAGCGGCAACCAAAAGGCAGATGCTGAACCCGGCGCAAGAATTTACATTTCTTCAAATGCTTATGCAGAATATGCAACCATCGACACAAAGGGTCAATGGGAAACATACACTTTCTATTTTGAAAGTGCAGTTTCTTCAGCAACTTCCCTTACAATCCAACTTGGTCTTGGCAAATACAACAACGTTTACACCAAGGGTTTGACAACAGGTTATGCATTCTTTGACAATCTTGTACTTGAAGAAGTTGAACAAGACGTTTACGCAGTTGAAAAAGACGCAGTCAAGAACGGTAAAGAAGGTATTGATGCAGCAGACTATCGCAAGAACAACCAAGTCCACACCCTCAAGATCAACAACGGTCACTTTGACTTTGGCACAACCAAGATCAACTCAACAGCAGCAGCAAGCAACTGGAAAGTTGTCACAGGCACAGGCGCACCCACAGGTCTTGGCAAAAACGGTGTTATCGACGTAACAAACTTTGCAGACAACTATGAAAGTTATGCAAATAGTTACTATGTTGCAATAGATGAAGATAGCGCAGAAAGTGTCTATCCTGCAAAGAACCTTGTCCGTGAAGGTGGCGCAGCAGAAATCATTGGCAACCTCGTTGACGGTGCAATCGGCTCAAACGTCTATATGCTCTCACAACAAAAGATGACTGCACAAGGCATCCAATCATCAAAGCCCGTTGTCATTGAAAAAGGCAAGCACTATGCAATCTCTGTTGCAGTTTACACATACAGCATCAATGGTGCAGGTGTCACTCTTACCCTTTCAGGCGATGGCGAAGACATTTCAATCAAGGGCATCAGTGCAAATCCTTCATCAACAGAATTTGAAGCAGGTCTTCCTGAATTTGCAGAAAACGGCACAAACGGTGGCTGGACAACATACACCTTCTATATTGAAGGCAACCAATACAAAGACTACACCTACACCATGACTTTCTGGCTTGGTACAGGCAGCCCCAGTGAAAACACTGCATACACATACGAATACTGGACAAGCGCAACAAACAAGAGCGATAAGGAACAAACAACCTACCTTGCAAACGGCACATTCTCAACAGGTTGGGCATTCTTTGACGAAGTGGCTCTTGAAGAAATCGACCACGCAGATTACGTTGATGCAGGCGCAGAAACAGAATTTGAAGCAGAAGGCGAATACGTCAAAGTTTCACTCTATACAGAAAACCTCTTTGACAATACAGCAATCTCATCAGACTTCTCATCACACGCAAACGCAAACGACTTTGACAAAGCAACACTTGGCACACCTTCAGGTTTCAGCGCACAAGGTCTTCTTGATGAAGTCGCAGAAGATGAAACACTTCCCATCATTGACGTGACAGCAGGTGTCGTTTCAATCGCAGACGGTCAAGATTTCACTGCATACGGCATTGAAAACCCCGGCAAGCCTTACAACATCACATCAGACTATGCTCTCATGATCAAGGCAAATTCAAACACCTACTTCTACTTTGACACTGACGCAATCAGCATTGAAAAGAACAAGGCATATCGCATCTCATTCTGGGTCAACACAGTAGATACACAAAGCACAGCAGGTGTCCACGCATTTATCCTTGATGACGAAGACGAAACACTCACATCATTTGCAACAATCAACACAACAAAGGTTGAAGATGATGAAACAACAAGCACTTGGACAGAATACAACTTCTACGTTCTCGGCCACGAAAGCGAAGATAAGACAATCAGCATTAGATTCGCATACGGCACAGGCACAAAGTGGACATCATCAACTCTTGCAGACGGTGTTGCATTTATCGCAAATATGAGCATGACTGCAATCAGCGCAAGCGATTACAACAGTGCAGTAAACAACACAACTTCAAAGAGCGTTTCACTCAAAGAAGAAAAGAGCGTCAGCAGTTCATTTACAAACGGCAACTTCAACTCATTTGACGTTGAAGATACAGAAGGTCTTGAAGAAACAGATGGTATCCTTGCAAACCACACAGAAGCAGGCGCACCTTCAAACTGGACACTTTCAGACACAACATACAAGCCCCAAGGCGACGATCAAGATACAACAGTTGACACAACCAAGTCATACTATGATGATGACAAACTCGTTGCAGGTATCGTCAAACTTGAACAAGAAGCAGAAGGCAGCAACTTCTACAACGCATCACAACAAATCGTAAACATCTTTGGCAGTTCAATCGCAGCAGAGTTTGACACTCTCTACGGCGCAGAAGATGACACATACTTCAACAACGTTGACAGACTCGGCGCACCTTACGTCCTTGCACTTGCAGGTCTTGATGGCAACAAATATAGCCGTAGATTCACAAGCGACAAGTTCCAACTCAGCGCAGGTACAAACTATGAATTGAAGGTTTGGGTCAAGACAATCGGCGCAGCAACATACAGCATCTACCTTACCGGTGGCGCAAGTGGAAGCACCTACTTCGACCAAGATGCAAACTTTGTTGTCAAGACAGACGCAACAACAGATTGGACTTGCTACACATTCTACTTTGAAGTTGGTCTTACAAGTGTTTCAAAACTCCAACTCGTCCTTGGCCTTGGCTATGACAAGAGCATCTCAGGTGAAGTTGCAGGCGCAGATGAATATTCAACAGGCATCGTCCTCTTTGATAACATCACACTTTCAAGCACAACAACAACTGAAGAATTTGATGCAATCACAGAAGATACAATCAAAGAAACCGAAAGAAAGATCAGTTATCTCTCAGACGGATTTGATATCGCAGGTGAAACAATCGAATCACACACAGAACTCACTGCTCCTAATGGTTGGACAGGTGCAGCAGGCACAGACCAAAAGGCAGAAAACACAATGGGTGGCGTCATCTACGCAGACGAAGACGTCCTTCCCAAACACGAAATCAGTGAAGAAGACAGAAACAATCCCTACTACTCAGAAATCATTGCAGCAATGGGCGAAACAGTTTCTCTCTTCGGCAAGGAATACAAGCACACAGACTATGTAATCCTTCAAACAGAAATCGAAGAAAAACGTAGCCAATACGAAGGCAAGACTGACGACGAAATCAAGGTCATCCTTCAAAAGATTAAGATGTACGAAGATATGAAGGCAAATTACATTGCAACAAGTGAATTGCTTTCATCAAAGGACAAAGATGGCAATGACATCTCAAAAATCCTTGGCGACAACTTCCTCGTCATCAACAACACAGCAAACAGCGCATACTCATACTCATCATCAACATTTAGCCTTAATGCAGAAAGTTTCTACCGTGTCAGCGTCTGGGTACGCACATACAATGTGACAGGTGGTGGCGCAAGCGTTGAACTCTACCTTGGCAGTGCAAACGAAAAGGATAACCCCTTCGTATTCAAGGGTATCGGCACAGCCGAAGGCGAAAACGGTACAACAGCATGGACAAAATATGTCTTCTACGTCAAGACACTTGATGAAACAGTGACATCTGCAAAGGTCAAACTCGCACTTGGCGAATATGATGCAGACGACAAGGCAAAACTTGCAACAGGTTATGCAATGTTCGACGCAATCGAATTCGAAATCGTTGACGAAGCAGAATTTGATGGCGCAGTCGCAGGCGAATACGTCAAAGTCCGTACAGTTGCAGAAAGCACACAAGAAGGTAAAGTTGAAGAAGAGGAAGAACCCACCACTCCTGAAAACGAATTCAACCTTGATTCACTCTGGTGGATGATCCCCACAATCCTTCTCGCAGTTGCAACATTGGCAGTCCTCGTTGTCTGGGCATACAAGAAGTTTAGAAAGCCTGCAAGAGCAAAAGTTGCAGAAAACACCAACAACGAAGCAATCATTGAAAAACGTAGCAAGTACGAAGACTTCAATGAATAATCAAAACAATAAAAAGCCCACTCGCTTGAGTGGGTTTTTTGTTTGTCTTTTTCACTTCTCTATTGTTTTTCATTGCCACAAACAAATCTTTTTGTCCCTTTTTAAGTTTCTGCATATTGCTCTTTTCTTTCCCTTTTTAATTTATTGATAGTTTGTTTGTATTTATATCCTTTTGCCGTCATAAGTTTATTGTATGAACAAAACTGTCAAATCATTTTTCACGGTCACGGGGTTTTCTGTTGCCACAAGATTTCTATCCTTTCTTTTCAAGATGTGGATGTCACGAAGTCTTGGTGCAGAAACTGTGGGGCTGTATCAAATATCTTTGAGCATAATTCTTTTGCTTTTCTCTTTGACTGCAGGCGCACCTACGGTGTTGTCACGAAAGGTGGCAGGAGCAGACGGCGACAAGGGTAAACAAAATGCCTATGTCAGCGCATCATTGATTATAGGCGCAACAACAGGGGTTATTATTGTTGCAATCGCCCTTATCTTTCAAAGGAAACTCAACCTATTGTTTGCTGATGATAGGTGTGTCAAATTGTTCCTTATTATGTTGCCCACCCTTATATCGTCAACGGTGTATGCAAGTCTGCGAAGTTGGTTTTGGGGACAAAAGAAATTCCTCACCTTTTCGTCAACGGAACTCATTGAAGAAGTTGTGCGTATATCCGTTGCATCAATATTGGCAGGGGGCATAATCCTTTCAATAGACGGTGGCACTGCAGTTGCCATAGCCTTTACGGTCAGCGATATTGCTTGCGCCATTATCCTTGCCATATTGTTCTTTGCAAGGGGTGGACGTATTGTCAAGCCTATGGAAACAAAGGAGATCTTGCGCTCAACTCTACCCCTTTCAACCATGCGTATATTGTCGTCATTATCAGTGACCGTCATTGCACTTATCATACCCGAGCGACTTGTTGCAACAGGCATGAGCATGAGCCTTGCCACTGCCGAGTACGGACGTATTGCAGGCATGGCTTTCCCCATGATTATTGCACCGTCAATGGCAATATCTGCCCTTGCAATCGTTCTTATCCCGGACATTGCATCTTTGGCAGAGAAAAAGGACTACGCCACCATAAAAACCAAGTTCCGTGCATCACTGATATTTGCAGGGCTTGTGTCTGGCTTCTTTTTTATGATATATCTGCCCTTTGGCAAGCATCTTGGTGCGCTTTTATTTGACGATATCCACGCCGGCGAGTTCATATCCTATTGTGCACCTATGGTCTTTCCTATGGCGCTTGGACAAGCCACCACGCCTATGCTCAACTCATTGGGGCTTGAAAAACGCACCTTCATCAACTATATAATCGGGGCAGTGCTTATGCTTCCTTGCATATTCTTCTTGCCAAAGTTTGTGGGCGTATATTCGGTGGCAATCGGCATGGGCGTATCCTTTACTGTCAGTGCCCTGCTCAACTCAATAACACTATTCAAAAAACTCGGTGGCAGTGATGGATATGGGAAGGCTTTGATTGCAGTAGGCTACTCTATCCCTTTGGGCGCATTGGCACTTCTTACAAACAACCTTCTTGACAAATTCCTTGACCAATGGTTTTCTGCCATTATCACGGCATTTTACGTCATATTCTTCTTTGTCATCTGCACCTCTGCCTTTGAGATTGTGGACATCAAAGGATATATCAAATTCCTTGCGCCCACCACGTCCCTTTCTTTGAAAGGGAAAGAGCAAGGCAAAGGATTTGCTCGCAAACGTGCCGAGGGTGGCAAAACGGCTCTTAAACGCCTAAAAAAGCAGTCTTGCAAGCCATAAACCAATCTCAATATGCCAAAGAATAACCACGTCCCCGATTTCTTTACATAAAAAGGGGCAAATGCAACAAAATATGGTTATGCTTAATATCTTCATGCGTAGCATAATCATCTATTTCTTTTTGTTTTTGTCCATGCGACTCATGGGCAAGCGTCAACTTGGCGAACTGCAACCCTTTGAGTTTGTCATCACTCTTGTCACAAGCGAGTTGGCGTGCATACCCATGTCCGACCCGACAATTCCAATCATATACGGCATAATCCCCGTGTTCACTCTGTTTATCGCACACTTACTCATCACAAAGATTGCATCAAAGAGCGTGCGCTTTCGCCGTGTCATCAACGGCAAGCCCGTTGTCATCATTGAAAAGGGAAATATATTGCCCCAAGTGATGAAGGAATTGAATATGGACACAGACGATCTTATGGAAGCACTGCGTGGCAAGGATATTTTCAACCCTGCCGACGTTGAATACGCCATCATAGAAACCAACGGCTCAATGACAATTCTTCCAAAAAATCAAAGCCGACCACTATGCCCAGATGACGTTGATATGCAAGTTGAAAGGGCGTATATGCCCGTGACACTTATCCTTGAAGGCAACTTTCTTGGCAACAATCTATCGGTGACGGATGGCGTGACAAAACAAGGGATAATGAAACTGCTTTCTCGCATAAATATGGAAAGCAAAGACGTTCTGTTGTTGCTGTTGCAAGGTTCAAAAGTCTTTGTGCAACCGTACAAAGGGGATAGTATGACCGTAAACTTGCAGGGGGATGAGAAATGAAAAAAGTGATCGTTGCCCTTTTGATGCTGACACTCATTGTGACGGCAGGGATTTTGGAACACAATTATATAGAAAAAACCTTCACCGAACTTGATGAAAAACTCAATGAAATTATATATGAAATAAACCTTGAAAGTGACAAAGCACTCACTATCACAAATGAACTTGTTGAGTGGTGGGAACAAAAAAGAAAGGTTATGGAACTCTTTACATTTTCCCCAGACCTACGAGCATTTTCGGTGGCACTTGCCGAGCAAAAAGGCTCTCTTGAATGTGGAGATTTCAACAATGCTTTGAGCAAGTGTGTGTCCTTGCTTTCCATATCCAAAAACTTGCACGACGTCCTTGACTTCAACGCACAAGACATCATTTGACGCCCTTATTTCAAGTGAGATATGGCATCAACTTGCCTTTCAAATCATATATATCCCCTGCGCCAAGGAATAAAATATACTCAAAGTCATTTTTATGTTTAATTACACAATCAATGGTTTTGTCCGTTGATTTGATATGCTCAACTCTTTCTTTTGCGATTATTGTCGAAATTTGTTTTGCAAGACAACTGCTATCTGCTCCATCAATTACACCCTCTCTTGCGCCATAAGTTTCCATGATCACAAGATGGTCGGCAAGGGATAGCGCAAGGCAAAAATCATCAAAGTACGCCCTTGTCCTTGAATATGTATGAGGTTGGAATACAACAAGTTTTCTGCCCTTATACACAGACAGTACGTTGCGTATCTGTGTTGGGTGGTGAGCGTAGTCAAAGACCACTTTGCCTTCCCCCAAATACCCCACAAATTCACGTCTTCTCTTGACGCCTTTGAAGTGTTGCAATATGCCCTTTGTTGAGTGCAATGCGTAGCCCAATCCGTCAAAAACTGCAAGAGCAACAAGGGTATTTTGTGCAGTTATATTGTCTTCATCATAGGTCACGGCAACGTCAATGAATTGAAAGTCCACATACACGTCAAACATAGACTTTCCGTCAACCTTTCTCATATTTTTGTATTGCCATATTTTCACATTGCCATTTGAGAGTACAACAACACTATCTTTTGGCAAATTTTGACAGTTTTCAAGTGTTTTCCACCCTTTTGACAGTTTCTCATATCCATTTATGGATATATGTTCATTTGAGCATATATCTACAAACTCTTTTAAAAAAATTTGAATTGCCCCTTTTTCAAGAAATGCCAAATATACATCAATGAGAGATTTCATATCTTGATAGCAATCGGGATGATCAAGTTCGGCATTGAGCAAAACGGATATGTACGGTTTTAGACTCAAAAGGCTTTGTTTATACTCGCAAGCTTCTGTGGCAAAAATTTCATTTCCGTTCAAAATCAAGTTGCCAAGTTCAGTTTCGCCACCAATATGTGCAGAAAAATCTGCTTTCAAATTTTTCAAGCCTTCCGTGACAAGTGCCGTCACGGTTGTTTTTCCGTGAGTGCCTGCCACGGCAACTGTCTTTTGAAAACCGTTGGAAATCTCGCCCAAAAATTCGTGTCTTTCAAGGGTCGGGATTTTCAATTCTCTTGCTCTTTTCAGTTCAAGATTATCTTTGCCTATTGCAGATGAATATACAACCTTACTTGCTCCGTCAACAACTTTTGGATTTTCCCCATAGTTGACGGGGAAGATATTTTCAAGGTCAATGGTGCATGCCGTTCTCTCACGATCACTGCCCGACACTGCCCCACCGTTGTTTACCACGTATTTTGCAAGGGCGCTCATACTGATACCACCCACGCCTATAAAGTGTATTCTCTCAACTTTGCCGAATTTCATACTCAAAATATATGTGCTAACGAAGAAAATGTTGCATATATTGAACAATTTATATATTTTGTATTGATATTTGCACATTTTTCATTTATAATGTCATTAAAGTTAATTTTTAGGGGTGGACAATATGATTACAATCACAAATGCAATAATTCGTGTGCTCACCAACGGCACTGGCAAAACAAGAGCAATCGCATCAATCGTCATCAATGACTGCTTTGCAGTCCACGATATCAAAATACTTGACGGGGACAAGGGACTTTTTATCGCAATGCCTTCAAGACGTATCCCTTCTGGAGAATTTAAGGACGTGGCTCATCCCATCAATGCAGAAGTCCGTGCACTCATAGAAGAAAAAGTGTTTGAAGCATACAACAAAGCACTTGAAACAGACCAACAAAATTAAATCTACCTTTCAAACAAATCTTAAAAACAAAAAAAGAGCGACCACACTGTGATTGCTCTTTTTTTTATGCTTTTTACGTTTCTTATGCTTTTTGTTTTATTTATTGTTTCTTTTGCAAGCGATTGGGCAATTAGTCTATTGTTTGCCTGCATTTTCACTTCTATTATACAGTGCTTGATAGTCCACTTTGCCGATTGCTGTATATGGCATTGTTTCAACACTTCCAATCAGTCTTGGCACGTGCCAGTGAGAAAGGTTTTTGCCGATATATCTGCGGATTTCATCTTTTTGCTTTTCGGTCAAGTTGCCTTCCACCACAAGTTCAATTTGTGTTTTGCCTTGGACTACCCTTTCAAATGCCCCACAATTTTTGATATATGGCATCTCCTTTGCAACTCTTTCAATCTCGCTTGGAAACACGTTCATGCCCGAGATTTTGATGAGCCTTTTCTTTCTGCCGTAGAAGGTAAGATTTTCGTCATTTTTTGCAAAGAGATCTCCTGTGCGCAAATACTTTTTGCCGTCTATGACTGCAAATCCGTTTTCGTCGCCACCAAGATAACCAATCATAGATTGGTTGCTCTCAAGCAAAAGTTCCCCTCTTTCGCCGTCAGGCAAAATATTGTCGTCTTCATCTACAATGATTGCATTGACGTTGTTGATGGGTCTTCCAATAGAGCCAACTTGATCATCTTTTTGTGAAAGAACACAGACACTGCCGATTTCCGTCAATCCATAGCCTTGTTGAGCAACTGCAGTTGCCCCTGCATTTTTCATAACTTGATTGAATTCGGTTGCCAACTTAATATCAAGGGTATCGCCACCCACAAAGACGTTGGCAAGAGAGGACACGCTTTCCCCTTCAAAACCTTTGGTTGCAAGGAATTTTGAAAGCATACGTGGTATTGCAATGACTGTTGTGACTTTGTGGCGCACAATTTCCTTCAACGCAGACTTTCCACTGAATTTTGAAAGCAAAACTGCCGTCATATCCGTAGAAAGCGAGGCGTGGACACCAACTATAAGCCCAAATCCATGGAACATAGGCAGTGTGACAAGCATACTATCCTTTGCACCAAATTCATAAGGAATTGACATGAGCAAATTGTGGACAAGAGCGTTTGCGCCATAGTGGGAGAGCACCACCGTCTTTGGCACACCAGAAGTGCCCCCAGAGTGCATATAGAGTGCAGGGATTTTGCCGTCCCCATTGTATTCTACGAAGTGTTTTGAGCGAGGAAGTCCAATATATGCATGGGCAAAGAAGGGGCAATACACCACTTTTGCGCCACTTTTGTGCTTTGCAAATCTACTGAAATTCACGTCAGAGATCACAAGGACTTTGGGCTTTTGCACAGAAACTTCCTTTTCAAATTCCTTTTCGGATATCAAGGGGTGCACGGGTGCAAATATTGCACCAATCAAAGCCGTTGCATAAAGCAAAGACACTGCTTGTTCAATGTTTGGCAAGGCAGACATAACCACGTCCCCTTGTCTTACACCCAACTTGAAAAGACCACCTGCAACACGTTGAACTTCCTTGTCAAGATCTGCAAATGACATACGCAAATTTCCACGTGCAACTGCACACTCATTGTTTTTGAGTGTGTATTCTTTCATATAGGCGTACATATTCTTGCAGTAGTCCATAGATAGATTATACCTTTCAAGGTATAAAATAGTCAACGATAGATTGAGAATATTTTGTTTT
>JAZLBO010000004.1:0-7012 GCA_045613765.1 Clostridia bacterium | reverse complement strand
TACGGCATCGGTTCAGGTTCAAGCAACTACTGGCGTTCAGTTGCAATCAGATCATCCGGCTACTACATCTCATACGCAATGAGTGCACTCCCCTGCGTTGAACTTCTTTCAGTGGCAGAAACAGAAGGCTTTGAAGCAGCAAAATCAGTCTACCTCAGATTCTTCACATTCACAGATGATCCCAACAATGCAGAAGTTGATTCAGACGGCGACAAGATTGCAACACTCACATTTGCACAAACACTTGAATACGTAGGACTCCACTCAGTGTTTGAAGAAGATATGTACACATACGTAAGCAACTACTTCTTGAACACAGAAAAAGATTTCAGCTATGCTGGCTAATCAAATCTAAACAACAAAAAAGCCCACTCGCTTGAGTGGGTTTTTTGTTTGAGTTTTTTGGTTTATTATTTGTATCTTTTGGGTTTATAAATACATTTTGAGTTTACAAACACCCATTTTGGACACTACGTTTCCTTTTCTATTTTTCCAAGTGGTAGGTCAAGTTGACGGGCATATCTCCACCGATTGCAAGGGTGTCAGGCGTGACGTGGCACTCTTTGACAAGGATTTCAACACCTTTATCCTTTGCCTTGCGCAAGATGTCGCCAAAGGCCCTATGGGTATTGTCGTTGGGTGCAAACACCTTCATGCCACCCATCTGCACAACAAACAGTATGCCTGCATAGTAGCCCTTCTCTTTGGCATCAATGAGTTCGCCTATGTGCTTGACACCACGCTCGGTTGGCGCATCGGGGAAGGACACCACACCGTCGTGTTCAAGAGTGACACCTTTCACTTCAAGATACCCTTCTCTGCCACTTATATCTTTGATATAAAAATCAAACCGTGACTTGCCAAAGGTCTGCTCTGCCTTGACAATCTCAAGAGTGTCCAACCCTGCAAGAGTGATACTGCCATCAAGCAAACCCTCCTTTGCCACAAGGTTGGGTGCTTGACTGTCCATATTGACAAGCATATCCCCCTTCATCACTGCCACAAGAGAGTATCTCAACTTCCGTTGCTCGTTCATACTGTCTTCAAGATACACGGTTGCACCTTCAACAAGCAACTCCTTGCACCTACCCGTATTCTTCACGTGGACGGAGATAACCTTGCCGTCAAGATCGCATACGGCAACAAACCGATTGGGTCGAGATATAAACTTGGCAGGCACTATCTTCTTGTATTGCATTTGATCTTCTCCAAAATCTCAACGTCTGCAGGACAAAAGTCAAAATTGTCAATCTCGTCGGGAGTTATCCATCTAAGGTCGTTGTGTTCAATGAGTTTGGGCTCGCCTGAAAGGATTTCTGCATTGAACAAAGTTAGATGCACAACAATATCCGGATAAGTGTGCACAACGTCACAAAAGACGTCAAGGGGCTTGACAATAATGTCAAGTTCTTCCTTGCACTCACGGATGAGCGCGTCTTCGCCACTCTCATTAGGCTCGATCTTGCCACCAACAAACTCCCAAAGCAAAGCCCTTGCCTTGTCCTTTGGACGCTGACAGATCATAAACCTATCTCCTCTCCAAATAAGTCCTGCCACAACTTCAACCATATATAGTTCTCCTATGCACACACGCATATATGTGCACACGTCCATTTGATAACACCATCTTATCCCACCCCACCCCAAAAGTCAAGAAAAAGAAAAAATCCGTCCCCCACCAAACAAAAAAGGCACTCGGTTGAGTGCCTTTTTTGTTTATTGTTGTTGGATTGGATTTCAATGATTAGTTTCTATCTTTGATTGCTGCTTGTGCTGCTGCGAGTCTTGCGATAGGAACTCTGAAGGGTGAACAGCTGACATAGTCAAGGCCTGCGCCGTGGCAGAATTCGACTGATGTGGGATCGCCACCGTGTTCGCCACAGATACCAAGGTGGATGTCAGGACGTGTTGCTCTGCCAAGGCCTGCTGCCATCTTGACGAGTTTGCCAACGCCAGTTTGGTCAAGACGTGCGAAAGGATCGTTTTCGTAGATCTTCTTGTCGTAGTATGCACCAAGAAACTTGCCTGCGTCATCACGGCTGAAGCCGAATGTCATTTGTGTAAGGTCGTTTGTGCCGAATGAGAAGAATTCTGCTTCCTTTGCGATTTCGTCTGCAGTGATTGCTGCTCTGGGGATTTCGATCATTGTGCCGACGAGATATTTCATATCAACGCCTGCTGCCTTGATTGTTTCGTCTGCTGTCTTGACAACTACGTCTTTGACGTACTTAAGTTCTTTGACTTCGCCAACGAGAGGAATCATGATTTCAGGAACCATATTCCATTCGGGGTGACGTTTTTGTACGTTGATTGCTGCACCGATAACTGCCTTTGTTTGCATGACAGCGATTTCGGGATATGTGACTGCAAGACGGCATCCTCTGTGACCCATCATGGGGTTGAATTCGTGGAGACCTGCGATAACTGCTTTGACGTCTGCCACTGTCATATCCATATCTTTTGCAAGTGCTGCGATTTCTTCTTCTGCTGTAGGCACGAATTCGTGGAGAGGAGGATCCAAGAAACGAATTGTGACGGGGCAACCTTCGAGTGCTTCGTAGATGCCTTCAAAGTCGCTTTGTTGCATGGGGAGAAGTTTTGCAAGTGCAACTTCTCTCTTTTCAACTGAGTCAGAGACGATCATTTGGCGCATTGCGTGGATTCTGTCTGCTTCAAAGAACATGTGTTCTGTTCTGCAAAGACCAATACCTTCTGCACCGAGTTCACGTGCCTTTCTTGCATCTTTGGGTGTATCTGCGTTTGTACGAACTTGAAGACGTCTAAATTTGTCTGCCCAGCTCATAATTCTTCCAAAGTTGCCACTGATTTCTGCGTCAACTGTGGGGATTGCTTCGCCATAGATATTGCCTGTTGAGCCATCAATTGAGATAACGTCGCCTTCGTTGTAAACTTTGCCACCAAGTTCGAACTTCTTGTTTTCTTCGTCCATCTTGATTTCGCTACAACCTGAAACGCAACATGTACCCATACCACGTGCAACGACTGCTGCGTGTGATGTCATACCACCACGGACTGTGAGGATACCTTGTGATGACTTCATGCCTGTGATGTCTTCGGGTGATGTTTCAAGACGAACAAGGATAACCTTCTTGCCTGCATTGTTCCATGCTTCTGCATCTTCTGCTGTGAAGACGATTTGTCCACATGCTGCACCGGGTGATGCGCCAAGGCCTTTGCCGATGGGCTTTGCTGCCTTCAATGCTTTGGTGTCAAATTGGGGGTGAAGAAGTGTGTCAAGGTTTCTGGGATCAATCATCATGACTGCTTCTTCTTCTGTTCTCATACCTTCGTCAACAAGGTTACATGCAATTTGGAGTGCTGCTTGTGCAGTACGCTTGCCGTTTCTTGTTTGGAGCATATAGAGTTTGCCATTTTCAACGGTAAATTCCATATCTTGCATATCACGGTAGTGATTTTCAAGGAATGAGCAAACTTCTGTGAATTGCTTGTATGCTTCGGGGAATTTTTCTGCCATTTGTGCAATGGGCATAGGTGTACGTACGCCTGCGACGACGTCTTCACCTTGTGCGTTGACAAGGAATTCACCCATCAATTTCTTTTCGCCAGTTGCAGGGTCACGTGTAAATGCAACACCTGTGCCTGAGTTATCGTTCAAGTTGCCGAATACCATAGGCATGACGTTGACTGCTGTACCCCAGCTGTAAGGGATATCATTGTCACGACGATAGACGTTTGCACGAGGATTGTCCCAGCTACGGAAGACTGCACGGATTGCTTCGTAGAGTTGGACTTTGGGGTCTGTGGGGAAATCTTCGCCGATCTTTGCTTTGTATTCTGCTTTGAATGCTTGTGCAAGTTCTTTGAGATCATCTGCTGTAAGTTCGATATCGCTTACAACGCCTTTTCTTTCTTTGAGTTCGTCAATGAGTTCTTCAAAATATTTCTTGCCCACTTCCATAACGACGTCTGAGAACATTTGGATAAATCTTCTGTATGAGTCGTAGACAAATCTTCTAAATTTGGGATCGGGGTTGTGTGAGATCATTGATTCAACAACTTCGTCATTAAGACCGAGGTTGAGGATTGTATCCATCATGCCGGGCATTGATGCTCTTGCGCCTGAACGGACTGACACGAGAAGGGGATTTTCGAGGTCACCAAACTTTTTGCCGTTGATGGTTTCCATTTTTTCGACGTATTCCATGATTTCTGCCATGATGCCGTCGTTGATTCTTCTACCGTCTTCGTAGTATTGTGTACATGCTTCGGTTGTGATTGTGAAGCCTTGGGGTACGGGAAGACCGATGTGTGTCATTTCTGCAAGGTTTGCGCCTTTGCCACCGAGAAGTTCACGCATGGTTGCATTACCTTCGCTGAAAAGATAGCAGTACTTTTTCATTTGAAATCCTCCAATAAGATTCATTTATAATTTTGTTTTGAAACGTTTTTGTTGCGAGCAGGTGCGTATCGCACGCCTTTTTACCCACATAACATATATGTATAATAACTCGCGCTTAAATATCTTAACAAAAAAGTGTCATTTTTGCAAGTAATTTCAGTTGACGGCAACGATTTTTTTTTGTTAGAATAAATTTATCAAATTTAGGAGTGCAAATATCGATGGATTCAGACTACCGAAGTAGCCAAATCATAAACATCTAATCGCACGCTTTTGCTGGTTTCCACAAGGCAGTGCGTTTTATCTTGCCAGAGGAGGCCGATTATGCTTCAAGTTTACCAAAAACTCAACAAATCAATCGTTTCCGTAAACCCCGACCTTGTTGTCGAGGGCTTTGACTTTTCAGGAATGTGGATTCACATGTCCAATCCCACCGACAAAGAGATCGAACTTATTGCCGGTGCAACCAATATCCCTGAAGACATGATCAAAGCAGCATTGGACGATGAAGAAAGAGCACGTATTGAAAAGGAAGACAACGTTCTTCTCGCTCTCACCGACATCCCTATCACTGAAGATGACGGCGACCACTATACATATTCAACACTGCCCTTCGGTTTTATTGCAACAGACGACGTGGTTGTCACCGTTTGCCTTAATGAAACAACAATCATCAATGACCTTATGAGTGGACGCTTTATCAAGGATTTCAATATCCACAAGCGTACAAGATTCTTGCTTCAACTGCAATATGCAATTTCAAAGAAATACCTTCAATACCTTCGTCAAATCGACCGTGCATCACAACGTGTTCAAAACGAACTTGACAAGGCTATGAGAAATAGCGAACTCAGTGAAATGCTTGACCTTGAAAACTCATTGGTTTACTTCTCAACGTCACTTCGTTCAAATACAGTCGTCCTTGACAAACTTCCAAAGTATATCAAGTTCTTTGAAGAAGACGAAGATTTGTGGGAAGACGTCCTTATTGAAAATAGACAGGCTATCGAAATGTCAAACATCTATCGTGACATTTTGAACAGCACCATGGACACCTACGCATCAATCATTTCCAACAATCTAAACGTGGCAATGAAGGTTTTGACCTCACTTACACTTATCGTTGCAGTACCCAGTATGATTGGCTCATTCTGGGGTATGAATACAGGTGTTCCCTTTGAAGGTCAACCTTGGGGATTCTGGGTTGTCATAGGCATCTCAGTCATCATCTGCATCATCATTGCAATCATCCTTTCAAAGAAGAAGATGCTCAAATAAGCACAAAATTCAACAATCTAACCAATCAAAAAGGCACTCAAGCGAGTGCCTTTTGTTTTTGTTATTTGTTGTAGATTATTCCGTTGCAAGTTCGTCTAATTCGGGTTTTCTGCCTTGTTTTCATCTGCACCTGCGAGGACTTTCTTTTTGTTGACATATGCCAATATCGGATACAATATCACAGGTATAATGAGATATACAAACAACATTAGTGGCAAATCATATGTCAAGCAATTAAAATAAGCATTGTTGGCAAGCCATTCTTCTTCCCAAGTTAAAATCCCTATAACCGTTTGCCCTTTCTTGTTAATTTCATACGTTGCCTTCCCGTAAGCACCAGAAAGACAGTAGTACTCACAGATAATTTTTCCATCTTCGGTTTTTAGAGTACGTTCTTCTTTGCACTCAGCACAAAATTCATCATAATCCTCTTGACGAAAATACCAATTACCACTTTCATCCTCCATCCAATACACTTCTTTCATGCCTTCTGCATATTCATCATATTCACTCTCCACGTACTCCTTAAATGAATCAACACTATCAAATGTCCTTGTAGGCTTCCAGAAATCAATACAAAATTCAATAACCACAAAACCAACAACCGCAAATACTGCCGAGGTCACCGCAAATGCAAGGAACATTTTTTTAAGAACTTCATTGTTCTTTTTCAATATTTTTTCTTGTTGTTCTGAGTCAACAATGAAACCACGTTTAACGAAGAATTCTCGCACGACAAGAGCATACATTGCATACAAAACTTGTGGCACCAACATCATTCCCAAACAAGGCCATCCGATACTTCCAGTGTTCACTGAACAAGCCGCCAAAACAGCTATTACCTGCACACTGATGTTTACAATGGTAAAGCTGGCGGTACTGCAAATAATATGCTTGTTGTATTTGCCAATTTTTTGCAGATTGCCATTATCTTCGTCTGACCTAACTATTGCATGATTTGCAAATGCCAATTGACAACCTTGCGCAATAATGCCAAAGAAAGCACAGCATATAGGCATGCAGAACTCCCACACTGTGAACATCAGAATCAATCCCATGATACAGCCCAAAAACAATAAAGTGCTGGTTATGCAAGTCTGAGAATTGTATTTCTTCTTCTTTTGTTCAAGCATAAGATTGAACTGTTTGTCACTCTTTGCCTTTTGCTTGGTTTCTGTTTCTTCCGTGCCGTACCCTTCTCTTTCCGGATTGTTTCTTTCTCCACGGAGAAGTTCATCAGTGGTTATGCCAAAGACTTCTGCAATCACTGGCAATAATGATATATCGGGCATACGCTCGTCACGTTCCCACTTGCTCACGGTGTTGTCGGACACCATAAGTTTGTCGCCAAGT
>JAZLBO010000003.1:0-79294 GCA_045613765.1 Clostridia bacterium | reverse complement strand
TTTGGTCATTATCAAATGCTCTTGCTCCAATATGTGTGATGCCGCTCTCAAAGTTGACTTGATTAATCTTTTTTCCTGCCCAAGGTTGGTCATTGCGGAATACATAATTACCATAGCCATCTTCGTAAAGTCCAGGTCCACCATAATCATACATGTCACCTGTGCCTGAGATTGTCAAAATACCATTTTCATCCAACACCCAATAAAGATTGTCGCCACATTTATTTGCATTGGTATCTGCATCAGCAGTTACACCCACGATAGGTGTCACAACGATCAATGCGCACATAATCAATCCAAAAATCAGCGCTGAGATCTTTGATTTTTTTGTCATTTTGTTTACTCCTATTTTATTTATTTGTTTGCTTTATTGGATTTTTCCAACAAATTGTAACATATGTTAAATTTTACCACTTTTTCTATACAAAAACAAGCATTTTTCCTATGCTTTTAAATTTTATTAAAATTTAAAAAACGCACTCGGTTGAGTGCGTTTTTATTGTTGTTTTGAGCAGATTTTCTGCTTGATTTTTAGAGTTTTAGGACTTATCCAAAGTATGCTGCTGCACTATCACTGTATTTCATCATTGCGTAAATGAGGTTGACAAGGGCTTCATCGTCGCCTCTGTTTTCCAAAAGTCCACAAAGATTTGCTTCGATACTGGTCGTGCCACTGTCGCCAATAGTTTCGCCTGTTGCTTTGTTTCTAAAGCTAATAGCGATATCTTTGCGAAGTTGACTTGCACCGTACTTGTCAAACACTACACTGTATCGCATTCCATCTTCATGTGGATATGCGACTGCGTCTGCGCCGTCAATTACATATTGTTTTGCATCGCCTGATAGATCGGTATAATCCATCACTATTTCAATATCATTTGCGTCTACACCGTTGAGTGTGAAACTAAAATGCAATTTGATTGTGCTCATTGCTGAAACAGACTTACCATTCAGAGTGATCAAACCATCGGGATTTCTGTAAACGTCATCATTTGCGCTAATTTCAGGATTTTCTTGTGTTCCCGATGCGCGCATTTCTTCTGTCAAATCTGCATTGACGAGATCATTGGTTTTGTAGTCAAAATAGATTTGTGCTGCTGCACCGTAGTTGAGCATATCTACAAGCATTGCTCTCAACTCTTTGTGCTGTTCTTTCATTGCATCTGATGTTGAAGTGCTATGCAAATATTTCATTGCATATTCCTTGATACTATACGTTTTCACTGCAACCAATTCATCTCCGATATACAAATTTGCAGTGACGACCGTGCCCATTTCTGTTGCCGAGAGGTCATCATACGTAAATCTCATGAGTTTTGCTTTTGACGTAGTATAATATGTGAAATCCGTGACAACTGTTGTTTCATTTATGGTTTCGCCCGTTTCCTTATCAAAAACTGGTTTTACAAATTCCAATCTAACGTTTGAAGGATCTTCAATAAGGGTTGATTGAACATAGTGAACCAAAATTAATCCTTGTGTAATGTCAATTGATGTGTTGGGAATATATTTCTCAACTATCTTATGGCTTTCGTCGTTTGCGCAGTATTGTGTTCTGCTGCCAGCCGTGTCAAGTACCCACTCACCATATTCGTGACCGAATGCATTGAACGTTTCTTCATAACTATGTCCACAATCTTCACAAGTATAGATTGTATAACCATCGTTTTCACAATCTACGTCAACTTTTTCTGTTACCACATAGTTGCAGTCTACTGTTTCGTTATGGTTTTCATCATTGGCACAAACCTTTGTATGAGTGCCGTCTTCATTTGAATTCCATGCGCTCCAATCGTGACCAAGTGCACCTTCGCCTTCTTCTGTCTTGGTATGTCCACAACCATCGCATTGATATGTGATGATTTCTGCATTTTCGCAATCTGCAGGAGTTCTATCGATTTCTACGTAGTTGCAGTCATCTTCATCATAGCAGTCTTCGCTATTTTTGCAAGTTCTGCCGTGTGTGCCATCTTCGTTTGACTCCCATTCGTTCCAATCGTGACCAAGTGCGTCAGTGTATTCATAGCCACAAAGGTCGCAAAGTGCACCGTTGTAGCAATCTGCTTGTCCACCTGCGCAATCTTCTGTTTCGTCATGGCTTTCTATGCAAGAAACGCAAGTTCTTGTGTGAGTGCCGTCTTCGTTTGACGTCCACTCTGTCCAAATGTGAACGGGATCTGTGGGCAATTCTGTATCAATATAAACACAACCACAATCATCGCAGAGATTGTCTGCGTCTTCATCTTTGTGTTCTTCAGTTTGGCTATGTGTTGAGTCATTTTGGCAAACTCTTGAGTGATAGCCATCGGAAATCATTGTCCAATCACTCCAATCGTGACCGAGTGCAGATTGACCAACCTCTGTCTTTGTGTGGTTGATGATTGAGCATTGGTATGTGATGACTTCTGCGTTTTCGCAATCTGCAGGAGTTCTGCCAATTTCCACAAAATTACAATTTACGGTGTCAACGTGGCTTGAATCGTTGGCACAAACTCTTGAGTGTTTTCCGTTTTCATTTTCCGTCCAAGCGCCGTAATCGTGGCCCAATTTTGCAACTGCATTGGTTTTCTTCACACGGCAGTTTGCACACATTTGGGTGATTTGACCGTTTGACGTGCAAGTTGCTTGTATTGTTTCATCTTCGACAATAACCCAATCGTGCTTGGAGCATCTTACGTTTGCACAAGCAACAAGAACGCAAGCAAACATTGCAATTGCACACAGCACACAAACGATAATAATGATGTTTGTTCTCTTGTTTTCCTTTGATGTCATTTTTCTCATCCTTCCAATTTCCAATTTTACAAAAGTTTTGTTTCAGTTTTATATTTATATATTCTTATCTTTGAATCTCAATCCAAAAAGTGATAAGCGCCTATATATGCCAAAACGCACGTTTTCAGTGCGTTTTGATTTGGGTACAACCCATGTTATTTTATTCAATTATTTATTAAAGTATGATTCTGCGCTAAAGCCATACTTCATCATTGCAACGAGAATGTTGTATAAGTCTGAGCCTTCTGCAGTCTTTGAGAGTAGTGATACGGCGTATGATTCGATGCTAAATTCGTACGTAGCACTGACAACGTTGCCTTCTTTGTCAAACACTGTCATTGAGTAGACCGTGCGCATTTCTCTTGAACTAAGTCCTGAGAATCTGACAACGTGATATTGGTCTTTGACAGCAAAATCTTTGCCTTCAACAACAACTTCAACTTCTTTGCCAAGGCAATCAACGTATGTGATCTTTGCAACAAGATCTTCTGCGTTGTAGCCGTTCAAATTAAGATAGTAGTTTGTTTCAATTGCATTTTCAAGAACGAGTGCTGTGCCTGCAAGGACGACTGTTGCGTCTTCGCCACCAACTGCATTCTTGTGTGATGTCATTTCTGCAAGTTCTTGGCTTGCAAGTGCTTGTTGATCTTCTGTCAAATCTGCATTGGCAAGATTGTCGGTGTTGTAGTTCCAATAAATTTGTGCTGCTGCGCCGTAGTTGAGCATATCAACAAGGAGTGTCTTGAGTTTTGCAGGAACACTGCTCTTTGAAAGTTGTTTCATTGCATATTCCTTGACACTGTAAATTTCTGTCTTGATAACTTCGCCGTCTGCAAAAATTGTGACTTTGACGTCAACGCTAAGTTCCTTTGCAAAGATGCCTTTGTATTCAAATCTCAATGCTTGCTTTTTGCCAATGACTGTATCAATATAATCTTCAACAAGTGTGACTTCGTGTATTGTCTTGCCTGCGACGTATTCGGGCTTTTCAAATTGAATTGTGACAACTTGAGCATCCTTGACTGCTTCCTTGTCGATGTAGTAAACCATTGCCATACCACCATCGAGTGAAATTGTCTTGCCCATAACAGGGTCGATGGTTTCCACTTCAGGTGCATTGGGTGTTTCAACGTTTTCACCACCTGTTGAAGGATCAACTGTAGGTGCGCCACCTGTTGAAGGATCTTTGACGTCAGTTGTGGGATCCTTGACTTCGATTGAAGGTGTTTGCACTGTTGCATCTTCAATGCTGACGCTATCCTTGATGGGTGCATTGATTGCAGCATCTGCAACAACACCTGTCAAAGGGATAAGCACAACAAGTGCAACGACAAGACATGTGATAATGATATTGTTTGTTCTCTTGTTTTCTTTTGCTGTCATTTTCCTAATCTTCCTAATTCCAATTTTCCAATTTTGTTTAAGTGTTTTTTGCTTCCAATTCCAAATTTCTTTGAAATTATACACAATTATGGATATAATTGCAACAAAAAAACCTTACAAAAACCGATTTTTTTATAAAAATTTTTACTTATTTTTGTCAAGTTTTTGCAAATTTTGAGTTTGTTCAATTGCCGAAAATGAAAAAATCCCACAAAAAAACGCGCCAAACTGACGCGTTTTAATCAAATTAAACTGTTTAGATGCTTGAAATCTTCATTTTTTCATCGTTTTTTACAAGTTTCAAAATCAAAAGAAATCTTTTATTCTCTTTTTGTACAGTGGATGGACAAGATTTTCGTTGAGTTCCTTCATTGGAACAAGGACAAAATCTCTGTTGTGAAGGTCACTGTGGGGGATTGCAAGGTCCTTTTCTCCTATGACAATGTTGTCATAGAACAATATGTCAACGTCAAGGGTGCGATTGCCCCATCTTTCAAGGCGAACTCTGTCCCCTTGTTTTTCAATATCGTGAATTACGTCAAGAAGTTCGTAGGGGGAATACAACGTTTCCACTTCCACAACACTGTTGACAAAGGTTTCATCTGCCACGCCACCGTATGGAGCAGTTTCAATGCGAGCGCTTTCCTTTGCATTACGGAAATTGTCATCTTCGTTGATGCAATCAACTGCAAGATTGAGGTAAGCGTGTTTATCTCCCAAGTTTGAGCCGAGGGCAAGATATGTTTTGTGCCATGCTTTATATGTGGATACACCAACGTAGTCAAAGTTGCCTTTCATTGGTGCATCAGGTTTTTTGACAACCACTTGTACCCCTTTGACAGTGGGGAAAGACTTGAGAATTTTTGTTGCAAGAAGGGTTGCGATTGTTTCAATCAAATCAAAGGAGTTTTCACCAACAAAGGCTTTTATCATCTTACAAACGGCAGAATAACTGGCTGTTTTGTTGATATCGTCACTTTTTACGCATTGAGAAAACTCGCTCTCAATCTCGCAAGAAATCAAGAATCTTTGGGGATTGACCTTCTCCTCGGGGTTTACTCCGTGAAGGGCAACAACTTCGTAGTTTTCTATGATAATTTTGTCCATATTACTTGTATATATCAATGATCATTTTGTTCTCTTTTACGTCGTGAACACGGACGAAAAGCACCTTTTGTGCCACTGCCAATTTGGTTGTTTCAAGGGTGGCAGTAAGCCTTGTTTCCACTTCGCCACCAAGGAAGGACTTTCTTGATGCACCAAGGAGCAAAGGATAGCCAAGATCTTCAAGACGATTGTACTTTTCAAGAAGTGCTCTATCTTCATCATGTGAAAGGTTGAAACCGATACCACCATCAATGATGATTTTATCCTTGTCAACACCTGCACGAAGAAGAGTGTCCGTTGCTTTCATAAGCCCCAATTCCTTGTCAAGCCACATATCCTTGTTGCGACTGCCACGGCGATTGTGCATAACACATATTGATGCGCCATATTTGGCAACTACGTCTGCCATATACTTGTCTTGCAAACAACTGACGTCATTGATCATATCTGCGCCAAGTGTCAACGCCTCCTCTGCCACTGCACTGTAAAATGTGTCAACGGACAATATGGCATCAGGAAACTCTGCACGCAACTTTTCAATGACAGGAAGGACACGAGATGACTCCTCAAGTTCACTCTCTCTCACTGCACCGGGTGCAGTTGATTGTCCACCGATATCAATTATATCTGCGCCGTCACGGAGCATTTTTTCTGCCTTTGAAATTTCATCTCCGTCTATACGACTGAAACCGAAAAAGGACGTGTTGTTGGCGTTGAGTATGCCCATCACGTGTGTTCCATTTTCAAAGACTTTATTTTTGACAGTAAATTTCATAGCGTTTTTCTTTCAGTTTGAGTTTTGTCAATTATGTTTTGTTGGCTTAATATTGCTTTGTTGCTGCTGATTTGAACCCAAACCATCAACTATTTTGAAAAGAGTTGATTAAGCACAAAGTCGGGCATATCTCCACGAGTTGCATAAGTGACAGTTTTACTGCCAACCTTTTTCACTCCACGGGCAGTCATACAAGTATGCTCCCCTTCAACCACAACTGCAACACCCTTGGGGGCAAGATGCTCCATAATGGCGTCTGCGATTTGGTTGTTCATACGCTCTTGAAGTTGCAATCTCTTTGCATAGACGTCAACAACTCTTGCCAACTTTGAAAGCCCAACCACTTTGCCATCAGGGATATATGCGATATGCACCTTGCCAAAGAAAGGCATAAGATGATGCTCACAAGTTGAAGAAAAATCTATATCCTTTTCAATGACAACATCACTGCCACTTTCTTCAAATGTGCGTGACAAATGTTTGCCTGCATCATCTTTGTATCCAGCCAATATTTCCTCATACATCTTTGCAACTCGCATTGGGGTGTCCAAAAGACCTTCTCTTTCAACATCTTCTGTGAAAGCGATATCATCTGTCAATGCGCACAAAAGTTCTTTCACTGCTTTTGCAATTTTTCTTCTGCTCATAAATACTTAACCCCCAAATCTTTGAATAGTGAGAGTGACCCTGTCAAGACAATGATCTCTCCATAAAAATCGCCAAGTGCTTGTTGCACTGCAAGTGGCACAAGTGCATAGGGTTCTGCCTTGTAGCCTTGTGATTTGATTTCGTCTGCAAGTTCTTCTGCAGTCAATGCTCGTGGGTTTGATGGTGTCACTGTGCTTATCTTGGTTGCAAGGGGTGCAAGGATGGGAATCATCTTCTTGTAGTCCTTGTCTTTCAACACGCCCATGACGATATGGATGCGCATACCACCAAAGTATCTTTTTAGACTATTTGCAAGGACTTCTGCCCCTTGGGGATTGTGTCCACCATCCAAAACAAGCAGTTTACCACGTGGGAATATAAGGTTAAACCTGTTATTATGCTCGCCAATGATTTCAAAGCGAGCCTTCCACTCTGCGCTTGCCAATCCATATTTCAAGTGATCATTGGTTATATCAAAGCCCAATGTTTGAAGGGCGAATATGCCTTCAATTGCCATAGATGCGTTGATAAGTTGATGCTCGCCAAGAAGTCCTATGAAGTACGTTTCCCCTTTATATTCAAAGGCTTGACCTTCAATGTCTTCTGCCAGCAGTGTAGGTTGTCCTGCCACCGTCAACACGCCCTTTTGAGCCTTTACTCTTGCATTTATTACGTCCATGACTTCATCATCTTGACGGCAGGTGATTGCGTTCTTCAAAATGATGTCTGCCTTTTCTCCTGCAATTTCCGTCAAGGTGTTGCCAAGATAATTGCAGTGGTCATAGTTGATTGGTGTAATGATTGAAAAGAGTTTATCTTTTACGGCGTTTGTTGCGTCCCATCTGCCACCAAGACCGGTTTCAAGGACAACCACTTCACACTTTTCTTCCTTGAAACAAAGGAGCGCAACTGCAGTTTCAATTTCAAATGCAGTGGGTGTAAAGGATAGCAAATCCAACTCTTTTCTTCTTGCTTGCTCCTTTTCTATGGTGTCACGGACTATTGTGAAATATTTGGCAATAAGTCCACCTGTCAAAGGAGAGCCGTTGAGCAAGAAACGCTCGTTGTACTCAAAGACAGAAGGGGAATTGAACGTGCCAACTTTGATGCAAGCAGAAACAAGCACCGCCGTCAAATATGCCGTGACAGAGCCTTTTCCGTTTGTGCCTGCGATATGCACGATATTCAAATCTTTGTCTGGTGAGCCTAAAAGGTCGAGCAGTTCTCTTTCTCGTTCAAGACCGAGATCTACACCTGCTCTTTCAATATTGGAAATCCAATCAATAGCGTCTTTGTAAAACAAAAAACACCTCCAATAGGAAGTGCCATATCCGGCGAAGCGGGAGCGAAAATTGCACCGCAAGCAGTATTCTGCTTTTCGTCCGTGGACACCCCCCGTTCCATCGGCACTTAACGCGCAAAGTTCTACACTTCCTTGACTATATCTTAATATATCAACATTATACCACCACTTTCCCCCTAAATCAAGCACAATTTAGGGACACACCGTCAAATAATATATAAAATATAAAAATTAAAAGGACTGCAGTTGCAGTCCTTTTGTTTTGTTGTGTTTGTGGTTTGATTAACGGTATGAGCCGTATTCTTGTGCTTCGTAGCCTTCAAGTTTGTCTGCGAAAGGAAGATCTTCCAAAGGCTTATTGACGTACTTGCTTGCGCCAAACCATCTGTTGACAAAGCCTTGCATGATTGTGTCGTGATCGTAGCAGTAGTATTCACTGCTGAAGCATGCTGATGTAAGAACACATGTTGTGTCGCCACATGCATCAACAACACCTTCGTGAAGGATGTTTGCTTGCATCTTCCATGTTTCGTCTGTTGACCATGAACGGATATAGCCGTTTTCAAAGACTGTCATATTGACCTTGAGTTCTGTATATCTAAGGCTATATTCGCCAAGTGAATTAAGGAAGTCAAGACCTGCGTTTGCAAGATAAAGTTGTTCTGCATAGTAGGTTGCGTGGATGTCAAATTCATTGCCTTCTGCATCTGTGCCCTTGCCAATGATTGCATCGGGGTTGACTTCAAATGCTACTTCGTAGTATTTGACCATCTTGCCATTGACGTCTTCGCCATACTTTTCTGTGATGACAACTGTATCTGCGATAATTGTGTCAAGGTTGATGACGTGGATTGAAAGGTCGGGTGCTTTAAGACCGTAATTGTCGCCCCAATCTTCGCCGTAAGGACGTTCATATTTTGATGCAACTTCTGCAACTTCTTCTGCTGTCTTTGCAACGTACTTGCTCTTGCTGTCAGTAAACTTGCCTGTGACACCGTCTTCTGTGATGACTGCACTTGTTGAGCCACCGTTCCATGTTGTTGTGCCGTCGGGTGTTACGATTGCGCGTCTTGCAAATGCAAGGAATGCGGGGACAAACATTTCGCCTATGCTGACAAGATATTCTTCACTTGCGAAGATTGCGCCTTCGGGGAATTGTGTGTATTCTTCTTGTGCGATATATTTGTTGCCTTCACCATCTGCGATTGTATAGTATGTTGATGTCATATCCATACCACCACCGACTGACAAAGGTTCTGTGAACATCTTGCTCATACTGAGTATGCCTTCTGCACGTCCACCACCGGTTGTATATTTTGCAACTTCGGGTGCGTTGTGGAGTGAAAGTGATGCCACACGATAGATGATGTATGCTGCAAGGACTTTTTCTGCATCCGTTGCATCTTCTGCCATGCCTGCTTCGATTTCTTCTTCAAATTGAGCAAAGTGATCTGTGTAATCTGTGTACACTTCATTATTGCCTGCAAATGAAAGACCAAAGTTTTCAGGTGCATCACCAAGTGATGATCCTTGCATTGCGCCTCTGATTGCTGCCATTGCGATCAAAACTGAGCAAGTGATAACTGCAATGATTGTGACAATTGAGATGAGGGCGACAAGGCCTTTCTTCATCTTCTTCTTGCCTGACTTGGGATCAATGTAAAATGCGCCCTTTGTCTTTTCTTTTTTCTTTTTGGGTTGTGCATCGTCTGCAACTTCTTCCAAAAGGTCTTCTTGTGCGTCATCTTGTGACACTTCTTCTTCGTTGTCGAGTTCGGTTGCTTGAGTTTCTTCGATTTCTTCTGCTTTTTCGACTTCTTCAACTTCTTCGACTATTTCGTTGGTCTTGATTTCGTCTGCCATTCAAGATACCCCCTAAGTTTATTTCCGTATAAGTATATCATAGATATATTAAAAAAACAACAGATAAATTCCTATTTTTTTGCCTTAAACTACAATATTTTCCACCTGCCAACACAAAACAACCAAATTTATGTTTAGTTCATGCAATATACTGTATAAATTTGCGATTATGCAAATTGAACAACAAGCGAGGCAATTCACTATACCAAGGTTGAAATGAAAAACGAACTCAATCGAGTTCGCTTTCTTTGTTTATTGATAGGTTTGGGCTGGCGTTTTGTTGGTTTATGGCTATGCCATTTGCCACTTACTTCTTTTGGGCGACACCAACAAAATCAATCTCTGAATACCAGAAGGATTCTTCAGCAAACTTATTTTCAAGTTCGCCAAGAAGATAGTCCATTTCTTCAAGTTTCTTGATATTGGCAGAGTTGTATGGGTCTTGGTCGCAAAGGTTTTTGAGATAGTTGCGACGATATGAGTATCTTTCCACAAAGATTTCATATCTTTCATCCAAGTCCATATTTGATATTTCCTTGACCCAGTTGATCATCTTCACATTTTTGTAGCCAGATGACACAAGTTGTGAGTATATCTTTCTGCCGTTGCATCTATCACTTATGCCGTCGCATGAAAGGTGCAGGTCAACAATTTTGCCAATGAGTCCGTCATCATTGTACGTGACGATTGAGCCATCATCAGAGCCACGGATGACTATGTAGCCGTCTTTTGCCAAAAATCTTCGAACGTTGCGCAAAAGTTTGTTGGGGTTCTTCAAGTGGTGGATGACGAGAGATGCAAAGATAATATCAAATTTTTCAACGCCTTCCTTCTCCATGATTTCTTCAAGGTTGTCCATCATTTCTTCGTCTTCAAGGTCAAGGACGTAGTATGATGAGTTGAGGAAAGATGAATTTTCCTTGGCGTAGTCAATGAGTTTTTCACTTCTGTCAACACCAATGACCTTTGCACCATCTATCTTTGAAAATCTGTCTTTTGTGACAAACCCATAGGCACAACCCATATCAAGAATATTGATTGTATCCTTTTGTGGCATGTGTTCAAGGACGTATTTTATTGCGTTGTTGTCAGGCTCTCTTGTGTTGAGTGCTTGTATCTTCAAACGCTTCAACTCGCTCTTTATCTCTGCTTTATAGGAGGATAAATGCTTTCCTGTGCTATGTGAGATGTCTTCCTTGCGATATTCAAAGGACTCTTTCTTGTCTTCAGTTTTAAGGAATTTCTTGACAAAGTCAATGACTTCCCCATTGGAGTTGACACCGATTTTGAAGGTTTGATAGTTTCTGAGTGATCTGGGCACATCAAGACCAGATATGTTCTTCATAAAAGGAACAATGCAAGCCTTGTGCTTTCTGCCCGAAAGAATATCGTTGTGGAAACTTTCACGCTCGTAAGCAACCCATTGAGATGTCAAATAGGCAAGGTCGGTGGCAATGGAAATAAGCACTTGTGAGTTTTCAAGGGCTTCTTCGATTGCATTTTTGTAGGCAGCAGCACCAACTTCATTGAGAACCTTGTTGCTGTAGAAAACTCTAAAACCTTGAGATTTGAAAGAATCATACAACTGCTCTGCAATAAAACTATCTTCTGTGCGAGCGCCATTTTCATCTGTGTTTTTGAAAGAAATAAAGATATCGTACATATAGCACCTCACTTTTCCTCAATTATACCACACAACCAAGCAAAATAAAAGAACAATTTTTCTCAAGCCCCATTTTTTCTTCAAAAAATGAAAAAACCGGTGGCAACCACCAGGTATGAGCATACAAAGAACGTAAACGAGTATTATTTTGCTGAGATCGAGGTTGATGCCGATAACAGTGGCGCTATACACGAATGCCGAAAGCGTGGATTTGAAGCTCTTGAAAAAAGCCCGATTTTCTTCAAATGCCGTTATTGAAGGCAGCTGCGGAGAGGATTGGTCACTCCGCAAAGTCCTCCGTTGGTTCATTTGGCACAACCGTATCCACGCAAGAGCGATGTATCGAATGGCGGTTCGCCTATTTGGTGGAAGCGCAACAACAATTGTGTTCAGATTTTTGAGGTAAGATTATGCATATATCGAAATATCATAAGCAAAACTTTGATTGATAAAGGATGGTCGGGAGATCAGAAATACTGTGCTGTAACGGCAGATGGGCAGAAATATCTTCTTCGAATTTCCTCTATTGACCGTTTGGAGCGCAAGCGTCGGGAATATGAAAAGATGAGTGAAGTGGCGCTGTTGGGCATTCCTATGTGTCTGCCTGTTAAGTTTGGCACTTGTGAAGAGGGGCTTACTCTATCCAAAGTTGGATTGATGGTGTTGACGCAGAAGAAACAGTTGCGGCGATGGATTCGGCTACACAATATCGTTACGGTGTGGATGCAGGTCGCATCATTGCGAAAATTCACACAATTTCTGCACCCGCGGATGCTCCAAATTGGGAAACCCGTTTTAATGCAAATATTGACCGCAAGATAGCCATGTATGAAAATTGCGAGCTGAAATATGAACGCGGTGGCGATGCATTCTTACAATATATCGCAGAAAACCACCATTTGTTGCAAGGCAGACATCAAAGCTATCAGCACGGCGATTACCATATCGGCAATATGATGATCACAAATGATTGCGTTCTCACTATCATCGACTTCGACCGAGATGATTTTGGTGATCCTTGGGAAGAATTTAACCGCATTGTTTGGTGTGCTCAAGCCGCCCCTGCATTCGCTTCCGGCATGGTGGATGGGTATTTTGATGGCGATGTACCTATGGAGCTTTGGAAACTACTGGCACTCTACATTTGCTCCAGCACTATCAGCTCTCTTCCTTGGGCAATCCCTTTTGGCGAAGGAGAAGTTCAAGTTATGAAGAAACAAGCTGCTCAGGTGCTTGAATGGTACGTTGGAATGCAACAAGTAATACCTACTTGGTATCAGTCTAATAGGGAGGAATTCCTATGTCCAGAACAAAAATAGTTGCTTCCACGAATATGTGCATGGTTTGCAACGGAAGTAAAGTCGTTGTTATAGGCCATCAGAAAAAGACTGGCCAGGTGTTACTTTCCCTGGCGGCCACGTTGAATTGGGCGAACTCTTTACAGATGCGGTAATTCTTGAAATACTAGAAGAAACCGGATTGAAAAATTCTCGCCTCAACCGTGCGGAGTAAAAGATTGGCAGTATAAATTCATTAAACAGGAATTATTTTCATAAAATGTGTTATTAATAAATAAGCTGGCTTAATAGCTTTTATATTATTTTTTTCTCGATTTTGGGTTTTAAATATGTATTTTACTTAACCTTTTCAAAAAAATGTTGTACAATATACTTGTATAATAAAATCAATATTTAACTTGTATTGATCAATTATTAATAAAGTACGAGGAGGCATTATGAAAATTAGATTAAATAATGTTGGAATAGTTAGTGATTCCACAATGCTTCTAAATGGTTTGACTATTATTACTGGAAAAAACAATTCTGGAAAAACAACTGTTGGAAAAGCGGTATATTCTTTATTGGATGCCGTATCAAACTTAAATTCAAGAGCAAACAATGATAGGGAACGATATATTATCGATCAATTAGATGATTTGGTTGAAACGATTGGATTTTTGAGATTTTATGTTCATGCACAAGAATTATCGTCAAGTGAAGAATTAAAGGATTTTGCTCTTTCGTTTCCTGCATTGTATTCTTTGCTATCTGGTGAATACAAACACGATGGACCATCAAATAAGTTGGAAGATTTTGCACGTTTAATAAAGCAAGAACTTTCTAAAATTAAAGTTGAGGAACTTTACGAAATAAGACCTATTCAGGTTTTTATTTCTCACAAATTAAAAACAACGATCAATGGGAACGATATTTTGAGGATTATTGCAGAAAAAATAGATGCTGCAAATACAATGCTGATTGATTTGTTTAGAGTTTTGGAAAAAGATCCTCAACTGATAGAATATGCTCGCGAAAGCATCAATCAAACTTTAAATGTAGAGTTTTCTGGCCAAATACAACCCGCCAGTCATTCTGTTGCAAATTCGAAAATAGAAATATATGATAATGATGTTTGTTGTTTCAATGTCAATATAGAGAATAATCGTGTAGTTAACAATGGTGAGCCCGTTTTTTATACTACACCATACAAAAAAATATTCTTTATTGATAATCCTTTCATTTTTGATGATTCTTCAATCTATAGAAGATATTTGCGTTACCATGCGGAAATTGATTCCGAAAGTTTGTTAAATCCGAGCAATATCATCTCTCATAATAACAAATTGAGGTTTACTTTGAAAGCGCATGGCTCCACTTCCGTTTTTGAGCAGACAATAATTAACGATTCTTTAGATAGAATAAAAAGAGAATTTGATTCTATAGTTCCAGGAACTTTTGAATTTTCTCCAAGTGGAGATTATTATATCACAAATGGAACAAAGCTCAAGATCTCGAATTTAGCAACTGGATCAAAAATGTTTTCTATAATAAAGATATTGTTAGAGAAAGGACATCTTGGAAAATCAACAATGTTGATACTTGATGAGCCCGAGGCTCATTTACATCCTTCTTGGCAAAACAAATTTGCAGAAATGATTGTTTTGTTGGTAAAAGAATTAGGAGTTAATATTGTACTAACAACTCACAGTTCTAATTTTGTGCTTGCACTTGATGCTTATATGAGAAAACATAAAGTACAGGAAATAACCAATTTCTATCGTACCGAATTTGATGAAAACGGTATGGTGGATTATGTTTGCGTGGATGATAATATTGAAGACATCTATCAGGACTTTCTTCAATACTTATCAGAAGTTAAGATGTTACGCAATGAATATTTGAAGAATTGTGGTGAATAATTGTTATGACAACTTTAAATCTATCCCAGTTTGCTCTTGCGAACTGGGAGGAATTCAAAACTACCATAACCGACGTTTCCCAAAATGACAAAGGACAAGCATTGGTTGAAAACGAATCCATCATTTACAATTTTGATGATATATCTAAATCTATATTCAACTCAAACAACATTCCTACATCTGCTGATGGAATCCAATTCAAAGGAATGACTATTGAATTAATTGAGTTCAAATCAGGATTTAGACAGAAAATTACAAAGAAGTCCTTCGATGAGGAAAAGGGTAAGTGTAAAAAAGCGACTCCAGAGGTAATCTGTGATGATTATTGGAATCTTTTTTGGGAAAATCAAAAAAGGAAAATTGATGGACTAATTGATTCAATTAAACTGAAAGCAGTTGAAAGTTACATAACTTTAGAAAAACATGTTTTTCCATTATGTCAAGACGAAAAATCAGGTCGAACATTTCGACTCGTTTTTACGGTTGTTGTAGATGTAGATGGTGCTGATGGTATCGAAGATATATTGGCAGATGTTGCTGGTACAGATCCCGACACAGATAATCCACTCAGATCTCTAAAGCAATCTTTAAAAAGGCTATCTAATAAAAAAGATTGTCAAGGATGTTCGTATCTGTACGATGAGGTGGAAGTTTTAACAGTAAAAGACTTCCAAAATAAGCTTAAATATTCTCAACACACTTAAAAGTGTGTAAAACATATACTGTGAGTAAAATTATAATCTCACAGTATATGCTTTTTTGTTGTAAAAATAACATTTCCGTTCACAAAAAGTTGTCCTGCAATACTCCCCGGCCTATGGTATAGTACGATGCTACAAGGAGGTGAGCTTATGAGAAGTACGCTTGAAGAATTGTGGCACGGAAATATTTCCCCGGAGACCATAAGGAGCGTAGCAACAGATTAGCGAGCCAGCGAGCGTCCAACCGAACAAACGTGTTAAAAATCATCGCGATTAAAGTTCTCGCCGCCGATTATCGCAGCTAACAAAAAAACAAAATGCCGCCTACACCATTTTCGATGTAAGCGGCATTTATCATTACTCCCCGGGGAGCGACTAAACCGGTTATTTTCGCTGATTTTAACGGCAAAAAGCACTTTGAAACCAAAAAATCGTGTTTGAAACCAAAATTTTTGACTTTGAAATCGACCTTATTTTTATATCAATATCTTCTTTCTTTTCCAAATAAACATTTCTGCATTCTTGCAAATGCTCCATCTCTGCCAAAGACTCGTAGGGCTCTGCCCGTAATAGTGGAGCGAGTGAGTTTACTCGCAAGAGCGCAACGCCACTTATGACCAAGAGGTCATGACACACAAAGTGTGGGTGGTGACAACCACCAAGTTCGTGTCTTGTTATCTCCACCAAAATAAACTTTTCTGCATTCTTGCAAATATTCCATCTCTGCCAAAGACTCGTAGTGAACAGAGTGAACGTAATAGCGAGTGAATGTGCCTCCACAAATGAACGAGCGCCACTTATGACTTAGAGGTCATGGCACACAGCGTGTGCAGGTGGCATAGCCACCAGTTCGAGTCATATCTTGACAATATAATGAATAAAACGAACCGATTTAGTTCGTTTTATTCCTGTTTGGTGGAGACAATAAGACTCGTAGGGCTTTGCCCGTAATAGTGGAGCGAGCGAGTTTACTCGCAAGAGCGAAACGCCACTTATGACCGTCATAAGTTCAAGCACATCAGTGCTACGGCAGTCATGCCGTTGAGGCTTGTTGACATAAAAAAACCTGAAACTTGCGTTTCAGGTTTTTGGTGGAGACAATAAGTCGGATGATTACAATCATCGTCTTTTCTCTGCCAGGGGCTCTTCCACCAACAACACTGCTCTGCAGTACGCTTTTTTATGCAAACTCTGCAATCTTTGCAAGCAGATCTTGCCGTATTTGCATAAAAAAAAACCTGAAACTTGCGTTCCAGGTGTTGTTGGTGGAGACAATAAGACTCGAACTTATGACCTCTACGATGTCAACGTAGCGCTCTAACCAACTGGGCTATGCCTCCGTAGCAGTGATATATTACAATAAATACAAAGATTAGGCAAGCATTTTCACGTACTTTTCAAAAAATATTTTTTATTTCCACTGTCACGGCACTCATTTTGTACCTTGCATATTTTGTATTGATGATCACTCTATGTTGTCATTTTTATTATTATAATAATTTTGTTGCATTTTGTTATGGTTTTTCTGTTGATTGTGCTATAATGCGCCGTGAGGAAATTTGAACTATGATTGCAACCATTGTGGTGAGTGCCATCACCATACTTACAATTTTGATCTTGCTCATTGTCAAGCCGACTTTTACGGTCAAGGGTAAATCCATCAGTTTTTACTGGATTATTGCTCTCCTTGGCGCAATTTTGCTCCTTGCAATCGGTTGCATATCCCCTCAAGAAACTTGGGCAGGTCTTACAAGACAAACGTCTGTCAACCCATTGAAATTGCTTGTGATATTCTTTGGTATGACTTTCCTTTCCGTCTTCCTTGACGAGATGAATTTGTTTGAATATCTTGCTTGCCTTGCAGTGCGCAAATCAAAGGCAACTCAAAAGAGTTTGTTCCTTACTTTGTATATTACAGTGTCACTTTTGACAATGTTCACATCCAACGATATTGTCATACTGACCTTTACACCCTTTATATTGCACTTTGCCAAAAAGGTTAAAATCAACCCCTTGCCTTTCCTTATTGCAGAGTTTGTGGCAGCCAACACTTTGAGCATGACACTCATCATTGGCAACCCTACAAACATATATCTTGCATCAAGCGCAAATATTGATTTCTTTGACTATTTGAAGGTTATGATTTTGCCAAGTATGGCTTGTGCCGTAGGTGCATTTTTCTTGCTCAGTGGCATATTCCATAAGCAACTCCGTGAGCCCATGTCTGTGGAACACGACGACGTTCAACTTGGGGATAAATTCCTTGTAATCACAGGTATTGTGCACCTTGCACTTGCTATCATTGCCCTTTCAATTTGCTCATATATCGGCATTGAAATGTGGGTGGCCTGCGCAGTGATTGCAGGCAGTCTTATAATCTTTGCATTTGTATATCTTCTTGTCAAAAAGCAGGGTTTATCTCTCTTTTTGCGAGTGTTAAAACGCCTTCCCTACGCGCTTGCACCATTTGTCATCTCAATGTTTGTCATTGTTCTTGCACTGAATAAGTGTGGATTTACAGGTATGGTTGCAAAGGCTTTCAACAATGGGGATAGCATATTCATCTACGGGCTTGCATCCTTCCTTTCATCCAACGTACTGAACAATATTCCTATGAGTGTTTTGTTTGCAGATGGATTGTCTTTGGCAGGGCTTACGGGCGCGAACTACTATGGCGCATTGTATGCTTCAATCATTGGCTCAAACATTGGCGCATATCTCACACCCGTGGGCGCATTGGCAGGCATTATGTGGCTCTCAATCCTCAAAAAACACGACTACCACTTGTCCTTTGGCAAGTTTATGATGTACGGCGCAATGACAAGCATCCCCCTTATGATCCTTGCCCTTGCCACCCTGCACCTTTCAATATTGTTTATATAATCACACAGTTTTGGGCAACAAAAAAGACGAACTACTGCGAGTTCGTCTTTTTCATTTTGTGTGTAAATACCTATTTCGATACAATTTGCGTACAGTTTACCCAAAATGCGTACAATTAAACTCACCGACAAATTGGAATTTAGTACGGGTATTGAAGTATATAGTGCGTATTAGTTTCCTCCGTCTGTATGAACCCTAACTTTTGATAGAGGGATTTTGCACGGTGGTTTTCCTTAAAGCAACCAATACGCATCGTTCTCTTCTTAATCAAACAGTCGTTTTGGAGGCTCAGCAGAATATCAGAGCCAATGCCCTTGCCACGATACTCTGAAAGCAGATGGATTTCGGCAACATCAAGATAGGGTGATTCAAAGTAGCACTGTAAAAACCCAATAAACTTGCCGTCAATTTCAATTACACTAAAATACTCAACAGAGGCAAAGTCACTATCAAAATCTTTTTGTTGAAATTTCTCGTCCCAACCCCAGATTTTTTCCACATAAGGCCGAATGGACTCAGCCTTGAGGGTGTATATCAAATCATGGTCACCAGCTATTGCTGGGCGAACAATATATTTTACCATTTACTCTCCTTTGTAAAAGCTCCTACAGAATGTCAACTCTTCGTCAAATTCAATTTTATCTAACTGTTTTATAAATTGGAATTGGCCCTTACAAAGCATTACACAAAAAGCCTCATAAAAACATATCCATCTTCGATACTATCAGAAAACGAAAAACCTAACTTCTCCCAAAACATCTGAGCTGTAGTGTTTCTTATATCTACTGGTGCGGAAATTCTTGTAGCAGCGTATTTGTTTTTTAAGAAATCAATACAGATTTTTGCCGCTTCTGTCCCAAATCCTTTTTTTTGATAGGCATCATCAATCAAAAAATTGATAATTTGGTAATTTGCGTCTCCAACATACATAGATACAAAGCCAACTATTGTTTCATCATTATAAATTGCAAAAATCTCTGTTTCCTTATACAAAAGCCATGCTTCTGCAAGAGAATATGTCACTGTATCTACAAAGTCCTCATTATCCACACTTGCTTTCAACTGCAAACATTCATTAAAGTTTTTCTCCGTGATATCTCTTAACTCTATCATGTACCCCACCCATAATCCGTTCGACCTATTCTTATTTATCGTTTAATTTATTATAGCACAAATTTTGCATTTTTTCAACATATTCGCCTGTCGTATAACGAAAAAACACCGAAGACATTTCGGTGTTTTGTTTGGTGGAGATGCGGGGAGTTGTAGGCGCGTCCGCGCGCTGTAATAGTGAAATGAGCGTGCTTGCACAGGCGAATGAACGCCAGCCCGGTTCCGGGGTTCAGGCAACATTGTTGCCAACACCAAAGGTGTTTTCCCGCATAAAATTTGAGATGCGAGGGAGTTGTTCTTGCGCTTTGTGTGTCAATTGTGCTTGTATAGGTGTATGCCACACAAAGCACATCGGTCAACGCTAAAAATGATAGGTGTCTATCATTTTTTATACGCTCTCGTTCAACTCCCCGCAACATCATTTCCGTGTATCAAAAAAAGCAAAAACACGAGCCATAAAGGTTCGTGTTTTGCTTTTTGGTGGAGATGCGGGGAGTTGAACCCCGGTCCTAAAAGCCTTCACCGGCACTTTCTACATGTTTATCTCACGTTTGAATTTTTCGCACTTCGGTACGTGGGCGAACCTTAGATTGATGAGTCCTAAATGACAACCAACTTACAGGACACTGGGTTGGTGTTGTCTGTTTTTCTGATGCCGCTTGCCAAGGGAACAGAAAACCTCGGGGCGACACGCTGACTTAAATTATGCAGCGAGGGCGAAACCCATGTTGGATTTCATTGAATTGTTTTTTGCATTTAATTTTAGCGTTCCGTTTTAACGCAGACGAGCCTGCGACATGCTTATCCCGACTCTAACCAGTAGTCGAATCCAGTACACCCCCAAAAGAGTGTAGTCGTATTATAACATATTATTTCAAATTTGCAATAGTTTACACAATTTTTGCACGACTAATGCTCTTTTATATTAAAAAGGAAGGCAAACACCTTCCTTTTTAATTCAGTTAAATTGATTAAGTTTTAGTTTGATTTGGTAAATGTGATTGTGGCTGTGCCGTCTTCTATACTTTCTACAACAAAGTTGTACACGAGCATATCGCCATTGTCAAGATATACGGTGGGCATTGTGTCGCCTGCGATATACGTGAAGGTATCTTCTGCGCTCTTGACGATTTCTATAAGGTTGTTTTCTGTGCCATATTCTCCAGAAATATCCGTATTGTTGTTGTACACGTCGTAATATGTATCCCCATTATATATTTCCTTATAAAGAGTTGCATTGACGTGATAGACAACAATGCCGTCACGGGAGAAATAACCCATTTCATCCCCATCGTTGAGCCCTGTGTTTGTGTAGTACATGATGATATAGTACTCTTGATATGCGCCCAAAGTGCTATCCCAGTTGTTGGCAATGATGATTGTATCCCCTGTGGTTGCAAAGTCTGTGAGAGTGAGTGTGACACTTTCTTCTGCAGTGACAAGACGTGATGACGTGATCCAACCGTAGTTAATCTTGGTGTAGGCATTGTGATCGCCAAACATTTCGTCCATCATATCAACGCCTTGCAAGGGGTCATTTTTTCCTGAGGTGTCATAATAGTCATCTGCGCCAAGGACGTGTGAAAACTCGTGGATAAACGTATATGTGTTGAACACTGTTGTATCTGTGTAATAAGGAAGTCCTGTGCCTTCAATATCATAGGCCTCGTGCAAGAATTGGTATGATGCCCAGAGATAATCGTTGGCATACACGTTGTCATAATCGTAGTATGCGCCATTTTCATCTGTGTACATATTCCAGTATCTATATGCCCAGTGGAAGTCATCTTCGCCAACGTCAAGGGTGTTGATAAGCACGATTGCGTCAATTGAGCCGTTTTCATCACTGTCAAATTCACTCAAATCCATAAGAGGTTCAAGATATTTGAGTGCTTCGTCAATGATAAGTTGGTCGCCTATGGCATAGCCATCTTCATCGGTTGCATCTTGATAGTATTCACTGTCATATTGAGGACAGAACCAGTTGTCCAAGACGTCAAAGGACAATGTGAGTTGGTTATAACTTGAGATATAGAAATATTCGTACACAGAATATATGCCGTCCGTGCCATCATTGCTGTTGAAAGCCTTTTCAAGTTGTGACACAGAGTATCCTTTGCTTGATGCAGTACAATCGGAAAATTCCACGGGGATTACAAGGACTTTGACGTCGCCTGTTGTGGGGCAACCACCAAGATAATATCCTTGGTCTGTGACGTTCTTGACATAAGTTGCATCATTGAAATTTACGTTGTAAACACCGTCCGTTCCGTTGGGCAAACCGGGTGTGGGGTTGATGATTTCTATATCTTCATTTGTGTCGCCACCACCAACATCTCCACCAACATCTCCACCGGTTTCGCCACCTTCTCCGTCAAGGTAGATTTGGGTGTCAACACCCCAAAGACCTTCGTCCCACTCATAGAAAGCAGTATCAAGAAGAATATTTCCTTTGGAATAGAGATACCAAGTGTCGCCATAATCGTCTTCATAAGTGCCATCAAATGTAAAACCTGCTTTTTCAAGGGCAACGAGGTATGCATCGAATTCGGCTTGAGTGTTTTCATTGGTGTAGTAATACACGTATGTGCCGTATTCCTCATCGGTGTAAACATCAAATTCATATTCATCATTTGGCATATATGGCACAACTTCGCCAAACAATTCCATCAAGATTTCTTTTTCTTCGGTTGTAAAGTCTTTGTTGGCTCTATTTATGGGGATTTCAACTGTTGCACCACAGTTGTCACACTTTCCGTTTGTATCTGCGTCAACGTGTTCTCCAACCATTCTCTCTGCGCCACAAAGATTGCAAGTTGTGTCACAATCATTGCTATATGTATGGGTGCAGGGTGTTTCGGGCTCGGGAATTTCAATTTCTTCACCACAAACGTCACAGACGCCATCATTGTTGTCGTCCACATGGTCTATGCAAGGTGTTTCGGGATTGACAGGCGTACAAGCAACGCAAGTTGCAAGGACAAGTGCCATAATCACTGCCACAAATATCAACGTTATGTTCTTTTTCATATTGATACCCTCTTTTTCTTTCTTCACAAAAAGTTTATCACAGGTTTTTGAATAAGTATAGAGATTTTTTGCTAACTGAAAAATTTTATGTAATAAAAAACCGAGATTGCTCTCGGTTTTTTGCGTTTTTATGTTGTTTTGATTGAGTTTTGACCGTTGTACAATTACTCGCTTCTGAGTGCGATTGCAGGGTCTTTCTTTGCAGCGATTCTTGAGGGGATAAAGCCTGCAAGCATGCTGAGAAGGACTGATATGCCAAGCATCATAACTGCGTGCCACCACTCAACTTGCATAAGGCCAACAAAGCCGAATACGTGTTCAAGGATTGCACTGATTGCAAGTGAGAATATCCAACTGACAAATACACCAATAATACCAGAGTATCCACCAAGGATTGCACTTTCTGCAAGGAAGACACGTGCAACGTCTTTCTTTCTTGCGCCAATACTTCTAAGGACACCGATTTCCTTTCTTCTTTCAAGGACACTGGTGTAGATGATGATTGCAATCATAATTGTTGAAACAATAAGTGAGATTGCTGCAAATGCCACCAAGACACCTGTGATAACGTTGGTCATTGTGTTGACAAATCCCATGACTGATGACAATGTGTCTGTGTATTGGATTTGTTTCTTAGGATTGGTTTGAAGTGCGTTGTATTCTGCAATGAAGTTTTCAACTGCTTCTTTTGATGCAAATGAGTTGCAGTAGAAATGGATTGACGTGGGGTTGTTTGGGTCTGCAACACCGAGTGCTCTCATAAGGATTTCGTGGTCAGATATCTTCACGTCGCCACCAATCTTTGTTTCCTTTGTGAGATCGCCTTCGTTGTATGTGTATGAAAGTACACTTTCATATTGTTTCTTTCCACCTTCAACTGCTGCATTATAGATTGATTGTTGTTGCTTGACTGCGGGGTGTTCTTTTGCACTGGTCATAAGATAGTCGCCAAGTGCTCTTGTATAACCGATACATCCGTTGATTGATGCTGCAACTGCGTCTGGTTTGGGTTGAACGATGCCGACAACTTTGACACTCATTGATGTTTGTGCTTCAACAAATGCTTTTGATTGTTCACTCTTGAGTGAGTGATTCCAAGTCATTGCGATGGGTTTGTCGTCTGCGCCGACAACTCTGTTGCCACTTGCGTCAAGGATATAACCGTCTGCATCTACGTCTGCAACGAGAACTGCATTGCCTGCCTTGTCAAGGACTCTATTGCCCTTGGTGTCAAGAGCATAACCTTCTGCATCTACGTTCTTTGTAAGGTAATCTGCATTTGTGAGGATCTTGTATTCTTTGCCAAGAAGTTCATCATAAGTGAAGCCAGTTGCACTGAAACTCTTGCCGTTGGTCAATGCTTCCATGATGTCATCTTGTGATTTAAGACCGAGCATGAACAATTGAATGTCCATAAGTTTGCCGTCGGGGTTGAGAACGATGACGATTTCATCTTCTTTTGTGGGCCATTTGCCTGCCTTCACGTCATATTGACCTGAAAGGATATCTTGGTTGGTTGACATTTCTGCCCAACTGTTGCCAAGCATTGAGCCAAATGTTGTCATTGCCTCGTCCATTGTCATGCCGTTGAACGTCATATTTGCAAGGAGAGGTCCAATGGTGGGATCATCCTTCATATCGTCGAGAACAACGTACATTGCTTCAACGTAGGGGTTGACCTTCATATAGATTTGGTCTTCTACGGGCTTTTCATTATTTCTGGGGTCTTCGCAGTATGCGTTGAAGGTTGTGCCGTAGTTGAACTTGACTGTTGCAAGGGTATCGTCAAAGTTTTCATCAACGTATTGCTTGAAAGCGATCAAATCGTTTTCGGTTGCCATGTTCAAGAAGTTGGTCATAACTGATCCGAGAACTGATTGGACTGTGACATCGTAATCTTTTGTCATGTCAATCAAACACTTGTCGCAGATGTTGTTGCCGTCTTCGTCAACGTGTGTTTCACAAGATTCGCCACCTGCAAGAAGTGTTGAAAGGACTGAGGTGACGTCCATTGATGACTTTTCGATGGCAAGGGGGTATGTTGACAATGCATCTTCTTCCATACCACTCAAGAACATCTTTGCGCCTGATGACAATGCAAGGACGAGAATGATACCGATGATACCAATACTGCCTGCGATTGACGTAAGGAAGGTTCTGCCTTTCTTGCTGATAAGGTTGTTCCAAGAAAGTGAAACTGCAGTGGACAACTTCATTGATGCTTTGTCGTGTGCCTTATATTTGAGGAACTTTTCTCTCAAAGTAAGTTTCTTTCTTGTCTTGGGTGCAGGTGCTGCTGCCTTGACTTCTTCAAGGATTATTTCTTCTTCGCCTTCTTTGAGTGTATCTTCAACCAATTCTGCATTGATTTCGTCAACACTGCCTTCTGCAACTTCTTCAAGGACAACATCTTCCACTGCGTTGCTGTCGTAAGGCATTGTATCGTCAACGATTTCACCGTCCTTGAGATAGACTATACGAGTGCTGTATTCGTCTGCAAGTTGAGGGTTGTGTGTGACCATGACAACAAGGCGATCGCTTGCAACTTCTTTGAGAAGTTCCATGATTTGAAGACCACTTTCTGTGTCAAGTGCGCCAGTAGGTTCGTCTGCGAGAATAATATCAGGATTGTTGACCAATGCTCTTGCGATTGCAACACGTTGCATTTGTCCACCTGAAAGTTGGTTGGGACGCTTCTTTGCTTGGCCATCAAGACCAACTTTACGGAGTGCTTCAAGAGCACGTTCATAACGTTCTTCTTTTGATACGCCTGCGAGTGTAAGGCAAAGAGCAACGTTTTTGAGAATATTCATGTGGGGGATGAGGTTGTATGATTGGAAAACAAAGCCAATACGTTGGTTACGGTATGTATCCCAGTCAACGTCATCATATTCCTTGGTTGAAATGCCATCAATTTGGATGTCGCCTGCATTGTAGCGATCAAGACCACCAATGATGTTGAGAAGTGTGGTTTTACCACAGCCTGAAGGGCCAAGGATTGAAACGAATTCATTTTTTCTAAATTCGATTGATATATCTTTCAGTGCGAGAGTTACGTCATTATCGTCTATACGATATTCTTTTGTGATTCCTGTAAGTTTTAACATATAGTTCCATCCTAATCATATTTTTGTGCCGTAGTTGGACAAAAGGCAGACAAGTCAAAGACTTGATATTTGTCACCAACAAATTTATACCTTTGTGAGTTGGGACTTTTTTGTGGCAACAACTTCCTCATCTGCCACTTAATTTATATATAAAATATAAATCGCCTTTTGTCGTGCGACTTTTATATTTTACCATATTTAGAAAAAAAAGCAAATACTTTTTGCAATTCGACAAATTTTGGCAATTTTCTCTGTCCACCACCACTTCCAATATTAATCAAAACTCTCACAAGTTATGCAAGACACAGAACTACACAAAAAATATGATAGTACACGAATTGTACACTAAAATACGATTTTTCGCCTACTTTTAACTTCATTTTGGGTTATTTTCACGGTTTTCGCCATATCAAGTACACGATATGTGTTGTACGATTATTTTTATAAAACACCTATCGTGTATTATTTTGACAAAAAAATAAAATCCACAACATTTCTGTGGACTTTATCTTCATTTTGCATTTTGATGAAATTCTCGGTTTTTCTTGCGCTTTTACATTTTTTCTTTGAGGATATAATCAATGAGAGCGTCAACTCCTTCAACTATATCCGTATATGTTACGTCAAAGTTGCCACTATACCAAGGATCTGCAATATCTCCATGGTTGTCAGTATAGTCAAGAAGTTTTGACACCTTACAGTCCTTGTCATCTCCAAACTTGTTGAGCAGATTTCTTACGTTGCGTTGATCCATTGCAACAAACATATCATACTTGCCGTAGTCATCTCTTTCTATTGTTTGAGCCACGTGAGGATATATTGTCACACCTTCTCTTTTCATTTTTGCAACTGCAGGGGGATAGACAGGGTTGCCCGTTTCTTCATAACTTGTTGCAGAAGAATACACCTTGATCAATTTGTCAAGGTTTCTCTTTTTCAATTCGTCTTTCATGACAAACTCTGCCATTGGTGAACGGCAGATGTTTCCGTGACAGACAAACATAACTTTGAATTCTTTTTGCAAATTTTTGTTGTACATAAGTTCTTATCTACTCACTGCAAGCACAATTAATCAATCCAGTGCTCGCATATCATTTTCTAATCAATATAAATGATTGTTTCTTCGGGAGATTTGCGTTTCTTTTCTCTTGTTTCTTGGGTTGCTTTTTTGCCGATGGCAAGGATAAGTTTGACGTCCTTTGCTCTCTTTTCATCTATGCCGATAACCTTGCATACGTCTTTGCCATTAAATGCGCCAAGGATACAACTGCCATAGCCAAGGTCGGTGGCTTGATAAGTCATTGATGCAATGGCAATGCCAATATCATTTTCAACAAAATCTCTGCTTGTGACAATCTTTGCAGTCTGGTCACGAAATGAATTGTCTGCCACTATGACGATAAATGCGCCTGCATCATCTACAAACTTGTTGAAGCCAAGGACTTTCACTGCCTCGCAAAGTTCTTCCTTCTTTTCGTTTTGGATGACGTAAAATTTCCAAGGTTGTGTGTTTCTTGCAGATGGTGACAATCTGCCTGCATGCAAGATTGAATCCAAGTGATTACGCTCTACCATACCACCTGTATATGCACGGCAACTTTCTCTCTTTTCAACCAGTTCTCTAAAGTTCATATACTCTCCTACGCCGACATTTTGTTATGTCGCAGTTTTATTTTATTTTGCACAAAACGGCGCTTTACATTTGCAATTTGTCTGCAAAACACTTTGTTTGTGAGTTTTGTGGTTTTCAATGTGTCGTTGTCACACACCCAACACACCGTCTATTTTGAACGACATTTGCCATCATCAAAATGGTTTTATCGCCCTCATTTAGTGGCTGGCAAACACAGTGCAATACGTCGGTTTCGCCCTTGATTTTTCATAACAAAACCACGCCAACAAAGATATTATACTATCCCAAAGGGCGTATAGTCAATGCAAATTTTGACGGCACTATTTTTTCTACAACCACCTTGCCTTATTGCACTGCAATCATAACTCAACATTAATTCCCACCTATTTGAATATTTGCTATTGACTTAATACTTATTTATAAGTATAATAGATACGTATGAGCATTTTTGACGGCAAATTATCAATCGAAGTTTCTTCTGCAAGTGGGATTGAAGCAGTCACCAAGCGTGAACTGACTTCTCTCGGCTACAATCCCGGTGGGGCTGAAGCAGGCAGAATTCTTTTTGATGGAGATTGGACTGACGTGCTCCGTGCAAATATGTTTTTGCGCACTGCAGGTAGAGTTCGTGTCCTTATTGCCGAATTTGATGCAACAGATTTTGACTCACTTTTTGACAATATGAAAAACATTGATTGGCAAGAGGTTTTGCCGAGAGATGCCAAAATCATTGTCACTGCAAAGAGCGTCAAGAGCAAGTTATTTGCACTGAGCAGTATTCAAAGCATATCCAAAAAGGCCATTGTCACTTCTCTTTCAAGCAGTTATAAGGTGAGCAAACTCCCCGAAGACGGCCCAGAGTATTCCATTGAAGTTGCAATATATCTTGACCACGTCCGTGTCACTCTCGACACGTCAGGCGCAGGTCTTCACAAGCGTGGATATCGCACTTGGCTTGGAGAAGCACCAATCCGTGAAACTCTTGCATCTGCAATCATACAACTCTCTGTATGGAATCCCGATCGTCCACTTATTGACCCATTTTGTGGCAGTGGCACAATTCCCATTGAGGCTGCACTCATTGGGCTCAACATTGCACCGGGTATGAACAGAAGTTTTGCCTGCGAGTCCTTTACAAATGCACCATCCGTCCGTGACATAGTTCAAAACGAAGCCGAACAACTTGTCAATCGTGATAGAGAACTGCGCATAAGTGGGTTTGACATCAATCCCGAAGCAATCAAACTTGCACTGAAACACGCAGAAAAGGCAGGGGTGCGAGATAAGATCCATCTTCAAGTGAACGATATGCGCAATCTTTCATCAAGATACTCACACGGCGTTATAGTCACCAACCCACCTTATGGGGAACGTCTTTTGAAGGAAGACGAATTGAAGGAATTGTATCGTGACTTTGGCAAGGTGTATGGCACTCTTGACGAGTGGTGTGCATACGTCATCACATCATACCTTCCCTTTGAAAAATATTTTGGAAGACGTGCAACAAAAACAAGAAAACTGTACAATAGTGAACTTGAGTGCAACCTTTTCCAATATCTTGCAAAGCCACCCAAAATGCGCTACGACAGTGTATATAAAAAACCCAAACTTCTCATCTAACATTTTATCCAAACTATATGCGTGCAGTTATTCAAAGAACATTTCATAGTGCCTTGTACGTTGACAACCAACTTATAAGCGAAATCCCATCTGGGCTTACAATCTTCCTTGGCATTGAAAAGGGGGACACGGAAGCACAGGCAGATTACTTTGCAAGTAAGATGGCAAAACTGCGCATCTTCCGTGATGAAAACGACAAGATGAATTTGAACGTCCTTCAAGCAGGTGGGGAGATACTTCTGGTGTCGCAATTCTCTCTTGCAGGCAAACTTGGCAAAGGCACAGGCAATCGCCCTGACTTTGGTCACGCAGAAGAACCTGAGCGAGCAAGATATCTTTATAACTACATCACAGAAAAAATCCGTGAGCAAGGCGTCACAGTCAAAAACGGTGTCTTTGGCGCACACATGTACATTGAGCAACAACAAGATGGGCCTCTATCTTTCGTCTTTGAGTGCTAACGAAAAAGCGCACTATCCCAAACTTGTTGTTGCGAAAACGCACAACCAGTCAATCGGGGTCCCCGCAAAAAGACAATGTATTTTTGTGGGGTATTCAACAAGACGGACCACTGTCCTTTGTCTTTGAGTGCTGACGCAAATTGCACTACTGCTCTAAACTGGATATTGACAAAATCAAGGTTTTAACTCACCTATACGGTGTTATAAACACATAGATCAAACAAAATCAAAATAAAAATAAAAACCTAAAGGGAGATTTTTATGGGAAAGAAACAACCTAAAACTCTTGAGCCCGGAAGGCTCTCCAGTCGCAACCTTTGGGGATACTCAATGGGTGGTATTGGCCGTGACATGACTTATACTCTTGTCAACACCTTCCTCACATTGTTCATCCTTGCAACCAAGAGCTTGACAACAGCAGAATATGCAGCAGTTGGCATAATCATCGTTGCTTGCAGAATCTTTGACGGTCTTAATGATCCTATCATGGGTATGCTTATTGAAAAGACACGTACAAAATTCGGCAAATTTAAGCCTTGGATTATGATTGGTATGCTCACCAACATCGTCATCGTTTTGTTGATGTTCTTCGTGCCTCTTGAAGGCTCATCTTACGTCATCTTCTTTGCATTTATGTATTTGCTCTGGGGTATCACCTACACTATGAACGACATTTCATACTGGGGCATGATGCCTTCACTCACATCAAATGCAGAAGACAGAAACAACCTTGCAACAATCGCAAACGTTGGCGCAGGTCTTGGTATGGGTATGTGCGTCATTCTCATCCCCGTCCTCACAGCAGGCGACTTTGCAATTGGTGGCAACACTCAAACTGCATATCAAGTCATCGCTATCGTCATCTGCGCACTCTTTGCAGGATGCCAAATCATGACAACTTGTGTTGTTCAAGAAAAGCCCCTTCCCCCTCTCACTGAAGAAGAAATCGCAGAAAGAGAAGCAAAGAAAGCAGCAAAAGAGGCTTTCAAAGCAATGTCTCAAGAAGAAAAGGCCGCAGTCAGAGCAGAAAAGAAAGCAGCAAAGGCAGAAGCAAAGGCAAACGGCACAAAGAAAGACAATGCACTTGTTGCAATGTTCAAAGTCCTCTTTGGCAATGACCAAGTTCTCGTCACCGCAGGCTCAATGCTCCTTTACAATATCGGCAGTGCAATCCTCAACGTTCTTGTCACATATTGGGTATATCTCAAGTACGGCTACAACGGAATGCTCGTCACAGTGTTTACTGCACTCACAGGCGTTTCAATGGCAATCGTCGTCCTCTACCCTATCCTTTCAAAGAAACTTACAAGAAAGCAACTTATGAAGATTTGCTTTGGTGCAATTTGCGCAGGTTACGTCATCATGCTCATCCTTGCACTTGCAACAAACTCACTTGATCTTTCAGGTGGAAAGGAAATTGAAATCCTCAGAAACCTTCTCAACCTCAACCTTTCACAAACATTGCTCTTTGTCGGCATTGCAATCTTTGGTGCAATCGCATCATTTGGTCAAGCACTCTTCTATCAAGTGCTTACAATTTCAATGACAAACACCATCGAATACAACGACCTCAAGACAGGCTCACGTGCAGAAGGCTTTATCTTCTCAGTCCGTCCTTTCATGGCAAAGATGGGCTCATCAGTTGTCAAACTTATTGAAACAATCATCCTTATTGCTGTTGGATATACTGCAATCAGTGAAATCATTTCAAAGGCAACAGTTGACCAAGCAAACGGCCTTATCACTGAAGAAGTTATGAAGCAACAAATCTCAACTGCACTTGCAGGCGCAGATCCCTCCGCATCAGTTTGGGTTATGGTTTGCATGGGCGTACTCCCCATCATCTTCCTCACTGCAGCATTCATTCTCTACATGAAGAAGTACAAGATTGACGAAGTCGAATACGAACGTATTTGCGCAGAAATCAGAAAGCGTGACGGCATTGAAGACGCAGAAGAATGTGACTGCGACTGCCAATGCGGTTGCTGTGACGGCGAAGATTGTGACTGTGATTGCCACGAAGGCGAAGAATGTAACTGCGGTTGTCACGAACACAACCACGATGCAGAAGAAAAATGCACTTGTGGATGTTGCGAGGCACACACACCTGAAACAACTGAAGAAACAGCAGAATAATCAACCTGTCCTACGGACAAATAAAAACTTGCGATGGACAATCCCATCGCAAGTTTTATATAACAACATAGAGTTGGCAAAACATTATTATGAAAACAGATTTTACACGTACGGAAATGCTCATTGGTGGCGACGCACTTTCAAGGCTTGCAAAGGCAAATATTCTTGTGGCAGGCGTTGGTGGCGTCGGTGGTTACGTCGTTGAAGCCCTTGCTCGCAGTGGCGTAGGCAATATTGCAGTCCTTGACAGCGATTGTATCCACAACAGCAACCTCAACCGTCAAATCCTTGCAACAGTTGACACAATAGGCAGAAAAAAGGTTGATGTGGCAAAGGAACGTATTCTTTCAATCAATCCTGACTGCAACGTCACAACATTTGATATGTTTTATCTGCCCGAAAACGCAGACAGCGTTGCCATTGACAAATATGACTTTATTGTTGATGCAGTGGACACTGTTTCTGCAAAATTGGAACTTATTTCAAGGGCAAAAGATAAGGGCATCAATATTGTCAGTTGCATGGGCACTGGCAACAAATTGGGCTACAATTTTGAGATTGTAGACATCAAAAAGACTTCAGTCTGCCCCCTTGCCAAAGTTATGCGCAAGGAATTGAAAAACCGTGGCATAAACTCCCTTGACGTGCTCTACTCAAAGGAGCAACCCGTTGAGATTGAAAACCCTGTGGTTGAAAAAGGCAGACATATCCCTGCAAGCATATCATACCCCCCTGCCATTGCAGGACTTATGATTGCAGGCCACGTGATAAGATCTATTATCGGCAAGGAATAATCAAAAGCCACTTTGACAACCCAAATTTTGCAAGAAAACCACCGTTGGTGGTTTTTTTATATATTGACATAATTTTTGTATATGCTAAAATATTGTTGAACAAAACATTTTGGAGAAAATTATGAAACCTAACACTCAAAGTGTAAAAGCAACAAAACTTGGTGGAAAAGTTTGGCTCTGTGCAATCATATTTGGGCTTATTGGTCAAATTGCTTGGTCAGTTGAAAATATGTACTTTGCCACCTTTGCTCAAGACGTCTTTGCAGGAGTAAGCAACACAACGGGCACTCTTGTCAGTACGTTGATGATTTGGCTCAGTGCAATCACTGCCACTGCAACAACAATTTTTGCAGGTGGATTTATTGACAGAGTTGGCAAGCGCAAACCCTTCATTGCTTACGGCTATCTTGCTTGGGGCGTGACCATTATGCTCTTTGCTGCAATCCCCGTGACACCCACAACAAAGACAGTGGGACTCATTGGCGCACTTCTTGTCATATTTGACTGTATCATGACTTTCTTTGGTTCAACTGCCAATGACGCAGCATTTAACACTTGGATCACTGACGTCACCGATACAACCAATCGTGGCAAAGTCAACTCAGTGATGTCAATCTTCTCAATCCTTGCTTTCGTCCTTGTATTTGTCATTGCAATGTTCACATACGACGCAGGCAACTCTGTGCTTTTCTTCATCATACTTGGCGTCCTTCCCATCATTGCAGGTATTGTGGCATTGTTCACTTTGAAGGATAAGGCAGATATACCCAAAATCCAAAACAAGAATTACTTGAAGGAAACTTTCTACGGTTTCCGTCCTTCAGTCATCAAGAACAATAAGATGTTGTACGTTTGCCTTTCTGCAACTTGTATCCTTGGCATTGCACAACAAACTTTCTTCTCATATCTCATCAACTTCATCCAAAATACATTGGGCATCAAAGACTATATCATCCCCCTTGCAATCATCATTGTTTTGGCAGGTGGCATCACTGCAGCAACAGGCATACTCTATGACAAAGTGGGCAGAAAATACTTCTATATCCCCATCGTCATTGTGGCAGTGGCGGGTATGCTCGTCTTCTACCTTATGCAATTTATGCCCGTGTCAAGTTACGTGGCAGTTATGGTTGTGGCAGGCACATTTATGATGGGCGCATTGCTCTCAGGCAGTGGCGCACTTATGTCAACCTTCCAAGACTATATCCCCAAGGGTAGCGAAGGCAGATTCCAAGGCGTAAGAATGTGCTTTACAGTCCTTGTGCCTATGCTCATTGGTCCTCTCGTGACACTCTGCATCAACCTTGCCAAGATTGACGACAATGCAGTGGAATATATGCCTCCCTTTGAAATCTTCCTTGCAGGCACAATCATTGCAGTCTTTGCCATCATACCCATTGTATTCGTCGTGAAAGACGCAAATAGATTGCGCCAAGCAAAACTTGACGAAGCACTTCAAGAAAAGGAAAATGCAGACACTCAAGCCACAGAAGACGATTTGACAATGGTCTGCACTTGTGGAGAAGAAGGTTGCTCCTGCCCCTTTGACTGCACCCCTTCAACAGAAGAAAACGTGGTCGCCACTGAAATTGAAGAAACTGTTGAAAGCACAGAAACAGCAGTTGAAAATGACAAAATTGATGAATAAACTATGGTTAAAAGTAAAATCAATTTTAACTTTGACCTAAATCAAACTTTTACAAATACAAAAAAGGCACTCGTGTGAGTGCCTTTTGTTTTGTCTTTTTGTTGAGTTTGACGCCTGCCTTTTAATAGGGCTTTTGTTGTAAACCTTGTGCCCCTTTTAGATTTCTTCAATATTGAAGGGAGTGATTTGATAGACGTAATAGTTGAGCCAGTTGTAGAAAAGCAGGTTGGCAGTTGAACGCCACGTCCAAGATATTTCCTTCTTTTCCTCGTTTGTGAAATAGTTTTCGGGGGCTTTTATTTTTTCCCCTTTGCTCAAATCTCTTTCGTATTCTGTGAGCAAGGTGTTTCTATCATATTCAGCGTGTCCCGTAAAGTAGAAACTCTTGTTGTTGTGTGTTTTGGCGATACAGATGCCTGCCCTATCAGACACTGCAAGAACTTTCAAATTCTTGTTGTTGTACACTGCTTGTTCATCAATGGTTGTGTGTCTTGAGTGGGGGATATTGAAAGTGTCGTTCATGCCCTTAAGGAGCATATCGTTTTCAACTGCTGCCTTTGTTTCAAAGATGCCAAAGAGTTTTTCGGGCAGTTGGATTTTGTTGATGCCATATTGATAGTAGAGTGCTGCTTGTGCCCCCCAGCAGATATAGATTGTGCTTGTAACGTGAGTTTCTGCAAACTCTATGATCTCTGTCAATTCCTTCCAGTACTTGACTTCTTCAAAGGGGATATTTTCAACAGGTGCGCCAGTGACAATCATACCGTCAAATTTCTTCTTCTTTGCTTCTTCAAGGGTGCAATAGAATTTGCCCATGTGGTCAGTGCTTGTATGGGTGCTTTGATAGGTTGCCATCTTGATGAGAGTAATATTGATCTGCAAAGGACTGTTTGACAAAAGACGCACAAGTTGTGCTTCTGTCACTTCCTTTGTTGGCATCAAGTTGACTATGGCAATCTCTATGGGACGGATGTCCTGCTTTCCTGCCCTGTCACTGTCCATTACAAATATCTTTTCCTTTGCCATAACCTTGTAGGCAGGCAAATCTTTGGGTATGATAATTGGCATAATGTTTTGTCCTATCTATTGGCTTTGTCTGTGATGACGTGCTTTCTATTTTGACTGCTTATTTTACTTTTGCAAGTGCTTGATCAAGGTCGTTGATGAGATCTGCCTTGTTTTCAAGGCCACAACTCAATCTAACCAAATCGGGAGTTATGCCTGCAGAAACAAGTTCTTCATCTGTCATTTGACGGTGTGTTGCGCTGGCAGGGTGCAAGCAACAACTTCTTGCGTCTGCAACGTGTGTTTCGATTGCAATGAGTTTCAATTCCTTCATAAATGCTTCTGCGGCCCCACGTCCACCCTTGACACCGAAACTGATGACACCACAAGTGCCGCCCGGGCAATACTTCTTGGCGAGATGGTAATATTTGTCCCCTTCAAGGTCGGGGCAAGTGACCCACTCAATCATAGGATGTCCCTTCAAGAATTCTGCCACTGCCTTGCCATTTTCGGTGTGGCGTGCCATGCGCACGTGAAGGCTCTCAAGCCCCATATTGATATAAAATGCGTGTTGGGGAGATTGTGTTGCACCAAAGTCACGCATAAGTTGTGCCGTTGCCTTTGTGATAAATGCACCTTCTTTGCCAAACTTTTCTGCATAAGTTATGCCGTGATAACTATGGTCAGGTGTGCAAAGTCCGGGGAATTTGTCGGCGTGTGCCATCCAATCAAACTTGCCTGCATCAATGATTGCACCACCAACTGAAACTCCGTGACCGTCAATATACTTTGTAGTTGAGTGTGTGACGATATCTGCGCCCCATTCAATAGGACGGCAGTTGACGGGTGTTGCAAACGTATTGTCAATGATAAGAGGAATACCGTGCTTGTGTGCCACCTTTGCAAAGAGTTCAATATCCAACACTGCAAGTGAAGGGTTGGCAACTGTTTCGCCAAAGATTACCTTTGTGTTGGGACGGATTTCTCTTTCAATTTCTTCTTCTGTGCTGTCAGGTGAGATGAAAGTAAAATCAATGCCCATCTTCTTCATTGTCACAGAGAAAAGGTTGAACGTGCCACCATAAATGTTTGCACTTGACAAAACGTGGTCGCCACACTTGGCGATATTGAACACGGCAAAGAAGTTGGCTGATTGTCCTGATGATGTAAGCATACCTGCAGTGCCACCTTCAAGTTCCACAAGTTTTTTGGCAACGTAGTCACTTGTGGGATTTTGAAGTCTTGTGTAGAAATATCCACTTGCCTCAAGGTCAAAGAGTTTGCCCATATCCTCACTTGTATCGTACTTAAATGTTGTGCTTTGGATGATTGGGATTTGTCTTGGCTCGCCATTTGAAGGGGTGTAGCCACCTTGCACGCATATCGTATCAATGTGTTTGTCCATAGTGCACCTTATTTTATATTGTATTCCTTCTTTATTCTTTCAATCTTTCTATCTTCTTCTCTACGCTTGATGCTTTCTCTCTTGTCGTGAGTTTCTTTACCCTTACAAAGACCGAGTTCAATCTTGACGAGTGCATCCTTGAAATACACTTTCAAGGGGACAAGGGTATAGCCTTTTTGTTCCACTTTGGCTTTCAACTTGCGTATCTCTGCCTTGTTGAGAAGAAGTTTTCTATTTCGTCTTGGATCGTGGTTGTAATAACTGCCCATTTGATAGGGGGCGATATGCATACCCACGGCAAAGACTTCCCCATTTTTGATAATGGCAAAACTGTCACGAAGATTGACTGATCCTTGACGGATAGACTTGACTTCGCAACCCACCAAGACAATGCCTGCCTCATAGGTGTCTTCAATAAAATAATCGTGTCTTGCCTTTCTGTTTTCTGCAATAAGTTTCATAACCATATTATTATATAATAATTTTTATTCTCTTTCAAGCAATTTATTTTTTTTGTCTAAAATAGACAAAAGTCGGCAACCAGTGTCCCATCTATGTGCCTTTGTTGATATAGGTCTTTTGTGGATAGGTTCAAAGAGAATTCTTTGCCAATATGTTCTATATCAAGAGTAATTACATTTCAAAGACAAATAAAAAACGGCCCCCATTGGGAGCCGTCTTGGTTGTGCCTGTGTTATGCAACTGTTGCAATAACAAAGCAGATGATTGCGCAGACAAGGATAAATGCGAAGACTGAAACTGTGACTATCTTCATAACGCTTGCCTTTGATCTTTCTTTGTTCTTGCCATAATATGTGTCTGACACGCCAGTGATGGCTCCAACATTTTCATTTGTGCCTTTTTGCATCAAAACTATGACGATCATTGCGATTGCTGCGATCATCATCAATATCATAAATGCCATAACAACATTGCTTCTTACTGTTGCATCAATTGAACCACCGGGTGTGGTGATAAAGTCTGCTGCTGCAAGAACTGTGTTGAAAAGTGAATTCAGCATTTTGTACCCTCCAAAAAATTATCTATGAAATTTTAGCATAGAAGATGAGAATTTGCAAGCAAAAATCACATCAATCCAATATAATTTCTCACTTTTGTATATTTTTGACTATTTATAGGCGATATTTTGCCCATTTTTCACACTTTTGCACCCTTTTGAATATACATATCACAAAAAAAGGGGGACTCGTTTGAATATGTTTGGTGCAGATTTGCCATACCCTACGCTTGAAGTAGAGAAAAACTTGAACGACAGCAAGTTGCTTTTGCCGTCTTATGGTGGCAGTGGCAGTGAGATCACTGCAATTATGACTTACTCATATCAACACTTCATTGTCAAAGATAAGAAGATTGAAGATGCGCTTTCTGGCATTGCCATCGCTGAGATGAAACACATGGAATTGCTTGGCGAGGCAATCACTGCCCTTGGTGGCTATCCTGTCATTGGTGGCAGAACTTATTGGAACGGCAGTTACGTCAACTACACTCTTGAGCCAAAACGGTTTTTGAAACAAAACATAATTGCCGAAGAAAATGCCATCTTAAACTATGAAAAGACAATCTTGAATCTATCACAAGACAGTCTAAAACAAATGCTTGAACGGATAATCCTTGACGAAGAAATCCACATTAAGATTTTCAAGGAATTGCTCAGTTCTATTTGAGCATCTTGGCAAGGGACAGGATCTTTGGAAGTGCATCAAGTCCTTGACGATATATTCTTTCATATTCGTCCTGTCCTGCGCCATAAGGATCAAGCATATCAACCCCATTGAGAAGGGGGCTTGAGAGCGAATACACCTTGTTGCCACAACCCATATTTGATATGTAATCTGCAATGCGCTTTTCAACTGCAACAATCAAATTGCTATCCTTTATAAGTTGCTCATCAAGGACGGTTGTATCTTGATTTTCAACGGAAATTCCGTGTTCTAACAGCACGTTTTTTGTGCCAATGGACATTTTGCCGTCTGTGACACAAAGCCCTGCACTCCTGACTTCACACTGAAAGCCCTGCTCACAAGCGTACCTTTCAAAAAGGTGCTTGAGAAGGGGAGATCTGCAAGTATTTCCAACACAAACAAAAGTGATCAGCATATTACACCAACTTGTTTCCTGCCGACTTATACACTCTGTTCATGACAGAAAATTCCATGCCCTTGCCGTGCAATTCTTCAATGATTATCTCATCATATTCTTCTTCTGCACTGCGCAAGACTGAATATATATTTCTTGCATAATCTTCTGCAGTTTTGCCAAGGTCGATAACCTTTCTATCCCCAAAGGTGTTGCCGTATATATCACGGAATACAAGGACGGGTTTTCCACCGTCCAAAACGCACTTGTCATACTCGGCTATTGCGTGGTTTTCATCAACTGCAACCACCGTCTTGACTTTGGGTGCATAGTGGGTGTATTTCATGCCGGGTGATTTGGCAATTTTGATAACTTTGCCCTTTTCTTCAACTGCACCAAGGACTTCCAAAAGCATTTCAACAGTCACTGCCCCGGGGCGCAACACTGTTGGGGTGTCCGTTGTGAGATCAAGGACTGTACTTTCTATGCCAACAAAACAACTGCCACCATCAAGGATAAGGGGCACTTCCCCATTTAAGTCGTCATAGACGTGCTGTGCAGTTGTGGGGGATATATGCTTGCTCTTGTTGGCAGAAGGGGCTGCAAGGGGCTTTGAAAGGGATATGAGTTGCCTTGCATATTCATTTGAAGGCATACGCACTGCCACAGTATCTCCACCTGCAGTTACGATTGACGGGATATCTTTCCCCCTTTTCAAAACAACGGATATTGGGCCGGGCATAAACTTCTCTGCCACCAAGTAGAAACTATCGGGGATTTCTCTTGCGATCTCCTTCACTTGTTCAATTGATGATATGTGGACAATGAGAGGATTGTCACTTGGTCTGCCCTTTGCCTTGAAAATCTTGGCAACGGCATTTTCATTGAAGGCGTCAGCACCCAAACCATATACGGTTTCGGTGGGGAAAACAACAAGTTCGCCTTGTTTTATGAGTTCTGCGCCTTTTTGCAAGCCTTTGCCTGCATCAATGATTTCTGTCATAATCTAAATGCCGCACGCCAATTAAACTATGTTTAAGTGGCATGGTTTTCCGTTGTGTCGGTGTCGTTTATTTGTTTTCTTCGTTGTTCTCTACGCTTTTGCAACTAATAGATTTTGCAACAAAAACATTTTGTTTTAGTTGTTGTCGGTTGTAAGTTTGTACACTGTAAAGGTGTCACTGCCTTCAAACTTTGCAAAGACGTAAACCATATCGGGATTGCCTGTGGGTGCATAAAGCAAACTGCCTGAAACCATATTTGCTTCAATGAGAACGTTGTTGTTGACGTCTGTTGACAAGTTCTTAATGCCGTAATATTTGACTTGTTCTCCTGTCAATTCGCTCGTTCTTGTTTCTGCAAACATATAGCAACCGAGTTTGTAAATGTCTGTGCTTGATGATGTCTTTGCAATATCTGCAAAAGGCTCTGTTTTATTGTCGCTCATCTTTTCAACGATTGTGCCGTCCTTTGAAAGAAGAACTGTTTTGCCGTCAAGTTTTGCGATTGTGTAGTAGCCAAGGAAGGGGTTGATTTCTGTAAAGCCCTTTGAGAAAGGCACGATTTCATTGCCATTTACGTCATAGACTGCATAGATTGTTTGTCCCTTTGAGTTGAGTGTTGAAGCAATGATCATACCATTGTTGTATGCTGCAGAAGTCACTGTCTTGTCAATGGTAAAGAGCACCTTGCCTTCACTGTCAATGACACGAAGTTGTGCAGAAGGCAAAGGAACAACACCAATGCCGTCAACAAAACTGATTGCAAGGTCAAAGTATGACACGGAATCCATATCTTCTGCCGTCTTTTTCACTTCACCAAAGTTGCCGGAGAGTGAATATACGATTTCCAAATCTTCATTAAGAATAAATTGGTCATAGTTGCCTTCCTTCACTGAAGAAAGAAGTTCATTTGTTTCCTTATCGTATGTGTTCACTGTTGTGACGTAGATGCAGTATGATGCGTAATAGTAACCTTCTTTGATAAGGTTTTTGGTTGCAAAGCCGTTTCTATCTGCCCCGTAGTAATGGTTGGAAAGGTTCAAGAAATAGTAGTCAGACACGTAGTTTGTTCTTGAATCTTGGCTTGCGTCATAGATAAATCTTGACACCACATAATATTCGTCTTCATAGACAAATGAGTATTCTGCGCCGTGGTCTTCGATTTCGTGTTCTTCAATGACCCACTCCTCGTGAATGAAGAATTTATCATTGCCCATATATGTGATTTCGGTGTAGTATTCATCATTGCCGTTGTCATAATATGTGCCGTATTCTGTGCCGTCTGAGTTTTCAACCACGCCGTTTTTGGGGATTGAGAAAATACGTGACACGTCAACGCCATCTTCTGTTGTGCCTGTTGAAACAACGTATTTGCCATCAAATCCCATAAGTGCAGAGAGTGATGCGCCTGCGTTCTTTACACGGACTGCAGCTGCCTTTGTTGATGAACGATAGATTGATGTATATGACTTGTTGTCACTTGCATTTTTGTCGTAATTGGGGTTTATGGCGATAAGTTCGTTGTCTAAAACCTTGACTGCGTTGTCAATGGTGCTATTTTCTGCCCCTGTGATGACACCTTGGGGGATGATGATTTCGCCATTGTAATTGGTGACAAACATACCACCATTTGCGCTCTTGAGTATAATGTGTCCGTTTGCAACACGGATTGCAGTGATTGCAAGGTTTTCTTGGAACATCAATTCAGTTGTGCCACATTTGATGATGCTGAGATAGTTCTTTGAGTCAAGTGTCTTTTTGACAACAAAGGCATCAAGTTCCTTGACGTAGCCACTGTTTGAGTTCTTGTACTCAGATGATGATGTTGAAGGTGCGTAAAGTGACCAACCTGCAGGAAGGCTTTCGATTGCAACTTCATAAGATGTAAATTCCTTGCTTGATGCGTGGTTTTCATAGACGTCCAAAAATCCTTGACTGCGAGGAACAAGCACAACTGTGCAGACGATAATTGCAACAATCAAGATGCTGACGACTGGGATAACCCATGCAATGGTTTTGTTCTTTTTCATATAAACTCCGTAAAGTAATGTTTGCCTATTTTAAGTCCAAGCACTTGATCAATGATGTCGGCAAGGACCATATTTGCTTTTGTTTTGAGATTGGCAGGGATTTGTCTATCTTCCCCACTAATATATTTTCTGGATATGGCGTCAACCATAACCCCTCTATGCCCTGCACAGTGACCACAGATTATGCCGTCTTTGTCACTGAACACACAGTCGCCTTCAAGGATACAACCACAACTGCCACAGGCTTTGAAATCTACTTGATAGCCGTTGTCACAAAGGGCGTGCAACAAAAAGTCCGTCACACCTTCTTCTGCCCCTTTGCCTTCGTATGCCATGGCTTTTAAGATCTCTATGGCGTGCATGAAAAGTGTCGGCTGACTGTCTATGGACAACTTCTGCAACCCTTCAAGAATAAGGGCAGATGCATAGTACTTTTCTATGTCAAGGGTTATGGGTGAAAAACTGTCAATCTGTGAGCAGTCTGCAAGGACAAGTCTTTCTGGTCTTCCTGCAAGCATATACTCACCGAAGTTCATAGGTTCGGTGGCATAACGCAGTTTTGCCTTGGGTTTAAGACAGCCCTTTGCCGTGACGGTCAACTTGCCTTCTTCAACGGACACCAGTGTCAGCACCATATCCGTATCCCCATAAGGCACTGCCCTTGTGACTATTGCAGTGACTTTTTTTGCATCCATAATTTTGTCTGTTGGTTTTGTTTACTTCTTCAAATCTTTGATATCGTAGCCCAATTCTCTCATGAGATAGTCGCTATTGCGCCAATCGGGTTTTGCTTTGACGTAAAGTGTAAGAAACACTCTTTCCCCCGTCATTTCTTCAAGGTCACGTCTTGCTGCGCTTGCGATTTCCTTCAAGGTTGCACCACCTTTGCCAATGACGATTGCTTTGTGAGATTGCTTTTCAACAACGATATCTGCATCTATTTCATAGATGGGCTTGTCATCACGCATTTCAAACTTGTTGATATACACGCCAATGCCGTAAGGGATTTCCTTGTCAAGAAGGTAGAGCGCTTTTTCACGGATGATTTCCGCCGCCATAAAACGCATACTGCTGTCTGTAAACATTTCTTCGGGGAACATTTGCACGCCTTCGGGAAGCAATGGGAAAAGTTCATCAATGATAGGTTCAAGGTTTTCCCCTTTCTTTGCAGAGATGGGAACGACTGCCTTTACTTGTGGGAAAGCAGTGAGTTTTTGAATTGCATCAAGCATTGTCATCTTTGTGACAGCGTCTTCCTTGTTTAGCACAACGATAAGGGGCTTTACGTCTGCGTGCTTTTCAATAAACTCGTAGTCTTCTCTTTGTATGCCCTTGCTTGTATCTATGACGTAAAGTATGCCGTCAACGTCCTTTAGACCAACTTCAACTGATTTCATCATATAGTCCCCGAGATGATTTTTGGCGTTATGTATGCCGGGGGTGTCTATGAGCACCATTTGATAGTCGTCATTGTTGTACGTGCCGTTGATGATGCCGAGAATTTTGTTTCTTGTGGTTTGGGGACGCCAAGATACGATGGCAACCTTTTCGCCAACAAGTGCATTGATAAGTGTTGATTTGCCTGCGTTTGCAAGGCCTGTAATACAAATAAATCCTGATTTCATATTCTTCGTCTTTATGTTTTGAATTGTAATCCTTTTGTTGCTCTATTCTTCCTTCGTTTCCTTTTATCTTGAAAGTCCTATGCTTTCCATGATTTCATTTTGAAGGGGGAACATAATCTTTTCATCTTCTTCAATGACGTGATCATATCCAAGCAAGTGAAGAAGTCCGTGACAAGTGAGAAAACCCATTTCTCTTTCTATGCTATGTCCGTATTCCTGTGCTTGCTCTATGGCTCTTTGTCTGCATATCATGATACTGCCAAGTGCCACTTTGCCTTTGTGGAAATCGCTGTCGCAAAAGTCTTCTTCTGCCTTGGGCAACTTGAGTCCTTCAAAGTAGGGGAAACTGAGCACGTCTGTCACCTTGTCAACACCACGGTTTTCACGATTGAATTCCTGTATGGTGTCGCAGTCAACCACTGCTATGTCCGTCACAAAGAAGTTGGGTTGATTAAGGCGCAAGAATACTGCCTTTTCCACCTTTTTCATAAGGCGTTTTTCTTTCAGTTTTGTGCCGTTGAAGTTTATCATAACTTTCTCTTGTCGTAGTTTACTCTGCTGTGATGGATGCTGGGAAGCACGTCAATGATTGTATTCTTGACAGTTGCGATTTCTTGGATTGTGATGGGACAATCATCAAATTGACCAAGTGACAACTTTTCGTCAATCAAGTTGTTGATACGTGCCACAAATTCATCCTTGGTTTCGGGCATATATGATCTGCAAGCAGCCTCAACCGTGTCTGCAATCATAATAATGGCTGCCACTTTTGTTTGGGGCTTTGGTCCTGCATAAGTAAAGTCCAATGTAGGAAGATCGCCATCTTCTGTCATTGCAAGTGCTTTGCGATAGAAATATCCAACGGGGGTTGTGCCGTGGTGTTCTCTACAAATTGCAATGACTTCCTTGGGGAGATGGTATTTCTTTGCAAGAATTTCACCAAAGAGAGTGTGTGCTGTGATCATACTGACACTGACTTCGGGGATAAGTTCGTCATGGGGATTGTAGTTTGATTGATTTTCTGAGAAATAGTTGGGGGATTTCAACTTGCCAATATCGTGGTAATATGCGCCACATCTTGCAAGGTGAGGGTTTTCCCCGATAGATTCTGCGCAAGCCTCTGCAAGATTTCCAACAACAAGTGAGTGGTTAAAAGTGCCGGGTGCTTCACTGGCAAGACGCTTAAGCAAGGGGTGTGAAAGTGATGTAAGTTCTGCAAGTTTGAAGTCGTCTGCGATATTGAAAATACCTTCAAAGATTGCACAGAAAGGCAATGACAAGATGATTGCGCCAACGTGTCCACCATAACTCCAAGCAAGGTTGTAAACAACGCCCATTGAAATGTCATCCATTGCGCAAGTCATAATCACCGAGATAGGCACTGCAACAAGGGCTGCAAGTGCGCTCATAAGCATAAATTTCAAGCGAGTATAGTGCTTTGATGCAAGGGTGTTGACGCACACTGCTGTCATAAGGTTGGTGACGATTGCAGCGATAAGCACATAGATATCAAGGCTATTTGTGAGCATATCGGGGGACACAAATGTGGCGAGCAAAAAGAGTGCCGTGCCAATGGTGGCAATGATACTTGTCCTGCGATTTGTCAACACAAGAAGGATGAGTGATGCAAAGGAAATGGGCATCATAAACATATTGACAAATCTTGCTGTGCTCACTGAAAGGATATATGTGATTGCAACGACGATAATTGTCAATGTAAAGTTTCTTGCAAAAAACTTGCCTTCCTTTGAAAAACTGTGGACTGCAAAGAACATTGCAAGCATCATAAACAAAAATATTGCCAATCTGCCTGCCGTTTCAAAGGCTCTGTCCACTGTAAATGCAGAGAGAAAATCTCCAGTGGCGTATATGCCATAGAGTGCCATACCCACTGCTGCGATTATCATGAGAGCAAAGGTCTTCAAAAATGCAGAACTCAACTCTTGATGCTTCTCTTTCTTCTGTTTCTGTTGTTCACTTACGTCTTTGATGTCGTCTATCATAATCTTTTCCGTTGTGACTATTTGTCACCGTTTTCGTTTTTCTTTTGTTCTCTTTCCTTGTCTGCCTTTTCGTATGCACGGATAATGCGAGATACAAGTTCGTGCCGTACAACATCTCTATGGTCAAAGCGTATGACCTTGATGTCTTCCACTCCTTCAAGGACTTGCACTGCATCTTTCATACCACTGATGACGTGGTGTGGAAGGTCAATCTGTGTAATATCGCCAGTGACAACAATCTTGCTGCCTTCCCCCATACGTGTGAGAAACATTTTCATTTGCTCACGGGTGGTGTTTTGTGCTTCGTCCAAAATGATGAAACTATTTGACAAGGTGCGTCCTCGCATATATGCAAGGGGTGCGATTTCAATACTGCCACGCTCGATGGCTTTGAGATAACTATCCCCACCCATCATATCTTGAAGTGCATCATATATGGGGCGAAGATAAGGATCAACCTTTTCTGCAAGGTCGCCGGGAAGGAAACCAAGTTTTTCTCCTGCTTCAACTGCAGGTCTTGTGAGGATAATCCTTTCGACGTCGTGGTTCTTCAGTGCGCTCACTGCAAGGGCAACTGCAAGATAAGTCTTGCCTGTACCGGCAGGGCCAATGCCAAACACGATTTTGTTTTTGCGTATGGCGTCAACATATTCCTTTTGTCCAAGTGATTTTGGACGGATAACCTTTCCCTTTGAAGTGATTGCCACTGTGCCAAGAAGATCGCTCAGTGATGCCACTTGTCCACTCTTTGCCATTTCTATGACTGTTGAGATTTGTGCCTTTGTCAAGGTTTCTTTTTTGGAAAGGGTTGCAATGGCGTCTATTGCAGATATTGCGTCACGGACGTCCTTTTCTTCCCCAGTGATTTTCATCATTGAACTTCCTGTGAAGATTTTTACATCAAAGGCATCTTCGATACGGCTCACGTTGTCGTCAAGCCCACCAAAGATTGTTACCAGTGCATCATAATCATCAAAATGCTTGTCCCTTGAGATTTTCACTTACTGCTTTTCCTCCACTGTCAAGATGATGTGCACTTTATAGCCACCATCTACTCTTTCAATGCTGACGGATTTTTCCATCACTTTTTCAAACTTATTGTTGTCTATCACTTCGCCAAAGGCAAGTGCTTTCATATCTTCTTCGCTCAAAGTGTTTTGCACCTTTTTCACTTCAAAGAAAGTCCAGTTGTACACCGTAAACGGAAGAAGAAAATCATTTTTGAACACCGACACTTGTGTGGTGTAGTATTGATATTTGCTTTTTGGGGTCTTGGACTGACGGAATAGACTGACGACAGTCACGTCTTGACTTTCCCCCGTTTGAGTGAAATACTCGTCAGGGAAAAACCTTTCAAATTCCACCTGCCTTTCAACGTACACATCACCACTTGCTACTGTGGGAATTTTGTCTTCCCCTTTGAGATAATAGTCCCCAATGAGAGTTTGTCCAACCTTGACTTCATCTCCCACCTGCACTTCTGCAGTGCCCGAATAGACAATCACTCTTGTGACAACTCCGTCTTTGGTGGCAACGCGTGTGCCAAGCGTACTCGTGTACCCGTCGGGCGCAAGTTCGTGCTCAACACGGACACACACGCGCGTGCCGACTCTCTCCACTGACGCGAAGGAAATTCCTTCAAGGGACATAAGCGATTTTTCAATGGCATCTTCATCAAAATGCCACAGAAACGCCCCTTGCTGTACGCCGTATTGCGACAGCACGTCAAGGACATTTTGGTCTATCCCGTTGTATTCCACAGTGAAAACAAAGTGGGGATAAAGGCAAAATATCCCAACAGCACAAAATATCCCAACAACAATCCCCGTCCTTTTTAGAAGGGCAGAAAGTCTGTTGAGAACGCCTTTTGTGCATACTATGTTATGAGTATAACATAAATTATCAAGCAATGCAATAATTTCGCCCCTTTCTTTTTTTGGTGCTTCAAAGGTTAAAAATCCTTGTTTTTGCTCTACGTTTTTGAACTTTGCCACCCTTGAAAGTTCGTTGAGAAGACGAGAATACACCGGTGTTTCCACCTTGTAAACGTCTGTGCCACAACGGGAAAACACCTTGTCAATAAGTGATGGTTTTCCTGCTTTTTCGGTGTGATTTTTCATCTTTTCAACCACGTTTTCCACTTGATTTTCAACAACAAAAGCATTGCCAACCAAGTCCTCTTTTTTGTGGTTTTTCCTTCTTGTTTTTACGTGGTTTTCACTTGACTTTTCACTGACAAAATTTTCATCTTTATTTTGTTTCAATTTGGCAGTTTTATGCTTTTTGTTTGTAGTTGATTTTGTTGATTTTACCCCAATAGAACGCTTGTTTTTACTCATATTTCACCCCAAGTATTTCGCCCGACACAAGCACGTTTCCGTCCCCAACTTCCTTGATTTTCAACCCTTTGCCGTCAAGGATTATCATCATCTTTTTCACACGGACTTTCACTTGTTCTTCACTTGAAAAAACAAGATTTTTGACACCTTCAATCAGTGCAAATTTATTGTCAAATACACTCAAGGCGTACTGGCATAAATCTTCCATATTCAACTTCACTTTCAATTCGTCAACAAACATATTTATATATATGCTTGTCCTTTGCGATTTTGAACTATAAAAAAGAGAGCAAATCTTTCGACTTGCTCTCGCGCGTGTACAATAATATGTATTGAGTTTGATTTATCCTTTCATGATCAATTAAGATTAACTATAAAATTGTTATGTTATTTAACTTTATTAGCTATTTTTACAATTACCCACAAAATTAGAAGCCCTAATCCTGTTATAACAAACATCGTGAGGCAACCGACAATTGCATTTTTTACCGTCATCCCTTCAGGATTACTTCCTGATGCACCAGATATGACCATCATTAAACAATATAAACAATATTTAAGGAATTCCAATATGTTTCCTCCAATGAAAAATCATCCAAGAAAAATTAGAAAGGAAGGTCATCTCCTTCGTCAACGTATTCCATATCGTCATCTTCAAAAGGAAGAACTTCTGCTGTGACAACTTCATTGAAGTCCCCTGCCACTTCTTGGAAAGGCATGGGTCCATTGCCACTTGAGATTTCAACAAATTCTGCCACTTCCTTGCTGACAATGGGGGAAGGATTTTCCTTGACCATGCCGGCTTCGTCCATTTCTGTAAAGGTGGTTGTGTTGCCTTCCCAGTGAAGTTTCATTTCGCCAATTGAACCACTTCTGTTCTTGCGAAGAAGGAGCATAACTTCGTCTTTGGGGAGATTTTCATCAACCTTGCTGGGATCGTGCAAGAACATGACAACGTCTGCGTCTTGTTCAATTGCACCTGAGTCACGAAGGTCACTAAGTTGAGGGGGTCTGCCTTCTTTTTCTACTCCACGTGACATTTGTGAAAGGGCAAGGATTGGCACACCAAGTTCCTTGGCATAGACTTTCAACTGACGTGACATTGTGCTGACGTCATTTTGTCTTGACTCAGATGCTCTGCCACGGGTGTCGGCTTCCATAAGTTGCAAGTAGTCAACGATAACAAGATCAAGACCAACTTCTCTCTTAAGACGACGGCACTTTGAAAGGATGTCAGAGGGGTGGTTCATTGAATAATCGTCAATGTACAAATTCTTTGTTGTGAGTGTTGAATATGCTTTGTAGAGTTTGGCAGCGTCACTGTCGCTGAGTTGACCTCTAATGTCCATACTTTCAAAAGTGACACCTGAAAGATATGCAAGCATACGTTTGACAAGCGAGGCTGCAGTCATTTCCATGTTGAAGATTGCAACAGTCTTGTCTTTGAGCACGCAGTTGGCAGCGATATTCAATGCAAATGCAGTTTTACCAACACCGGGACGGGCTGCAAGGATGACAAAGTCACCGGGTTTCAAGCCCTTGGTCTTTCTGTCAAAGTTTGAAAAACCTGTGAACACGATATTTGAAGGTGTGTTGCCTGATTGTGCATCTGATATGGCTTTCATTGCCTCTGCAAGTGCATCATCTGCCTTGACAAGTGCTTTGTCTTGCTTTTCTTCTGCAATCTTGAAGACAAGTTGCTCTGCCTTTGCAAGAGCGTCTGCACCATCTTCGCATGAATATGCGTGTTCAAGGATGTCATTGCCTGCGCCAATAACTTTACGTGTCAATGAATCTCTCTTGATGATGTCGGCATAGTATTTTGCGTTTGCAGAACTGACAACACCCATTGCAAGAGAGTTGAGATATTCCACACTGCCCACTTCGTCAAGTTTGCCTTGCACTTCAAGTTTGTCTGCAACTGACACGGTGTCAATGGGACAACTGTGCTCAACAAGATCTCTCATTGCAGAGTAGATGATACGATTTTGGCTTACAAAAAAGTCTTCATCACGAAGTGTGGGCATGATGACGTCTGCCATTTTGTCATCAATGAGAAGTGCGCCCAATACGTTTTGTTCTGCCTCAACGTTGCTGGGCATTGCGCGCAAATTTTTTCTTTCAGTTTTCTTGTTTTTTTCTGCCATATTTTCCTCTAATATAAGTCAATGTCAAGCCTACTGCCAAAAGCACCAATGCTCCACCGATTGCCACTCCGTACCATGCCGATTGATTGGAAACTGTTCGTGTCAAATCTGCCTTGAAAGGTGCTCTTTCAACCTCAAATAAGTGATGATATTTGTCGTCACTATCTTGGAGGTTGCCGTTGCTTTTCATTGACGGGTAGATTGTATCATAATCGTAGATTATTTTCAAAGTGGAATATTCCTGTCTATTTAACAATGTGACATCTTGTTGAAGAAGCCCTTCCACTGCACTAAATATTGCATTGCCATCAAGTGTGACAGTGTAATCGTATCTGTCAAAAAAGACGTCTTCTACCATACAAACGGCAATGACAGACCTCCCAACCATAAGGTCGGTTTCTGTGCGAGCAAGTCGCACCGTGCAGACTCCGTCTTCCACAACTACGGACTGCACGTACACCCCGCATTCATACCACGTTGTGTTGCCAGTGTCATCAACTTGATTGCAACCGACAAGGACAAAAAGTATGACCACAAGAAAGAGTGCTGTGATGATTTTAGATGAGTGATTCAAGTTCTTCAAGGGTCTTTTCAAATTCACTGATTGCTTTTTCGTAAGGTGCAGATGTTTCAAGATCAACGTCTGCAAGACGGATGATGTCAAGAGGTGCAAGTGAGCCACCTGCTGACAAGAACTTGCGATATTTTGCAAAATATTCTTCGCCGTATGTGAGAATATTGTCTGCGATTGTCACTGCAGTTGTGATGCCTGTTGCATACTTGTAAACGTAATAACTTCTGTAGAAGTGAGGAATTCTTGCCCATTCATAACGGATAAGTTCGTTGTGATTGACTGCATCACCATAGTACTTCTTGTTGAGTTCATAGTATGCGTTTGAAAGTGATTCTGCATTGACGGGAACGCCCTTTTCTACCATTGTGTGTGCTGCAACTTCAAATTCCGAGAACATTGTTTGACGGAAAAGTGTTGTTCTAAACATATCAAGATAGTATGAGAGCAAATATTTTCTAAACTCGCCCGTTGCAGTCTTGAGAAGGTGCTTGAGGAGCAAAACTTCATTGACTGTTGATGCGATTTCTGCCACGAAGATTGTGTAGCCTGCCTTTTCTTCACATTGTGTTGCGTTTGAGTAATATGAGTGAAGTGCGTGTCCAAGTTCGTGTGCGATTGTAAAGATATCGTGGGTGGTTTCGTGATAGTTGAGAAGTACGAAGGGGTGTACACCGTAGCAGCCCCAACTGTATGCGCCACTCTTCTTGCCCTTGTTTTCATAGACGTCAACCCAACCATCTGTAAATGCAGATGCAAGGATGTCGCTATATTCTTTGCCCATAACCTTCAATGCTTCTTTGACTGTGTCAACTGCTTCGTTGTAAGGAAGTGCAAGGTTTTGTTCCTTGATGATGGGCATATGCAAGTCGTACATATTGAGATCAATGCCCAAAATGCGCTTGCGAAGTGCGATATATTTGTGCAAACTTGTTGTGCCCTTGTCAACTGCTTGAAGAAGTTGCTTGTAGCAAGTTGAAGGCACGTTTTCGCCATACATTGAGTAGTCAAGTGCTGTGTTGAAACCACGTATCTTTGCAAAGAACCAGTTTTTCTTCACATTGCCTGCGTAGTTGGTTGCAAGGGTGTTGATATAATCCTTGTATGCACCAAACATACTTTCAAAGGCTTTCTTTCTCATTTCTTGATTGGGATTTTGGAGCATCATTGAATAGACGCCGTGGCTCATCTCAATCTTTTCGCCATTTTCGTTTTCAATGGGTGCAAACTTGACGTCTGCATTGTCAAACATTGTGAAGACTTCTTGACTATTGCTTGAGAAAAGACGCATTTCGCTGAGCAATTTTTCTTCCTTCTTTGAAAGGATGATACTCTTGTTGCGAATAAGATGTTCAAATGTCACTGAATAGTCTGCAAATCTCTTGTCGTTCCTCAAAGCCTCAAGTTTTTCAATGGGAAGTTCTGTAAGTTCGGGTGACAAGAAAGATGAAAGTGCGCTGAACTTGACAAGGAGCATTTCTGCTCTGTCTGTCATGCCTTGATAGATTGTTTCTCTTGAGTCTTCATCACGATGCATACGAGCAAATTGATAAAGGCGTGAAAGTTCATGTTCAATCTTTGTGCCAAGAAGAAGACACTCAAGGATTGTTTCATCATCTTTGAGATTTCCGTTGTATTTTGAGATTTGAGGGAGCATTTCCTCTGTTGCAAAGAAACATTCTTCCCAAGCGTCAAGGGTGGGGAAAATGTCTTCAAGATGCCATTTGAATTGGCTGTCAATTTCATTTCTTTGTTTGACTTGCATATTCATCTCTCCTATTTGTATCGGTATTACCGTAGATTTTATTTTTCAAAACAAGGTGTTTACATAGTAAAAACTCTGTGATAAACACTCTGTTCAGTTATTTCGTTTGATTGTTTGACTTTCTTATGTTTGAAATTTTGTGGTCAGTTGATAAACAGATCATTGTCAAGAAACTCAGGCTCGCAAGTAAGGTGCAATCCAAGTTTTCTCAAGGGGTTTTCATCTGCCTTGAAAAGCATGTGTGACGAGTGGACTTCACATCCCGACAACATTTCAAGTTTCTTGACTGCTTTGCTTGCAAGAGGATTGGTGGCTGCGCACACTGAAAGTGCAAGCAATGCTTCTTCAAGTGAAAGGGGTGTATGCTTTTCTTGGAGCACGTTTGACTTGAGTTTGATGATAGGCTCAATGACAACAGGTGCGATAAGGTCAATATCGTCATCAATGTTTGCGATTGTCTTCACTGCATTGAACACTGCTGCTGCACTTGCAGACATAAGTTTGGTATTGCGACCTGTGACAACTTGTCCGTCAGGAAGTTCAATGGCAACTGCGCCCTTTCCACCGGTTTGTTTGTTCTTTTCAAGGGCGTATTCTATGACCTTTCTGTCACTTGCAGACACTTGAAGACGTGCCATAAGGACGTGCAATCTTTCAATGGTACCCCTTGTGCATTGTCCGTTTTTGTAATCGCATCTTGCCTTGTAATATCTTCTAAGGACTTCTTGTCTTGATGCTTCAACGCAAGCGTCATTGTCCGTGATGCAATCTTTTATCATATTGACGCCCATATCAGTAGGCGATTTGTACAATACTTCTCCACCGGTGATACGAGCAAGGATTTCTCTAAGGATGGGGAAACCTTCCATATCTCTGTTGTAACTGACTGCAATTTTGCCATGATTTTCAAGATGGAAATTGTCAATCGTATTGAAATCGTTAAGGTCGGCAGTGGCTGCTTCGTACGCCACGTTGACAGGGTGTGTCAATGCCAAATTCCACACGGGGAAAGTTTCAAACTTGGCGTATCCACCCTTCACGCCTTTTTTATGCTCGTAATAAAGTTGGTTGAGACAAGTTGCCAGTTTTCCACTGCCGGGGCCGGGGGCTGTGCAAACGACAAGTCTCCTTGTGGTTTCAATGTATGGATTTGCGCCAAATCCTTCCTCGGACACTACCAAGTCAATGTTTTCAGGATAGCCGTTGACGGGACGATGGACATAAACCTTTACGCCACGGTGTTCAAGTTTGTGCTTAAAAGTCAATGCAGCAGGTTGGTCTTGGAACATTTTGATGACAACACAGTTGATGAATATCCCCATTGATGAGATATTGTCAATCATACGCTCAACTTCACTGCCGTACGTGATGCCATAGTCTGCACGGATTTTGTTCTTCTCAATATCGTTGGCATTGATGCAGATGATGAGTTCTGCCTCGTCTTTGAGATTTTCAAGCAAGCGAATTTTTGCCCCTTTGTCAAAGCCGGGGAGCACTCTCATTGCGTGCAAATCGTCAAAAAGTTTTCCACCAAATTCAAGGTAGAGTTTGTCAAAGAGATTTATTCTTTCAAGAATTCTCTCGGACTGCTTTTGCATATAGAGATTTTGATCAAATCCGATTTTGTTCATAATGCCGTCCTTATTATTCACTGACCTTTGTCACGAGAGTGACGTTGCCTTTGTACATTTGTTTGCCCTTGGTTGTACGAGTGTCAAGTCTAATATCTTCGGTGTTGACAACGTCTGTCTTGCCGTCGCATACGATTGCGATATCGTAAGGTTCTTTGACGGTGCCCACATACTTGACTTTGCTCTTGTCAAGGTCAACAATCTTGACGCCCTTCAAATATCTTGACGTTGCCTCAAGGGTTGATGATATGACACGCTTGCCATATCCAGTGGTTGTGAAGATAACCACTTCCCCTTCGTCATCAATGAAGCCACCATAGACGACATAATCATTGTCCCCAAGTTTTACACCTTTGACACCACCTGCTTTTTTGCCTTGGATTGGCACTTCAAGGGGGTTGTAGAGCAAACATTGACCGTCTGCAGTCACTTCAAAGACGTTCTTTTCATCATCAACCAGTTCAACTGACAAAAGTGTGTCATTGTCCCCAAGGATGATTGCATTTGTAAATGCCTTTGATGCTGTATATTCGCTGACGTCAGTGCGCTTGACCATACCTTGCTTTGTGAAGAACATAAATTCTCCAACAGGTGTAGAGCCAAAGAAAAATGCTTTGACAACATATTCCCCTTGAGCGACTTCGGGGTTGAGTGAGCCGATTGTCACACCCTTTTCACGCCATCTCTTTTCAGGGATATTGGTCACGTCAATCTTGACAAGGTTGCCCTTTGATGTAAATGCAAAGAGATTGCCTTTGTTGTTGACGTGAAGGATTTGCTTGGGCAATTCGTTTTCGCCATAAGCAGACATATCCTTTTGAGCAAGGGCGTAACTCTTTTGTGACATAAATCTAATTGTGCCTTGTTCGTTCAACACAAAGACGCCTTCACGATATTGGACAGATTCTTCTTGTGAAGGAAGATCCATATTGTCTGCTTCTTTTGCATCCAAAATCTTTGAAAGTCTGGGTGAAGGATTGTTCTTTTTGATTTCAAGGATTTCTTCCTTGACAACTGCATATTGCTTTGCCTTGCTTTGAAGGATTGCAGTAAGTTTTGAAATGAGTTTTTCAAGACGTGCAAGTTCTTCTTCAAGTCTGCCGACTTCAAGACGTGCAAGGGCTTTGAGTCGCATATCAAGGATTGCTTGTGCTTGCTCATCACTAAGATCAAATCTTTCACGAAGTGTTGCCTTTGCTTTTGCAGTTGTTTCACTTGTCTTGATGATTTGGATGACTTCATCAATGTTGGCGATTGCAACAAGAAGACCTTTGACGATTTCTGCTCTTGCCTTGGCTGCTTTAAGGTCAAAGTTTGTGCGCTTGACAATGATTTCTCGTTGATATGCAATGTAGTACTTGAGTATGTCACGAAGACCCAGTTGCTCGGGCTTGCCACCTGCGATTGCAACGATATTGATGGAGTAGCCAATTTCAAGGTTGGATTTCTTCATCAAGAAAGCAACAATCTTGTCAACGGGTGCATCTTTCTTCAATTTGATGACTGCACGCATACCTGTCTTGTCACTTTCGTCAACGATATCGCTTATGCCAGAGAGCAATTCCTTGTTGGCATCACGAAGATCTGCAATCTTTGTCAAAAGTTCTGCCTTGTTGACTTGATAAGGAAGTTCCGTGATGACAATATTCTTCTTGCCGTTGTCGTCGTCTTCTATGTGCAAGCGTGAACGGATTTTGATACGTCCTTTGCCTGTTTCATAGATTGATTCAAGGCTGTCAACGGGGATGATAAACCCACCTGTTGGGAAATCCGGGCCTTTGAAAGTCTTGAGGAGTTCTGCCGTTGTGATTGAAGGATTGTCAATCATTGCAACAACTGCATCAATACTTTCTGCCATATTGTGTGTAGGGATGTTGGTTGCAAGGCCAACTGCAATACCGTTTGCGCCGTTTACAAGAAGATTGGGGAATCTGCCGGGCAAAATGGTAGGTTCTTCAAGGCTATCGTCAAAGTTGGGTGTCCAAGACACTGTATCCTTGTCAAGATCTCTCAAAAGTTCGAGAGCAAGGGGTGCCATACGAGCCTCGGTATAACGCATAGCCGCCGCCCCGTCACCGTCAACAGAACCAAAGTTTCCGTGGCCGTCAATGAGTTTAAGTCCCATTGCAAAGGGTTGTGCCATACGCACCAATGCGCCATAGACAGAACTATCGCCGTGGGGATGATATTTGCCAAGACAATCGCCAACTATTCTTGCGCATTTCTTGTAGGGCTTATCGGGTGTGATGCCCATTTCGTACATTGAGTAAAGTATTCTACGTTGGACGGGTTTCAATCCGTCTTCAACTCTTGGAAGTGCACGATCCAATATGACATTTTCTGAATAAGGCAACATGGAATTGTGCATGACTTCTTCAAGAACTACGTCATAAATCGCACTGCTATATACGATTTCTTTTTGTTGTTTCTTGGCCATATTTTATTCCTCCGCCTTAATCTTAAATGAATCTATTTTGTTGAAATCTGCGTGTTTGTAGATATAGTCCTTTCTTATGGTGCTATCATCTCCCATCAACACTGTTATACGCTTGTCTGCAGATGCTGCATCTTCAATGGTGACTCTTGTGAGTGAACGCTTTGCAGGATCCATTGCTGTGTCCCAAAGTTGTTCGGGGTTCATTTCTCCAAGACCTTTGAATCGTTGAAGCAGTGCCGTCTTGCCCATTTTCTTTTGTGCTTCTTCTAGAGCGACGTCATCATAGCAATAGACGATTTCGTCTTTCTTGGCAAGTTTATAAAGAGGGGGCATACCGATATATACGTGACCTTCTGTGATAAGTTGGCGCATATATCTAAAGAAGAAAGTCAAAAGCAATGCTCTAATGTGTGCTCCGTCTTGGTCAGCGTCTGCAAGGATGATGACTTTGTCATACTTGAGGCCACTAATGTCAAATGCAGGTTCAATGCCTGTGCCGAGCGCACTGATGATGGTTGAGATTTCTTCGTTGGCAAGGATCTTTTCAAGAGGTGCTTTTTCTACGTTCAAGGGTTTGCCTCTCAAAGGAAGAATTGCTTGGAAACTTCTGTCACGTGCTTGCTTTGCACTGCCACCTGCAGAGTCGCCTTCTACGATAAATAACTCGTTAATTGAGTGGTTTTTGCCAGAACAACTTGACAATTTGCCAATAAGGTTTGCGCCGTTGAGTTTGTTTTGTTGACGGGCAATATCCTTTGCCTTTTTGGCTGCTTCACGAGTGCGCGCTGCACCCATTGCCTTTGATATGATCTTTTCTGCACTGGCTTTATAGCCTCTCATTTGAAGGAGTTCTTCAAGTTGTTCACTGACAAGTGTTTCAACTTTCTGTCTTACTTCAGGGTTGCCGAGTTTGCCCTTTGTTTGTCCTTCAAATTGGACGTTTTGCATCTTGACTGTGATGACTGCAACCATACCTTCACGGAAGTCTTCGCCAAGAAGGTTGGCTTGCTTTTCCTTCAAGATGTTATTGCGTCTTGCATATTCATTGAACACTCTTGTCACAGCACTCTTGAAGCCTACTTCGTGTGTGCCACCTTCTGCAGTGGGAATACTGTTGACGTAACTGTAAATGTTTTCTGTATAACTTTCGGTGTGTTGCACTGCAACTGCCACTTCAAAGTTTTGTTCCTTGGCTTCAACGTACAAAGGCTTATCGTAAAGGACTGTCTTGCCTTCGTTCAAAAATTGAACGTAGTCTGCAATGCCACCCTTAAAGCAGAAAGTGTCACTCTTTTCAGTGCCACCATCAAGGGGCATACGCAAGTCTTCAAGGATGATTGTCATACCCTTGTTGAGATATGCCACGTCACGCATACGAGTTGCGATTGTGTCGTAGTTGAATTTTTCCCCTTTGAAGATCTTTTCGTCAGGCTTAAATGTGACGCGAGAGCCTTGCTCCTTTGTCTTGCCAACGAGTGTAAGGGGATTTTTGATTGCACCACTCTTGACTTTGCCGTTGGCAAGGACGGGAGAGTGGAAATCTGCTCTATAGAGATTGCCATCACGGGCAACTTCAACATAAAGCCACTCAGAAAGTGCATTTGTAACTGATGCGCCTACGCCGTGAAGACCACCAGAAAATGAATATTGATCGTTGTTAAACTTTGCACCTGCGTGAAGTTGTGTGAAGATGACTTCAACACCACTGATTTTAAGTTTGGGGTGCTTGTCAACGGGCATACCTCTGCCGTTGTCGCTGACACGTGCAACACAGTTGTCAAGAAGTTGAATTTTGACTGTATCGCCATATCCGTTGGACACTTCGTCAACACTGTTGTCTATGATTTCCCACAAAATGTGGTGCAAGCCCTTGTTGCCTGTTGTGCCGATATACATACCGGGACGCTTTCTTACTGCGTCAAGACCTTCAAGAACTTGGATTTGCTCTGCATTGTAACCTTTTACTGCTGACATAAAATACCTGCCAAGTGTAATTTTGCTCTCACACGCACACGTAGGGTGTGCGAATACTAAAAACATAATCAAGTATATCACATAAATGAAAACTTTTCAACCATATCAACCCCACCAATTTAGAAAATTCGACATTTTTGTCGTCTTTAAGTTCCCTTACAACCAAAACTCAATTTTGGGGCAAATAAATTCAACGAATTTATTTTTTACCATCACAACCACTTGCAAGCCGTAAAATATTTGACTGATTTTGGGCGTTTTGAAACCTTTTTGATCTCTTGGGCATAATATTTAGCATGAAAAAGATACTCTTGACAGGTGGTGGCACTGGTGGGCATATATACCCCAATCTTGCACTTCTTCCCACTCTCAAACGAGGGGGTTTTGCCGTTGAATATGTAGGTGGAAATGGGGATACTCTTGAAAAGCGATTGGCAACGGATTGTGGGCTTGAATATCACGGACTTACAACCATAAAGTTTGTCCGTGGCTTGTCTTTTAAGAGTGTTGTCAACAATTTGAAAATTCCTTTTGTCCTTCTAAAATCACTGACGGAGGGCAAAAAACTTTTGAAGGAAGTAAAGCCCGATTTGATTTTTGCAAAGGGTGGATACGTATCCTTGCCACTTATTCTCGCTCACGGCAAAATTCCACTTATATGCCACGAGTCCGATTTGACTTTGGGGGTTGCCAACAAGGTGGGCAAGTTTATGGGTGGCAAAATTCTCACGTCCAATCCACAGACAGATGGGAACTTTGTTGGAGTGCCTGTCCGTGAAGATCTTTTGGGAGTTGACCCAATTTTCGCTCGCAAAAAACTCAATATTGCACAAAATGAAAAGGTATTGCTTGTGGTGGGTGGATCTTCGGGCGCAAGTGCAATCAACAAGGCAATCGCCGACAACCTTCAAGAGTTGACAAAGAAATATGTTGTCATACACATCTATGGCAAAAATTCAAACTTTAATCCACAAAAAACCGACAGATATATCCCTATCCCTTATGCCGACAATATGGGGGAACTATATGCAGTCAGCGACGTTGTGGTGTCACGAGCAGGGGCAACTGCCCTTCACGAATTGTCTGCCCTTGAAAAGCGTACATTGTTTATTCCACTGCCAAAGGGTGTATCTCGTGGCGACCAAATGGACAATGCCGTACTTGCCAAAAAATACGGTGGCAGGGTGCTATATGAGAGCGAGATAAAAAGATTGACGATGGAAATCGACAAAACATTATCTTCTCAACCAATGAGAAAAATGTCTGCCGACACCAACGGAAAAATTGTGGAAATCATACGTGATAGCATAAGCCGAGGTGACTTATGCAAAAACAAAAAACATTAGCAAAATGGTTGGCAATAATTCTACTTTGTTCTATCGCAGTGGGCAGTTATGTGTTATATGACGCCCTATATCTCGACAAAAACAACAACCAAGCAACTGCAGTTGGGGACAATGATAAAAACAATGCAGACGGCGTCACTGAGAACAATGAAGACATCCATCAACCCTACTACACAATCTTGCCACGAAAGGCAGAAAAGATTGATGGCATTGACACAACACATTTCGGTGGAGAAAGTGATGACACCCTTCAAGGTGTAATCAACTACGCAGACAAAAGATTTTGCGTGTTCTTGTCAAATTCTGTTGAGTTTGATATGCGAGAAAAAGGTCTTTCTGTTGCCCTTGTTGAAGACGGTGTTGAAAAAGTGACACACCTGACAAAAGACGGCACTTTTGTTGATGGCAAAATGTCGTCAAAAGGGGTGGCAGTTCTCACAAAAAGCAATGAGGAAAGTACTCTATTCTTCCTTGACACAAATTGCCAAATTATAGGCAAAATCACTCTGCCATTTTTCAGTGATGGCAAGTTGTATTTGTCCGGTGGGGACTTGTGTCTATTTGCAGTGATTGACGGCTTTTTGACTATGATGAAAATACAGGATAACTTGACTGTGCAAGAAAGTCCTTTTATCCTTGAAACCAACCATCAACACATAGAACAAATATTTGAAAGCAATGACGGTTGGGCAATGATTACAAGCGACAAAACGTCACTGTCAATTTACACTTTTGACACAAACAATGGGTTTAGACAAGTATTTTCACAATATAAACTATCATTTAAGCAAATTATCACGGCAGGGACAAAGACAGAAAGCAACTATATACTCTATGGCAAGTTAAAAGGTGCGCCGTGGCTTTATGCCTTTGACAAATCCTTCAACACGTTGTCATCAAAGGGTATTGGGGACGTTGATGACGGCATACTTATGCCCCACGCAGACGGGCTTTTGTTTGTTGGCAATGGGGTGACAAAATCATACTGCAAGCACCTTGATGAAGTGTTGTCTGCATCAAATAATTTCAACTTTGAAAATATAGATCTTTTCACTTTTGGTTGTGATGGAATTTTTGCTTTGGCAAGTGCAAATGACCACAGTCAAATCATATACACCGATGGGGAAATCACTCTTTCAAAGGACTTGGACTTTGACTGTCAAATTGTAGGCCTATACGGACATAATGACGGCTTTTCACTTGCAGTCAATTCACTGTCAACCACAGGACTTTTCAGGGCAAACTTTGGTGGATATGACCCATTTATCCTTGACTACAATTTGTCAATTTTGACTTGATGTTTCCCAAGAAAATATCAATCCTTTCCTTGTTGACACACTACTCTACCCTACAATTTTCTAAAAACTTGCACAAAAAAAAGTTCCGTGTTTTACGGAACTTTTTGTTTGATTTGATTTTGTTATCTTGATGTTGCTGTGAATACAATACCAACTGTACCGGGGCCACAGTGTGCACCAATAACGGGACCAATGGGTTGAAGTATGATCTCTGCATTGGGTGCAAATTCTTCAACTTGTGCTTTGATGTTTTCTGCTGCATCAAGGTTGTTTGCATGAAGAATTGTGATGGGGGCGTTGTCGATATCCTTGTATTTCTTCTTGAATTCGTCAACCAAGAATCTCAATGCCTTCTTTGAACCTTGTTGCTTTGCATAAACGTCGATTTCGCCTTCGGGATTGACACGAAGGATAGGCTTCAATTGGATAAGGTTGCCGATTGCTGCCTTGCTGGGTGAAAGACGTCCACCACGTGCAAGATATTTCAAATCATCAACTACAAAGTAGATGCCCACGTTGTTGACGAGTGTTTCAAGATATGCGTAGGTCTTTTCAATATCCCCACCATTTTCATTGAAGAACTTGCCTGCAAGATATACCATGATGCCTGCGCCCATACAAATATTGAGTGTGTCAAACTTGACAAACTTGACACCGGGATATTCCTTTGAAAGATCATCTACTGCATTTTGCATAGGACCAAATGTTGCAGACATCTTTGATGAAAATGCAACATAAAGAATATCTTCGCCCTTTTCAAAGTAAGGCTTAAATATTTCGTAGTATGTATAGTAGTTGAGGCCTGCTGTTGTGACTGTTGAACCTGCCTTCATTTTGTTGAAGAAACCTTCAAAGTCAGTATTTTCGCCAAGGTCGTACATGATTTCTTCGCCGTCAACAATGTAAGGCATGCCAATCACTTTCACTCCAAGGTCTTTTGCCGTGGTATACCAAAGTTCGCAATCGGTATCGCAAAATAAAACTGCCATAAAGCACTCCTAAGAAAATTGATGATATTATTTTAATACAATTTTAACCTTTTGTCAATAATATACAACTTTGTTACATTTTGTTGAATTTGAAAAATGGTTTTATTTAAGATTACTTTAATTTTTCTATTGTAAGATAATCTCATAAAAGGTGCAATTTGGAAAAACTTGAATTGGACCTATCTTATATCGTCTTTGTTTCATTTGTGCAAGAATTTTGCTTGCAATCTCCTTTTTTAGAAAAGATGGGCATCGCCCATCTTTTCCTTTACTTTAATATGTCTTCAATTTTGCCAAGCAACATCTTTTTGGCGTGTTTGATACACTTTGTGCCACTGCAAGTCACAATGACCGTTGCACCAAGCATACCCACAACCATACCTAACATAAGTTTGTTCATACTTCCCTCCCATGTTAGTGTGTGCCAACCCTCACCAAATACACATACAATTTGTGGAAAAACCTTTTTCAAAACAATATCGCCAGTGGCATTCATTTATATCTTGACAAGTCTGGTGTTATATTTTATTATTATCTTATGAAAAAGACTATCTCAATTATTTTATCAATATCCTTGATTGCAGTGCTTGCTCTCTCTATGACAGGTTGCCTTATGGTGACTTTGAGAGAAAATGCAATCCTTGAAAGACTTGCAGAAAATGAGTACACTGTCATGCAAAGCAATTCCATCCTTCCTTTCAGTGATCCAAGAATGACAGGGCTCAAAATCACAAAGTGTTTCTCTGCACACAAGGCAGATGACACCATCAATGAGCAATACGACAACTTGCCTTCTGCCAATTTTGAAGTGGGTGTCTATTTTATGGAAGATAGCGCATCTGCATCAAAATTGATGACAGCACTTCAAGAAGTTGCAGACGAACACAACAAAGCATACGAAGATGCAATCTCTGCTCTCAACAGTGGCAATGCAGACCTTGAAGAATTGCCCAAAAGATATCTTGTGTATCGCTACAATGACATAGTCATCTTTGGGGATTGGCAAAGCGTATCACTCGTCCGTGGATATTGATCTAAATCAATCAACGTAAAAACGCAACAAAAAAACTCTATCGGTTGATAGAGTTTTCTTTTGCTTTCACTTTGTTATTTCTCGTTGGCAAGGTTGATTTGTTCCTTGATATCTCTCATAAGATCATAAGGATTTTCAACACCAACAAATTTCATGGGATGCTCGTGATGTGAGCTGGGATTGACAAAGGTCAATGCACCTGTGTTTCTCTTTTTATCCCATATACCAACTGTAACTTCTGTTGACGTAATATCCTTGTATTCCAAACTCTTGTATTGGACTGAAAAACAACCTGTTCTGACAATAAGTCGTTTGTCGGTGTAGCAATAGTATGTGTTTTTGTATCCCAAGTTGATGTAAATAGGCCAGAAAAAGAATGTGCCAAATGTCATCATCAAGTAAATAAAAAGTCCACCATAAAGGTTGAATGCGCACTTATTGGGCTTGATGACCTTGATTATTGTTTCATCTCTTTCAAGAATTTGATCAAACATGTGTTCCATAGTGTATTCTCCTTTGATTTGTATTTAGTTTATTTTACTATATCAATCAATTGTTGTCAATACACTGTAAATTCAAGCCATATCAACACCATTGATTGATTACATTTTGATTATAGATGAAAATTTACAAAAAATAAATAACAAAAAAGTAAAAATAACCCTATCTATTTTGCGCTGAGAGCAAAAATCCAACCATATCAAAACAATTTCAATCAAACACTTTAAAGCACATTGAAAAAAAGCGAAAGTAGGCTCTACTTTCGCTTTTCTTTCATTTGTAAGTTTTCAAATTTGAGGATTGGTCAAATTGAGTGTTAGTCTTCTTGGCGTTTGATTTTGCCCATCTTTGTAAAATAGGTCAATTCGCCAATTACAAAGAGCAACCCTGCCACGATAAACATTGCTATGCCAATGCCGTATCCCACTGTGCCGGGAACAAGGAAGAAAAATCCAAGACCCACTGACAATGCGATCACTGCAACAAGCAGACAAAGAACCATCATATTGATATTGCTGAGTTCTGCCACTTTCTTGAGCAAGATTTTTTCGTTGTCCATATTTACCTCCTTTCATTTGTTGAAAGTAGTATGTGCAACCAATCTCACTCTATTCACACTCAATCATCATATTCATCAATATATCTTGAGCGTCTTGTTTCATTGGGATGATATGATCCTGCAATGGGCAAGTCACAGTCGTTGCAACGATAGTAATATCCATCATCTTCCTTGACAAGATATGCCCCCATACGCGCTCCACACGTGCAGGTTTCAACACCCTTGAACATCAACTCATTGATCATCTTCAATTCAATATCACTCATATTAGAAAATCTCTCAATTAATATAAAACGGTGTTTATCCTATTTTTACAACAAGATAAACACCATTTTGTGTCATTTGACTGTATTTTACAGTTCACTGGGTGTAAATGCGTAAGGCATGATTTGTTCAAGGGTATAGACTTTGAAATCATCAGGTGTGCCAAGGACGACCTTGAAATCTTTGTGACAGAATTCAAGCATAACTTGACGGCAGACACCACAGGGTGTGCAGTTGGGTGACAAAGGTTCGCCATCCTTTCCACCAACAACTGCTATGGCTTCAAATCCTCTTTCGCCTTCGCTTATTGCTTTGAAAAATGCTGTTCTTTCTGCGCAGTTTGTGGGTGTATAGGCTGCGTTTTCAACGTTGCAACCAAGATATTTCTTTCCACTTTTTGCAAGAAGGCATGCGCCAACTTTGTAGTTTGAGTAAGGTGTGTATGCCTTTTCTCTTGCCATAACTGCATCAAGCATAAGTTGTTTGTACATAATTTTCTCCTCTTAAACTGAGATTATTTGGCAATTTCACCAAGGAAACTCTTGCCCTTTGAATCCTTTTGGTCAACACCAAAATATTCAAGGACTGTTGCTGAAATGTCTGCAAATGAATCTCTTGTCTTCATATCAACGCCACCCTTGACGCCCTTGCCGTAAACCAGCATAGGCACATATTCTCTTGAGTGGTCGGTTGAAGGTGTGCTGGGGTCACAACCGTGGTCTGCAGTGATGAGAAGGATATCTTCATCTCTCATATTTTCCACAAACTCGCCAAGTTGCTTGTCAAAGTCGGTCATTGCAAGAGCGTATCCTGCAACGTCGTTTCTGTGGCCGTACTTCATATCAAAGTCAACAAGGTTGACAAAGCAAAGTCCTTCAAAGTCTTTCTTTTGAATTTCCATTGTCACTTCCATGCCGTGATGGTTGCTTGTTGTACGATTGCTTTCACTCACTGACTTGCCTGCAAAGATGTCATAAATCTTGCCAACTGAGATTGTTGCAAGTCCCTTTTCCTTGAGAAGATCAAGCATTGTTGTTCCTTGAGGAAGAAGTGAATAATCGTGACGATTTGATGTGCGTGTAAAGGGATATTCCCCATTAAAAGGACGTGCGATAACTCTGCCCACACCGTGCTTGCCTTGAAGCATATCTCTTGCGATTTCACAGTATCTGTAGAGTTCATCAATAGGCACATAGTCTTCGTGTGCTGCAATTTGGAAAACACTATCTGCAGACGTATATACTATGAGTGCGCCTGTTTCAATATGTTCCTTGCCGTAGTCTTTGATGACTTCTGTGCCAGAGTAAGGCATATTGCAGATGACCTTTCTGCCTGTGCGCTTTTCAAATTCCTTGACAACTTCTTCGGGGAAGCCGTTGGGATATGTGGGCAAGGGTGTGGGTGACACGATTCCTGCGATTTCCCAGTGGCCGATTGTTGTATCTTTGCCCTTTGAAAGTTCGCCAAGACGTGCAAAACTGCCCGTAGGGTTGTCAACGCCACCACCAACAGTTTCTACGTTGAAGAAACCCATCTTTTTGAGATTGGGGCAATCAAAGTTGGGGTGATTGCGTATTGCTTTGAGGGTATTGCTGCCCTCATCATTCCACAGATGAGCATCAGGCAATTCGCCAATGCCACAACTGTCAAGAACTATGATAAAAAATCTTTTCATTAGGCAAGTTCAAGAGCAATTTCCATCATCTTTGTGAAGGAATTTTGTCTCTCCTCCGCAGTTGTATTTTCTTCGGGGTGGATAAATGAGTCACTGACTGTGCAGATGCAGAGTGCTTTCTTGCCTGCACGTGCTGCATTGCAGTAGAGTGCTGCTGATTCCATTTCAACACCAAGGACACCCATCTTTGCCCATTCCATACCGGAATTTGCTTCATCATAGAAAATGTCTGATGAGAAGATGTTGCCAACCTTGTATCTTGCGCCCTTTGCTTCACAAATTTCAACTGCTCTACGGACAAGGTCAAAATCTGCGATAGGTGCAAACGTGCCGGGAAGGTTGTATTGCATTGCATAGTTGCCGTTGGTGCATGCGCCCATTGCAATGATGAGATCTCTCACGTGCAAGTCTTCGTGGAAAGAACCACATGAACCAACACGGATGATTGTCTTTACATCATAGAAATTGAAGAGTTCGTATGAGTAAATACCGATTGAAGGTTGTCCCATACCTGATGCCATGACGGAAACTCTCTTTCCTTTGTAGTAACCGGTGTAGCCGTTGACTCCACGGACATTGTTGACAAGCACTGCATCTTCAAGGAAGTTTTCTGCGATAAACTTTGCTCTCAAAGGATCGCCGGGCATAAGTACTGTATCGGCAAAATCACCGAGTTTTGCTGTGATATGTGGGGTTGGTACTGGCATAATTTTCTCCTTTTTACCTACTTATTTTTCAATTTGTTTTCACCGTCCACTGCGCTTACAAGGACGGTGTGTTTGATTTTAGTATGCGCTGCCGTCGTCTTGTGCTTTGACGATTTTGACAACTCTTGATGTTCCAAGACGTGATGCGCCAAGGCGTACAAATTCTTCTGCATCTGCGATTGAAGAAATGCCACCTGCTGCCTTCATCTTGACGTTGGGACCAATGTTTTCTGCAAAAAGTTTGATGTCATCAAATGTTGCGCCTGCCTTTGAGAAACCTGTTGACGTCTTGATATAATCTGCGCCTGCTTCTGTGACGATTTGGCACATCTTGATCTTTTCTTCATCTGTGAGAAGGCAAGTTTCAATAATGACCTTCAAGATCTTGTCGCCACAAGCGTTTTTGAGTGTACGGATTTCATTGAGAAGGAAGTCATAGTTCTTTGCCTTCAATTCGCCAATGTTGATGACCATATCAATTTCATCTGCGCCTGATGCGATTGCGTCTTTTGTTTCAAACTCTTTGACTGCTGTGGTGTTGTAGCCGTTGGGGAAACCAATAACTGTGCAGATTGCAAGTTTATCGCCAACGTATGCCTTTGCTCTGCCAACATAACTGGGGGGAATACACACTGATGCAGTGCCAAATTTCATGCCGTCATCACAGATGGCTTTGATTTCTTCCCATGTTGCTGTTTGACCAAGCAAAGTATGATCACATTTGCCAAGAATTTCTTTGATATCCATAGTTTTCTCCTTGTTTTTTCTGGACGGATTAGACAGTCCAAAAATGTTTATATTATTTTGTTTTTATTTTCGTAATTGGTGGTCTTTGAACAAAACAAACAGTTTATCAACCAAGTTTTGCTCTTTCAACTGCGATTTGTGATGCAAGGCGTGCATTGTTCATCACAAGTTGAATGTTGCTTGCAAGTGAGTTGCCACCTGTAATTTTTTGGATTTTGTCAAGAAGGAAGGGGGTTATATCCTTGCCCTTGACACCCTTTTCTTCTGCCTCTGCCACTGCCTTATCAATGGCGCCTGCAATGACTTTTGCATCCATTGAATATTCTTCGGGGATAGGATTTGTCACAAGCATACCACCACCAAGATTCAAGTCGTTTTTCACTTTCAATGCCTTGGCGATTTCTTCTGCGCTGTCCATACGGCAGTTGAGTTTTATGCCACTTTCTCTTGTGAAAAATGCAGGAAGTTCATCTGTGCCATATCCAACAACGGCAACGCCCTTTGTTTCAAGATATTCCATTGTGAGATTGAGGTCAAGTATGCTCTTTGCGCCTGCGCAAACAACACATACGTCAGTCATTGCAAGTTCTTCAAGGTCTGCAGATATGTCCATTGTCTTTTCTGCGCCTCTATGAACACCACCAATGCCACCTGTTGCAAAAACTTTGACGCCTGCCATCTCTGCAAATATCATTGTGCTTGCCACAGTTGTTGCTCCATTTTCGCCTTTGGCAACAACAATGGGAATATCACGTCTTGACACCTTTGTCACAGAAAGACCTGCTTTGCCAAGGTGTTCAATTTCTTCCTTGCTACAACCAACAGTTGGCACGCCATTGATGATTGCGATTGTTGCAGGCACTGCACCGGACTTGCGCACTTCTTCTTCAACTCTCAATGCTGTTTCAACATTTTGAGGGTATGGCATACCGTGTGAGATGATTGTCGATTCAAGTGCAACAACGCCTTTGCCTGATGCGATTGCGTCTTTTACTTCTTGTGATACTTTGATGTTTATATCCATTTCCTTTCTGTCAGTTTTGACTATCTCAAATTGCCTTTTCAACAGTCAAATGCTCAAATCGTCAGTTTATCTTGCAAATTCTGTGTTGTAAAACTCTTTTGCGCGAATTTTACTCTTGTTCTGCAACCTTTCTTTTGATTGTGTCGATAATCATATTAAATGCAACTTCATTTTTGCCACCGACGGGAACAATGACGTCTGCAAGACGTTTTGATGGTTCAACAAATCTTTCATGCATGGGCTTGACTGTTGTCACATATTGGTCAACAACACTATCCATATTTCTGCCTCTTTCCTTGACGTCACGGACAAGACGACGAAGAATACGCACGTCTGCATCTGTGTCAACAAAGATCTTGATGTCAAGCATATCAACCAATGCTTGATTTTCAAAGAGAAGGATGCCTTCTACAATGATGACCTTTGCGCTGTCAAGTTTCACCCATTTGTCGCCACGGACGTGGTTGGAAAAGTCATAAGTGGGGTGCATTATGCTCTTGCCTTCCTTCAAATCTTTAAGGTGTGAGATGAGAAGATCGGTGTCAAATGCGTTGGGGTGGTCATAGTTGATTTTTGCTCTTTCTTCAAAGGGCATATCCTTATTGTCGGTGTAATAGCAGTCCATACTGACAAGGACTCCGTCCCCACCGACTGCTTCAATAACTCGCTTTGCAAGGGTTGTTTTGCCACTTGCAGTGCCACCACAAAATCCAATGATAAGTCTTTCCATAATGCCGTCCTATGTATTGTTTATTTCTATTTGGTATTCAATATTTTATATTGAACAGGTTGATTTAGGTATAGATGCCTCTTGCTTCTTGATCCACTTTGGCTTTGAGCCAACACTTTTTGCACATTGCAACATAACTTTCATTGCCACCTATGCAAACTTGTGCTCCTGTATATACAACATTGCCTTGTCCGTCAATACGAGCATTGACTGTTGCTTTGTCCCCACACTTGCACACTGACTTGATTTCTGCAATAGAATCTGCAATTTCAAAAAGTCGTTTGCTGCCGGGGAAAAGGTGTGTCTGGAAGTCTGTTGACAAGCCAAAGCACATAACAGGAATATTGTAGTCAATGACAACTCTGCTCAACTGATCCACTTGATCGGGGTGCAAGAATTGGCACTCGTCAACAATGATAACATTACAGTCCTTGTGACCTTCTGTGTAGAGAGCATAGAGATCTTCACTTTCAGGCACTGTGATTGCTTCTGCTTTAAGTCCAATACGTGAGCGCACTATGGTTGCACCGTCACGATTATCCGTTGACGGCTTGACCAAAAGCACTTTCATACCACGTTCTTCATAGTTGAATTTTGTTATGAGTGCTTGGGCTGATTTTGATGATCCCATTGCACCAAACTTGAAATATAACTTTGCCATTATTCCACCCTTTCAAACACGAGAGGTCTTGCCTCAGGTTTTTCTGCACCGATTTCTGTTGACTTCATAAATCTATCGGTTGCACTTTGGAAACGATTTTCATCATTGGTGTACATGATTGCAATGACGTCGCCTTCTTCAACCTTGTCGCCAGTCTTTTTGACAAGTGTGATGCCTGCGCTATAGTCAATGCTTTCTTCCTTGGTGTTTCTGCCTGCGCCAAGAAGAAGTGATGCTATGCCGTAGCCTTCTGTGTCAACACGGACGATATAGCCACTCTTGTCTGCCTTGATTTCACGGCTATATTTTGCCTTGGGGAAAAGGTCGGGATTGTAGATGACGCTATCATCACCATGTTGTGCTTTGACCATTTTTGCAAGGGTTTCAAGTGCAGAGCCGTCTTCGATTGACTTTTTGACCATTGCTTCACATTCTTCCATTGTGCCTTTGCCTGCAAGGTAGATCATATTTGTTGCAAGAATCAAGCATACTTCTGTAAAGTCTTCGGGGCCGTTGCCACGGAGTGTGTTGATTGCTTCAATGACTTCAAGGCTATTGCCGATATTTGCGCCGAGAGGTCTATCCATATCTGTGATGAGAGCCAGCATCTTCTTGCCTGCGCTCTTGCCGATGTCAACCATAACGCTTGCAAGACGGACACTTTCTTCAACAGTCTTACAGAAAGCGCCACTGCCTGTCTTGACGTCAAGGACGATACAATCATCATCTGCTGCAAGTTTCTTGCCCATAATGCTTGATACAATAAGGGGCAAGCAGTCAACTGTTGCTGTGACGTCACGGAGTGCATACAACTTTTTGTCTGCAGGTGCAAGTTCGTGTGATTGACCGACGATTGCAACACCCAAATCATTGACGATGGAGATGAATTCTTCTTCACTCAAGTCTGTTTGGAAACCGGGGATTGCTTCAAGTTTGTCAATTGTGCCACCGGTGTGACCAAGACCTCTGCCACTCATTTTGGCAACCTTGACACCAAGTGATGCAACGATGGGAGCAACAACAAGGCTTGTCTTGTCGCCAACGCCACCTGTTGAGTGCTTGTCAACTCTTATGCCGTCAATATTAGAAAAATCAAGTGTGACGCCGGAGTCACGGACACCAAAAGTCAATGCTCTGGTTTCATCAAGGTTCATACCCTTATAGTAAACAGCCATCAAAAATGCTGCTGCTTGATAATCAGGAATTTCCCCTTTGACATAGCCGTCAATGAAAAATTGGATTTCTTGTTCTGTAAGAGCAAGACCGTCACGCTTCTTTTTGATAATATCGTACATTCTCATAAAAATTTCTCCCTTTGGGTTTAATGTGCCAACATATAATGTTGGCGTCTTTTAAGATATTATACAACACTTTCTGCCTTTTGAAAAGACCCAATTTTTTAGCATTTTTGTTTTATACAAAAAACCGACATTCTAATCAAGGTATTTTTGACATATTTTGCCAATTTTTCCGTGTTCTATCCACACTTTTCCAAAAATATTTTTTAATTTTCTGCCGTAATGATTTTTTTTGAAAAATCTCCTATTTTTGTCACAGAAAATATTGATTGTTGACCTGCGAATATATGGTGTGATATAATATTTGCATTGCAAAATTTAATACTAATTTCAATTGGGGTTAATATGAAAAAACTCACAGAAAAAGACATCAAAAACTTAAAAATTGCAGTCATTGTTGGCGTTGTTGTTGCAATCATTGGCGCAACTGCAATTTTGTCAGCAACCTACTACACCGGTTGGTCCGGTTTTCACTTTTATGACAAAGCAGAGGAGGGCGATATGAAAATTGCTTGTGTTGGAGATAGCATAACCTATGGTTTTGGCGTCAACGATTGGGGCAACTGCAATTATCCCAAGCAACTTGACACACTTCTTGGAAATGGCTATTGCGTCAACAACTACGGCCACTCTGGTGCAACCGTTCAAGCAGATGGAGATCAACCTTACTACGAATATAGTGAGTACAAAAAGAGCCTTGAATTTGATGCTGACATTTTGATTTTGATGATGGGCACAAATGATTCAAAGCCTTACAACTGGGTTGACAATGCCACCTTCAAAGCAAAGTACGTTGAACTCATCAACAAGTACAAGGAACAAAATCCAAACATCCGTGTTATACTCATGACACCTGCCACCTCATATATGATTGAAGATGGCGTTGATGGTCTTACAAGTTTTGACATTTCCCCTGAAAGATGTGACGTCATTGCAGAAATCGTCCGTGAAATCGCAAGGGAATATGGATATGAACTCATTGACATCAACCTTGCAACAAAGGGCAACCAAGCACTTTTCACTGACGACTTGGTGCACCCCAACAATGATGGCGCAACCCTTATTGCAAACACGGTTTATGAATATCTCAAAAACAACTAAAATCACAAAATAAGCACTTGAAATTGTGCTTTTGATTTGATAAAACTTGCATTTTGCAAAATAAAAGCGTTTGCTCACTGCAAACGCTTTTTTGTTTTAACCTATTGTGTTTGTCTTTTTACAGCCTTTCTATTTGCATATATTAGACTGCATTTGACCTTACTTGCCTTGTCTTGCGTAGTAGTCTTCAATGGCGAGTTTGATTGCTTCTTCTGCAAGGACGGAACAGTGTATCTTTTGAGGAGGAAGTCCTTCAAGAGATTCAATGACGTCTGAGTTCTTGATTTGCAATGCTTCGTCAATGGTCTTGCCAATGATCATTGCTGTTGCTGTTGAACTTGATGCCACTGCTGCTGCACAACCGAAAGTCTTAAACTTTGCGTCCTTGATGATTCCGTCTTCAATGAGCATTGTGATTTGCATAATATCACCACAATTTTCGTTGCCTACTGTGCCGATTGCATTGTAGTTTTCAACTTCGCCCACGTTTTGAGGATTTTGAAATGCTTGAATTACTTTTTCGTTGTACATATATTTCTCCAAATACTATTTTACTGTTTTCATTGTTGTGGTTGTAGGACGATACAAAGGGGACATTGCTCTAAGTCTTTCAACGATTGCCACAAGTTGTTCCACTGCATAATCTACTTGTTCTACGGTGTTGCACTTGCCAAAGGTAAATCTAATTGTGCCGTGTGCTGTGCCAACGGGGACACCGATTGAAAGCAGTGTTCTGCTTGGCTCAAGGCTACCTGATGAACAGGCTGAACCTGATGATGCACATATACCTGCAAGGTCAAGTGAGTACAATATGCTTTCTCCTTCAATATAACGGAAAGAGAAACTTGCATTGTTGGGCAGACGCTTGTCGTAGTCCTTTGCTTTTGGGCCATTAAAGTAGATTTCATCTACTTTTTCCATGACCTTTTCAACAAAACGGTTGCGAAGTGAAGACACGTATTGGTTGTTCTTTTCAAGGTCTTGAAGTGCAATTTCAAGTGCCTTTGCCATGCCTACGATTGCAGGAACATTGGTTGTGCCACCACGGTTTGTACGTTCTTGCTCGCCACCGATAATGAGTTTTTCAATCTTCAAACCACTTCTTATATACAAGCCACCGACACCCTTTGGGCCATAGAACTTGTGTCCCGAGAAGGACAAAAGGTCAACTCCCAAATCTTTGACGTCATACTTGACTGCACCTGTTGCTTGCACTGCATCTGTGTGGAAAAGCACTTTATGATCGTGTGCAACTTGGCAGAGTTCCTTGATGGGTTCAATTGTGCCGATTTCGTTGTTGGCAAACATAATGCTCACCAAAATTGTGTTGTCCTTGATTGCGTTTTCAAGGCTGTCAACAGACACAAAACCTTCTTCGTCAACGTCAAGATAGGTGACTTCGTAGCCGTATTTTTCAAGTTGCTTGCAGGTGGTGTAGATTGCAGAGTGTTCAATCTTGGTTGTGATGATGTGATTGCCCTTGTCTTTAAGTGCAAATGCAACACCTTTGATTGCCCAGTTGTCTGCCTCTGTGCCACCTGAAGTAAAGTATATTTCATTGGGTTTTGCGCCCAATGACTTGGCAATGCTTTCACGGGCAGAAAGGACTGCGCTTGCGCCGTCCCTGCCGAATCCGTGTTGACTGTTGGCATTGCCAAACTGATTTGAAAAGTAGGGATACATCGCATCAAAAGCCTCTTTTGACAAAGGCGTTGTGGCTGCGTGATCCAGATAAATTCTTTCCATATCCTTATTCTTCGATTGTAATAACTGCGTTGTGATAGACGTTTTGGACGTCGTCGTGTTCTTCAAGTTTGTCGATCATCTTGAGGAGTGTCACTTGTTGTTCTTCTGTGGGGTTTGCTTCCATATCAGGAATCATATCCACTGCTGCTGACAAAATCTTGACACCGTTTTCTTCAAGTGCTGTACGGACTGTTTGAAGGTCTGATGATGCTGTGATGACTTCAAAGACTTCTTCATCTTCTGTGAGAATATCTTCTGCGCCTGCATCAAGTGCATACATCATAAGGTCATCTTCTTCTATATCGCTCTTTGCAACTGCGATAACACCTTTACGTTTGAACATAAATGAAACGCTACCACTGACGCCCATTGCTCCACCAAACTTGTCAAAGAGGTGTCTTACGTCGCCTGCTGTACGGTTTTTGTTGTCTGTAAGTGTTTCAACGATAAATGCAACACCACCAATGCCGTAGCCTTCGTATGTGTTTTCTTCGTAGTTGATTGCATTAAGTTCGCCACTGGCTTTCTTGATGCTTCTGCTGATGTTGTCGTTGGGCATATTGTTATCTTTTGCCTTTGCGATTGCATCACGAAGTTTTGAGTTGCTGTTGGGATCAGGACCGCCTTGCTTGACTGCAACTGCGATTTCACGACCTATTTTTGTAAAGATATTGGCACGGGCTGCATCGCTCTTGCCTTTCTTTTGTTGAATATTATGCCATTTGCTATGACCGCTCATACTTATACTCCTTTTGTTTGATACATTGCAACAGCCGTTGCAACTGCTGCATTGAGTGATTCAATTCCGTTTGTCATTGGAAGTGTCAAGATGCGCTTTGAGTTTTCAAGAACGCAATCTCTCACACCGTGGGCTTCACTGCCCGTGACTATCAAGATGGGAGAATTGATTTCTGCCTCTGTCAAGTCTTCCCCACCAAAGTCAAGGACTGCACTGTTGAGATTTTGAAGAAGGGATATTGCCTCACTTTCATCAACTTCAACAAGTCGCACCTTAAAGAGTCCACCCAGTGTTGAACGGACAACTTTTGGGGAATAGACATCCACACAGTCAAGAAGATAAATGTCTTCAAAACCTCTTGCGCAAGCAGTACGTATAATCGTACCCATATTGCCGGGGTCTGAAACTCCGTCAAGAAGAAGCGCATTGCCTTTGGGCATTGAGAATTCAACTTGGGGCTTTTTCAGGACTGCAATAAGTCCGTAAGGTGTCACTGTGTCGGACAATGTTTTCATCACACTTTCGCTGACGACATACACGCACGCACGCGTAGAAGAAATAAATCTTTGGACTTCGTCCAATCTCTCCTCTGTGGCAAGAATATATTCAACGGACACACTCTCTGGCATATCCTTGAATATATTGCCACCTTCAACGACAAAAAGCCCCGACTTTTCACGGAACTTTTTATCCTTTAATGAGCGCACTTGCTTCACGTATTGGTTTTGCGTGGAAGTGATGATTTCCATTTTCATAAAAAAAGGCACAATAAATTGTGCCCTTTAATTCAATTATTTTGCAAGAGCTGCTTTTGCTTGTTCACAAAGTGTTGTGAATGCTGCGGGATCTGCGATTGCGATTTCGCTGAGAACCTTACGGTTGAGGTCGATATTTGCAACCTTAAGACCGTGCATAAGGGTTGAATAGCTCATGCCGTTAAGACGTGCACCTGCGTTGATACGTGCGATCCAAAGTTTTCTGAAATCACGTTTCTTGTTCTTTCTTCCAACGTATGCATAGTATCCACTACGGATGACTTGTTGCTTGGCGATACGGTAAAGACGATGCATTCCACCGTAAAAGCCCTTTGCTTGTTTCATTATCTTTCTGCGCTTTTTGATAGCGGTTACTGCTCTTTTAATTCTCATAGTTCAATCTCCTTATGCGTAGGGCAAGAGTCTCTTGAGTTCTGCTTCTTTGGTGTGGTCCATGTATTGGGCCTTTCTCAAACTTCTCTTTCTCTTTGTTGTCTTTTTGGTAAGGATGTGGTCATGACCACTGTGGTCTGCTTTGTAATGACCGTTTGCGCTCTTTCTAAAACGCTTCTTTGCTCCGCTATGGGTTTTTTGCTTGGGCATAGTTTTATACTCCTTTGAATTATTTACTTAGTTTTTGCAGGGGCGAGAATTGTAAAGATGTTTCTGCCTTCCTGTGTGGGTTTCTTTTCGACTGTGCAATCGCCGACCAATGCAATGTAGTCATTGATGATGTCCACTGCAAGTTCAGGGTGAGCCTGTTGACGACCTTTAAGACGAATTGATGCCTTGACCTTGTTGCCTTCTTGAAGGAACTTTGCTGTTTGGTTGGCAAGACGTGTTGTGTCGCCTGTGTCGATTGTTGCAGAAAGTCTAATTTCTTTGATTTCGATAACTTTCTGGTTCTTCTTGGCTTCCTTTTCGCGTTTTTGTTGTTCGTAACGGTATTTGCCGTAGTCCATAAGTTTGCAAGTTGCAGGTGTTGCACCATCGGGTGATACTTTGCAAAGGTCAAGCCCTTGATCTTCTGCGATTTGTCTTGCTTCGCTTATTGAGATGACGCCATATTGTGTGCCTTCTGCACCGATAAGACGAACTTCTCTGTCACGAATTCTTTCATTGATGGTTAATTCTTTCATATACCCCCATAAGCCATAGGCTTAATGTTAATGACAAAAGGTTTTCTTCAACACTTATATTTTTGGTATCTTTTGGAATATTTGGTTTATTGCCAACATCCCAGTGAATTTATTTTGGAATTATTTGGATGAGTTGCAATACCCAGTGATTTTATTTTGGGATATTGAGATGAGTGACAAGGAAAGGGCCGTCACAACAGACCGCAGTGTACTTGGCGTACATAAGGTTTGGCGTGAGGGTGCTTGACAAAGTCAATCGCTCAATAGCACAAAATAAAAAATGTTGAAGGGGCAAATCAAGAACATCCTTCAACACTTTACAATTTCACTCGTTTTCACGAGATTTTGACTTATGTTGACCGTGTCGCTCTGCTGACGGTGAAAGGTTGTCCTTTTCTTTGCTCGTATATCTTATAACTTTCCCACACCAATGTCAAGCATTTTTCAAGCCTTTCAATCATTTTTTCTCAACTTTTTTCACTTTTTGTCTGCATTTTGATATGTTTTTCAATTTTGGTTGATTTAGTCGTATTTTTGGGCAATTGAAAACACTTTTCTTTATTACATTAAAGCAACGGGGGTAAAAATAGTTGACGGATCAGGTTTATGGTTATAGAATAGTTATATCTTAAAAAAATACTATAAATGGAGATAAGATTATGAAGAAGAAATTTTCACTTATACTTATTGCACTTCTTCTGGTGTTGGCTCTTGCAACATGCATGGTTGCTTGTGACCCCGAAACTCCCGAGCCCACTCCCGAGCCTACATGTACTCACACTTATGACAATGATTGTGATACAACATGTAACAGTTGTGGAGCAACAAGAAACACTATGCACGTTGACACCGACAACAATGGCGTCTGCAACATTTGTGGCGCAACCGTTGAAGTGCCTACACCCGAATGCACAGAACACGTCGATAGTGACTCAAACAATCTTTGTGACAACTGTGGCGCAACAATGCCCTACGTTGATCCCTATCCCGACAGACCTGAAGGATGTTTTGTTGTTGTCTTGAACTATCAAGACGGCGTCACACCCGATGAAATCCTTTATGTCCCTGCAAACACAAAGATCACCAATTTGCCTACACTTGACAAGGTCGGATACAAAAACTTCAGTGGTTGGTACAAGACTGCAGACGGCACGGGCAAATGGTTGTCATCAGCAAAAGTCACTGCAGACATCACATTGTACGCAAAGTGGACCTATGATACAGCAGAAGTCATCTTTGATTTGAATTATGAAGGAGCAGCCAAACCCACAAGCGAATTTAGACCTATGGGCATGCCCCTTGATCTTTCAGTTGAACCCACAAGAGATTATTGGATCTTTGCAGGTTGGTACACCGATAAAGAATTGACAATGCCTTATGACACAACTGCTATCTTCGAAAGCAAAATCACATTGTACGCATCATGGACAATTGATCCCGACCATACACACTCATATGAAAAGACAGTTGTGGAAGTCACATGTACAACCGATGGTTATGATTTGTATACCTGTGTTTGTGGCACAAAGTACACAGAAAACGTTATTCCTGCAACAGGTCACGAACTGCACTTTGAAGACGGCGATTACATGGGCATGGCAATATGCGAAAACGAAGGTTGCCAATTCTCTGCACGTAGAGAAAGTGAAAACATTTACGCAGACGTCTTTGTATACACATTTGATGCAGACAAGAAAGCAGAAATCCAAGCAAACCTTGACGAACTTCTTGCAATGTTCAACAATGCAGATCGCTATGATGCAGCACTTCACGCATTTGACGAAACAAGCGAACTCTACGAACAACTCCTTGTCGTTGATGAATTGTTTGGCGTCTTCTACAATGACATCATGTATTTGACAGAACAATATCAATATGCATACGTCTTCTATTGCGTAAAACAAACAAGTGCAAACGTTGATGCATTTACAGCAGTTTCAGACTATCGCACAGAAGTCATCACAAGTTACTACTCAATCTACAGCCTTGCATACGAATCAGCATTCCGTGAATACTTCTACTATGGCTGGGATGAAGAAGAAATCCAAGAAGCACTTGCATTGTCAAATTCACACGGCAATCCCGAATATGCCACAAAGACAAATAGACTTACTGAAATCGAACTTCGTTCACAAGAAGTCGGTGCTTCATCTGCAGAAATTCCCGTCCTCTATGAAGAATTCGTTTCACTCAAGAACGAACTTGCTCAACTCTCAGGATATGACAACTATCTTGACTATGCTTATGCAAGCGAATATGGCAGAGATTATACACCTGACGATGCAGCAGTAATGCGTTCATTTGTCAAGGAATATCTCGTTGACGTATACAGAGCAGCACAAAACGGTAATAGCGCAGCAAAATCACCTGCAAGCGGTACAGAAGCAGCAAAATACATGACAGCACTCAAGAGCCAATCAGTATTTGACACAGCTCTCACATCAAACCTCATCAAAGATTACTTCAAAGTTATGACATCAGATGCAGGCGAAAAGGATATTGACTTCTACTACCACGCAAACGAATTGTTCAAGAACGGCAACTACTTCAAGGGTAGCTATAAAGGTGCATACAGTTATTGGATTCCTGCACAACAAGCAACAATCCTTTACTTTGGACCTACATCATACAGTGCATCATTCACGTTCGTTCACGAATTTGGTCACTACTACAACAACGTCTACAATCCCAATGCAAGCATGGCTCTTGACATTGACGAAGTCCACTCACAAGGCAACGAAATGATGTTCCTTGCATATCTTGAAGAAGTTCTTCCCGCAGAAGTCCTTCGCGAAATGTATGCAAAACTCTACTACGGTCAACTTGAAGACATGCTCAACGTCATCATGATCGCAAGTGCAGTTGATGAATTTGAATATTGTGTTTACAACAATGTCACACCTGCAGGCGTGCCCACAACGTACACAAGGAACGATTACGACTCATTGTTCATCAGCATCTTGTCAATGTACGGCATCGGTTCAGGTTCAAGCAACTACTGGCGTTCAGTTGCAATCAGATCATCCGGCTACTACATCTCATACGCAATGAGTGCACTCCCCTGCGTTGAACTTCTTTCAGTGGCAGAAACAGAAGGCTTTGAAGCAGCA
>JAZLBO010000002.1:0-7172 GCA_045613765.1 Clostridia bacterium | reverse complement strand
TTTCTTTCTCCACGGAGAAGTTCATCAGTGGTTATGCCAAAGACTTCTGCAATCACTGGCAATAATGATATATCGGGCATACGCTCGTCACGTTCCCACTTGCTCACGGTGTTGTCGGACACCATAAGTTTGTCGCCAAGTTCTTGTTGGGTCATACCATTTGCCTTGCGCAACACGGCTATGAATTTACCCATCGTTCTCTTTTCCATAAAAGCCTCCTTGCATTTCGTTTTGTTGATTGAATTCTACACCTTGTCCAGTGAGAACACAACGGACAAAACGGCAAATTGCTGGACAATATGGGGAATTTGCGCCCCTTTTCATTAAATTATACCCCAAAAACCACGTTTTTTCAACACATTTGCACCTACATACACATTTTGGCACAAAATAAGCCCCCGCTGTCTGCGAGGGCCGATTTTCAGTTGACGCTTGTCCAATAACCATATTATTCTACGGCCAAATCTTCTGTCACTACCACACCTGCTTTGAGGTCGTGTGCATCTTTAAGGCCTTCCTTTTTGTTCTTGTCAGTCTTGGATTTATATATCACTGCGCATATACCAAAATACAATACAAATGCAAAGCCAAAACAATCTTTTGCAACTTGCACACATCTATAAGTTTCCTCCATAGAAGCCACACGGATGTTGTATATCCTATTTCCTTCACTGTCATAGGACACTACACTTCCAGAAGCGGAAATGTAATAATATTCATACATATTGCCGTTGTCGTCTTCCATATATCCCACTTGCTTGTGCTCTGCGCAATGTTCATCATAGCCTGCTTGATCAAACACCAATTCGCCCTGTTCATTTTCGTGCCAGTAAAATTCCTTTACGTGCTCACAATACTCGTCATACTCGCTTTCAAAATGTTCCTTAAATTCTTCAAAAGTGCTATACGTCGTTGTGCCTACACCGTAATAAAAATGAGGGCTTATGAATGTGCACAAAACACCAACGAGCACACAGGCAATGATACCGCAGATAATAGTCATCTTTTTGAGAAGTTTTGTGTTGAAATTGAGTATTTTTGTGTCTTCTTCCCCATAGCTAATCATGTTTCGACTTATAAGGATTTTGCGAACTACAAAAGCGTATATTATATAAAGAAATACCATCTGCGTCACAGCCAATCCCGGGAACAATCCGTAACTCATAGCGTGCACAACTATTTGTTCAAACGTCAAGGTTAAATTCATGGGGATACTCAAATTCAAGATGCTGAACCATACGGCTATGCCAACCACTCGCCTATTGAACGTAGCATCTCTTGCTGAAAGCATTTCATCTTTGTTGGGCTTGATAAAAGCATCTATTGCAAAAACAATTTGACAAATTTCTGCTGCCACCGTAAATACGGCAGTCGTTGTAACATCCAACAGCCAACCTACAAATATTCTAAGCAACAGCCCGACCAACACGCCAACCACTGTTATTGATATAGATACACAAGTGAGTATCTTGTATCTCTTCATCTTTTTGTCAAGCATAAGATTGGATTGTTTGTCGCTCTTTTCATTTGCATTTGTTTTGGTTTCTTCTGCACCACAATCTTCTCTTTCTGGATTATTCCTTTCGCCACGGAGAAGTTCATCAACAGTTATTCCAAAGATATCTGCGATTTCAGGCAACAAGGATATGTCGGGAGTAAATTCATCATTTTCCCATCTGCTTACCGTCTTGTCAGAAACAAGGAGTTTTTCGCCAAGTTCCTTTTGTGTCATACCATTTGCCTTGCGCAGTATGGCTATAAACTTTCCAATCGTTCTCTTTTCCATAGGCGTCACTCCACATTTGTTGTTTGATGATTTAATTCTGTGGTTTCTTCTGCGTTGTTGCCGTTACTGTCGCTTGTTCCTAAAAGAACTTTCTTTTTATTCTTGTGAGCCAATGATTTATATATCACTGCACATATAGCGAAATATACTATAAAAACTATCCCAAAAAAGTTTTTCGCTATTATCGCACAATCCTCTGCCAGTTCAGCATCAAACACCTTGATATTCCATACCTCATTGTCTGATTTCTCATAACTGAGTATTCCGGGTTCTTCATCATACAAATAATAGTATTCATACACGTGACCTTGGTCATCTTCCAAAAATCCTTCTCCCTTTTGTGAGAAGCAATAGTTGTCAAAGTCATTTTGGTCAAACACCAATTCGCCTTGTGCATTTTCGTACCAAAAGCGCTCTCTATCTTTTTGAGCCTCGCACCAATCATCACACTGTCCTTCAGTATATTCCTTAAATTCCTCAAAGGTGGCAAAGGTTTTATGTGCCACTATTTGATTGTAATAGACGTCGGGGATTACAAATATGTGTCCAACGCCAAGAAGTAAGATGGCAATAATCCCACAGATGAGAGTCATCTTTTTGAGGAGTTTCGAGTTGAACGCATTGATTTTTCTATCTTTTTCGCTACAAGCAATCAATCCCTTTTTGACAAGTGGATTGTACACTGCAAGGACGTATATTACATAAAGAATTAAAAAATGTGCCACAGCCAATCCAAGGAACGTGCCATTGCCAAGGATACGTTCACGGCCTACCATTTGGTCACTAATTTGATGTATTATCAATATTGAATGTACGGGGAGAGTCAAGTTGAAAATGCTAAACCATGACGCCATACTGACCACGCGTTTGTTGAAAGAAGTGGTTTTTTCCAAATATTCATCGCCATCATTTATCTTGATGAACGCTTCAATTGCAAAGACAATTTGACAGATTTCTGCCACCACTGAAAACACAGAAGTCAATATAACAGCCAAGACAACCCCAGATAATGTCCTAAACAATAATGCAAGCAACATTCCTATCACTGTTATCGCCAAGGACACACAGGTGAGCGCAGTGTATTTGCTTGACTTCCTGTCAAGCATAAAACCAAACTGCTTTTCACTCTTTGCCTTGTTTTTGGCTATGGTGTCTGCTGTGCCGTAACCTGCTCTTTCAGGATTGTTGCGTTCTCCACGGAGAAGTTCATCAACAGTTATTCCAAATATATCGGCAATTGCAGGCAACAAAGAGATATCAGGAGAAAATTCATCATTTTCCCACCTGCTTACCGTCTTGTCAGAAACAAGGAGTTTTTCGCCAAGCTCCTTTTGTGTCATACCATTTGCCTTGCGCAGTACGGCTATGAATTTGCCTATCGTTTTCTTTTCCATCAATGCCACCTTGCATTTATTTTGATGATTGAATTCTACTATTACGTCAGTAAAAATACAACATCGCAAACAGCGAATCTCTCTCATTTTGTGAGAATTTTCTTGATTTTCAAAGACATTATACCCCAAAACCTATGTTTTTTCAAGGCATTTGGGTTTTTCTTTGATTTGTTTCTCTGCCAATCAACAAAATGAAAAGACACTCGTTTGAGTGCCTTTTGTTTTGCTTATTTTGTCAATTATTCAACTGCAAGTTCTTCTGGCATGGGTTCTTCTGCCTTGTTGTCGTCGGCATTGTTTACATCTTCACCTACAAGAACTTTCTTTTTGTTTTTATCTGCGAGCACCATATATATCACAAATGATGCAACCAAGTCTGCACCGAGAAGTGAGTACACTATGGGAGAAGATATTTTTGCAACCTTGTCTTTGTCTGCAACCATATTAATGGAATAATCCCAGTCATTATGCTCGATAACATGCCCCAAGTGGTGATTTTTATGATAGAAATATGTCATAGTCTGTCCTTGCTCATCTTCCACTGATCCCCATCTCAAATAACTTTCATCTGCCATTTGTTGAAGCGCAACATTTGTTCCACATGTTTCATATCGCCAATCAAGATAATCTCGCTCCAAATAACTCTTAAATGAAGCAGAACCTGTACCTCGCACTGTGTAACGCAATTCAGCATTGTTTACTACTGCGACAGTAACACCAAACACAACAACCACGCAAAGAAATGCGATTGCCATTTTAGACATCATTGATTTGTTGAGTTTGAAAGTCTTTTCTTCATCTTCTGCCATTACGATGATTTCTTTATTGTGCAATGCTTTTCGCACGAACAACACGTACACTGCAAATGCTGCAAACAAGGCGCAACACATAAGCAAGCCACCCATCAAGAAAAATGACTTGGCTTTAATGGAAACATTTTCATATCCTGCACTGTTGGCAGTGAATACTGCAGCCATAGGGCTATAAAATGCAATTGATCCAAGGCAAGCAAAAGATATTGCTGTTGCATCACGAGCGATTTTGTTGTTGGCTGATATAATCTTATCTTTACTTATACCGTCTTCTTCATCAAACTTTACCCATGCATTGTGTGCAAACAAAATTTGGCATACTTCAGCACCTATGCACAAAATTGTTGCACACAAAAAAGCAACCTCTCCACGATGACCTGCAAAGTTTACTGTCACAGCAATTATCATCGCAACAATCAGCAACGAAATTGATATAAAACTCAATCCCTTATATGTGTGTACTTTCTTGTCAAGCATAAGATTGAACTGCTTGTCGCTCTTTACCTTTTGCTTGGTTTCATTTTCTTCAGCGCCGTAGTTTTCTCTTTCGGGATTATTTCTTTCTCCACGGAGAAGTTCATCAGTGGTTATGCCAAAGACTTCTGCGATTGCGGGCAACAATGATATATCGGGCATACGCTCGCCACACTCCCACTTACTTACTGTCTTGTCTGAAACAAGCAATTTGTCTGCAAGTTCCTGTTGCGTCATGCCATTTGCTCTGCGCAACACGGATATAAATTTGCCTATCGTTTTCTTTTCCATAAATGCCTCCATGCATTTGTTTTTGATGATTGAATTCTACATCTTGGAGAGAGAGAATACAACCCACAAACTGCCGAATCACTCGCCGAATTGGAGAATTTTCTTGATTTTCAACCACATTATACCCCAAAACCTATGTTTTTTCAAGACATTTGGGCTTTTGTTTACAATATTTGACACATAAGTTTGCACAAAAGAAAAAGCCGTCCTGACGTTGTCAAGACGGCTGTTATTCCGTGTCTAAATAGGATTAGTTGTTTCCTTGTCTTTCTGCGATTTTGTCTTTGACAATGCTTGTCAAGACTTTTGCAGTTGACTTCTTTGCAAGTTTGAAGTTGTCGGGATCTTTCTTGAATTTTGCACAGACGCCAACCATTGCTGTTGCAACGCTCATCTTTGCTTTGGGTGAAAGATTCTTTGACATGATGAAGTCCATAAGGTTGGGGAGTTTTGAGAGTTTGGGTGCTTGGACGTCTGCATCGCCTTCGTCAAGGTCTTCCTCTTCTTCAACGATTTCTTGATTTGCAGGCACTTCGTCTTCCACTACTTCACTGTCGAGATAATCTCTTTCTTCTTCCTCTACAACTTCACTTTCAAGGAAAGTCTTTTCTTCTTGAGGAATTTGTGCTGCTGCTTCTCTTTCTCTCTTTCTTCTGCCAAACATATCTTCTTCGTCCCCTTCTTCAACTTCTTCTTGCACTTCTTCGAGTGCTTCTTCTGTCATTTCTTCTTCAACGATTTCTTCTTCCACGTCTGCTGTTGCATCTTCTTCTGCCACTTCTTCCATGGCTTCTTCGACGGGTTCTTCAACCATTTCTTCTTCAATGACTTCGTCTTCGACGTATTCTTCAACGTATTCTTCAGCAAGTTCTTCTTCGACTTCTTCTTCGGGCATTTCCACTTCTTTTTCAGTGTTGCGTGCAACGATTTCGTCGATAACTGCTGCCATTTCTACGAGAGGTGATGTGTCTGATGCATAGCTCTTGCCAATTTCAAAATCAACCTTTGCATCAAGATCATCTTGCATTTCATAGAAAAGTTCACGTGCTTTTGTAAATTCAATGTGAGCAACTACGATAAGAACAAGATATACGATTGCTGAAAGCAAAAGACCACAACAGAGCAAGACGCCCATTTCCACTGCTTCGATTGAGCCAAGACCCCAGAATGCGAAGAGTGCTGTGACAACAAGTGAGATTGCGATGAAGATGTTTGCTCTTGCATAACTCACGCGTTTGACTTCTCTATCAAAGACCAAGGGTTCTGACATGACTTCACTGGGGAAACCATAACGAACACCAAGATATTCAACCCAAGTGTCACTGAGTGCCACGGGCACTTTCTTGCCAAAGCAAGTTGTTGTAAATTCTTCTGCGTTGTCATCGTTGACTGCATTGACATTTGCAAGGTACTTGATGATTTTTGAGCAAGCGTTCTTCATCTTGCTTGCTTTTGATCCCAAGTATGTAAGACCGATGATGATACCGATACCTGCGATTGCCACCAATGCGATAATGAAGATTGATTGCAAGTCGATTGCAGGCAATTTTTGTGACAATGATGTCATGCCGTCAAAGATTTTCTTGAAAAATTCCATCTCTTTGCTCCTATTTAGTAAAATAAACTACTAAAAGTATAACATATAGGCAAAAAATTGCAACCTTTTTTGGTAAAAAAGGTCGATTTTACAGTTCAAAACTTTCGCCAGTTTTCAGTGACAAAAGCACAACTTTGTCAATTTTTTCGCCAAATGACAGTTCATAAGCCATTTTGTATAGATAAAGTTGCTTTTTGTATTTATTTTTACCTTCTTCGCCCTTCAGTGATGAATATTTGAAATCTACAATATATTTCTTTTTGCCTTCAACAAGAAGGTCAATTACGCCCTGTACAAGCACTTTGTCTGTGGAATTTGAGCCTTCAAGCACCTCTTTTGCAGGTACGTATATCATAAAGGGTTGCTCGTGACGGCATCTTGCACCGGCAGATTCTTTGATGATGGGATCCATAAGCGCAGTCAAAATTTTGTCATCTTCAACAAGATCTCTTGCCTCCCTTGTAAGCACCCCATCTGCAACCATTTGGTCTATTGCACTCTTGACGTCTTCAACGTTGTCAATGGCAAAGTCAATATATTCCATAACCTTGTGGTATGCCGTGCCGATTTCTGCAACACTGACACCGCCGTTGTCTTCTCCATCATCTTCGTAGGTGGGGAAAGTGACTGTAATATCCTTTGCACCTTCGTTGTTGATTTGGGTGACGGTGTATTTCATTGAAAGGCGTGTTTCTTCATCATAAGGATACTCAAACGTCTTGACCTTTTCAATTTCTCTTGCAAGTTCATCATCATATTGAGTTCTCTTGCCCCCCATCTCAAAGAAAGGCTTTTCATCTTCAGGTCTTGCGATTTGT
>JAZLBO010000001.1:0-8626 GCA_045613765.1 Clostridia bacterium | reverse complement strand
GATATTGTATCCCCGTTTTCACAAGGCAAACTTCTCAAATATTCTATGTAAATTGGAAGTCTTCCAAGTGTCGCTTTTGGGATAGGGCAACCGTTCATTTTCCACCTCGTCAAGAATTTTAATGCCATCTCAGTTGAGATTCTCATTGATATCAATCAATTTTCAATCGATATCAGTGCAATCGATATATATATTATCGATTTATATCATATATATCTTACCATAAATAACATATAAAGACAAACGTATTGACACAAAAAATCAAAAAATTCAGTGGAAATTTTTGGGCGTTTCAATTTGTAAAATTGATATTAAAAAGAGAAGGACTGCTTGCTTTTGGGCAATCGTGCAGAGAAAAGGGCAAAAAATAGATGGAAATTCCGTCAAAAAATCAACGAAAATAGTGAAGAAAACATAGGAAAAATCAAGGGCAAATAGAGCAAAAATAGGCAAGAAAAAAAGACAAAAAAACCACGAAAATCAGTAAAAAAATCAATAAAAATCAAGGGTAGAAACAACAAAAAATAAGAGAAAAAATTTGTGAAAAACAGAGCAAAAATAGGCAAATTTTAGCAGGGCAATGCACAAACTTTTTGATTGATTTTGGGGTGCGAAAAGTGGGTTAGAATAGTGGTTTTATATTCTCAAAACAGAAAAAGAAAACGGCGAGTTTTGCTCGCCGTTTTTGTGTTTTTTTTGATATTCTAATCCACTCGATTATGCTTGAGGGCCTGCTGCGACAAGTGCTTTGCCTGCGTCGTTGCCTGTGTACTTGACAAAGTTCTTTTGGAAACGGCTTGCAAGGTCTTGTGCCTTTGTTTCCCATGCTGTTGCATCTTGGTATGTGTCACGAGGATCAAGGATGCCTGAATCTACGCCGGGAAGTGCTGTGGGAACTTCAAGGTTGAAGTAAGGGATTGTCTTTGTATCTGCTTTGAGGATTGAGCCGTCAAGGATTGCGTCAATGATGCCACGTGTGTCCTTGATTGAGATACGCTTGCCAGTGCCGTTCCAGCCTGTGTTGACAAGGTATGCCTTTGCGCCTGATTTTTCCATCTTCTTGACGAGTTCTTCTGCGTATTTTGTGGGATGGAGTTCAAGGAATGCTTGACCAAAGCATGCTGAGAATGTGGGTGTAGGTTCTGTGATGCCACGTTCTGTGCCTGCGAGTTTTGAGGTGAAGCCTGAAAGGAAGTAGTATTGTGCTTGTTCAGGTGTGAGGATTGAAACGGGAGGAAGTACGCCAAATGCATCTGCTGAAAGGAAGATGACGTTCTTTGCATCGGGTGCTGCAGAGACGGGGCGTACGATCTTTTCAATGTGGTTGATGGGGTATGAAACACGTGTGTTTTCTGTCACACTGCCATCTGCGAAGTCGCAGACACCGTTTTCATCAACTGTGACGTTTTCAAGAAGTGCATTGCGCTTGATTGCATTGTAGATGTCGGGTTCTGAATCTTTGTCGAGGTTGATAACTTTTGCATAGCAACCACCTTCAAAGTTGAAGACACCGTTGTCATCCCAGCCGTGTTCGTCGTCGCCGATAAGAAGACGTTTGGGGTCTGTTGAGAGTGTTGTCTTGCCTGTGCCTGAAAGACCAAAGAAGAGTGCTGTGTTTTCTTTGTTCATATCTGTGTTGGCTGAGCAGTGCATTGATGCCATGCCGTTCAAAGGCAAGTAGTAGTTCATCATTGAGAACATACCTTTCTTCATTTCGCCACCGTACCATGTGTTGAGGATGACTTGTTCACGTGATGTGATGTTGAAGACGACTGCTGTTTCTGAGTTGAGGCCGAGTTCTTTGAAGTTTTCAACCTTTGCCTTTGATGCGTTGTAGCAAACAAAGTCAGGTGTGAAGTTTTCAAGTTCTTCTGCTGTGGGTGCAATGAACATATTTTTGACAAAGTGTGCTTGCCATGCAACTTCCATGATGAAACGGATTGCCATACGTGAGTCTGCGTTTGTGCCACAGAAGACGTCCATGACGTAGAGTTTCTTGTTTGAAAGTTCCTTGGTTGCAAGTGCCTTCACTGTGTTCCATGTGTCGATACTGCAAGGATGGTTGTCGTTTTTGAATTCGTCTGATGTCCACCAAACTGTATCCTTTGAGTTGTCATCCATGACGATGAATTTGTCCTTGGGTGAACGGCCGGTGTAGATACCTGTCATAACATTGACAGCACCGAGTTCGGTTGTTTGACCCTTTTCATAGCCTGTGAGAGAAGGATCGGTTTCTGCCAAGTACAATTCTTCGTATGAAGGATTGTGTACGATTTCTGTTGCTCCGGTGATACCGTAGATGCTCAAATCCAAATTTTTCATTTTTTATTCTCCAATTTGTTGTAATAACTTGATTGTTGCTCGGCTACGTCTTGTCGCATACGTGGGCGCACTTGCCTACATAATATATGACAATACATAGCGTTGTGTATTTTACCACAAAAACTGCAAAATTTCAACAATTATTCATAAAAAGACTGAAAACAATCAAAAATATTTTGTGCGTGCAGGCGCAAAAATAGTCAAATGCACTATATTTTTTCTTAATATAAGGGGCAAATTGTTTCAGCAGTTGACAATTCGTGTATTTTGCATTAGAATACTTATACAACAGAAACCCAACTTTAAGGTAGGAATTTGCATGAAAAAACAACACATTGTGGCAATGCTTTACGATTTTGACAAGACACTTTGCACTCGTGATATGCAGGAATACACCTTTATCCCCAGCCTTGGCATGAAGCCCGAGGAATTCTGGGCAGAGGCAGAAAGAGTTGCTGCAAAAGAACAAATGGACAGCATCCTTTCATATATGTACTGCATGATTGACCAAGCAAAGAAGGCTGGCAATCCCCTCACAAAGAAAGATCTTGTCAAGAGTGGCAAATATATCGAATATCATCCCGGCGTCGTAGAATGGTTTGAACGCATCAACAAATATGGCGAAGAAGCAGGTCTTAAGATTGAACACTACGTCCTTTCATCAGGCCTTCGTGAAATCATTGACGGCACAGTCATCTCAAAGTATTTCAAGAAGATCTACGCTTGCGAATTTATGTATGATGAAAACGGCGAGGCAATTTGGCCCAAATTGGCAGTCAACTACACCAACAAAACCCAATTTGTCTATCGTATCAACAAAGGCGTCCTTGAAATCAACAACAACACCGATCTCAACAGATCACAGCCTGAAGAAGAAAAGAGAGTTTTCTTCCGTAATATGGTCTATATTGGAGATGGACTTACAGACGTGCCTTGTATGAAACTGGTCAAGCAATCTGGTGGACACTCAATCGCACTCTACCACAATGATGAAAAGTATAAGGTTCAACCTTTGCTCAAGCACGGCAGAGTTGACTGGATCTTTGATGCAGACTTCTCAGAAGGCAGTGAACTTGATGACGCAGTGAAGACACTCATCAAACAACTTGGCTGTGACAATAAACTTGAAGACGTCACCCTTCGCCAACTCAAAGCAATCAAAGACTAACAACCCCAACGGAACAAAAAAGGCACTCAAACGAGTGCCTTTTTTTGTTAGTGAATAAGTGATAGTGAATAGTGGAGAGTTGTGGTTGAAAATAGATTGCTTATATTGAGTGCTTGTACGAGTATCTACACACAACCCGACCACAATGCACCTGTGGTGCAATTCATGGAGCGTAGCGAGAAATCATGCCGTAGGCAATTCATGCAACTTGTTGCAATTCATTAAAAAAGACACTCAAACGAGTGCCTTTTTTTATGCTTTGTTTTGGTTATTGTGCAAATGCAAGGGTAGGATAACTGCCGTCTGCCACAATCCACACACCATCATTACCAGATGAGCCGTTGAGTTTAAGGTTGGTGTTGATCCAAGTTGCATTTTGGATTGTTTCAAAGCCGGGAGTGATTTCCTTGACGTCTGTACGCGTTGTCACTTCAAAGGGCTTTGTTTCCTTGTCGTATTCAACTGCGTTCAAAATGAGTGCTGTGTTGTCTGCAACAAAGACGCTGTAGCACACTGTGATGTCATCACAAATGCCAAATGACTTGCCAACGTTGATTTTGCCACCTTCGTTGGCTATTGCAATGACTTTGATTTCTGCATAGACGTAAGCCACTGCGCCATTGGTTGCGCTTGCACCAGCATTTTGGATTCCTGCGATACCACCGACGTAAATGTCGCCTTGTGAATTTGCGCTCACTGTACCTGTTGCCACTGAGTATTGAATAAGACCACGATCGCCACCTTCACAAATGTTGTTGCCCACAAATCCACCTGCTGCAGTACGAACAACACCTGATGCGCTCACTGAAATTGCATTGAGAGAAGTGTGACGGATTGTGCTTCCACCTTCGCCAACAACGCCACCTGCGTATGCACGATTTCCGTCGGCATTGATAGAGCAGTTGTCAATCAAGCATTGTTCAACGAGATTGTTGACAACCTTGCCTGCGATACCACCAACATAAGCGCTATTTGTTGCACTGACAGAAAGATCACTGTTTGCAACCACACATTTTTTGGTGTTGCCGAGAGAGATTTTGCCTGCCACAAAACCTGCATTTGTGTCTGCAATACTTTCAACTTCCATGAAACAATTTTCAACACGAACGTCATTGACAAATCCACGTGCATTGTGTCCAACAACGCCACCTGCATATACGTTGCGTCCGTTGATATAAATGTTGGCAGTGCCAACGGTTGAGCCACTGATTTCCCCATAGTTGACACCTGCAATGCCACCCATATAAATGTCGCAATCTGTTGCCGTTGCACTGACATTGACACTCTTGACACCAACTGCAGAAATGACACCTTTGTTTTCTCCTGCCACTGCACCAATGATGACATTTGTGACACCTTCCAAATTGCCAGAAACCGAGATGGTTGTGTAGATATTAAGGCTCTTGATGACGCCTTCGTTGACACCGATAAGAGCACCACATCCGTTGTTGCTGTCAAGGTTCAAGCCGTTGATGGTGATTGCATAGCCACGTCCGTCAAATACACCAATAAAGGGGTTTTCCTTGTCAAAAAGTGTGGTATAACTATCGATTGTGACATCTTGCATAAGATAGAAGTTTGCACTTTGCACTTCCTTGTCTGTTGTGTCAAGGCTTGTAAGATCGCTTGCAGATGAGATTTCAATGCGCTTTGTCCAGTTGGCAGAAAGGGTAAACACACCGTCTGTTGCCATTGCGCTTGTGATGTATGTTCCGTGGTTTGAAGGGTCGGTGTAGAAGGCCATATCATAGACGACTTCTTCTTCATCTTCATTGAGAAGAACGTATGTCCACTTGTCAAAATCATAGTCTGTGGCAGTGGGATTTTCGGGCTTTACAAGATAGTCGCCATCCTTGACGATAACAGATGGGACGTTGACCGTTGCGCCATCAATTACGCCGTCAAAATTGACCGTAATATTTTCAAGTGCGCTATACCACATTGCATAGAGAGTGCGCGCGCCGTCATAGTTGTAGCCCCCTAAAAGTGCAACTGTTTGTGCAGTTGAGCCCTTGACAAGTGTCTTTGTGATAGGCACGATTGTTTCCCCTTCATAGTAGTACCAATACATAAAACGATCGCCTTCCTTTGTGGTGGTAGGCACGGGCAATGTTTGACCTGATGAAGTGGTGCTTTCGTATGAGAGATGGAAGGTGACAGTCTTCACTGTGACGCCATCAACTTCTGTGTCACGAAGGTTATATTTTTCGTCGGCAAGAGTCACGTTGTCGCCATAGTATTGGCTCACTGTGTCACCTGTGAGATCAATGATATTATCCTTGACCATTTCGTCTGTGAGATATGCAGTGATGTTGTATGACTTTGCTTTCCAACTTGCATAGAAGGTTACGTTGGAATAGACGGTATATGTGTCAAAATCAACGGGGTCGCCATTGGACAAAGTCCAACCATCAAAGAGATAGCCGGTTTTTGTGGGATTGACTGCAGGGGCAGACACCATTTGTCCAAACTCGATATTTTCGTAGCCAGAAACACCCGTGCCACCCTTTGTGTCAAAGGTCACGGTAAAAGTGACAGGTTCGGGTTGCTCGGGCTCGGGAGAGGGGTCGGGAGTGGGGTCGTCAACAGGTGCGCAAGCAACCATTGACAACACGAGGACTGCAAGGAGCAGTGCAAAGATGATCTTCAAGTTGTTCTTTTTCATATTTTTCCTATGTGCGTGATTACGCATTGTAGTATGTTTGTTTTTGTCGTTTATATTTGTGTACAGTCTGCCGTGTTTTAGTCAAGATCTTCAATGAGAGTTGAATACAAGGCGCAAAGTTCATTGATATTTTTTGTGCCGTAGTCAACCTTTTCGTCACTTGGAAGGACGGAGATTGCATTTTCAAAGGTATTTCTGCTTACGGTTTCGTTGACGTGAGAAATAATCTTGACGCCGTCAAAATCGTCATCTTTTTCAATGGTTTCTGCCATATACACGCCAAATTGCTTTGCAAAAGCAGGTCTATCACTTGATGCAACAATGAAGATTGTGCCTTCGCCGTTATATTCAAGAAGGTCAAGTATATCTTCAAAGTTTGTGGGTGTGTGGAGAGTGTCGCCTTTCATTTCATCAAATGCAAGGATAATTCTGCCAGTGCCGTCAATGATAAAGTTGTATGCTTTTGTGGGGGTGTCTTCGGGGCTACTTGCAAGGCGCAATGACATAAACGTCATATTGCTCTTGGTTGTTTCTCGCACTTGAGTGGTGTATCCGTGGATTGCCACCGACAAAACAACAACAATCACAAGCAAGAAGACCAGTATGAGCGTTGCCATAGTCTTTTTGAAGGCAACAAGGCTTTTTTCATTATTTTTGAGTTTGTTGATGGGAGAAACTTTGACGTTGTCAAGTACGTCGGGTGTGTTTTCTCCTGTTTCCTTGTTGAGCAAGGTTTTAATATCTTTTGTCTTCATAGGTCTTCCTCCCTATACTTGCTTTTGATTTTATTCAGTGCGTTTTTGTATGTCCATAGGACAGTGCCCAGTGGCTTTTCAAGCATGTCTGCAATTTCTCGGTGCTTGAACCCCGATATGAGATGCAGTGTGATGATCTGTGCTTCCACTTGACTTAGTTCACTTTTGATGATTGAGAGCAGGGGGCTTGTCACCTTGTCGTCAATGGTATATTGCCCACCAATCTTTGAACTTCCGTCAAAGTCAAGGGATATTTCTCGCTTTCGTTTGTTCAATTCATTGAAAGTCAAGTTCTTTGCAATGGTATATATCCATGCAAGAGTGTTTGACCCTGCCTTGTACATCTTTGCAGAAAGACGTATGCGAATATAAGTGGTCTGCATAATATCTTCTGCCATGTGATGATCCCCACAAATAGACAATATGAAGGAGTACAATCCGTTCTTGGTGTGATTGTACAATTCTTCAAACGCCACTTCGTCCCCACGGGCGATGCGTAGCATTGTATTGTCAAGGGTTATTCTGTCCATACAGTATATTATAACACTGTATGGAACAAATTTCAACCAATAAAAACCGACAAAATTTTTAATAAAAATTTTCTTGTAGAAAGACCAAAAGGGCAGAAGTGAGCATAAAACTTACAAGTGAAAATATGCGCAAATGATGATATGAAAATTTGGTGTCAACCACTTCCGTGAGCCATATAAAAAAGCGATATATGTTGGTTTGAGCATAGATGCCGTGGCATAAATTAATTGGGTGGATAAATGCGCAGATTTCATTTTGATGATATGAAGATATGACCCAAATCAACCAAAAGGGAAAGCCCCACCAAACAGTGCTTGGCAGGGCTTTTGATAGGGGGAGATTATGTTTGTCCTTTGTGAAAGGATTGATTTTTCTCTCTAATATAAATTTGTCTATTATGGCACAATCATTATTTTATATTGTCAATATTATATTCTAAACATTTGATCGTGTGATTTTGTTATTTTTCTGCAAGAGTGAGCACCGTAAGAGGATCTATGTTTTCGCCGTCTTTGCTCATCTCCAGATGCAAGTGATTTCCAAGATAGTTTTCTGTTGCCATAGCCGTTGACATAACGCCAATCACTTGACCTTTTTCAACGTCGTCGCCAACTTGAAGCGTGATTTCTTCGCCAAGGGAATAGTAGCGTGATTGATAGTTTTCATCATGGTCAATGATGATATAATGCCCCTTCAAACTGTCATATCCAACTGCACTGACTGTGCCGTCTGCAACTGCAGTCACTTTGCCGTCTTCTGCAGTGAAGTCAACACCCAAGTGGGTGGAATATTGACCGAGTGTTGAGTTCCACACAAGGACTGTGTCAGAGTAGTCCAACACCACACTGCCATTGCAGGGTGCACCAAAAGTCAAAGGCTCAATTGTTGGCTCACTGGGTGTGGGGTCTGGTTTTTCGACAGGCTTGGGGTCGGGATTGACAGGTGCGTTGTCTATGGGTGTGTCAACAACGGCATCAGGATTAAGGTCGATTTCACTTCCAAAATTGCCAGTGACAGCAAGGGCAATCACTGTTGCCACAGATGCGATACACAGCAAAATAAGAAGATACATTGCGTTTCTTTTCATAAAGCCACTAAATCTTTTTGTGGCAACTGCTATTTTACTCATTGAATTACCTCCGTGACTGAATTATTGACCGAAAGTTTTGATTTATACACCACAAG